>NZ_JBALBZ010000150.1:0-153632 GCF_036919495.1 Nostoc sp.
ATATTTACGTTCTCTAGGGCTTCCATGTTTAATAGTTTCAGAACTCTCGCAGTATGGACAATTTACACCCGCAGGTTGAGCTTGAGTTTTCTTACGGCCCAAAGTAAAGCTCTTGCGACATTTCTTACATAAGCATTTTTGGACAATTCCATGTTTGCGTTCTGTAGGGCTTCCATGTTTAATAGTTTCAGAACTCTCGCAGTATGGACAATTTACACCCGCAGGTTGAGCTTGAGTTTTCTTACTGCCCAAAGTAAAGCTCTTGCGACATTTCTTACATAAGCATGGCTGGACAATTCCATGTTTGCGTTCTTGAAGTCTTTGTTTTTTAATAGTTTTAGAACTATCACAGTATGGGCAATTTACACCCGCAGGTTGAGCTTTTCTTTGACTCATTATGTATTTATTTTACTGTTGCAAGCTAACAATGATAGGGTTGAGAATATTGATGAATTGACGAGCGCTGTTAGCGCGACGACTGTCTGATTGATTGTTCTCCAGACATTTATCCAATAACTGTTGGTTCGCCTGTTTTATCTCTATTAATTTAAGTAAATGCTCCTGTGAAAAACGAATATGTTCGCAACCTAAACATACATATTCATACTGGCATTCTTTAAATTTAATTTCAGATCGAGTACAAAGTCCTAGTTCCACCTGTCTAGCTGTCCATTCTTCACGAATGAATTCACTATCTTGGTCTGTGGAATAAATAGCAGTCCGTTCTCCATCTTTGTTTACTAGCACTCTCTCTATACGCTTTTCCTGCTGTTGTGGTGAAACGTGAACATAGGAATCCTGCATATCAGGATTAGTATGTCGTAACCCATGCTGAATTAAATCTGGGCGTTTACCCATACGATCAGCTACTGTTGCATAAGTGCGTCGAAACATATGAGTCGTTACATACGCCAGTTTGCCATCATTAGTACGAATATCGTTTTCTTTAATAAGCGATTTTAGTAGCTGATTAAGTTTTTTATCTATTTTTATAATTTGCTCTTGATGGTATTTAAAAGTGAGTGGCCAACCTTTACAACCTTTACTGTTAAACCCTGGTCTACGGCTTCTCCAGTTGGGAAACAACCACGGGAATGTGTCCCCAAAATGCTCCCGGACAAATGCCTGTTGTTGATGCACTAGCGGTATCAATTCTTCAGGTATGTCTTGCTCTTGTTCTATGTCATTTTGTTTGCCTGTACACAGACGGATTCGGTGTATCTCCTTGCGTGTCCTTAAGCAATCCAAAGGAATTTTAGCAAGTTCTATACTTCTAGTTCCCAACGCCTCATGTAACTTGAAGATGAGATACATAGGTTTATCTAGTTGTCCCAAAGCTAGATCAATTTTATGTTTAACCTCCTCTGGGATAATGTTAGGAGATTTCGCTTGTTTATCAGATCGCGAACCCCATTGAATTTTAAACTGAATACAACCTAGTTCATTTAGTACAGAAAGGAATCCTAAAACAGCACCTTTATTAACTTCGGTTACACTTTGTGCCCACTTTTGCACAACTTGATCATTTAAGACAGATAGTGTGACATACCCGTGATTAACCAACCAAACACTAAATTTATTCACTGCACTAATAATAGTACCTAGCCTAGCTAGGCTCCATCGTCGGTTTCCGACCGCAATAAGTGCTGCCAGCTTAAGTAAATCTTTCAACCACTCCAGAGTAATTCTCTGAAAATTTATAGTATTACGTCCGCTTATGTGTGCCTGTTCTCTCAGTAGAGGTAAGTCCTGCTCTATATTCCAGATATCTCGTTGCAACTTTACATCAGTGATATATGTAGATGCTATATTTCCAGGATCAGAAAGTATTTCAAACAGTTGTGCCTCTTGTAATGCTAGGGTCATTTTCCTTCCGTTATACGTTCCATTTCATTCAACATTTCAGCCTCGTCAAAGGAATGCTCGTAAATATCTAAGGTTGTAGCGATTGACTTATGCCCCAATTGTCGTTGTACACTCTTTGCTGTCTTCTCTTGATCTTGCCCTTTTTCCCTTCCCTTACGAATGTTGTGAGTTGCAAAGGTGTGCCTGAACAAGTGCGGATATACCCTTGTTATGTCGATATCTGTTTTTTGATGAAGTCGTTTTAGCAACTTGTTTAGATTTTGCGGTTCTAATGGTTTACCGTAACTGGGTGAACCTTTATGTAAGACGACGAAAACCATGTCATGTCCTAAATTTTTGACCACATCATGGGGATAATCGATATCAGAGTATTTACTAAGGATTTTGCAAAACTCTCGATTTGTCATAAGTCCAGCTAAAGAAAGTTCGCGTTCCCGACCTTTAGCATAAGCATGATTAATATTGTCTCGCCGTACTATCTTTAGTGTTCGAGCATTCCAATCTATATCAGTCCAATGAAGCCCCAGTAGTTCACCTTTTCGCATGCCAGTATCAGCTAAGAGCCAAAGGATTAGCTTGTCTCGATCTTGGTAACAGGCATTAATTAGGGTACGCACTTGATCAGAGTTTAGACACCCAGGAAACTTTTGTGGCTCCTTGTATTTCACCAATTTGACTTTAACAAGTGACTCCTTTCTATAGCCTGCAAACATCCCAATTCGTTTCTGTCTATAGAGTTTACGATATTCCCACAGATACTTGTTATCGATAGTTCCATTACTAATGTGAAAATCATAGAATTGCACCACAGCAGTCAATGCTAGGTTCGCTGTAGATTCGTTACGTGGAGATAAGATATCTTCTGAGTTAGGAGAGGCAAACTTTTCCTCAAGCAGCAGCCCACCAGTTAAATACCAGTAGCCGAACTCAGCCATTTTCTCTTGATTAAAGTCTTGCCAGTTAAGCATTTTTATGTCTAGATATTTCCAGAAATCTTTGAGCTTTTCTGCGTATGTCTTAATTGTTCCGACAGCAGAACCGCCTAATTGCTTAAACCGCAGAAACCGCTCAACAGGCTTAATAACCTGATAATTATCATCCACCAGATGCCACCGAACTAATTCTTTACCGTGCGGTAGGCATTGTACTGACTCCAGAACTTTAGCCACTATGAATACTGTGAATAGGATGAATAACTTACTTGAAAGCAAGTTTACACGATTAGTGGTGATGTTGTTGTTGTTTTTTTGAATAGATAGTTAATGTATATAAAACAGGAACAGCACACCCCTGTGAGATAATGAGATTTCCCCAGGACGAGGAAAGCTACCACCACCAACGAGAGAAGGCCCGGATGCTGAGTGGTGAGGACTGCGAAAAGGGCGATCGCGTACCAAGGAACCGCGATTTTTCAATAAACCAGCCACCGAATGGATCCGAGTCACTTCTAAAGATTCGGTAAAACTTAGGGGCGGCAAAATTCCTGGTAAGCGCCGTGCTAACATGGTTTTTCCACTACCAGGCGGACCGACAAAAATTAGATTATGCCCACCAGCCGCCGCAATTTCTAAAGCACGACGCCCATGAGCTTGTCCTTTCACATCATGTAAATCTGTGCCAGGGTAAGATACTGTTGCTATTTCTGTTGTACGATCAATTTGCACAGGTTTGTAACGCCCCGGATTATTTAAAAAATCCACCACATCAGACAGATGTTTGCAGCCGTAAACAGCTAAGTCTTGAACCACTGCTGCTTCTTGGGCATTATCAGCAGGGATTACTAAACCTGCAATTCCCATCTTTTGGGCTGCTGCTGCGATCGGCAAAACACCAGCCACCGGACGCAAACTGCCATCTAGAGAGACTTCGCCCAAGAATAGATAATCCCCTAACAAATCAGCGCTAACTTGCTCAGAAGCCGCCAAAATTCCCACACTAATAGGCAAATCGAAACAGGGACCTTCTTTCCGTAAATCTGCCGGAGTTAAATTGATTACAATTTTTCGCATGGGAAAGGCGAAACCTGCATTCTTCAGCGTTGCTTTAACTCTTTCTCGTGATTCTTGAATCGCTGAATCTGGCAGTCCCAAGACAACAATTCCCGGTAATCCCCCTGACACATCGACTTCTACGCCGACTTTTACGGCATCGATGCCCACAATTGATGCACTCCAAACTCTGGCAAGCATTGATTATATAACAGTAAACCTTTCAAATCTCTAGCAGATGATTCGCTACATTGGCATTAGTGAAATTACAGAGGCTATTTTTGAGCAAAATAATCAAACACCGTTTTCTGCCTGTTTTCTTAATAAAAAATCTTGAGGAGAACCAACTTAACCGGCTGCAACAACAGCAGTGTCATTTATTAACTTGCCATCTTCCATGTAGACGATGCGATCGGCAATATCTAGAATGCGATTGTCATGAGTAACTAAAAGAATAGTACAATGCTGTTCTTTGGCTAGGGTCTGCATGAGGTTGACCACATCTCGTCCCGATTTACTGTCAAGGGCGGCGGTGGGTTCATCCGCTAAGACAATTTTAGGACGACCGACCAAGGCACGAGCGATCGCAACTCTTTGTTTTTGTCCCCCAGATAAATCATCAGGATAATAATTCAGGCGATGCCCTAATCCTACCTCCTCTAACATTTGGGCTGACCGGGTTTTCATTTCTGCCGGGGAAATATTATTATGTACTTCCAACCCCATTCTGACGTTCTGGAGTACTGTCAGGCTACCGTGCAAGTTGTGCGCTTGGAAAATATAACCGTTATTGCGTCGCGCTTGGGTAAGTTGTGCTTTGTTAGCGCTACACAGTTCTTGTTCCAATATCTGCAAACTGCCGGATTGAGCAGAACGCAAGCCGCCGACTAAAGTGAGAAGTGTAGTTTTACCAGAACCAGAAGGCCCAGTCATAATAATAATTTCGCCAGCGTTAATATCGAGGTTGATATCAAAAAGAACTTGCTTGCGAAGTTGACCATGACCAAAATAGTGGTCGAGATTTTTAACAGAGATGACGGGTTTGCTAGTCATAAATAGCTCGATTACTCGTGATAATTGTCATTTGTCCGCAGTCATTAGTCCTTTTGAGTAACAAATGACAAATGATTAATGACAAAGGACTAATTTCAAAACATATCTGCGGGATCGGCTGACTGTAATTTACGGGTGGCGATCGCACCAGAAATTACACACATAATCATAGTCAGAGTTAATACCGTCAAAGCTCGTGCTACGGTCATATAAAGTGGTAAATTGGTAGCATTACGAGTTAAATGATAAAGTCCTAAAGGTGCGATCGCTCCTGGAATAAAGCCTAAAACTGCCAAAATTATTGCCTCTTCAAACACCACACCTAATAAGTAAAGATTGTTATATCCCATTGCTTTGAAAGTCGCATATTCTTTTATATGGGAATTCACATCTGTAGAAAGAACTTGATAGACGATAATCACGCCTACCATAAACCCCATTGCTACACCCAGGCTGAAGATAAAGCCGATAGCAGTATTTGTTTTCCAGTAATTTATTTCAAATTCGATAAATTCTGCTTTGGTTAAAACTTTAACATCATTATCTAAATAAGCTTCTAAAGCTGTTTTCATCTGTTTTGGGTCGTAGCCTGGTTGTAGTTGTATTAAACCTAGACTGACACCGCTAGCTTCTCGTCTGGGAAATAGTCGCAGAAAGTTCTGGTCGTTGGTGATTAAAGTACCATCGGCTATGAAGGAAGCTCCGACTGAAAATAAGCCGCTAATGGTAATTGTCCGGCGTTCTATTTCGGTTGTGACAGTTTTACCTTGGTCAATTTTAGCGATCGCATCATTGTAATCTCCTCTAGAGGCGCGATCGAACAAAACGGTATCTGGTAGCTTAAGAGCATCTAGCTGGCGATTCACATCCGCTAAGTTAAACACTTGCCGATCGGGATTGAACCCCATAACTAATATTGTCGTCTTCTGATGTGTTTGGGGATTTTTCCAATCAACAATGTTAATATACATTCCTTCTGCCGACTTTACACCTGGTACATCCATTGCTTGATACAGCCGTCGCCGCGTAAAGCTAGACATATTTGCTAGGTTACGTGCTTGGGGACTGATGACAAACATATCAGCCTGCATACTGCGATGCAGGATTGTATTACTTTCAAACAGGGCAGTCTGAAACCCTAGCTGCATGAACATCAGAACATCGGCAAAGGCAATACCTGACAATGCTACTAAAAGACGGCCTTTTTCATGACTTAGTTGCAGCCATCCTAAAGGCGTTCGCCGCCGCAGTTGCTGGATAAATCCAATCACAGTTCAATTACCGCCTTGACTTGCAAATTAGTTAAGCTAGAAGCATTTTGGCTAGATAGTTTATTCAGTTGCACATGCACTTCCACTACTCTGGCATCAATATTGCTAGAGGGATCAGCGTTGATCAGATTTTGCCGCTTTACCTGCATACCAATCCAATCCACTCTTCCCTCTAATTCATGGTGTAGGGAATCACTACTTACCCGCACATCCTGTCCCGGACGCACTTTCTTGATATCACTTTGGTATACTTCTACTACTGCATACATCTGGTCGGTTTGGCCTAGAGCCACAATTCCTTCATTGCCAACAGTTTCTCCGGCTCGTGTATTAATCTCCAAAATTCGACCGACTTTAGGAGCCACAACATAAGCCTGCGCCAGTTGTACTCTAATTTTATCTGCCGTGGCTTGAGCGCTGTCTACCTCTGCTTGTGCGTTTGCTATATCTGTTGGACGGACTTCAGCAGTTTGATTCAAGTTAGCTTTTGCTTCGTTAATCTGCTGTTGCAAGCTGGCGAGGGTTTGATCTTGGTTGGCTTTTGCTTCCTTAAGTTGCTGTTGTAGGGTAGCTACAGTTCTTGTCTGGGTGGCTTGGCTTTCAATTAACGCTTGAGTGGAAGTTTCGGCATTTAAGCGTCTGCTATCAACTTCCTGGCTAGAAATTGCTCCTGCTTTATATAAAGCCTCGTAGCGCTGCACGTCAACTTCGGCATTACGTCTCTCGGCTGCGACGCGAGCCACTGTTGCTTGCAAGCTGCGTTGTTGCCCAAGGAGTTCTGCTTCTATACGATTAATTGTGGCTTGCTGAGTTTTAATATTTCCTTCTAGTTCTACTTGCAAACGATTCACCGTAGCTTGACGCGCTCCAATTTCTCCTTGTTTGGCTCCAGCTTTTACCTGGTTAAGGCGAGATTTGGCAACTTGAACTTGTTTTTGTGCTTCAATCAAACTAGCTTGTAGGCGATCGCGATTGTCCATAACCGCAACTACCTGCCCTGCTGTGACGCGATCGCCTTCTTTCACCAATAGTTGCTCTACCCGATTTCCTTCACCAGTTGTAGAAGGCGCTGACAGTTTTATTACCTCTCCCTTTGGTTCCAACCGCCCTAATGCTGTTACTGTTTTTACTACAGGCTGAACTGCTACTGGGATTTTTTGTTTCTCATTAGCTATAGTCTGGAACTTCATCACAGCATAAACACTGATTCCGCCTATTGCTAGAGCTGTAATTATTGCAAGTAGAACAGGCGATCGCACAAGATTCTGAGAAGACCTTAAACCCTCTGAATTCCTGTTTTGCTCCATACTATTTTTCCCTTACCACCAGTAGCAACTTGTACTAAACTGTCCAGTTCAATTCATGCTAAACTAAACTGACTAGTTTAGTCAATATGATACAACTAAACTTGTCAATCAATTTACTCGGCATTATGCAGCAGAATGCTATTCCTGCCCCCTGCCTCCTTCAAGGAAGGATATATTAGGGACTTCCAACTAAAAAAATATCCCATCGCATTTAGGGCAGGGGAGCAGGGGGCAGGGAGCAGGGGGAAAAACAGTAGTGTTGAGTCCAGAAATTGGGATAATTTATTTTTTGGAGTTCCCTTGGACCTCTTGCATAAATCAAAAAAAAAGAACCCCACCCCGCCAAAGCTACGCTTTGTCTCCCCTCCCGAAAAGCGGGGAGGGGTTGGGGGTGGGGTGTTAGGGACTTTTGCAAGAGGTCTATTTATTTTCGCCATTTTGGACTGGGGCATTTTCCAGCATCTATTAATATTGTTTATAAGAAAGGATGATTAATACATGGTACGCATCAAAGCTGACGAAGTTGATCGAGACAATTCCGTTGATAAAGTGGAGCAAATTCTGCAAGGGGCAATGCAAGAATTCCTTCAACATGGCTATGCTGGCACAAGTATGGATCGGGTAGCAGTAGCAGCAGGTGTTTCTAAAGCGACAGTCTACAGCCACTTTCAAGATAAAGAAGGACTTTTTAAAGTACTGTTAGAGCAACTGGCAAGCAAAAAGAACAGCTCCATTTTTGGCACAGAACCTATTGAGGGAGAACCAGCCGCCATACTGCACCAGGTAGCAACCAAAGCATTAGAGCAGATGCTTAACGACAAAGAACATAGTGCATTTATGCGAGTACTAATCGGAGAATCTGGGCGTTTTCCTGAGTTAGCTCAAATTTGTGTTCAGGCGATGATTAAGCCAGTAGCAGAAACTCTGACTCAGTACTTTGCGGCTCCTGAACTAAAGATACCTGACCCAGAGGCAACAGCGAGAATTCTCATAGGAGCATTGGTGCATTTTCATATCACTCAAAATGTGATGCATGGAGAGGACATTATACCAATGGAAAGCGATCGCCTGATTGATGCCTTGACACACCTAATCAATAAATGCGCCGATTAGATTAGCTATTTCCCGGTACTTGTTCGGTCAATATGTGAAGCGCATTAGAGAAATCTAAAAGCCGCACCTTTAAATGTCAGTGCGGCTTGCAGAAATAAATATTTGTACAAAGGATCTGAAATGTTTCTATGCCCCAGTACTTGGGGTTATGGCATCCCTCACTGGTTTAAGGTTCCATATTCATCTCCAGTGTAGCTCTGTGCAAGTGCTAGTGGATGCACAGCGAAAAAATCCCCTTGCTACCTTTAGTGGGGATAATCTCAATGTTTTTTCCATAGAAGCTACAGTGTTGCCTGCCTCCAGCTTTTTTCGTTCCTTACAAGCTGTTACAAATATATCCTCTAGCGATCGCAAGATTAACTAGGCAGGAATCACTTGAACAACTAGTGCGCGTTTATCCAACGACTGGATTTTACCTACTTGACTGAGATCATTTGCAATTCGGTCTAGCAGTTCTCCTGCTTTGTCACGATATTGATGTTCTCGGCCTCGTAAACGGATGGCAAACTTGACTGAATCGCCTTTACTCAACCACTCACCTGCTTGTTGGATGCGTAAATTGTAATCAGCTACGCCCACGTTTAGACCAAATCGAACTTCTTTTACCGTGGGTCTAGCACTCTGGCTCTGACGTTTTTTCTTTTGATACTGAAGCTTGCCATAATTAAGAATCTTGGCTATTGGAGCCTCTTTGCCTTGGGAGACTACAACTAAGTCAAGCTCTAAGCTCTCGGCTAGCTGTAGCGCCTCATTGGTGTCGATCAGACCACGATTGTTATTCTCATGGTCAATCAAGAAGACGCTAGGTGACTTGATTTGTGAATTAATCAGTTGCTTTTGGATTGCGATAACGAATTTCTCCTAATTGTTCAACACTTTACATTCCAAGTAATGCTAATTTAACACAACGCTGAATTAGAGCAACTGTTAACCACACAATGGACTACAATCTGTTAAAATGTGGAATTGCGGCACTCGCTCTTCAGTCTTTGCGCTATTGCCCATCAGCTTTTCAACGCTTTTTAATCCGTCCGCCTAAGACTGACGCCGCCATTGGCGACAGGCCGATGTTATTTTTGGAGTTTTATGTCTTTTTCTACTCTCGGCTTGTCCAATGAAATTATCCGTGCGGTTACCGAACGCGGGTACACCGAACCCACGCCAATTCAGATACAGGCGATTCCTGCCGTCTTGTCGGGTAGGGATTTGCTAGCTGGGGCACAAACTGGTACTGGAAAGACCGCTAGTTTTACCCTACCACTTCTGCATCGGTTGTCGTCTGACAAGAGCATCAAAGGTACATATAAGGGATACCCGCCGATCCGGGCGCTGATTCTCACCCCGACTCGTGAACTCGCTGCACAGGTGGAAGAAAGCGTGCGCGAATATGGTAAGTACTTGCAGCTAAACTCGATGGTGATGTTCGGCGGAGTCGGTATTAATCTGCAAAAACAGCGTTTGAAGAACCGAGTAGATATTCTAGTCGCTACTCCAGGGCGACTGTTAGACCATGTACAGCAAGGGACGCTGAACCTGTCGCATATTGAGGTTTTGGTTCTGGATGAAGCAGATCGGATGCTGGACATGGGCTTTATTCATGATATCCGCCGCATTCTCTCACTCCTGCCCAAACAGCGACAAAATTTGCTATTTTTCGCTACTTTCTCGGACAAAATTAAGGCACTCGCCGCCGGGCTGCTTAATAACCCGACGATGATTGAGGTAGCACGCCGCAACGTTACCGCCGAGACGATCGCTCAAAAAATTTACCACGTAGACCGTGACAAGAAACGTCAATTACTTGCTCACCTGATTCGCCGAGATAATTGGTATCAAGTGCTAGTATTCACCCGCACTAAGTACGGCGCTGACCGTTTGGTTAAGCAGTTGGGCGAAGACCGCATTCAAGCACTGGCCATCCACGGGAATAAGAGCCAGCCGGTGCGGACTAATGCTCTGGCAAAGTTCAAGAATGGCAGCTTACAGGTATTGGTGGCGACAGATATTGCTGCTAGGGGTCTTGATATCAGCGAACTGCCTCATGTAGTTAACTTCGATCTACCCAATGTACCGGAGGATTATGTTCATCGCATTGGGCGCACTGGCCGCGCCGGCGCGTCAGGTGAAGCGGTATCGCTGGTGTCAGTCGATGAATACCCTCTATTGAAAGATATCGAAAAACTGATTGAGCAGCGCTTGCCAAGGGAAGTAGTGGCTGGTTTTGCGCTCAACCCCGATACCAACCCCGAACCAATCCCAAATGGACGGCAACACAGAGCCAAACCCGAACGCGATCAGCGTCCGGCTCGGACTCCTAAACCTTTACCACAGACATCGGGTAAACGTAAGGCAGCGCCACCGGCTACGAATGGCGATAAGCCTGGTGCACGTTCGTCGGCATCGCGCCGTTCTGCTAAACGCGATCGCTGATCTTTGTTAAGTGTTTAAATGGAAAACCTCTCTCCTAAGAGGAGAGAGGCTTTGAATTTTCTCCCCATTCCCTTGTAGGGAATGGGACTAGGGGGTTAGGTTTCGCTCTGTTCTTTTCTACATAAGGTGAATGAAAAGTCATTTCTAATCAAGAGTTAGGTTGGGGGTAAGGGCGAGGCTATAACAACTCGGTGATGGAAAATAACCGTTGTCGGTCTATCTTTTGAAGCTTGATTTTTTCGGCGTAGAAAGCCTGATAATAAGATTGATACCGCTCTGGTTCAGCTTCGGGATCGGTTTGTTGCCATAGTTCCAAAAAGTGGCGATAGCGTTTTTCAAGCATCACTAAATCCATGCAAGCGATCGCAGCTTGAACTACTTGCGGAGTCCGAAGTATTTCTTTCTGATTTTTTTCATCCACATGAAATAAATGGGAAATTAACCCCATCTCGCTGCCAAATTCTAAAAACTGGTCTTGCAGGCGGGAAATTAAATCTGGTGGAGATGCAAAATTTTTTGTTTCTCCATCAACGGATGAAATTTCTAATATCTGTTGCCATAAAAATCGGTGGTGGGAAAGACTAAATTGCAAATCTCGCTCCTCTAGTTCGTCAATAATCACTTGACGCTGTTCGGGACAATGCAAGTAAATTCGCAGCAATAACGCCTCTGCATGTTCTAAAAGGCTGCGTTCTGTGGGGAGTGGAGAGTGGGAAACTTTGTTACCCCCACCCCCCCATGCTTTTTTCGCTGACACAGGTTTAGAGTATGTAGCCGGAGGAGGAGCAATTTGAGTTAACAGATTTTCGACTCGTAGGGGTATAAGTCTGGTATCTCCTAAGCTGAGTATTTCTGCACAGTAGGAAACGTAATAGTTGCGTGTATCGCTGTTAACTATATTTTTAAGTAATTTGACTAATTGCTGAGTTACTTGCTGAAAATCAGTAGCCTGTTTTAAATCGCGGTCTTGAATAATTTGCTGAATCTGCCAGTCTAACCAAAGTGGCGCATTTTTTAGCAGTTCTCCATAATCTTCTGGGGTGTGGCTATGCAAGTATTCATCAGCATCTTTACCATCGGGTAAATTGAGAATTTTTAGCTGAACTTCGCCTTTGTATGCTAGTTCGGCAATTTCACCGATCGCCCGTTCGGCGGCATTGGTTCCGGCTTTATCAGCATCAAAGTTGAGTACTAATTGTTTCGATTCGGTGTAGCGTAATATTAACCGGACTTGTTCTAAGCTTAAGGCTGTACCAAGTGAGGCGATGGCGTTATTAATACCAACAGCGTGGAGAGCGATCGCATCAAAATATCCCTCTACCACCACGGCTTGATCGAGTTGAGAAATCCCACCTTTGGCTTGATCGAGGGCAAATAATGTTTTGCCTTTACTAAAAAGCTCCGTTTCTGGTGAATTCAGATATTTAGGTTGCTCATCAGTCAGGGTTCTACCACCAAAGGCAATGACGCGCCCTTGAACATCACGGATGGGAATCATCAAGCGATCGCGGAATACATCATAATAACCGCCTCCTTCCCGCCGTGGCTTAATCAATCCTGCTTTTTCTAGTATTTGTACTGGGTAATGTTTATCTTCCACTAGATAACGGTAGAGAGTTTCCCAACCTGCGGGGGCATAACCTAAACCAAATTGCTGTATTGTTTCTTCTTTGAATTGGCGGTTAGATTGCAAATATTGAAGTGCCTGTTGCCCTTGTGATTGTCTGAGGGCGTGTTGATAAAATTGTGCTGAGGAAGCCAGAACTTCATATAACTGCTCACGCAAAGATAGCTGACGCTGTAATTCTTGACGTTGTTCGGGTTCTAGCGTTTGCACAGGTACTTGGTAACGCCGTGCTAAATCCAACACCACATCAGCAAAAGAACGTTTTCCCAATTCCATGACAAACTTAATGGCATTTCCTCCGGCTTGACAGCCGAAGCAATAGTACATTTGCTTAGTCTGGCTGACGGTGAAACTGGGGGATTTCTCATCGTGGAAGGGGCACAAACCGACGAAATCTTTCCCACGTTTGCGTAAGACTACGTATTCCGAGACGACATCTACAATATCAGCCCGTAGTTTAACTTCCTCAATTGTATCTGGGTGCAGGCGGGGGATTTGCATATTTAGTCATTAGTCATTGGTCATGGGTCATTAGTCATGGGTCATTAGTCATTTGTCATTAGGCATTGGGCATTAATCAATAATTCTTCTTCTCCTGCCTCCCCTGCTCCCTCATCCCCACTCCCTGGACATTAACTTTGGAGAAATAACAAAGGATAAATGACTTTAGACTTCTGATGGCTATTATATTCTTGTTGTTAGATTAAGAATGATTTATATAATTGCTTACACTTAATTTTATCAGAGGAAATACTTAAAATGGGGCGTATTTTTATTTCGGCGGCTCACGGAGGCAAAGAAGCTAGAGGGATAGATCCAGGTGCGATCGCAGGTGGTACAACTGAAGCTAAAGAAATGATTCTGCTGCGAGATTTGATTGTCACCGAATTGAGAGCGCGGAATGTAGAAATTTTGGCGGTTCCTGATGACTTGAGTGCCGCCCAAACCATCACCTGGATCAATTCTCGTGGTCGCCGGGGTGATGTCGCCCTAGAAATTGAATCTAATGCCGCTAACAGCCCTTCTGTGCGTGGGGCTGGCGTTTTCTATATTGCTAATAATAGCGATCGCAAGAGTAATGCTGAACAATTGCTAGTGGGATTGTTGCGCCGTGTACCCCAATTGCCGAATCGGGGAGTCAAGCCAGATACAGATAGTGGATTGGGTAGTTTAGCATTCTGTCGCCAGACAACCCTTCCAGCTTTGATGATGCAAGTAGCGTTTCTGAGCAATCCAGAGGATCGGGCTTTGCTGCAAAGTCGTCGCCGCGATTTTGCTTTGGGAATTGTCGATGGATTGGTGACTTGGAGTCGTATAATTGACCCCACTCCTGGAACTCCAGCCGAAGCAAATTATCCGCCAATTAATATTAATATTAATGGACAAAGTTATACAGAGCAAGGTGTTTTAGTTAATGGTAATGCTTACATCCCCATTGATTTAGTAGACCTTCTCCGAATTGACCTTTCCAAAGCAGCTAATGTCAATCGGATTACCTATCACAAAATAGTTTATGTCAAAGCGATCGAACTGCGAGATTTTAATGTTGCAGTCACTTGGGATGCTGCGACGCGTACTGTTACCTTACGCTCGAATTTGGCAGTTTGCCCTGGTCAATTTTCGCGGGTGATGTCGAACGGTAATACTTCCGAAGTCCAGTTACAATTATTTCTGAGAAACAATAATGAAAATGCTTTAGTAAGCTTTCCTGACATCCCAAAACTTTATCGAGAAGAAGCAGGTATAGAGGGAGTGAACTATGATATTGCCTTTTGTCAAATGTGTGTAGAAACTGGATTTTTACGGTTTGGTGGTGATGTTAAACCTGAGCAAAATAATTTTGCAGGCTTAGGTGCAATCGGTGGTGGTTCGGAGGCTGCATCTTTTCCAAGTGCCAGAATTGGAGTCAGGGCGCATATCCAACATTTGAAAGCTTACGCCAGTTTAGAACCTTTGGTACAGGAAGTAGTAGATCCGAGGTTTCGCTTTGTCACACGCGGGATTGCGCCATTAATCGATCAGCTATCAGGGCGGTGGTCAGCAGATTTGGATTATAGTACGAAGATTTCAGCAATGCTTAAACGATTATATGAATCAGCAGGACTTCTTTAAATCAGGAAAGGAAAATTACTCAGGTTCTGCACTGTGCGATCGCAAACGTGGTCTGCTTCAGCTAAAAATGCTGTAAAGTTGTAAACTTGATAGCAATTAAGAATACAGACCGTGATCCTCCCATCAAGCAGTAGAGCGTTAGCAAGTCATAACAGTAGTTTAGAGTTTACCAGCCTCGCAAAACTATCAAGTGGAAACTTGCTTGCAGAAGTGGATCTGCGTCGGGCTGTAGTAAGTTTAAAGCTAAGGCAAGAAAAAAAAGCGTCGATGGGTCAGTTTCTGACTCCCGCTTCAGTAGCCCAATTGATGGCTGGGATGTTTAATAGGTTGGATTTGCCTGAAATATCCTTGCTTGATGCTGGAGCCGGAATTGGTTCATTAATAGCCGCTTTTGTGATACAAGTATGCCAGCAGCAAAAATCCACGTCAAGTTTGCGCGTTGTAGCTTATGAAATTGACCCTTTTTTAATTCGATATTTGCATCAGACTCTAGAGCTATGTGAGAAAGAATGCGAACATGTAGGTATTTCCTTAAATTACGAAATTCGTGAGACTGATTTTATTGAAGATGCAGTCAGGCTGCAAAAGCTTGGTTTACTGAATAGTGCGATGCCTACGGCGGTAAACTACGCAACAGAATTTACTCATGCTATTCTCAACCCGCCTTATTTGAAAATCAATGCCAATTCCAAGGTGCGCGAATTGCTGCGTTCAATCGGTTTGGAAACTAGCAATCTTTATACTGGTTTTATGGCTGCTACAACGCAACTTCTAAAACCAGGTGGGGAGTTTGTAGCAATTACCCCGCGCAGTTTTTGTAATGGGCCATATTTCCGTAACTTCCGCAAGATGTTTTTAGAGATGATGGCTTTAGAGCAAGTACATCTTTTTGAGTCACGGCAAGAAGCATTTAGTGATGATGATGTTTTGCAAGAAACTATCATTATCCAAGCTACAAAACAAAGGCAAAAATCTAGCAGCGTCATCGTAAATACTAGCTCTGGTGCTAATGATGACTTGATAATGTCACACTCTGTACCATATACAGCCCTAGTTCACCCCGATGATCTAGAGCAGTTTATTCATATTATTCCAGATAATCTTAGCCAGCAAATAGTTCAAAAAATAGCACTTTTAAGCTGTAACTTGAGCGATTTAGGAATAACAGTTTCAACTGGACGGGTAGTAGATTTCCGAGCAAAACCTTATCTAAGAAAAATTTTAGAAAAAAATACTGTTCCATTAATTTATCCGGTGAATTTATCAAATGGATATCTAGATTATCCAAAAATAACTAAAAAGCCTCAAGCAATAGTCTGTATACAAGAAACAACAAATATTCTAATACCAAATGAGCATTATGTCTTATGCAAAAGATTTTCATCGAAAGAAGAGAAAAGGCGTGTTGTTGCAGTGGTTTATGATGCCAACCAATTTAATTATGCCTATGTCGGCTTTGAAAATCACTTGAATTACTTTCACAAAGATGGGCGTGGACTTAGCCTTACTTTGGCTCGTGGGCTTGCTGTTTATCTCAATTCAACCCTAGTTGATGCTTTTTTTCGGTTGTTCAATGGGCATACTCAGGTCAATGCAACAGATTTGCGAAAATTAAAGTACCCTAATTTGTCACAACTATTGTCTTTAGGAACGGGATTTAAAGAGCAGTTTCCTTCTTTGCAAGAAATTGATGAACTTATAGAAAATAAGCTACTGAGTATGTCAAATCTGTCAGAGAATAATCCAATTGCAATTAAGTCTCGAATTGATGAAGTGTTGCAAATATTGACACAAATGGGCTTTCCACGGGCACAGCTTAACGAACGATCTGCTTTAACTCTCCTGGCCTTGCTTGACTTAAAACCGACAGACTCTTGGGAATTAGCAACTTCCCCTTTAATGGGAATTACGCCGATGATGAACTTTATGGCTCAACATTATGGCAAAACCTATAAGCCCAATACAAGGGAAACAGTTCGCCGACAGACAGTACATCAATTTCTGGATGCAGCTTTGATAGTTGCTAATCCAGATGATTTAAGTCGTCCTATCAATAGTCCTAAAACTGTATATCAAATCGAGAGAAGTGCGCTCGAATTATTACGAACCTACGGTACTGACGAATGGGATAAGAGCATTTGCACCTACCTGGCTTCAGTTGAAACTTTGAAAAAGCAATATGCTCAAGAACGTGAAATGTCTCGTATTCCCATAGTAATTAATGGAAAAATTAAAACTTTATCGCCAGGTGGTCAGAATATTCTGATTGAAAAAATTATTAATGATTTTGCCCCCCGTTTTACTCCTGGTGGAAAACTCATCTATGTTGGGGATGCAGATGAAAAATTTGGCCACTTTGATGAAACAGCATTAGCAGATTTGGGCATTAATATTGATTTCCACGGCAAAATGCCAGATGTGATTATTCACTTCACAACAAATAACTGGTTGGTGTTGATTGAAGCTGTAACTTCACATGGCCCAATTAATCCTAAACGTAAGAAGGAACTTGAAGCCTTATTCAGATATGTCCAAATACCTCTGGTGATGGTAACAACATTTCTCAACCGTAAGGCAATGGTGGGATATCTGGCAGAGATTGCTTGGGAAACAGATGTTTGGGTTGCCGATGATTCAACTCACCTGATTCATTTCAATGGTGAATATCTATTGCAGGCTTACCAAACAGATAAGAAGCAAACTTCGTGAATATACGAAAATAGGCTTGGTGTTAGTGATATTTTGCCCCGGAAGATCCCCCCAACCCCCCTTAAAAAGGGGGGCTTAATTGCCTCCTTTTTTTAACGAATTACTTTTTTACATATCTTGTTTATATTCTTCTAACAATTGCGGAATGTGATCGTACCCATCTACACCGATAACTGCAATCATTTTCGGGCGATGTTGCTGTAAGAACTTTTGGAAAGCTTCTGCCCCTATTTGTCCTTGTAAAATTGTTAGCAACCCTGCTGGTTGACGCCACTCACGAGAAGCAATTTGCTCCAAAAGATACATCCCCAAGCAGCCTGTGTAAACAGTTTTTTCAGAGTTTTGTAGATGATAATAAGCTTCTGCTAAATAAGCTAAGTTACGTCCTTGGAGATACAAATCACCGGAAAATTGCGCTGTTTTAAAGCCATCTTCAAGATATTTAATTGCACTTTGGTGTTCTCCAATTACTAGATAGGCAATTCCTAAGCTGCTAACACATAAGGCTTTACTTTGAATATCGCCTAATTGTTCTGATAATTTTAAACCTTGTTCCAAATAGTTAATTGCAGCTTCATAGGTTTCTGGTTCTAAGTTTTCCAGTTCTTGAGCCTGCATGACTTCGCTGTAACCTAAATTTACCAGCGCGTTTGCTTCTCCTGTTTTATCACCTGCTTGCCGACTCAGTATCAATGCTCGTTGACTGTTGTTAATTGCCTCAGCATAATTTTGCTGTTGCACGTATGTGCGGCTGAGGTGGTTGAGATTGGCAATTTCACAGGCGCGATCGCCTGCATTTCTGGCTATCTCTAATGCCTGCTGATGAAAATCAATAGAGCGCTGGTATTGTCCTAAAGCACGCTGAGAATATCCTAAAAGTGTCAAAATCCGTGCCTTTTCTTGCGTTCCCTCGCCTCGTCGCAATGGTTCATCCAAATAATCTAAGGCATCTCGCAAATAAGTGCCTGTAAAAGAGGCAAAAATCCCGCCGTAAAAGGGAAAATACGGACGCTGGGCAAAGGTTCGCAAAATCTGGAGCATGATTTGAGAACAAGCATCGCTATATACTGTCCCAATGCTCCTAAAACCACTTGCTAACTGACTCCAAATCACTGCAAAGGTCAAAAATGTGGAAATGGACAACTTTGGCCCGGCCTTAATATCGTAAGCTTGTTGGTCAAACCAGCTAATTAGTCCCCGTTGCAAGTACTGTAAAATCAATGCCATTTCCACCCAATCTCTAAGGGTGATTCCCCGTTGTCGCTCGGCAAACTCTATTGCAGATTCTTCCATAGCTAAGGTGCGAAGCAATGCTTGGGGTAATTCACTGTTGAGTTGTTTCGCCCAACTTGCCCAAGGGCCACGTTCTCCCGGTACACCGCCAAATCCCAAAGATTCTTTTTGCTCGTACATCCAACTGAGCAAGTTGTCTTGCAATCGCTGCCAAGAAGCTAAACCACGGGTAATTCCTTCGGAAAACTGTTGTAAATCAGCATCTGCCTGGGCAAATTGCTGTAATGCTTTTGATAATTGCTGTAGCTGTTGCAAATTTAGCGGATATTTCTGATTGGGATCAGTAACCCGTAAAAATACCGCTAGACGCTCGTCAGCAGGAGCTGTAGTGATTTCTGTAACTGCGGAGGCGATCGCTTCTGTGGTTTTGTTTTGCTCTTGCCACCGTTGCCATTGACTTTGAATGGTCTTAATGGCTCTCAAACTGCGAGTAGCCTTAGCTTTTTTGAGTTCGTCTTTTTCATTATCGACTTGATTTTGGAGAGCATTCAAGCGATCGCTCAAAGCTAGCTCAAAGACTTCCCCTGTCCCGGAAGTAATTCCTTTAAGCAGCATTTGGTACACCATCTCAACAGAGCTAATTTTGCCCTTGAGGGTGGTTTCGACAATTTCATCAATTAAGGCAAGATAGCGATCGCGCAATGGCAAAGAGTCTGGCACTTTAGCTACTAGAGAACGTCCATTCTAATTCTAGTCTGAGTTTGACTGAGTGGATTAGACGCTTGTATAGCTTGGGAGCAAGGGGTAGGCAATGTCTTGCGAGTGTGAATCGGTTCAAGTTGTTATTCATTTTCGTGGTTTTTGACCTTTTTTATCTCTTTGTGAGAAATCCGGGTTAGTTTTAAAAGAGGTAATTGTTCATCACACCTGCCGTAGGCATTTACCTGCAAAGTTTAGAATGATGTCAAGGAAACTTTTTAGCAGAACATAGACAATGCTGAGAATTGGCCTAAAAATATCATTTGGTGCGATCGCAGGAGGCAAAAAATGGGCTTGGCTGGATTAAGAATTGTGTTGGTAGAGCCAGCTGGGCCGATAAATATCGGAGCGATCGCCAGGGTAATGAAAAATTTCGGGCTATATAATTTAGTATTAGTGAACCCCCAATGCGATCCGTTATCAACGGAAGCTTTGATGATGGCTGTTCATGCTCAGGAAATTATCGAATCTGCGGTATTAGTGCCGACCTTACCAGAAGCATTGCATGGATGTGTACGAGCGATCGCTACCACTGGTCGCGTTCGCAGTTGGGAAACACCCTTAGAAAACCCCCGCACTGCACTACCCTGGTTACTAGAGGAACCAGAAAAACCCGCAGCACTGATTTTTGGCAGGGAAGACCGGGGATTAAGCAATGAAGAATTAAATTATGCACAAAGGTTTGTTGGTATTCCCACGAGTCCAGATTATGTAGCCCTAAACTTGGCTACCGCCGTAGCAATTTGCTGTTATGAATTGTCACAATGTACCCAGCAACCTGACAATAAAACCTTAACCCAAACTGAACTCGCCCCTTTAGATGTTGTGGAAGGATATTATCAGCAATTAGAATCATTATTATTAAAAATTGGTTATGTATATCCCCATACGGCAGCTAGTCGGATGGAAAAATTCCGCCAACTATATAATCGCGCTCATCTGAAAACAGGAGAAGTCTATATGCTGCGAGGGATTTTGCAGCAGGTAGAATGGGCACTTAAAAATCAGAGGGATGGTGAAAACTTGTAATTATTTGTTTAATATAAACGCAATTACCCCCCCAAATATTTAATATGGCTTAAACTAAACACAAAAATGCTACTTAGTGGCAAAGTGCAATTTGAGTATTAATATTTGCTTAAAGATTAAGTTTTGGGTTAGGAGTCTGCAAGAAAACAGCCAAGTGGGTCACAAGGAGTAACTGTGCCAGAGTCAAGTGACGAACTAACAGCTTTCTCGCGGCGTCAACCCTTGAATCGCCGCCAGCCGCCACAAAAAGTTCAAAAAGTGGTAAAGAAGAAAGTTAAAGCAGTTAAAGCTAACAGCCAGCAGCAAGCTGCCAATGGACGAGAAGCGGCGCTACGCCCAAAAAATCCGATCAGTCCTCCCCCAATCCCTAGTGCTACACGCAGGGTAAAATCGGGGTTAGTCATGCCAACGGCAGTAAAACCAATACCTAGTGTGAAGGGGAAAATTCCTCCCTTTCGACCAGGTGCTGTGATGGTGAAAACAGTGCGGATGGAAAAGCCAAAAAGAGGCCTGCGTTCATCGCGGAAGACGCGGTTAAAGCCAATGGCCAAAACCTTGTTATATATTGTGCGGTTGTTGATTGTGGGTGTTGGCATGGGTGCAATTGTTGGCACAGCATTGTCAGTATTAGACCCGGCTAATCGCATTAGCACAACTTCTGCGCCGCAATCTAATAATAGTGTGGTGCGATCGCAACCACAACCTACCCAAACTCCCCCAACTGCACCTTCGAGCTTATACCTATCCCAAGAAATTATTTCCTTAAAAAATTCCGTGCAAAATTTGGCGGCGACCAACCCAAATCTTAGACCTGGAGTTTTCTTAGTAGATTTAGATACTGGTAATTATGTAGATATCAATGGCTCTACCAGTTTTCCGGCGGCTAGCACAATTAAAGTGCCGATTCTAATTGCCTTTTTCCAGGATGTAGACGCGGGTAAAATTCGCCTGGATGAAATGCTGACCATGCAACAGGATATGATTGCTGGCGGTTCTGGAAATCTGCAATACAAACCAGCCGGAACCCAGTATGCCGCTCTGGAAGTCGTCACTAAAATGATTACAATCAGCGACAACACAGCGACAAATATGCTGATTGCGCGACTGGGAGGGATGGATGCCTTAAACCAGCGTTTCCGGGACTGGGGATTGACAACCACAACAATTCGTAATCAACTGCCAGATTTGCAAGGGACAAACACCACTAGTCCCAAAGAATTGGGGAATTTAATGGCGATTGTGAGTCAGGGAAATTTAGTGAGTATGCCATCACGCGATTTAATGCTCGATATCTTGCGTCGCACTCAGAGAGACACTCTGCTACCATCGGGTTTGGGAACAGGCGCGAGAGCATACCACAAAACGGGCGATATTAGTACTATGCTGGCAGATGCAGGTTTAATTGTTGTTCCAACTGGCAAGCGCTACATAGCCTCTGTTATGGTACAACGCCCCAATAATGACCCTCGCGCCGAAAAATTGATTAGCTCAATTTCTGGTGCTGCCTACCAAGAATTTAGCAAAAATGCTGTTACACCCAATAATACCACAAGCAATATACCTGCAAATGGTTATCAGCCCCCTGTTATGAATCCTGCTTTGCCCAACGGTACGACAGGCACTGTACCCATGAGCATTTATCAGCCTCCTATTGTGAATCCTGTACCTAACGGTATGGGAGGCACTGTACCGCCAAACGGTTATCAATCTCCAGTTATGAATCCTCAGTATTATCCCCCAAGATAATTTGGGAATTTGGTATTATTTTTATGGTTTTTGAAATAATCATAAATTTATACAAGTCATAAATCTGATGAACTATATCGGCGACGACAACGCGAATAATCTGCTCGGTGGAAATGATAATGATGTTTTGATTGGCCTTGCTGGTAACGACACCCTCAATGGTGGTGGTGGAAGTGATGGACTTTATGGCGATGATGGCAATGACTCACTCATCGGTGGCGCAGGTAATGACAATCGAGATACCTATTTGGGATATTTTGATTCAAGTCGCTACGGTGGACTTTATGGCGGAGCCGGTAATGATACCCTCAACGGCGGAGATGGAGATGATTACCTTGACACAGGTACAGGGATTGATAGTGTCATCGGCGGTGGAGGGATTGATACCCTCAACATCGACTATACCGGAGAAAGCACACCCCTGACGATTAACTATCTTAACGATAGCTCGGCACTGGCTAGCGATCGCGTCAAAATTCAGGGAGTCGAAAGTATTAATATTGTTGGCAGTACAAGCAGCGATAGCATTAAAATCTCCGCAACCACTGGCAAAGATACAATCTTCGGTGGAATCGGTAATGACCTAATCGAAACGGGTTTAGGCGATGACCTACTCGTTGGAGAATATGACAATGACACCCTCAATGGTGGTGGTGGAGGTGATGGACTTTATGGCGATGATGGCAATGACTCACTCATTGGTGGCGCAGGTAATGACAATCGAGATACCTATTTGGGATATTTTGATTCAAGTCGCTACGGTGGACTTTATGGCGGAGCCGGTAATGATACCCTCAACGGCGGAGATGGAGATGATTACCTTGACACAGGTACAGGGATTGATAGTGTCATCGGCGGTGGAGGGATTGATACCCTCAACATCGACTATACCGGAGAAAGCACACCCCTGACGATTAACTATCTTAACGATAGCTCGGCACTGGCTAGCGATCGCGTCAAAATTCAGGGAGTCGAAAGTATTAATATTGTTGGCAGTACAAGCAGCGATAGCATTAAAATCTCCGCAACCACTGGCAAAGATACAATCTTCGGTGGAATCGGTAATGACCTAATCGAAACGGGTTTAGGCGATGACCTACTCGTTGGAGAATATGACAATGACACCCTCAATGGTGGTGGTGGAAGTGATGGACTTTATGGCGATGATGGCAATGACTCACTCATCGGTGGCGCAGGTAATGACAATCGAGATACCTATTTGGGATATTTTGATTCAAGTCGCTACGGTGGACTTTATGGCGGAGCCGGTAATGATACCCTCAACGGCGGAGATGGAGATGATTACCTTGACACAGGTACAGGGATTGATAGTGTCATCGGCGGTGGAGGGATTGATACCCTCAACATCGACTATACCGGAGAAAGCACACCCCTGACGATTAACTATCTTAACGATAGCTCGGCACTGGCTAGCGATCGCGTCAAAATTCAGGGAGTCGAAAGTATTAATATTGTTGGCAGTACAAGCAGCGATAGCATTAAAATCTCCGCAACCACTGGCAAAGATACAATCTTCGGTGGAATCGGTAATGACCTAATCGAAACGGGTTTAGGCGATGACCTACTCGTTGGAGAATATGACAATGACACCCTCAATGGTGGTGGTGGAGGTGATGGACTTTATGGCGATGATGGCAATGACTCACTCATCGGTGGTGCAGGTAATGACAATCGAGATACCTATTTGGGATATTTTGATTCAAGTCGCTACGGTGGACTCTATGGCGGTGCTGGCAACGATACCCTTATAGGTGTACAGCCTACTAGTTCTAACCCTGGACGAGGCGAACAAGACTATCTAGCAGGAGGAACTGAAGCAGATCGCTTTATTTTGGGGGATTCCACTTGGATTGGTTACGATGACGGCAATAGTGCAACCAATGGAAATAGTGACTATGCCGAAATTGCTGACTTTAACGCTGCTGAAGGGGACATTATTCAACTTCAAGGAACAAGCAGTAATTATCTTCTAGCTATTTCCGGTGCAGATACTCAAATATTGATCGACAAACCCGGAACCGAACCAGATGAACTGATTGCCATCATCAAAAATCAAACAGGCTTGAGTCGAACTGGTAATTACTTTGTCTATAAGCCATTGCTGGCTAACATTACCCTAGCCCTATCTTCAAACAGCATCACTGAAGATGGAACCACCAACCTAGTTTACACTTTCACCAGAATAGGTAACACTACCAATGCCTTAACTGTAAACTATAGCGTTGGTGGTACAGCTACCTTCAACACCGACTACAGCCAAAGCGGTGCAGCAAGTTTCGCTGCAACCACAGGAACTATTATCTTTGCAGCTGGTGCAAGTACGGCAACTCTCACCATTAACCCGACAACAGACACCACTTTTGAAAGTAATGAAACCGTTGCTTTAACTTTAGCAACAGGCAGTGGTTACACCATCGGCACTACAACAGCCGTCACTGGAACTATTACTAATGACGATTCTTCGTCGTCCGTCAGCATCAACCTCAGTAATAACCAGACGATAGTCGAAGGTAACACCAGTCCGCAAAACGCTAGTTATAGTGTTAGTCTCTCCAACGCCAGCACCCAAAGTATTACCGTTCAATATGCCACTACTAACGGTACAGCTACAGCAGGGGTAGACTATACCAGCACCACGGGAACCTTGACTTTCAACCCAGGTGACACCAGTAAAGTCATCAATATTCCCATTCTCAATGATTCTTTAAATGAAGCAAATGAAACCTTTACTTTAACCCTAAACTCTCCCACCAATGCCAGTCTTGGCACAACAGCAAACATCACCACAACTATCACCGATACCCTCACTGCTTCCGTTACCACGACTTTGCCAACCAATGTAGAAAATCTCACCCTCACAGGAACAGCAGCAATCAACGGCACAGGTAATGCAGGCAATAATATTCTCAAAGGGAATAGTGCCAATAATATCCTCTCTGGGGGCGCTGGGAATGATACCTATTCTTTTCTAGCTACTACTGCCTTGGGAACCGACACAATTACAGAAACGACAACAGGTGGTACTGATACGATTAACTTTAGCGGTACTACAGTTTCGGTAAACGTAAATCTGGGCGCAACCTCATCGCAAACGGTTAATAGCAATCTCAAACTGATTATTGCCAACAACGCGATCGAAAACGCAACGGGTGGTACAGGTAATGACCGTCTCACTGGTAATACACTGAATAATATCCTGATTGGCGGTGATGGAAATGACCAGTTGCAAGGGCTAGGGGGAGATGACAGCCTCCAGGGAGGTAATGGTAATGATATTCTCACAGGAGGAACTGGTGATGATAAATATCTGTTCCAAATCAATGGTGTATTTAGCACAGCATTAGGTGTTGATTACATCAGCGAGTTTAAAGCGGGACAAGACCAGATTGTGCTGAGTAAAACCACCTTTAATACTATTACTAATACAGTGGGACAAGCTTTAACTGACTTTGCAGTTGTCAGTGATGATCAGTTTATCAACGCCAGTAATGCCCATATTGTCTTTAGCCAAAGTAGTGGCAGTTTATTTTATAACCAAGATGGTAATGTTCTGGGTACAGGAAGCGTGTTTGAGTTTGCTAGTTTAGGGAATCCTGATATTACTTTGAGTAGTAGCGATTTGAGTCTGGTTGCCTAGTTTTCTAGGTAGTAGGCTGTTATCAAAAAAGTTAACTCTTAACTTTTTTGATACCGCATTCCTGGTAATTGCGAAACGAAACCCATAAGTTCCAACTGTAACAACGCACCGGAAACTGAACCAGCAGCCATGCCGGTTTGCTGGACAATAAAATCGAAGGGTAAAGCATCACTTGCGATCGCATCCATTACCGTTTGCAATTCTGGCGATAAAGTTGGTATTAACTGTTCTGGTGCTGTGGAAGCCTCGACTCCATCAATTTGTGGTATTGCTCCTAGCATTGTTAACAATTCATCTAATTCTTTGAGGATGAAAGAAGCTCCTTGACTCAGTAACTTTAAGCACCCTTGGGATGGGTGATCGTCCACTCTCCCAGGCAGTGCATAGACATCTCTACCAAATTCATTTGCGTAGGTAGCAGTAATTAAAGCACCAGATTTGATCGGCGCTTCCATTACGAGGATGGCGCGGCTTAAACCTGCAATAATCCGGTTGCGGCGGGGAAAGTGGGTGCGATCGGGTGGGGTTTTCGTGGGGTACTCACTCACGACTAACCCAGCCGTCAAAATTTGCTTGTACAAATCTCGATTTTTATGTGGATAGATGACATCTACACCAGTTCCTAAAACTGCGATCGTGCGTCCACCTGCTTTCATGGCGGCGATGTGGCTTTCTGTATCAATTCCCTCTGCCATACCAGAAACAACTGTAAAGCCATTTTTAGCCAAAGCTGTACTAATTTGCCGAGTCCAACGGATACCGTATTCTGAGGGTTGACGGGTTCCGACAATTCCAACCATCGGTTTTTGTCCGAGATTTTCTTGGAGTTCGACTTCACCGCGATAGTACAAAATCGGCGGTGGACTCGGAGTTTCCAACAATAAGCGGGGATAATCTGCATCTGCTGGTGTCCAGAAATGGGAATTTTCTTGCTGGTGCTTGGTGAATAGTTGTTCTGGATGCAAACGCGATCGCTGTTGTACTACTTTTTCTAGTGTCTGATAACCAAAACCTTCTACTTCTCCTAACTGTAGCTTGGTAGCGTTCCAAGCTGTTGCTAACGTGCCAAAATGCTGTTGCAGCCGCCGCAGTAATACCGGGCCAATTCCCGAAATTTGCGCCCAAGCTAGCCAATATGCGCCTTCTTCTACCACGGTTTCATCCTCACTACTTGATTGAGTATTCCCAAATTGGGGTTGTTTGTTGAGGGGGATTAGGGGGATGAGGGAGCAGGGGAGGCAGGGGAAGAATAATTAATGACAAATGACCAACCCCTTGACTTTTGACCCTTGACTCTTGACTATTAACTATTGACTATCTTCTTATCTTCTGTGATGAAATATTTCTATCGTCTTTTAATAAGCCTATCTGGGTGCTTAATATTTTTACTGTTGCACAGTGGGCTTGGTTCCTTGCCTAGTTTGGCGGCTGAGAAAGTTACTGTCAGATACGGATTGTTTGAGCAATCGCTCCCTGTGGCGGATATACGCAACTATGCCGACAACCAAAAGGTTTCTGCCGATCTGCAATCTTTCTTGCATTACCTCAGTCCTAAGGAGAAACAGAAGTTTCAAGATGCCCTTCAGGTAAAAATGTCTCTTGATATTGTGGCTTTAGATAAGCTGATAAATACAGGAATGGGCAAGCAAATTTTAGCTTTTGCATCCCAAGCGATCGCCCGTCGCGATCAAGCCAGTATACAAGCCTTACGATCTGCCATTATCATAGGAGCAAAATCACCAGAAGGTCTAGGATTAGTCAGTTTTCTAGCAGCCTATCCCAGTAATCAACTAGTTGTTGATGTGTCAAAAATTTCTAAGCTAGCCAGCATGGCAAATTCCTCTTCTGGTTCTGCTGATGGACCTCCAAAGGATGATGTAAGTTCTTCACCTTTAGGAAAAATTGCACTACAATATCAAATACTTGCCGCCCAAAATAAACAGTTTTCAGGTTGCTTATTTGGTGATTCTGTTTCGGCTGAACTTGGTAATACCCTTGGAAATGGTACTTTTAATTTTGGGTTAAATGGCTTGAGTACAATCTCATTACTAGAACAACTGAAAAGTTTAATTCCTACCAAGGTTACATGCGAAAAAGCTATTATTGCCATAGGTGGAAATGATGCTTGGTATGGAATTAGTGATGAGTTGTTTAGCAAAAATCTGCAAGAAGCGATCGCACTTGTCCGCACAATGGGAAATAAAGAGATTTTTCTCATTCCGGGTTTTTATTCAACAGTTGCAGCAAGCTCAGATCCAACTATATCAGCCCCAAATTCTAAAGTTGAACAAATTAATGCTTTGATTAATAAAGTTGCTGAAATAGAAAAAGTGCCAGTTGCAGCAGCAGGAGTAGCACCATTGTATGAGAATAATGTTCTTAAGGATAATTTATCGAGCGATGGCGATCATCTGAATGCAGAGGGTCTAAAAATTTACCGACAAGCATTATTACAAATTCTGCAAAAGTAATATGATGTTTGTTTAATTGCATATAGTAAAAGCACCCCACCCTAGCAAAGTTACGTTTTATATAGCGGTTTTCAGTTTTCAGTTGAAGTAGGTACTTAACCCTATCCCTAAGCCCCTAAGAACAAGCTCCTCACTTGCTCTGATATAGCTCATTTAATTAAAAAAAGCTACATAAAATAATTCGTAGTTCGTAACTCAAAATTACGAATTACAAATTATTACTTTTAGGATTTCCAATTCAAAAACCGCGCATAAATATAAGCTATGCCTTCATCAATAATTGTCCGTACACCTTGGCTATAATCCCACCATTTGTTTGGATCATAATCTTGTGTTTTGGCAGCGATCGCACCAACTTTGATGTTAGGGCTAAGTAGTTTTTTGAATAGCAACCAACTCCTACGGGTGTGAACATCTAAAGAAAAAACATTAATTGATTGTAGCTTTAAATTGGAATCGGATAGCCAACGATTAAATTCGGCAGCAGATGCATAACTACGATCCTTGATTACCACAGGTGTCGGCACAGCTACCACCTTCTCTGATTCTAAACCGAGTTTTTTGAAAGTGGCGGCTGACACTTCTGCAAAGTTCTTATATTCACTAAGATAATTTCCTTTTTCTATTGAGCCTCCTGTGGTAATTACTAGACTATAAGAACCGTTTTTAAATTCAGTCAAAGCTTGTTGTATGGCATAATCTGGCAGCCATCCTTCAACAACTAATACTTCTGCTGATTTGATCGGGGAAGTCACGGCGAGAAATGAGTGTACATGAGTAATAGTGAAGAATATTAAATAAGCAATCGAAGCGATTGCAATCGCCCACCCCTGAGCCGTAAGTGTCCACATTTCTTGGCGTTTTATTAATTTGATTTTTGGAAATTTTCGACACCGACGATTTTTTGCCTGCATTAAACCTTAGCTAAACGTTGTTCTTTCAAGTAAGTAAATACAGACTTATCTCCGATATCAGCAGGAATTGCTTGCACTGTCTTTCGCAGGGCAAACACCAAAAACAACGTTGCCCAAATTCCTAATAAAATACTTTCCCCCTGAGTTGGTAAAATTCCCACCAAATGTCCTAACAATAGTAGCGGTACTATTAGGGTTAATACTTTGGTTTCCAGGCGATTGAAGCAAAAAGCCTCTTTAAAGTAAATACCTGTCAAAGCAACGAAGATAAAACCAACTCCAAATAAGGTAAGAGGCTGATTGTAAACAGTAAGAGCTAAAGGTTCACTACTAGAGATTGCCAGAATCACTGATGCTATACTACCGATCGCCCAAAAAATTTGCAATATTCGGTGCAGTGATGCCATATAGATATGAATGGTAAATAAACTTACACCAAGAGCGACACTAAAACAAGTATAAAGAGGTGTAAGTGCGGTAAAAATAGCCGGGTTATTGTTGAGCAAAACCAAAGCACTGCCTATGGCAAAGCTCAGTGCTGCTACCATTAAGCCAGCGCGATAGATAATTACGCCAGTGCGATCGCTCTGAGTAATTGTAAATTCCCCAAACTGACCTTGATAAACTTCGGGTGGAGGTAGTGTTTGCGTAGTCATAATTAAAATATAGTTATGAATTACTAATAGAGTACAACAGTAAATTGCTGAAGGGTTACTTTTATTATTATGGGCAATGAGACAAACTAACTGTCACAATCCCTAAACTATTAAGCCATTTTTGTAGTATTTAGTTGAGTTGACAGACACGCTAGAGTCATGAATTATCTCTACCATTTAACCGGATTTCCTTCGAGAGCGAAAGACATAGCAACAGTAAAGCACGGCGTAAATCTAGATACCATCTCAATTAACCAGACTAACAAGAGGATTTTGCCCCTTGTTAAAGGTAGGCAAAATTCCGCCATCTTGTACTAGTAATTAGCAATGGTTTGTATAATATCTAGTTTAGCTGAAGACTTGATTCTAACATTAGACTTTAGCTGTAAATAGTATATATTGACAAATTTAGAATTTAGTGTATATAAAGCTTTGGCGATCAGATAACACCATAATTAGTTGATGTAGGAAGATGAGGTGAGCGATGGCGCTCTTTCTCCCACCGTAGGCGATCGCATTTGTCTAAAGAATTGCAAAACTGTAGACTCTTGCTTGGCTTAGCGTCAGATATTGCTCTTTGTCGAGGATGTGCGATCGCTTAAAATGATTTCCACTCAAGTCAATAGCGTTCGCTATTAGACATGTATTATGTGTGTTATCAATAATGCCTTGGTTTAGCGTCTACGCATAGTTCAGCACCAGAAAGCAGGGATATCCGCTCAATAATGTCAGGAATGGTTGACATAACCTTGAGCAGTGCAGTTGGAAATTTTTTCAACTTGCTTCGGAGCTTTTATTTCAGTGAATAGTTGAATCGCTCGATTAAAATTGATTTGGCTGTCATCAGGCTTTGCCCTCTTTTGATAAGTTAAACCTAATTGGAACTAAGCTTCAGGCAGGTCACACTTAGCACCTATTTTATCTAAAAGTTCGATTGCTTCTGTATGATGAGTAAGGGCTAATGCAAATGCTTGTTGTCGATGGATTTCTGCTATGCTTGCGTTGCCAGAGTAATAGTCTTTTGTTGACAAGCGATCGCTTGACTAATCTTACCTGTTATCCAATATAAATCGCCCAATATCTTATAAAGTTCGCTGAGATTTTGGTCATTATCAAGATTATTAACAACTCGATCAATTGCTGCAAGTATCGGTTGAATTAAACCCATCCGATACAATGTACTACCAAGAGGTAAAAACTGCTGCCATTGATTATTCCGGCTTTTTAAAATGACCTTACCAGCCAACTCAAATTCATTAATATCTATGTAGTGATAATATGCTTCTAAAGATGCTTTGTAAGCTTTAAAAGTTTCAATTTGTTTAACACTAGTTGTCCAGAATTCTGCGGCTTTGTGGTTGGCAATTTCCCATTCATTCCTGGGGCGTAAACGCGCGATCGCTTCTTTCCGAATCACGGGATGCAACCAGTATTCACCTTTCTCGCACTCCACCAAAGACCGATTTCTCAACGAGGCGATGATTTGGCGATGTTGATCGGGTGGGACATCCCAAAGGAAACAAAACAATCCTTGAGATGGAATGGTGGGTATATCTTGGTAACGATAACATCCCAAACGACAAAGTAGGCGATATGCTTGAGGATCAAGGGCTATGACTTTCGATCCCTAATGGGAAAATTATACTCTAATCTCATGGTAGTATATGCGTTTTAACCGTCAAATAGGCTTTTACCACGGTACTATTTGCTGAAAATAAACCTATTAACGTTAAAGGTGATGCATCACCAGACAACGGGGATATTATCTACTGGAGCAAAAGGAAATCTCAACTCTATTGATGATGTTACTTTAAAAGCCCCGAAAAAGCAGAACCATATATGCGGATACTGTGGATTAAAATTCGCAGATAATGTATGTGCCTTTCTCTATTAATCTCAAAAAGTGTGTTCGCCCTTGTTATTAAATAAAGAGGAGAGATCCAAATAATTCGGAGGTAAAAATCTGTAGTTCCAGTCATTATTGAATTGAGATTTTTGTAGGCAGACTCTTGACAATTTTTGGTTATTTATATCCATATCTATCTGACATTTATTTTCATCATTTGGAGTTATAATTATTAGGTCTTCATTGGTGGTAATAGTACTAATTAAATTAATTGCCACTTCTTTAATGGTTAGTGGTCTACCTCTCCAGTTTTCTGTAATCAGACAGAACATACGATGTTCTATGTTGTTCCACTTACTTGTAGCAGGCGGAAAATGTGCAAATTGAATGATAAGTCCAATTTCGTTAGCAAGTTTCTGGAGTTGGGCCTTCCATAACTGCAAGCAATACTCATCACGCTCACTACAGTCTGCTGTAATAAACAATTCTGTAGCATTCTTATAAATTTTTTTGCCCATATCTTGCCACCATCGACGAATTGACTCAACAGTGACATCTACAGTTTCATTATTAATGCCCACATTTACCCACCCCTGGCTTGTAGTCAAATCATAAACAGTATTTAAGAGTTCTTGATGATCGGCAAGATAATCAGTACTAGCCTTGATAAACTGTTTTTTCGATTGATATTCTGTTACATCATTTTTATAGTGTTCAATAACTTCTTTTTTCTTGATTCTAAGTGAAATTGTCAGTTGTCTACGGGCTTGGAAACTTTGTACTTGATCATAGATATATTGAAATTGAAGATTCCGATCATAGTTAGAATATCGCTCTTTTATTTTATAGTTGTTTTGTAGACTGTAGCCCAGTTCATAGAATAAGGAAGCAACCTTTCTAGCACTGATAACATGACCCTTCGTTCGTAATTTTTCAGCTATTTTTGTGGTGCTTTCACAAGTCCAACGTAGAGGTGGGTCTGAATTTCCACAACTCACTGGTTGAATTAATGATTCCAGGTCTTGAATCAAGGTTTGGTCAGTGTCTAGCAGACGCTTTCTACCACCTCCTTTACCTCGAACTTTCTCCTGAAATTGGGTATGTTTGATTTGAGTATCTGGCTCAATTTCAAGCTCACGGATTCCGACGCGAATCGTTTTTGGTGACAGACCTGTTGCTTGAGAAACTTGCGTAATTCCACCTCTTCCGAATGCAATAGCTTCTGCGGCAGCCCAGAGACGTATTGATCTCTCGTTCAGATGAGGATAAAGGGAATCAAATTTAGCTTTGATAAACTCTTTTGCTGACATACAGCAATCCTAATATATTAAACAGTTATAAATTTATCAGAGATTGTTTAATATTTTATGCAATTTTTGTCAGTAATAGGTTAAATTATCCTTTTTTCAAGGGTGTTGCGAAGAAGGATTCAGGTCTAATATTCAGGAAGCAGAGACGGACGAGACTGATAATCAAGAGAACCAGCAAGTAGAGCTTGTGCAAAAAAATCAATTACAGACCTACCTTGACCTTTTTTTAATTAAAAATTAAAAATTAAAAGTTAAAAATTAATAATAATAATTTTTAATTAATTTGGAGTACAAGCCCCCACTTATTGCAATTTTTAATTAATAATTAATAATTTTTAATTGGATCGAAGCGACTTGACGGCGGCAGGTTTGCACCACAGTTAACAAATTGGCAGTATGTTGAAACCGCTCCATTGAACGGGAACCACCGCTAACATGAGCGTTTGGTCACAGCCAAACGAATCGTTCGCGAAGCGTGTCCGAAGGACTCTCGTTCGGCCTGATTGTTATCAGGAGGAACTTCTCTTAAGTCAAGGAAATACCATGAAGCCCAAAAATCTGGACGTATTAAAGTCATCGTACAGGACAATAGTCCGATACATCAGTGTAAAGAAGTACAGCAGTTATGGTCAAAGTGGGAAGACATGGGTTTGTACTTATTCTTTCTAGCCAAATATTGTTCTGAAATGAATCCAATTGAATTGGAGTGGCAACACCTCAAAAAAGATGAACTAGCCTCGAAAACTTTTGAGGATGAGTTATATCTTGCTTATGCTGTCATTGATGGAATTCAAAGAAGAGGAGAAAAGGGAAACTACAGTACACAACGTGTAAGATTTAACTCTAATTCTTCTACTTAATTCTTTGTTACATAGTTAAAAATTTTCTCCCTGACTTACTTACAGGGGTTTTCAGTTTAAACAAATTTTCCGCATTCAGATGGTATATTTTTTTTCTATCGACATCGCTCATAGGTGTACTATCTATACCTTCAACTGCTTTGGCAGTGGATTCATACGGGTAGTCAATGGCAAACAATATACGGTCAGAACCTAATACTGAAAGCGCAAACATCAAAGCTGGAGACCAGTTTACCCCACTGGTAGCAACAACAAAGTTATCCATGAAATATTCGCTTGGTTTTTTTTGCCGCTTTTTTGCTTGACTCGAATCATCCATTTTTGTCCAAGTTTCATTAGCAAAACGACCGTCGATCCGGGAAAGCCAAAACGGTATACCTTCGCCTAAATGCCCTAGAATAAATTTAAGTTTGGGAAAGCGATCGAATAAACCACTCAGGATTAAACGCATTGCGTGCGTGCTAGTCTCCACAGCAAAACCCCAACCAGCACCTTCGAGACCGTATGAGAGAAAAGGTTTTATCATCTCTGGAGAAGGTGTTCTCGGATGTAAGTAAATTGGTATATCCAATGCTTGGGCAGCTTCAAATATTACCCAATACTTTGATTGATCCAAATACTCCCCGTGAGTGTGGGAATTAATTATTGCACCTTTAAGACCCAGATATTTTACTGCTCTTTCCAACTCGCGGGCGGCCTCATTCGGTGCTTGGGGTGCCACTGCCGCAAGTCCAGCATACCGATCTGGGTAAGCAGAGATGAATTCAGCTAGTTGATCGTTACTCTTTTTGGCAATATCTACAGCTTTGCCGGTGCTGAATACTTGAACACCCGGCGACGTGATTGACAGTATCTGCATATCAATTCCATTTTGATCCATATCACGAATGCGACTGGCTCCAACATCAGTGAGGCGATCGCGGATCTCTTTAGTTGCAGGGCTATTCAGAAACGGTTTGTACAATTTTTGGAATCCGGGTTCTTTTTCGGCATCGTTTATGAGGAGTTTGCGCCACTCATCAAATAATTCAGGCGTTGCAAAAGCCTCTTCAATTGCAATTTTCTTGAATACGCTCTTGCTGAACTCAGTAGTTTGGTTGGTAACTTGGGATGCATCTGTTGCCAATGGAGCCACCACCGCACCGACGGACAGATCAATTGCTGTTTTCAAAAAAGCTCGTTTGCTAAAATCCATATTACCTGCTGAAAATTTTGTTCAAGGCATCAAAACCGACTTGAAACACCTGTTCTAGATTCTGCCGTAATTCGGTTTCTTCTTCAGGTAAACATTTAAAGTTTGCCAGCCATTCAATATAAGTGCGATCGGCATCTGTAATTGGTAACAGCCGTATAGTACAAATGTAGTCTTGCATCGGCTTGTTAGGCTCTAGCAGAAAATAGGTGCAGACATATTTTTGATCGTCAAGTCCTAGTAATTGCTCCCGCAGCTTCAGTCCATCTTCACGATTAAAACTACGGATACAGCCTATTTTGTCGCTAGGCTCACCATTTTCTATATGGCTGTCGATTACAGACGGATACCAAGCAGGCAGGCCATTAAAGTCTCGGATTTTCGCCCATACTTGTTCAACCGATGCGTTGATTACAGAACTGGTTGTAACGTTTACTAGCATTTCATTCCTAGACTAACTCTGCTTAAAATGAGTTTAATTGAGGGTAGATTATTGCTGATCAAGGTTATGTTCCCTAAAGGCTGGCATCAAAGCTCTTGAAGAAATTAGGTAGCCAACTGATTTCTTTAACATTAGAAAATGTGACTAGCCCTACACCTGCGATCAAGAAGATGATACCGGCAATTTTTTGGAGCGAAATCGGGTCTTTAGGAGACTCTAAGATACCTAGATGGCTGACCACTGCTGCCATCACCACCTGACCCAACACAAACAAAACAAAGAAAGTACTAGCTCCCAAACGGGGAATCAAGGTGGTGGTTCCGAAGACTAACAAAGCACTAAAGACACCACTGAGATATAGATGTATGGGAACATTTTTGAATTTTGAAGCGATCGCTAACCCATCTATGTTTGATGTCAAAAGCAAGGTTATAGACAAAGCTATAAAGGTAGTAGCCAGACCCATGAAAAAGAAAGCTATATTGGCTAGAATTGGCGAACCTACATACCGAGCCACAGAGCTATTCATTGGCAGATAGATGGGGGTAATGGCTCCCATCAAGAAGGCACCTAATAGAAATATTATAAATTGCATGAGTTAGATTTCCTTTTCCTTTGTATTAACTTCAAAAGCCGTAAAGGACGGCTGATTATGATATTTTCAGGACTGGCTTGATCGCCTTGCCCGCTTTAGTATCCGCTACAGCTTTGTTGATATCCTGGAAATCATAAACGGTAATCAAACGTTCAAAGGGAAAGCGCCCTTGCTGATTTAATTCCAGTAATGTCGGCAAAAAGGTATTTGGTACAGAAGACCCCTGAATAATTCCCCGCAAATTTGCTGCACGTTTAAAAATCTGCGTTGGTGAAAACGGATATTTCTCGCCAAAATGAGGCGCGATCACCATACCGCATTCGCCACCAGTGGCTAAACAGTCAATGGCATCATTGAGCGCTTGTTCATTCCCGGAGGTTTCCAGAGTATAGCGAACACCATGAGGGGCAATCTCCTTGATTCGTTCGGCAACTCTCCCGTCCTTGGCATTCAATACATGGGTTGCACCCAACTCCAGGGCTAGATTTAAGCGTTCTTCCACCACATCAATAGCAATCAATGGCCACGCGCCGACTAGTTTACCTGCCATAATGGCACTCAAACCGACAGCACCAGCACCAAAAACCGCCAGTCCGTCTCTGGGGCCAACTTTAAAGGTATTGAGAATAGAACCTGCACCGGTTTGAACCCCACAAGGAATGGCTGCCAACCTCTCAGCAGGCTGATCGCTGTTCACTGGCACGACATTGCGCTCCACTGTAATTGAGTGGGTAGCGAAGGAGGACTGCTGAAAAAATGCACCGGAAATCCGCTCTTTGCACAACTTAATCGTGTGGGAACCATCTAAGCGAGTACCACCAAATCCCAAGGGGATGTGATGATCGCAGAAATAAGGCTGACCCTCCAAACACCCATGACAAGTACCACACCAGGGATAAGAGATGATTACGCGATCGCCTAGTTTAACTCGGCTAACACCCGACCCCACAGCTTCCACGATCCCTGCACCTTCGTGACCTAACACAACCGGCATTTTCATGAGATTTTGCGCCACAAAATCTGTATGACAGATGCCGCTAGCTTGATTACGAACCAATATTTCGTTGCTGCGTAAATCATCAAGTTCAATAGTCTCGAATGTAAATTGCCCCTGGGGTTCGTGGACTACAGCAGCAGTTGTCGTTGTGGTCATTTTGCCTCCTGGTTAGCTGTAAAGAAAATTCGTGGGTGATGCGTCTTAAATCGGTATGCTATGCAGTCACACTAATTTATCTATGCTTGCTGTAACTTTTATGCGCTTATGGGTAATCGCCGAATCCGTTTGCCTGTGGCCGCAAAAATCGCGTTGCATACCGCAGGTGCGATCGGTGGTGTGGAAATTTCACCCACACCACTAGGTTTTTCTGTGTTTTGCACGATATAAACTTCGACCTTAGGCATTTCATTCATCCGCAGTACGGGATAATCGTGAAAATTACTTTGCTGTACACGACCGTCTTTAAAGGTAATCTCTCCATACAAGGCGGCGGATAAGCCATAGACAATGCCCGATTCCATTTGGGCCCGCACAGTGTCAGGGTTGACCACAATGCCACAATCAACAGCACAAACTACTCGGTGAACACGGGGTTGTCCGTCGGGGGTGACGGATACTTCGGCAATCTGGGCGACGGTGCTGCCAAATGATTTATGTAGAGCTAGTCCTTGGTGTACACCGACTGGAAGCTTGCGTCCCCAACCTGCTTTTTCAGCAGCGAGGTTCAAAGTGGTTCGGTGTCGTGGTTGCTCACCCAGCATGGCAAGCCGGAATTCAAGCGGATCTCGGCCGGCGGCGGTGGCCAATTCATCCAAAAAAGACTCGACAACAAAGGCAGTAAAACTGTGACCAACTGAACGCCACCACAGCACTGGTATACCATTATCAACAGGGTGATAGTCTACAAGTTGGTTAAGAATTGTATAAGGGTGATCTGCCCCTTCAATTGAAAGGTGATCGATGCCTTCATGAATCAATAATTTTTCAAATGGAGTACCCTTGCCAATTGATTCACCAATCAACCGATGAGACCATCCAGTAATGTTGCCATCTTTATCAAGCCCAGCAGCAATTTTACTGTAATGCACTGGTCGATAATAACCGCCACGGATATCGTCTTCGCGTGTCCAGATTACTTTCACCGGCTTGCCAATGGCTTTGGATAGTTGCACGGCTTCTTTGACGTAATCTCCATGTGGATTAGAGCGTCGTCCAAAGGAACCCCCTAGTAAAGTTGTATGAATCTGAACTTGTTCGGGCTTTAGTCCGGTAATTTCACAGGCAGCTTGTTGATCGGTTGTGTGCATCTGTGTGCCTGTCCAGATATCGCAACTGTGCGATCGCACGTCAGCTACACAGTTTAATGGCTCCATCGGCGCATGGGCTAGGTAAGGTGTTTCGTAAACTGCTTGGAGCTTTTTCGCTGCTGCATCAAGTGCGGGTGTGACTTCGCCCGTTTTTCTCACCACTAGCCCTGGACTATTTGCGAGATCAGCATATTTGCTCTGTAAACCTTCAGAGGAAAGCTCGGCATTGGGGCCTTCATTCCATGTGATTGTGAGGGCATCACGCCCTTTTTTAGCAGTCCAAAAGCTATCGGCCACAACTCCTATACCCATAGGTAGCACTACCACATGCTTTACACCTGCAACGGCTTTGGCTGCTTCAGCCTCAAAATGTTGCAAGCGACTGCCAAAAACTGGCGGCCGCGCAATCAGAGCAATCAGCATTCCGGGAACTTGGACATCGATCCCAAATACTGCTTTCCCTTTAACCTTGTCAGCAGTGTCCAAGCGCTTAATTGGCTTACCAATCAGTTTGAATTCACTGGGTTTTTTGAGCGTAACGTTTTCTGGGACTGGCATTTGGGCGGCGCGATCGGCTAATTCTCCAAAAGATAAGCGGCGATCGCTAGCTTGATGTAAAATATAACTTTTTTCAGCAATACAACTCTCTGGTGATACATTCCAGGTTATGGCAGCCGCAGCGATCAACATTTCTCGTGCTGTAGCACCAGCCAACCGCAGTTGATCCCAAGTGGAGCTAATGCTAGTACTAGCGCCGGTACCTTGATAATTTTTCCATACTGTATGGTCATAGTCGGGATGTACGGGGGCAGACTCAATGCGAATTTTGTCCCAATCGGCTTCGAGTTCTTCAACGAGTATCATCGGTAAAGAAGTATAAACCCCTTGCCCCATTTCAACTTTATGGACAATAATCGTCACGGTATTATCCGGCAGAATACGGATAAAGGCATTGGGCTTTGACAGGGGCTTGGTTGAATTAGCTGGAGAGGTTGCGGCCTCCACGCGGCTAGTCGGTGGCAGATAAAACCCAAGAAACAAACCTGCTCCCACTGCGCCAGATGCCTTGAGAAAACTGCGGCGCGTAGTTGTATTGTTTTCCATTCTGACAACCTCCTTAACTTTGCTGGCTCAACAACTCGGAAGCTCTATGAATGGCGGCTCGTATGCTTTGATAAGTACCGCAACGACAAATGTTACCAGACATCGCAGCATCAATATCGGCATCCGTGGGTTGGGGATTTTCAGAAAGCAACGCAGCAGCAGAGAGCATCTGCCCCGACTGACAATATCCACATTGCGGTACATCAAGTTCTGTCCAAGCTCGTTGAACTGGGTGATCGCCGATATCCGACAGTCCTTCTATCGTTAAGATATCTTGATTGATACTTGCCGATACTGGAGTCACACATGAACGAATCGGAATACCGTTGAGATGTACTGTACAAGCACCGCATTGCGCCATCCCACACCCGAATTTAGTCCCATTTAGCCCAAGATGATCCCGAAGCATCCATAGAATTGGAGTGTCTTCGGTGATATTAACCTCTCTATTTTCTCCGTTCACTTTTAAATTTATAGTTGCCATATTAATTAGTTATTAACCTCTCTTTAACTATCTATACTTTTATTAGGAATTACGCACTGTACAAACGAATTCTCTTGTGTATCAACGTCAAGAAAATCATTTTTCTATGGTAAATACAGCCGTGCTGTAGGGGAAATTTATATATTACCCCTACAACAGATGTGGTTTTTAAATCATCTATTTAACTTTACCAAAACCGTGAACCATGAATATGCTTTTCCAAACTGTTACTTGTCAATGTGAACTTTTTGGAAAATTGGTGTGTCACAAGACCCTATAGGACGCATTCGCAACCCAGCTTCAATCAGCGCAAACACGGTCTTTGGTGAATTTATTGCGGTTGATTCAGGATTATCTTGAAAACGAGCGATCGCATCTGGCAGTCTGAATTCTGGACTAAACAACATATCCAATTTCCCTATTCTATCGAATGCAGATAATGCATACGCAGCCACCATATAACTGGAGCCATAAGTACTTTCGAGATAGTATTCAGAAGCAAATATCTCGGCTGCACTATTCGAGAATATTGACCAAATATACGGATGAAGTATATCAGGACATCCTAACTGGCAAGCCAGATGAATCAAGTAAGTGCATCGTAAATAAGCATCAACTCGGAAGCCATCTGTTGATTGTATATATCCTTCCATACACTGATGAAAGAATGTAAGTATATCAGGTATATAGACATGAAGCACTCCGAGATTATCTAATGCATAGATAAAAAATGTTATCTGCGAAGTCTGTGAGGCAGGCGAGAGCGTATGATAAAGCGATACAGCTTGTTCTACCCAGTCCCTCTTATAAGTTAGATAATCAGGACAATCCAACACGGCAATTGCATTAAGTATGAGTGAGAGCGGAAATAGATAGTAATCCGATCCCTCATGAACTCCATCTGAATCTCGCCTTAATGAATCACTTAACTCCGAATCAAAGATATCTAAAAGAGTCTGAAGATGATTTTGCTCTCCTGTACATACTTGCTCTCTGCAACCGATGATGGCCAAGACGGAAAAAATAATCGCGGAACCTCTACCACGGTAAAAGATATCAGAGATAGTTGTAGCCAATTGCAAAGCTTTATCAGTATATGTATCCCCATTTTCCTGCTGTAATACTAACAAGTCGGTAAACTCTGCCTGTCCTACGGCCAAGAGCAGATTAGCGAATAGTTGTAATTGCTCATAACGCAGCTTATTGCTCGATAAATCTAATTTCGCTACTTGCTCTAAAGCCCTTTCTAGATGCCAACGAACAAGATGTCGATAGGGTTCAAGTTGACCGACCTTCACTAAACTTTCCGTTAATAAAGCACAAGCACGTGCGTACTGCCAAGGTTCACTCGGTAACTGGTTGATAGCGCTTTTAAACTCGTCATGCGATCGCTCTTGAGCAAGGTAACTATTGAACGATATAGCTTCACATCTTGCCAGGATGCCATTAAGCAAATGATGTGCAAATGTATTGTAATTAGTGTTATTTTTTTGAGATAGCGCAAAACTTATTTTGAGCAACCGATCCGATTTCTCTGGTTCAAAGCCTGTTGCTTCCTGTCCGATTCCTAAGCCGTGAACGCACCAGTGCCAAGGGGTTGGAAAAACCCGTCGTTCATTTAGCAGCCCTTTGAAACACTGGCGCTGACCGATCATCTGACTGATTTGCGGCGAAATTTTCGGGAACTGCATAATCTAAAGGTGCTTTTACTGTTGCTGGTTCATGGTTGAAAATCTGGAAATTAGGAACCGGGATGCCGTGGAATTCATCTATCTTTCCTTCGAGCATATCTAGAGTTAAATTAAGCCACTTGATCCCTTCAACGTAAATTGCTAATGGACGTTTTTGGTGATGTGCATTGTCGATCAAAACACCATCATTGTTCTTGCTGAAGTGGTACGGGGGCATTGCCGCAAAGTGGGTACCCATAAGGAAAACAAAACGTATGAGCCAGTTAGGATCGTTCTGATTTACATCTGAATCTGGATTGTCCAACTTCCAAGCAGCAGTCATCACTTCGCTGAAATGTTCTTCTATCCCACTATATGAAAGTTCGTATGGGTTTTCTTCATCAAAAGCGATCAAAATATGGGGTATTTCTCTGTGGAGTTGGTAGGCAAGATCAAAATACTCACCGTGAATCTTATCATAGTTGCCGAGACTATTATGCCAGGGCTTATTGTCGTACATCGGATCGTCGGCATTAGTATCAACACCGTTCTCATAAAATCCAATAGCGCGCGGATCGAGGAAACAAATCTCTATATCTTCAGCAGTAAACGGAGGGTTTGTGACAGAGAAGTTGTCATAATGTTTCAACAATGGCTCGATATTGCCAATTTTGATATTCTCTGTATTAGTATCGCCCATAACCAGAGAGTGGAACTTCGGCTCTAAAATCGAATGGTAAATTAGATTTTCTCGAAACTCTCTGAGCAGGCGAGGCAAGTTACGCATTCTCTTGCCGTTAATCATAATGTCTTCGCTTTTTAGCAGGCTGTCATTGAAAGTTTTCGGTGCTGTTTCCTGCGCGAGAGCAAGACGCTTTTCAATTTTGGTGAAATAGGATTGCTCCAAAGTAGGCTGTGACATTTTGCGCCGACGCTGACTGTGAATCTTTTCATTCAGCAGCCGGAAGATTACGCAATAGAGTGCGGCTACGATTTGCTTGGACGGATTACACCTTCTGACAAACTGGCTAACTTCGATGCCAGGAACAAAAGTCATGTCGTAAATATATTCGTAGATTGTAAATCCATCCTCTTTTACTGTTTCTTCGCGCTCAATCACTTTCAATACTTGAGGAAAAAGAGGCTTAACTAATTCCGGCAGATTCATCAAGTATTGAGTCTGACTCTTGGCTTTCGCACAAGGAGGCAACATTACATCGCTGCCTTCCCGTTCCCATTTTGGGGTAATCAGACGTTCACTTAACACCTTACGAACAAATTTTCCACTACCTGGTTTTTCTAAAAAGAGGGTCATAGATTCACTTCCTCCATATCCAAATCCTAAAAAAGTCTCGTCAGGATTTAAATAATTAGTCAGATCATCTGGAGTTAGATGCTTAACAAGTACATCGCAATATTCAAGGATGTCGCAATGTTGTTGATCTAAACCCAAAGTATTAGGCATAACTTCTAATTTGCTAGCTTCACGATTGTGGTTCGGTTTGGTTTTTTGAAAAGACTGATCTTGGTGTTTCATAAATCTTTATATGTTATTGATTGCAATAACTAACGTGCAATTTGATCGTCTGAAGTTAATCCTCAAGTGATCGACCAAATATACATACAATCTACGTTTATGCAATTCCTGAATTGTTTGGAAAAACCTCAAATGTTTCTTGAAAAATATTTAGGTTTTTTCCCGCCTTATATCCCTCCACTGTATTTAAGTACAAAATACAGTGGAGGGATATAAGGCACAAGACTTAAAAACCCTTTTTCTTTAACCAAACCGTATTGAGAAAGTGTAGAACAAATGAAAGCGTTGATATGTCAATAGGAAAATGCTCGCCTGAAGAAGCGAATACAAGGGCTGCAACTGAGCAAAATTCAACGGATGAACGCATGTGCGATGGCGCTTGCGCCATCGCACATACTAAGTTTTAAAATTAGCGTCAGCTTCCACGCGTTCGCTAAAAAACTGATGGATATTGCCGAGATAGCCTCTTTTTGGCTTTAATTACAGCCCGTAAACCAAGTTAAACGAAAGAGAACTGGTTAGTATGATTAAGATTGAAATTTGTAGCTGCTTGTCCTTCAATTAAACCTATAAGTTCAGCAGAAATATTTGAATCACCAGTGAAGAATATAGATGTCCCAAATGGAAGACTACCAACAGATTGAACCAATAAATAATCTGATGCTGAACCTTTGAGTTCGATAGTATCAAAGTGAGATTGAAAGTCTTTGATGATAGCGTAATCTTGATTTCCAGTGGATAACCGATTGCCGTCATCGTAGTAAACAGCGTTCTTGTCACCTAGAACGAAGGTATCTCTTCCTTGACCACCTGTAAGAACGTCAATCTCACCCTTTCCAAAACCCGAAGTATCAACAATCGGATTGACGCCATTTAGTCTATCTGCTCCCGCACCACCATTCAAGGTGTCACTTCCACCACCACCAGTCAAGGTGTCACTTCCACCACCACCAGTCAGAACATCGTTGTCATCACCACCTTCGAGATTATCATTCCCGATCCCACCAGTCAGAACATCGTTGCCATCACCACCTTCGAGATTATCATTCCCGGCACCACCATTCAGAATGTCATTGCCATCAACCCCAAACAGTAAGTCATTACCTGCATCGCCAAAAACCCGATCGTTTCCACTACCACCAACTATTAAATCGTTGCCATCACCACCAATAAGAGTATCATTACCACCTTCACCAGTAAAAACGTCATCCCCAGCACCGGTAGAAACAAAGTCGTTACCATCGCCTGCATCAATGGAGTCAACGGCATTACCACCAATGATAATATCGTTGCCAGCTTCGGCAAAAACTACCTTTAATTCGCCTTTAATACCTGCACTAAGGTCGATGGTATCGTTGCCATCACCACCATTAATAGTATCGTTGCCAAGGCCGGATGTGATAATGTCGTTGCCAGGGCCACCTGAAAGAAGATCGTTTCCTGCACCACCATCAATAGAATCATCTCCTTCTTGTCCAACCACGAGATCGTTGCCATCACCACCATCGATAGTATCATTGCCTTCTCGAGTAGGAATAGTGTCGTTCCCACTACCTGCAATAACGAAGTCGTTACCAGATCCAGTAGCTATCAAGTCATCTCCTGCAAAGGCAGTAACAGTAATATTATCCTTTGAGCTTATGAGTGCGAAAACATCATTTCCTTGAGTTCCGGTAACAAATACGTTTGCCATTTCTGCTTTTTACCTCTTGTAGATGTTGTTGTAAAGTATTGGAATTCACACATTGAAGCCACTAATATGGGAGCCTTTCAATGCGTAAGCTGTGATAATAATAGACAAGGATTAACTTACTAAAATTCCACTTAATGCAGATAAATTTAGCAGCATTAGAGCAATACCTATAGGTATTGGTTTCAAGCAGCTAATAATTAAAAAATTACTAGCTTTACAGCATTATTAAATTGAGAATTACTCTCACGGAATTGAGCTATTTTGTTGAAGAATAAAACTTATAATCAGGATATGGTAGTAAGCAATGCTAACGTCTAATTTTGCATTAATTGTTGTTTAGCATAGTTACTATGTCGAAATTAACGTTCACAAAATTACAATAGCATAACCAAATATGACTATTCAAGTAAGATTTGCCCATTAATAATCACGCAGAAATAACTTACTTATTTTGGCGTAAGGATTGAGGTCTAAACTTGAGGTATTTAAAGATGTCGCTTGTACATCTGCAATAAATCGAAACGTTTTCCCCAAAGAGCGATCGCTAAAATTTTTGTAGTCTGTGATACTGTTTAATACTCCAAGGCAAATGCATCTGTGACTCGTTCTTAAGCCGATATATAACTAATAGGAATGAGGATTAAATAAGATCCAGAAATGGGTCATGCAATAATAAGCTGAATCTGCCCATTGAATTCTTCGATTCTATGACTCCGTATTCATCCAAGATTGAGCAGCAAATGCAACGACTATATTCGTCCTTAAACAAGAAAGGGTCGAATGGTAGAGATAATTCATCGGCAACAGCATCTGCTAAATCAATTAAAACAGCATAAAACAACCAAGTTGCCCAGACTTGTAACTTGATACCATTAATAGAACCAGTCCACAAATAAGACAGTCCCAATAAACGTTTAACTACTCTTAAGCCAATCCTTGCTTCACAATATGCAAACACTCTAGGTGTTCCTGCATTATTTAATCGCACTTTATTTGCAAAACTAACCACACTCAGTGGTACGGATGGTGCAAGACAGGTAATTAAAAAATATTTTGGAGAAGTTTTAGCAATTCCTTTCCCAGAAGGTGGATTTGACTTAGATACTCCAGACGATTACGAGCAGCTTTTGATAAAAAATGGGACGGGATTTTAAATTTAATACACTAGATTGTAGGTAGTTAAGGGTTGTAAGCTGTTGCATACAACCCCATTTGAAATTATACGGACACTTTTTTCACATTCTCAAGCTGACTGACCTTATCCCACCAACTCCGCAGTTTCGGAGTTTGAGCAGTAATTGCCTCAAATTCTGAAGTCTGTGATAGATAGATGAAGATAGGAATTACGTAGAAATCGGCAATACTTAGCTCGCTACCAAGTAGATACGGGCTACTAACAACTACTGATTCAATTGCCTCTAGAGACTTTTGTACAGGCGGTACAGCCTTTTGTACCAAGTCAGAATCTGTCTGGCCGCCCTGACTTGGTACAATCAAGGATTGCATCACAATTGTTCCAAAAGGAGCATAAAGATAGTTATCAATAATCCCTATTATCTGATGCATCCGCGCTTTGAGGATCGGTTCAGATGGGCTGAATTTGTGATCAGCAAACACTATATTGAGGTATTCAGTGATTGCTGTTGTTTCGTAAAGCAGTTCCCCATCCACTTCCAGAGTCGGTACTTTTCCAAAAGGATGTTTGGATAAATACTCTGCTGACTGGTTTTCTCCATTAAAGATATCAATTCCTTTAAGGGTATAATCTAAACCTGCTGACTCTAGCAGCAACCGGACAGTGCGAACATAAGTACTGAGGGGAGTTCCGTAAACTATGAGTTTGGTCATTATCTTCAAATTCCCAATCAAAAATTCCAGAGTGGAGTTGGTAAGACTTTAATGTTGAAAAAACTTTATCGCTACTCAATTTATCCAGTAATGCTTGCCAATAGGCACAGGGCTATCATCTTTGATTACTGAATCGGTGTTCTAGCGATCGCCTACTCTGGCTTTCGAGCAGTTACAAAACTCCAATATTCAAAGGTCGGTTTAACTTCAATGTCAACAAACCCAGCCTCTGCCAGTATGGTAGATAGCTCCAGACCTGAATATTCTTGTCCGCCAGCACACCAAATCTGCATAATCACGTTGAACGCCGCAGTGGATAATGGCCCTGTCCGATGATCGTTAAATAGCCACTGGTGAATAATTATGCGTCCACCAGGCTCTAAACTATCAAAGCTTTTTTTTGTCAGAAAACGGTTTTTCTCAAGGTTGTAATTGTGATATATCAGCGAGTAAAAATGCAAATCAGCAGAGGGGAAAGGATCATTCCACATATCCCTAACTTCAGTGGTGATTTGCTCTGAGAGTCCATACTCTGCAATATACTCTTGGGCGACTTCGCAGACTGGCGCTATATCCAAAATTGTGGCTTTCAATTTAGGCCACTTGAGGGTTGCACCGATGCTGTGAGCACCAGAACCCCCAGCAATATCCAGCAGATGTTTATTGCTAGAGAGGTCTAGAGTTTCAGGCCACGCCAGGGCGGGAGCAACACTAATGGAATGCATGGCTTTTGTAAAAGTGCGCGTAACTTGATCTTTATTTTCTTGTTCGTGAACTTCGTATAGAGAATCACCCTCATAAACAATAGGAGCATCTGTCAAAATTGCTTTCTTAACTCCCACGTAGGAGAAGGAATCGGCGTTAGCAATCATCAAATCCAAATAGCCGCAAAAAGAAGTAGGGTTAGTTTCAAGTAAATACTCAGAAGCAACATTCGTAAGGGAGTAGTATCCATCCTTTAGTTCGATAAAATCCAGAGATGCACATACAGATAAAAGCGTTCCTGCTGCTCGTGGTGCAAGGTTTAGACTCTGGGAAATCTCTTCTAAAGTGCATGGTGTTTCCGCTAGGAGGGGAAACAATTTTAGTTCATGAGCAACTAGCAAAGTTGGATAATTGTATAGACCAACTATCACATCCCAAACCTTTGTACCAGATGTTTGTGGTTTGTCAAGCTTGTTAATTGGAGCTTTACTTCTTACTTGGGTCATTTTAATTCTCCTAAGTAATTGCAAAAATGGGTAGTGGTAAATATGTAGTAAAAACGCAGAATTACTAACTTAAATTGGCGTTGTTATACATATTAGGGAGAATGGTAAATTTTGCCTATCAACATATTTCGTTCCCCACTTAGCCTGAATATGAAAACCAAAGTCAACTGCAAAACTATAGATATAGATGAGATACAGCAGTGATATTCTCATCACCGTGACCTCGCCTGATAGCTTCCGTAAAGACATCCCGAGCTGTTTTTGCCATTGGCACCAACGCACCATTTAGTTTGGCTGTGTCGAACACATAACCTAAATCTTTCTCCACAAGCTCAATAGGAAACATTGGGGCGAAGTTGCGAGCCAGTATTCCACCTGCTGCTGCTTTAGCTGCCGGGCTACACACCGGAGTTGAGGACACAATGTCCATCACCTTGGTTTCATCTAGTCCGCAACGTTGCATGAGTCCGATCAACTCGCTTACAGTTGCAACTTGCACACTGAACAGCGCATTTACAGCAAGTTTGACAGCTGCTCCGCTCCCACTTGGCCCAGCATGGTGTACCGCGTTGCCCATAGCTTTTAAAACTGGCTCTGCCTTTGCAACAGCATCGGCTTCACCACCAACAAAGTAAATTAACTGGCCTGCTTTTGCCTGCGGCCGAGAACCAGCTACTGGTGCATCCAAGAAGGTGATTCCGTTCTGAGAAAAGCACTTTGCGAGTTCCCGTGCCCAAGCAACAGTAACTGTTGAACTTTCAATAGCTACGGAGTTTTTAGACAAGCCAGCCAGTGCACCAGTATCAGGATTTAACCATACATCCCTTGAGGCATCGTCATCTCGCACCATGCAGATAGCAAAGTCTGCTTCCTTCACAGCTGCACGAGGTGTATCGGCGGCTTCAGCCCCCATTTCCACAAGAGGAGCTGTCTTACCTGGACTTCGGTTCCATACCTTAACCTCATGACCTGCCTTTAAGAGTGCTGCGGCCATGGGCGACCCCATCGCACCCATACCAAGTACAGCAACTATAGACATATAATTATTTCCTTAGAGACATGATTGTTTTCTTGGGGATCAGCTTACTTTATCTATCAAATGGTATCAATAGTTGCTATTGCATCACACTCGTGCATAATATACAAGAATGGATTTGGAAAACTTATGTATTTTCATTGAAGTTGCCCGCCGAGGCTGGCAGATTGGCTAACTGAGGCGACAGTAACTCATATTAGCCGACAGAGGGGATGGAAAATATTGAGGCTAATATGAGAAGATTCTTCCTCGACAGGCTAGAAGAAATCCTTGACTAGCCAAAAAAACTCGTTCCAAGTTTCCGTATAAGAAGCTTATTCATCGTGGAACTGGAACACAATTCCAACCACTCAATTTTTCCATTATTAATACTGCCTAGTTCTTAACCGAAAAGTATTGAGACCATTTGAGCGTTGCACCGATGCTGTAAGCACCAAAACCCTCGGCAATATCCACATAGACGAAAACTGTGCGTCGTCCGGTTATTCATTCCATATTCATCTAAGTACAGATAGAATGTGGGGCTTCTGCCCGATTAAGCTAAAAAATTCACAAAGCACTAACATTTCTTTCATATCTAGCTAACGAATGTGAACTGACTAGCTTTCGCTAAATCTAACGCTGAAGAGGAAACATCTTTGAGAACTGCAATCAACTCATTGTCACCGAAAAATATTCCTGCACCGGAGGTAACAGAACCCTTATTTATATCAGCTAAACGATAGTCTAAGATATTCCCTCTAAGCTGGATTGAGTCAACCTTTTTAGAAAAGTCAGTGATAAAAGCATAGTCTCTAAATCCTTTACTATCGTAGAAGACAGAAAGCTCGTTTCCTAGAACAAAAACATCTCTACCTCCACCACCAGTGAGAACGTCTAACTCACCTGAACCGAAACCTAACTCAGGATTAGTAGCTTCTACCCCGGTAAGAATATCATTCCCGTTTCCTCCATTAAGCTTATCATTGCCCTGACCCCCCAAAAGAGTATCATTTCCCGAACCACCAGCTAAGGAATCGTCTCCTGAAGTAGCATCGATAAAGTCATCCCCGGAGTTTCCGTCGAGAGAGTCATTACCTTCATTGCCGAAGAGTTGGTCGTTTCCTATTCGTCCGAAAATCCGATCATTACCAATTCCTCCAATCAAGATATCGTTACCGAGTCCCCCATCGAGGAAATCGTTCCCCCCCTCTCCAGCTATTGCATCATCACCACCACCACCGAAGAGGGTATCATCACCATTTCCACCGTCTGCAAGGTCAACTCCATCACCACCTTGCAAAAGGTCATTGCCATCTTCAGTTGCGACTGTGTTCAGTGTACCAGATGTGAAGATAACATCTCTACCATTACCGGCAAAAACAGTATTAACACCATCACCAGTGATGATCGTATCGTCACCATTATCTCCAATCAAGATATCGTTACCGTCGCCACCATCAAGGAAGTCATTTCCATCTTGAGCAGCGAGGAGATCATCGCCCTTACCACCGAGCAGAGTATCATCTCCGGCACGAGCTGGAATAATATCATCCCCATCTCCTCCAACCAGCCGATCATTACTGGCACCTCCAAAAATTAAATCATTACCCTCAAGCCCAAAGATAGTTAGCTCTCTAACTTCTGTAATCACGCGAACGAATACATCATCACCATTTGTACCGAACAAAGTAATGCTGGACATAATCACTCCTGTAAATGCAACTACAACTTCAAAACAGTTTCGCTTGTTTGAGGATAATATTCGTAATCTTTACTTAGACGACGATAGCGACCAAGCTATATTTTTTATTTATAAACATCTTCTTAGAGACACGATTATTTTCTTGGGGATCAGCTTACTTTATCTATTAAATGGTATCAATAGTTGCTATTGCATCACACTCATGCATAATATACAAGAATGGATTTGGAAAACTTACGTATTTTCATTGAAGTTGCCCGCCGAGGCAGTTTTGCAGCAGTCGCCCGAGACCACAACATAGATCCCTCATCTGTATCGCGAGTCGTCGCCTCTCTTGAGGAAGAATTAGGCATACGCTTATTCCAGCGAACAACACGGCACTTGACCCTAACAGAGTCCGGAAATCTCTACCTGTGTCGTGTTGATGCTTTGTTAGATGAGCTAGAGCACGCTCGTGACGAAGCCCTTGCAATCAGTGTTGGCCCTATCGGTACTTTGAGAGTCACGACCTCAGTAGCGTTTGGTCATAAATTCCTTGTGCCCTTACTCCCAGAATTTCGGGATTTATTTCCCGATCTCAAACTTGAACTACTACTAACAGATACAAATCTTGATTTAGTATCTGAACGCGTGGATTTAGCGATCCGTCTAGGACCAAATATTCAGATTGGTGTTATCTGCGTAAAGTTATTCAACACGCGCTACCGAGTGTGCGTTAGCCCTGCTTACCTGGAGCGTGAGAAGTACTTGCACGTTCCAGACGATCTCCGAGTTCATAAGTGCCTACTTTTCACTTTACCCAACTTCCGATCAAGGTGGTTATTCCGTGACAATAATGGAATAGTCAGCGAAGTACCTATTGAAGGTGATGTAGTGATATCAAATGCGTTAGGACTTCGTGATTGCGCGCTTGCTGGTATGGGGCCTGCACTGTTAGCCAACTGGCTGATTGACGAAGATATCACTCAGGGAAAGCTTATTGACTTATTCCCAAATTATCATGTGACTGCGACGGATTTCGAGACAGCTGCATGGCTTTTATACCCTAGTCAAACCTATTTACCAAACAAAGTGCGAATCATGATTAACTTTCTAAAACGAAAATGCTCTGACTGCAAATAAGATGAGTTATTGTTTCAGGATTAAGAGCATCTCAATCAGGCTTGACATCAGGAATCATAAGGATTTAATGTATTATCTAGGACTTACGCATTAACAAAAAATATCATCTATAAACTGAAGTTGGCAAGCTGGATTAAACTTAGCTGGTTGCAGGGCGGATATAGGTGATACAGGTAATATAGATTGTGGTAAAGGTTCCTGCTCTAGTATTGGCTGAGTATCGTTTTGAGTCTCTGAGTTTGCAGTCTCCTGGTTTAGAGAACCATAAACAAATTCAAGCGCTAGCGCATCATCTAGGGGCTTTCGCTTTTTGGCAGTCATGACAACATCCCTAGAATTTCTTTAAATAACCGTTCATACTCCCGCGCTGACTCTGCCACTTGACGGCCAGGTAAATCCCAAATTGTTGCAGCTTGACCAAAAGTTGCCAAGAACCTTAATCCTGGTTTGTAAATGCCTTGATTGCAGGTTTGAGCGATGAGTATTGCAGGTCGCTACACCTACAAGGACAGGAACTAGGAAGTGAGGAGAAGTGGCGGATGTCAGTTATCATTTCGTAGGTTAATTGGGCGGATGTCGCGGATCTTGAGGGTTCTTTTACCGGAGGTATCGTCGTCATCAATCGTGACCAGGTATTTCACGACCGTATGGTTTGCATTTCCACCAGTCATGGTGACAATAAATGCTGAGTAACTGTTAGTGTTTGTGCCACAACCACTTCGGTCATGAAAGGTTTGATTCCATTCACCAATATGGACACCCTCGCCTCGTGGCTCATCACCACTTTGTTTAATTTCATTGAGGAGAGCTACTTTCAGTTGAGAAAGCTTTGATTTTTTATCAGCAAGCATAAGTAAAAGAAACCGATCGCGATTAAACTGGTCAAGGTTGCCGCCGTTGCTGCATTTATCTTCGTAGTTGGCTTCAGCTGAATCCGGGCTGGTCATCACCAGTGCTGGGATCTTGGGAGACTGAGCGGCGTGCCCAGAAGTTGTCGCTAGTGCCAGAACACATAAAGTAAAAAAACCAAAGCGCATTCAATTCTCCGAGCGTGAATTAGTGTGTCCAATCAAGATTAACTGCAACGGATACTAAAGGATAGGGTTTGCCTGGTAGGCGTATGTAGCAAAGGGGTGAAATGAGCAGTGATACCGAAAGTTACGCGCTTTGACTTGATGAGCCGTTTTCAACCCAAGCGATGACCCTCATAATTCTTAGAGGAAAAGTTGCACACTTGAGGAGCGTAGTTTACCGCCGCAGGCATCGCTGTTTTGTGGCAGTACACTGGTACTATGAAAATCCACCAGTGCGATGCCTACAGAGGAACGAAAAGCGACCATCGCAATGCACCCGTGCAATTCTCTGCCACTTTAACTCAAATTACTGCTGCCACCGACTTGGGCTGCTCCCTCTGGTGCTGGTGGGTGGTAAGTCATAGACTGTAACCCCAAACGACCAGGGCCAATAAAACGGTTGAGAGTGAATGAAATACCGCCAAGCATTACTCCAATTGCTCCGAAGATGCCGCCACTAGATTGCAGCGCTGTTACTGTCTCCATCTTCACTGATGAGTCTTTCCATAACCATGCTCCTGGCTCTACATCAAGTACTTCCCCAGGAGCAAGGTACTTTTCAAAGACATTACCGTAACCGTGGATTAAAAGCAGCCCTCCCTGTTGCTGACCAATGAAGCGGTCAATAAATAAACCACCACTGCGACTAAAAAAGAGGTTTGCTAGCCCTCGCTGGAAAAAGAAACTGTACTCAATATTACTCGTAGCCAATAAAAACTGATGTTCGCGCACGTCCACTGTCTGTCCACGCTCTAATTGCAGCACCACAATCTGTCCTGGAGCCTCACGAGAAAAAGCTATATTCCCTGGCCCATGTGCTTCACTGATAAAAATTTGCAGTCCAGCAAAGAAACGCTTGGCTGCCCCTTTCAAGCCTTTGGCACCAAGACGAACATTAGGATGTTTCCACAGTAAAATATGATGTTCAAAGTAAATCGATTGCTGTTGCCCTAGATGGACATCTACTACAGGTACTACTTCTCCCTCAATTCTCAAGGTCAAGTCACCAGAATGAAAGAAATCTTTCGGATTTTTTAATTCAGGTATCGGTTCACTACTGAAGTCTGACATAGTCTTTACTTTTTGATGGTTGTTTTATAAATCATTTTCTCCCAAACTCCAATTAGGGGTACTGTACTATATTATTTATAATCCAGAGTATGGCAACACGATCGCCACCAACCTTTTGAAGTTTATCGCTTAGTAGATGGTAGCTATCAATTGCAAATTGGTGAACCCTTTTGGATGCCAGAAATTGGTTTGGGAATTGGTAGAGGGCAATACATATCTGGTAATATCCAGCGTCAGGTTTTGTATTGGTATGACCAACAAGCAAAGCGCTATCAAACTCCAGAAGAACAGCTTGAATTAGCACAAAAACAACTTGAACGTTATCGTCAGCAATTTGGAGAACTGCCAGAGAGTTGACCAGTGAGGGAATTCGTAATTTTTTATTCTTTGAAAGAATAAAAAAAACCCGTAATCTGCTGTACTTCGATAACCTAAATTGTTATTTTGCCAGTCACATTTGTTATTTTAAGGTTGATTGAAATTGCCGTGTATGAAGAAATTTTTTGCCTGGGGAATAAAAAGTATCAAATACTCATTGCTGAGAGTGGGATGAGGTACTGGGCAAGCCTAGCCTATGAAGAAATTGTCACAATAAAAAAGAAAGGCAAACCCAGGCAGTTATTAAAGTGGTCATATATTGTAGAACTGAAGCAGGGTTCTGAGCTATTCGATACTCTTGTCCCAGATGGAGGTGCTTGGGCACCGTTGATAACCTATTTAAAAGAAATTGCTCGACAACACTCAGAAGGTAATTTTCCAAGTTAAAACAAGTAATTCATAAGCTTGAATAAGACTGGTAGATTTTAGTACTATTTTTTCGCCGACTCTTCTAACTGCATCAGATAAAACTGCCGACTTCAGCCGACTGAAAAAACGAAGTGCGCTCGCTTGTTTTGATACGGTGTGTTATGCCGCTATCTTATCTCTGCGGAAATCAACCTCCACATACATATCAATTAGTGTTGTCACTGAATCAATTAAATAAACCCATCTTTCGTATTGTGTCTCAGTTAATTTTAAATGAGGACGTTTTAAAACTTCCTTATACTCTGCAATAATCTCTACTGATACAACCCGCTCAAAAGCAGAATTAGTAATCATAAATAAAATTACTGCCTCTGGATTTTTATCAGCTATAGCAGCAGAGACTACGATATTAGTATCAATAATAACTTTTATCGGCTTTACCCAAGTCTCTACAGACGGAAATGGAACGTTCAATGACAGAAACGTTGAACAATCAAGCAATTCACTTTACTGTTGCAGTCAACTACGGTAGCCGCAACGAAATTATCAGAGTTTGCCGTCAAGTAGCTCAACTCGTGCAGCAGGGCGAACTTAGTGCGGAACAAGTGAATGAAAATATTCTAGAACAACATCTCTACACAGCAGATACTCCAGAACCCGATTTGCTGATTCGTACTAATGGTGAGATGCGATTGAGTAATTTTCTCTTGTGGCAAATGGCGTATACAGAGATGTATTTCACCGATATTCTTTGGCCAAATTTTAATAGAGAAGCATTTCATCAAGCTTTGTTGAGCTACCAAAGACGCGATCGCCGTTTTGGTCAAGTTAAAGCTTCAGTGTCAGCTTAGTGTACCAAACATCAGACATCGCCTAAAAATCAAACCAGATTTTTGCCATGAGCGATAAAGTAAAAGCACCCACATTACCACGATGGTATATGAGCGCTAATAAATGAAACATTATTGAGGATAATCTATCTGCTATGACAGACCGAAGTAACTATAAGAATAGCAGGCGGTGGGTAAATAAACTGCAAGGGTAGTTACAAATGTTTTGTTAAAAATATTACTTACTGTCAGGTATTGTTTATTTTGCTAAAATGTGATATTAAGACTCTTGTGAGGTCTAGAGTAGGCTACAACCGCAAGAGAAATTATTTCGATTGTTTTCTTTCTGATTTTACCTGCACCCAAATCGATCAGCGATCGCAGGCTCTTAATTTTTTTGAGTAAATTATTCTTTGGTAGGTATTGAGCCAAAATCCTCGGCTCAATACCTATATTCGTTATCACAAAATCAGACTTATCTAAATTCTTATTTTGTCAATATAGTAATCCTATTTTATATTTGAACAGAGAAAATTTGGAAGGCTTATGAATCAGGCATCCTACGGCACGTACTGTTCACAAACCATTTATGATTTACTATAGTAACTATAAGAACTATCAATATAATTTGTTGTTAATTCTTTCCAAAAATAGTATTTACTATAATTTAATACTTGCGATATAAGCTGATGTTTTGGTAAGTTAATTCAGAAAAAATCCTGATACCAAAAATTTAAAGTTAACAAGACTCTCTTGCTAGATTTACTTTAAATTTACTTATCAATGCATTTTAAAATCGCAATTAATTTTTCCACTATTTTATTGGTGTTGGGAGTTATGATGGCAAAATATCTACTAGCTTCTGCTAGTGGGATGGGATTTTTATGTTTAATTGCCGGGTTATCACCTGTGCAAGCCCTTCCTAGTTTAGAAATTGCTGATAAAAACGTAGCTGTTAATCAAGATGATGGCAGCTATCAAAAAAATGATTCTTATCAAAGCAATTTAGCAAATAATATCTCCACTAAATTGCTGATAGCTAATGAGACTAAAAACAAATTACCCTCAGTCAATCAACAGCAAACAAATCAAGGTTTAGGAGTAGATTCTACCGTTAACTTTTGGCAGCCAATCACACCACAATCTGCAAATTTATCTCCAACCTCATACAAACTTGCACAAGTAACATCCGTATCTCAATTGTCTGATGTACAGCCGACCGATTGGGCTTTTCAGGCACTACAATCTTTAGTCGAGCGCTATGGTTGTATTGCAGGTTATCCCAATCAAACCTATCGCGGTAATCGGGCGATGACTCGCTATGAATTTGCTGCTGGTTTAAATGCTTGTTTAGAACGAATCAACGAACTTATTGCCACTGCAACTGCTGATTTGGTCAAGAAAGAAGATTTAGCCACATTGCAGAAACTACAAGAACAATTTGCGGCGGAATTGGCAACATTACGGGGTCGAGTAGATGCTGTAGAAGCTCGCACAGCAGAACTAGAAGCAAATCAGTTTTCTACGACTACTAAACTAAATGGTGAGGTAATTATTGCTGGTGTTGGTGCTAGCGGTGGCGCTCCTAATGACAGTGACCCGAACATCATCCTAGTCAATAGAGTACGATTAAATCTCACCACTAGCTTTACAGGTAAAGATTTATTAATTACTGGATTGCAAGCCTATAACTTTTTGGGTGGAGCCGATGGACAAGGTAGCTTACAACAAAATTTAGGATTAGCTTCACCGCTTTTAAGTGCAAGTAGCGCCCGTACCAGTTTTGAGCCGCAATTTCCGGGGTTAAATGTCAATACTTTGTCGCCTGTTGGTGCAAACAGTGTTCAGGTTTACAAATTGCTGTATATCTTTCCCGTCGCTAATAAATTAACCTTGTTTGGGGGAACTGCGGCGGAAACATCAGATGCTTTCCCAGCAATTACGCCTTTTTATGGTGAAGGACAAGAGTCAATATCTCGTTTTGGCGGCTTGAATCCTGTGGTACGGATTTCTGGTGGGACTTCGGAAACTGGTTTAGCATCGGCGGCGGGATTTATTTTTAACATTTCCCCAAATTTGGATTTAAGAGCTTTATACGGCAATCCAAATGCCAATTTAACCCAAAAATCTGCTACTGAGGTACTACCAGGAGTTTCTACTACACCTTTGGGAGGAGGTTTATTTAGTGGTAGTAGTGTTATTGCCACACAGTTAACCTTCAAGCCAAGTTCCGCTCTGGATATTGGTTTAAACTATGCCCACAGTTATCACGAAATCAATATTTTGGGTACAGGATTAGTTAGTAGTGATATCGGTGCTTTAGCAGGGGTTGCAGCTGGAACACCGGTCACAGTCAACTCTGTTGGGGGTACGCTAACATGGCGATTGTCTCCCAAAATAGCCTTATCTGGCTACGGTGCAGCATTATTTGTTGATGCTGCTTCAAATAGCGTGAATGCTTCCACCACCTTTACAAGTTGGATGGCGGGAGTTCACTTCAGAGATGTATTCAAGTCAGGGAACACTGCTGGGATTATTTTTGGTCAACCCCTTTTCCGTAGTGATACTGGTGGTTCTGCTCAACTTACTCCCACAGGCGAGAATCGGGCGACTCCTTACCATTTAGAAGGCTATTATCGCTTTCAAGTTAGCGATAATATCAGCATTACCCCTGGTGCGTTTATTCTCTTTAACCCAGAAGGTAACAGCAACAATGAGACTACGACTGTAGGTGTACTTCGGACTACTTTTACATTTTAAGAGATTGGGAGTAGGGGATAGCTGATGTACCAAAAACATTATCAAATAGATAAAGTTTGCCAACAAACAAGTTAGCTATTTCTTTACTACTCTCTCTTACAACTTCCTTAGCTGCATCCTCAAAATGTTAGACAAGACCTCCAAATAGCCATCCCATTATTTCCTTACACGTTTTCACAGCATAATTAGCAAGCAGATATTCTCCGAAAAATAACACTCCTTTTTAGGAGTGTTGAGGATAAAATAATCACTAATAAATAAATAGAAACTTACTGAACCAATACTGCGTAGGTTTTGAAGATTTGTAGGTTGGGTTGAAGGTCATGAAACCCAACAAAGCCTTGAAAATGTTGGGTTTCGTTCCTCACCCAACCTACCCCGGAGTGCTTTTTTGGGCAAAATTTACGCAGTATTGCTTACTGAACGATTCTCGAATAATCTTATTTTGTGTTTTATAAAAATATATTCGCTTTACCGAAGATATGCTGTTTAAAGCTGGTGCAATGCCTACGGCAGGCTATACCTATGCTGCACTAAAAATTAAGTAAGTAACCCTAGCCATCGAAGACATCGCCCTACAGATAACCTAATTGTTTCTTCTACCTGAGTTAGCAGTTTGATTTGAAATTTGATGCTTTTGTATAACCTGCTCAATCTGGCAAGTCACCGCATCTATTCTATGTTTAACTTTATCAAAATCAATATTCACCCAAATATAGGCTTTATCAGGTTTTTTCTGCTTATAACTCATATATTGCTTTACTTGTCAAGATATTTTGTTATATCTATACAATATCTCCCTCCTAATTTCTAAACTACTTTCTCTAGACATATAATGTAGATATGCTTAATATTTACTTAATATTTTACTCGGTGATTCGTAGGCTACAGTTAGCTGTCCGCCCCCACTAAAAAAGACGCGATATTCCGCGCCTCTGGCAGCTAAAATCTAAATTTTAAGTATTAGCTTAAACCTTTGTTTGTAGATATTGCACCAACTGGGGTGCTTGCATCACTCCCTCTATCCGATCTACAGGCTGACCCTGCTTAAACAGTACTAAGGTTGGGAGAGATGCAATTTTATACTGAGTAGCCAAATCTGTGTACTTTTCTGTGTCGATTTTAACAATTCGCAGGCGATCCTTAAGTTGGGCATTGACTTGCTCTAAAATTGGCACCATCATTTGGCATGGGCCACACCAGTCAGCGTAAAAATCTACTAATACAGGTACATCAGAAGCAGACAGCATCTCTTCAAAGCTGTTAAATTGCTTTTTAGTTGCCATGTGATACACACCGATTTTCAATTGTTTGTTTCAATAGTAATTCTTAGAAAAAAAAAGCGGTATAGGTTCATGGGTTTTTGTTGGAAAAGGATTAAATTAGTCAATATAGAATGATTTGGCAACAAAAAATATTAAATAATTATAATAAAATCCGTATATTATTCTTGTTTGTGTATATGGATTAAATATGTATTTAAACGTATCCTGACCAAGCAAATAACTATAGATATTTAATTATCCAGACAATATTCAGATGTTCCCTAAATCACCATAAGATAATTAGCGCGGTATTTCTAAGATTGAGGAACATTAAATGACACTATTACAAGATAAAGTCGCAATTGTCACAGGTGCATCACGAGGGATTGGACGAGCGATCGCAATTGAATTAGCTACACAGGGAGCGATCGCAGTTGTCAATTATGCCAGTTCCAGTGCGGCAGCTGAAGCAGTTGTTACAGAAATTACAAATGCGGGAGGTCAGGCGATCGCTATCCAAGCAGACGTTTCTAAAGGCGATCAAGTAGACGCATTAGTTAACGCCGTCATGGGAAAGTTCAGCCGTGTGGATATCTTAGTCAACAACGCAGGTATTACCCGCGACACCCTGCTTTTGCGTTTGAAGCCAGAAGATTGGCAAGCTGTAATAGACCTTAATTTAACTGGTGTTTTCTTATGTACACGCGCCGTCAGTAAAATCATGCTCAAGCAGCGATCGGGGCGGATTATCAACATTACTTCCGTTGCTGGGCAAATGGGCAACCCAGGTCAGTCAAACTACAGCGCTGCCAAAGCAGGTGTAATCGGCTTTACCAAAAGTATTGCTAAAGAACTAGCTACTCGCGGCATCACTGTTAACGCCGTCGCCCCTGGATTCATCACCACCGATATGACCAGCGATCTCAACAACCCCGAAGATATTCTGAAATACATCCCACTCGGTCGCTTCGGTCAACCCGAAGAAGTCGCTGGGATGGTGCGCTTCCTAGCCGCCGACCGCGCCGCCAACTACATCACCGGACAAGTTTTTAATGTCGATGGCGGTATGGTGATGGCCTAAATAATTGAGGGGTAGCGATTGTTCATAGGGACTTCCAAGAAATAAATTATTCCAAGAAACGAACCACAGAGACAAGGCAGCGCGGTCTTGGGGGTTTCCCCCATGAGCGACTGCCGCGCAGAGAACGCAGAGAGAAGAAATAGAGAGAGTTTTTGCCTCAGTTTTGGAACATTTTTTTATTTGGAAGTCCCTAAAAATATGAGCGCCGATACCTAGATTGCGCCAATATTATGATTTATTGCCATTTTTAAATTGTTTAGCGTATGTTGCTTTTCAGCAAGTATAACCTGTTAGATTAGTTTAAAAAATCCTTTCAAACAAAACTAATAAATAGATATAGATCACTTATAAATAGTAGCTGGACATCGCACAAATAGCCCCTGTAAAATTAGCAAGCCAAATTTAAAATTGCTGCTCTCCAAAGAGCGGAATATAAGATTTAACTCAAGCTTGAATTTTTGGGGGACTGAATAAACCATAGTAGGGCTAGCATTACAATGCCTACCCTACAATGAATTAGGGCTGTTGACGTATCCTTTGCCAGATAGTAAAGCCCAAAAGAATGATAATGCTACTGGCGGTAGTCAGCATCACAGCTAAACTCATGCCTTGTATTCTCATAGCCAGCAAGTTAAAAACTAAGGTAATTGACCAAAGTGTGAACGCAGCATGGCGCTGTGAGAGTCCCCAAGCAAGTAAGCGGTGGTGCAAGTGGTCTTTGCCAGGAGTACTCAGAGGGTTATTTCCTGCTAATAGTCGTCGCACAAATACTTGAGTAGTGTCTAGTACTGGCAACAACAGAAATAAAACCGTGGGAATTAGCGCATAAACTGTGTTTTGTTGCAGCCTACCTAAAATACTAGTTGCCGCCAGTACATAGCCGAAAAAGTATGCTCCAGCATCACCCATAATGATCCGCGAGGGATGAAAGTTGTGACGTAAAAAGCCCAGTGCAGCACCTGCCAAGGCTGCTAATACCAAGATTGCTGCTGCACGATTGTTAAACTGGGCTGCAACGCCCAACAAACTCATGGCGGTAATAAAGCTGATTCCTCCCGCTAAACCATCCATACCATCCATCAAGTTGATGGCATTAGTAATTCCTACTACCCAAAGTACTGTTAACGACATAGACAGGAGCGAGTCTATGGGAGTACCAAACATAACATGAATACTGATGCCATTAGCTACCAGTAACAGTGCCGTAAGAATTTGCGCCCACAAACGAACAGAGGGCGGTAAGCCGAACTGATCGTCGATAAAGCCCACAAGGACTAATATCGAACCCCCCAACAGAATAGTGAGTACCTGAGCCAATACGTTTTGGAGTTCGATAGGTCGTAAAAGGCTAGCTAATATCAGTGCGGCAATCACACCCGCGTAGATAGCCAGCCCCCCTGCATTGGGCAAAGGTTCTCGGTTGAGCCGCCGGGCGTTGGGTTGGTCAGCCCAACCTACCCGCAAGGCGAATTTGCGTACTGTCGGAATTAAACACCACGTTACAACGCAAGCCAAAAGAAACGTAAATACTACCGCCAACCAGCCGGTGCCGCTAGGGTCGGCAATACCGAGGGACTTAAGGGAGTTGTATAGATTCATCTCCCAATTCAAGCATTACTGCCTGTATGTAATATGAGCATCACCTGTATATTAATCAATTTTTTTTATTTCCATTTGTAACTTGAGCCGCTTGGAAGATTAGCACTCTGGCGCTGTGAGTGCTAAATTGTCTAATGGAAGCGCTAGAGAAATAAAACATGGCGAAAATTATTGCATTTGACGAGGAATCGCGGCGATCTCTAGAAAGGGGTGTTAACGCCCTTGCCGATGCCGTAAAAATCACCTTGGGGCCCAAAGGTCGCAATGTCCTTTTAGAGAAAAAATTTGGCGCACCTCAAATTGTCAACGATGGTATCACTGTTGCCAAGGAAATTGAATTAGAAGATCCTTTGGAAAATACTGGTGCAAGACTCATCCAGGAAGTGGCCTCAAAAACTAAAGATGTCGCTGGGGATGGTACAACCACCGCCACAGTTTTAGCACAAGCCTTGATTCGGGAAGGTTTGAAGAACGTAGCGGCGGGTAGTAACCCAGTCAGCTTGAGACGCGGGATCGACAAAACTATTGAGGCACTGGTACTAGAAATTGCCAAGATAGCCAAGCCAGTAGAAGGAAGTGCGATCGCTCAAGTTGCCACTGTCTCTGCTGGTAACGATGAAGAAGTTGGCCAAATGTTAGCCCAAGCAATGGAAAAAGTCACCAAAGATGGTGTAATTACCGTTGAAGAATCTAAATCCCTAACCACCGAACTAGAAGTAGTTGAGGGGATGCAGATTGACAGGGGTTACATTTCTCCCTACTTTGTCACCAACAACGAGCGCCAAATCGTGGAATTTGAAAACGCTCGCATCTTGGTTACTGACAAAAAAATCAGCAGCATCCAAGATTTAGTGCCGATTTTGGAAAAAGTCGCCCGTTCTGGTCAGCCCTTGCTGATTATCGCTGAAGATGTCGAAGGTGATGCTTTGGCAACTTTGGTAGTGAACAAAGCACGGGGTGTACTAACCGTAGCTGCAATCAAAGCACCTGGATTTGGCGATCGCCGCAAAGCTTTGTTAGAAGATATTGCTATTCTCACCGATGGACAGTTGATTTCTGAAGAAATCGGCTTAAGTCTAGATACGGCTTCTCTAGAAGCACTGGGAACTGCCCGCAAAATCACTATTGACAAAGAAAGTACCACAATTGTCGCTGGTAGTGTCACCAAGCCAGAAGTACAAAAGCGGATTGGTCAAATTCGCAGACAGTTGGAAGAAACTGATTCTGAATACGATCAAGAAAAACTGCAAGAACGCATCGCCAAGCTCGCTGGCGGCGTGGCAGTGATTAAAGTGGGTGCGGCAACCGAAACCGAACTCAAAGACCGTAAACTGCGAATTGAAGACGCGCTGAACGCTACTAAAGCTGCTGTGGAAGAAGGTATTGTTCCTGGTGGTGGGACAACTCTAATTCACTTAGCTAAGGCGGTAGAAGCGATTAAAAAAACTCTACAAAATGACGAAGAAAGAATTGGGGCTGATATTGTCGAACGAGCGCTAGAAGCCCCCTTGCGCCAAATAGCAGACAACGCTGGTGCTGAAGGTTCTGTAATTGTCTCGAAAGTTCAGGAGAGCGACTTCAACATTGGCTACAACGCCGCTACTGGTGAATTTGAAGACTTGATTGCTGCTGGTATTATTGACCCTGCCAAAGTCGTGCGTTCAGCTTTGCAAAACGCTGGTTCCATTGCTGGTTTGGTCTTAACCACCGAAGCGATCGTTGTTGAAAAGCCGGAGAAGAAATCCGCAGCTGCTGCTCCTGATATGGGCGGCATGGGCGGCATGGGCGGCATGGGTGGCATGGGCGGCATGGGCGGCATGGGCGGCATGGGCATGTTCTAACTTTTGCTCACCCAGATAAATATTTTTTTAGCAGTTTGTCTTACTAAGGCAAACTGTTTTTTTATACTTACCATTGCTGATTCAGAAGCAATATGTTATCTGTATTGCTGGTAACTCACTGAACGTAAATAAACTTACAGCAGTTTTCATCTATTTAAACCACACTTATCGTAGGGGCACAGCATTGCTGTGCCCTTACAACTAAAAATAGCTGTAATTATGAAACTTTTCAGTAGTTAGTTATAAATACAACTCACTACCAACAAAATGCTGATGACCAAGTTAGCAACCTAAATAATTACTTAATCTAGAAATTGCCGTATTTGTATTAGTTTTTGTAAAATTACATTTAACCGATTATTAGCCATTAGTCAATGATTTTTACTAATGACTAATGAAAAATGACTAATAACTATTAGGTAATATTGCATGGCACGAAAACTGAGTCGCCTTCCCAAAATCGTCACTAAGTTATATGAAGATGAGTTCTATCACCAACCAGGAACTATACCTGGAACCATTTTTATTGATGCAGATGCTCCACCACCGATAATTTTCTTGATTGACTATAACGAAACCAATTTCATCCGTGAGCAAATAGCAACTCCAGAAGAATGTATCCCATATCTGGAGAGGGAATCGATTTCTTGGGTAGACGTACAAGGTTTAGGTAGTCAAGACATATTACAACGATTAGGTAAGGTTTTTGAGTTACATCCTCTAGTTTTAGAAGATATCGTTAATGTACCGGAACGCCCCAAAACAGAGGATTATGAAGACCAATTGCTATTCATTGCCCGCATGGTAGTACCAAAGGAAAGAACATGTGGTTTTCACAGCGAACAAGTGAGTTTGGTATTAAGTAAAAATTATTTGCTGACAGTACAAGAAGAACCAGAACATGATTGCTTTGAAGCGGTGCGATCGCGAATTGAAAAAAACAAAGGTACTATTCGCAAACAGGGAGCCGATTATTTAGCTTATGCCGTGTTAGATGCGATTATTGATGGCTTTTTCCCAGTACTGGAGCTTTATGGGGAGCGAATCGAAGAGTTAGAAGAGGAAGTAATAATTAAACCTACTCCGCAAACACTACAAAATATTTATCAAATTAGGCGGGAATTACTGCAACTACGTCGTGCTATCTGGCCCCAGCGAGATGCAATTAATTCTTTAATTCGAGATGCTCCCGATTTAATTAGTGAAGAAGTGCGAATCTACCTGCGAGATTGTTATGACCATACGGTGCAAGTAATGGATATGGTGGAAACTTACCGAGAACTAGCATCTGGATTAATGGATGTGTACCTTTCGGCAGTAAGCAACAAAATGAATGAAATCATGAAGGTACTAACGGTAGTTTCAACAATTTTTATTCCACTGACTTTTGTGGCCGGAATATATGGTATGAATTTCAATACTGAAAAATCGCCATATAATATGCCTGAGTTGAATTTCTATTGGGGCTATCCAATTTGCTTGGCAGTGATGGCAGCGATCGCATTTGGTTTGTTATTCTTTTTTTGGCAGCGAGGCTGGCTGCAAAATTCTGTAACAATTAAACGTAATTAAAAATTGTAGATGGATAATGAGCCAAATATACATTCATTAGCATCAGGAGTTAATATTTTAACTTATGAGGAGTAGCGACCAGAATTTAGTAGTTTTAACGATTTATATTATCGGTGTTTCATACGTTTTTAACCGCATGGTTGAATCCATCGATGATCAAATTAAGTTTGAGTTTAAAAAAGGAATCGTTGACGAGCAACTCAAAGAAAACAATCTTGACGACAAAATTGGAATTTCCTTTAAACTAAAATCCTCATACCCAATTGACGATTTGAAAGATTTAGGAATTAGCATTGAAAATAAATCTGAAAATATTGCTGTATATGTTGACTGGGACAACAGTTCTTTAGTAGTTGAACATAGCAAGCAATCGCGCCGCGTAATTCGGAAATCACCAGACTTAACTCGTGACTTAGCAGTACCCCAAAGTCCTAGCCTGATTGCTCCCAAGAAAACACTTTCTGAAACGGTGACAGCAGAAGATGTATTCGAGCGCGATCAAGTAGCTGGAACCTATTCAGCAAAAAAACCACTAATTGATATCAACGGGCTGCAAAAAGGGCAAAAAAAATTGTACAACGACTTTATGAACAGAAGAAAAGAGTTGGACTTTTCCCTGCAACTGGTGCTACGGATATCTGAGGTGCGTTTAGGTCTAGCTCCAGGTCGTGATTTTCCTCCCATTAGCATTATCAATTGTCCTTTCACAGTCAGGAAACTACCTTGGACTTACGCTCTACCTTGGAATAAAAAAAAGTAATGCCATGTCAACATACTATGGACTTCCAAAGATTACACTGGATCTAAGGAGAGAGTAGGCGCAGGCGGTTGCAGATCAGTCATAGTTACTGGTTTGAGGAAAGTCCGGACTCCCGAAAGACCAAACTTGCTGGATAACGTCCAGTGCGAGCGATCGTGAGGATAGTGCCACAGAAAGATACCGCCAATCAATTTTAGATTTTAGATTTTAAATTTTGGATTAAATCTAAAATCCAAAATCCAAAATTCAAAATTGTTTGGTAAGGGTGCAAAGGTGCGGTAAGAGCGCACCAGCAGTATCGAGAGGTGCTGGCTCGGTAAACCCCGGTTGGGAGCAAGGCGATAGGAACTACGGTTGGTCTTTTACCAGTTCCGCTCAATGAGAGCCGCTTGAGGCGTTTGGTAACAAGCGTCCCAGATAGATAACTGCCCTCGCAAGAGAACAGAACCCGGCTTATGTCCTGCTCTCTCCCCCATTTTTTAGTGCTGAGTTAGGAGTTAGGAGTTAGGAGTTAGGAGTTCAAAGTTCGGAGTTAGAAGTAAGTATTTTTCCCCTGCCTCCCCTGCCTCCCCTGCCCCCTGCCCCCTGCCCCCTGCCCCCTGCCCCCTGCCCCCTGCCCCCTGCCCCCTTCCCCTTGTCATGTAATGCCCCTTGCCTATCCACGCCGTCAACGGCAACTCGAAAGTTTAGTCCAAAAATTAGGATTGTCGCTAGAAGCACCTATAAAGTGGGAACTGCTGGATTTAGCGCTAACTCATCCTACTGTCTCTGATTCGGCAAATTATGAACAACTAGAGTTTGTTGGCGATGCAGTGGTGCGCCTGGTGTCGGCTGTTGTGTTATGGGAAAATTATCCTGATTGTCCAGTAGGGGATTTTGCGGCAATTCGTTCGGTGTTGGTGAGCGATCGCATCCTCGCCCAATTGGCCAGAGTTTATGGTTTAGAGTTATACTTACTAGTCGCTGGTAGTGCTACCGCCGATAAAGTTGGTCAAGAGTCACGATTGGCAGATGCCTTTGAAGCAGTTCTGGGTGCGCTTTACTTAAGTACTCAAAATCTGGAACTGATCCGCTCTTGGCTAGATCCCCACTTCCAAGAACTAACGACAGAAATTCGCCTCGATCCTGCCAGACTTAATTACAAAGCTGCTCTCCAAGAATGGACTCAGGCACAATTTAAAGTTTTACCAGAGTATCGGGTTGTAGAAATGACTCAACCGCACCGCAATCAAGAACGTTTCGTAGCTGAAGTGTGGTTGCACGGAAACAAGCTTGGAGTTGGTAAAGGACGCTCAATCAAAACTGCTGAACAAGCCGCAGCTAAAGTAGCCTTTTTAGCAATTCCTCAACCGGAAATACCCTGAAGCAAAAATACGGCTGATAAACTGATAATCAGTTGGTTGTCAGTGGTCATTTGTCCCTAGTCCCTTGCATACTAATGACTAATGATTAATGGCTAATGACTAATGACAAACCAAATTAAAATTGCTGTTATCGGAGTTGGGCGTTGGGGAGTGCATCTGTTGCGGAATTTTTTAGCACATCCCCAAGTAGATGTAGTTGCTGTAGTAGACCCCCACCCAGAACGATTAACGGCGATAAAACAGCAGTTTAATTTAGACAATAGTGTAGTATTAACAACCCAGTGGGAGGATTTAAAGAAAGTTCCAGGGTTGACAGGGGTAGCGATCGCAACTCCAGCTACCACCCACTATGCTTTAATTAAAGACGCTCTCCAACAGGGATACCATGTTTTAGCTGAGAAACCCCTAACTCTTAACCCAGCAGAATGTCGGGAACTTTGCCAGTTAGCAGAGCGGCATCATTTAATACTTATGGTTGACCATACTTATTTATTTCACCCAGCAGTTGAGCGAGGAAAAACTGTAGTACAAGCGGGTAAATTAGGTGATTTACGCTATGGCTACGCCACCCGCACCCATTTGGGGCCTGTTCGGCAAGATGTTGATGCACTGTGGGACTTAGCTATTCACGATATTGCTATCTTTAACGCTTGGCTAGGACAGACCCCTGTGAAAGTACAAGCAACGGGTACAGTGTGGCTACAGGGAGGTGAGGAGCAGGGGGAGATGAGGGAGTCAATTAATATTTATTCCCCCTCATCTCAAGGACTAGCTGACCTAGTATGGCTAAGACTGACATATCCAGAAAACTTTCAAGCTTATATTCACTTGTGCTGGCTAAATCCTGATAAGCAGCGACGCCTGGGGATTGTGGGCAGCCTTGGTAGTTTGATTTTTGATGAAATGTCGCAATCATCACCTCTCACCCTACTACATGGAGAGTTTCAACAGCAGGGGAATCAATTTATTCCAGTAAATCAAAAGCAGGTGGTGCTGGAATTAGAGCCAGGGGAACCATTGGGGCGAGTTTGCTCCTGCTTTGTTGTCTCTGTTCTTAACAATACTCCCTCAGAGGTTTCGTCTGGCTGGGTAGGCGCTGAGTTAGTAGAAATTCTTGCTGCTTTAACAGTATCTCTTAACCAAGGCGGCCAACCTGTTTTTCTGAATGATAAGGAGCATAAGTAACCAATGACAGTTGACTCGACCATTGTTCACGATGCATTCAAGCAGTTCGAGCGTGACAGATTTTCTCTCGTGGCCCAAAAATACGATCAAGTGATCGCCGAATCCTTTCCTAGAACAACTCTTGTTTAATTGCTTGAAGGCGTTGACAAAATTACCTCTTTAAAAGAATATCCGCACAAACTCCCCCTTTTGGAAGACTTACCAAGAGAGTTTGCTGGGGCGAAAGACTAATCTCGTAAGTCTCGTTTCCCAGTAAGACCTGGAACTTTGAGGGCTTCTCTTTGTCTCCACCTGCTTTTACAGATTTGTTGCTCCCCAAAGAGGGACTTCTCCCAGACTCCTGTAGGCTAGGGTAGTGAATTGCTTTTGCCGCATCATTCACAGAGGAAAATCCAAGATCCCCTACATTTTCTTCTTTCTTGGGAATAGGTAACAGCGAGATATCAATCAAAGGTAAGGTAATTTTCAACGTCGTACCTTGATGAAGTCCCGTACTTTCAAGAGTAATGCTGCCTCCCATGAGTTCGATTAAGTTCCGTGAAATTGCTAGTCCCAGTCCAGTCCCTTCAAACTGGCGGCTGGTTGTGCCATTCACCATCACAAAGGGACGAAATAGTTTGTGCTGTTGAGTGGGATCAATTCCTATACCTGTATCTTTGACAGCGATCGCCACTTGAGATTTACCATTACTATGTTGGATTTCTGTAGCAATGGTGATGCTTCCTGTGTCGGTGAACTTAGTGGCGTTGCCGATAACATTAATTAGCACCTGCCTCAGTTTTGCCGCATCTGCCTTAATTGGTATTGCTTGAGGATCTAACTCGCATTTCAATTGCAAGCCCTTTTGTTGAACATTAACTGATTGTAAGTTAATCACCTCTAACAATATTTGCCGGAGGTCAAGAGGTGTGGTGACTACAGAAAGCTTACCTGCTTCAATTTTAGAAATGTCGAGTAAATCATTAATAATACCTAACAAGTGAATTGTTGTTTCATCGGCACGTTTGAGAAACTCCATTTCTTCTTCGCGGCTATCACATAAGCCCTCTTCAACCAGGCGAATGCAGTTAATAATAGTATGTAATGGGTTTCTCAATTCATGGGAAGTTGTAGCCAAAAACTGGCTTTTAATCTGGTTAGCACTTTTTGCTTCTTTCCAAGCTATTTCCAGTTCTTCTGACCCAGCTTTGAGCCGTTCTACCATTTGGTCTAATGCTTGGGCCAGTTGATTGAATTCCCGGATTTGAAAATTGTGCGGAACTGGTTGTGCAGCGTGGTGTGAGTGAATATTTAGAGCGTAGTCTCGCAATTCTTCTACAGGGCGTGCTAAGTAAGGTGCTAGATATAAAGATGCTAACAAACTTGCACCAATCAAACCAACTGTCAAAACGATAAGAATGAGTTTGATTTCCTCTAAACCAAAAAGCGCATTATTGACACTAGTAACAGCTAAGACTATCCATTTTTGCTGTTGCTGTTGAGTAAGTGGATTGGCAATAGCCGTATAACCAGCTACTAATTCGTTATCCTGTGTAAAAGACAAATTTATCGAATTGTTTTGTCCCGCAATTGCATTTTTAATTATGCTCTTGAGTTGAGAAGCATTTGGGTGCTGATTAATATTAGTTCCCACCCAGTCTGTGAATGGGTGTGCCAAAATTGTGCCATCTTCAGCAATCACTACCATAGCGCCTGTAAGCGATCCCGGCGGATTTCTGGTTTGTTGAGATAATGCAGACTGAATACTTAAGCTGTAAACCAAATTTTTTCGGCTATCGGAGACTGGTGCAGATAACACTACTTGCAATTGATTTTGTGTGTTTCTTTTTCCAGTTATTCCTGCTTTCGGCGGAAAGATTGCTTTGACATCAATTCCGTCGCTAGGCAAAGGTAATGTCAATTCTGCAATTGCTTGATCCCCACAGCTACTAGCAACTATTTTCTGGCTTAACAGATTCGTTAATTGGATACATTCAATACTGGCTGGAAGTTGTTGCCTTAGCTGCGTGAGAATTTCTTGCTCTTGTATAGGCGAATTTGACGGAATCACCGTTGTTTTACTTACACTCAGTAAAGTAGCTTTTAAGATAGCGATCGCATCTCCAATTCTCTCACCTTTACTGATAGCGCTTTCTGTTAAATTCTGACGTGCAGTTCCCAATATGCTAGAGCGTGCCTTATTCAAGGCAACAATCTCGCCTATAAGTAAAACTGGAACGAACAGAAGCAGTATTCTCGTTACTAAAATTCGACGAAACGAAGATTGGCGGTGATTAGTCATCGAGTGTCTCACTTTGCATCTGCAAACCACAACAGCAAAGATATGTAATTAGATGAGCTAGATGAGACATTTTATTAAATAATCAGAATTTTATTTTCAATGTTTAAAATTAACAAATTGCTATGATTCAAAAAGAAACATGGTATACCAAAACTAATATATGCTAGATTCAAAAGCTGTTTGGATTGCATATCAATACAGTGGTAAAGTTGTAAAAGAGTAGGTTGCAGGCATGGATTTTTTTTTGGAATCTACACACTAGCAAAGAAAATATTCAAAATCTAAAATCAATTTAATGTTGCAACATCGTCCTCACACTACAGTTGTTTTAGCAATGAGTGCAGATGGTAAAATAGGAGATTTTAGGCGATCGCCTGCTCGCTTTGGCTCAAGGGTTGATAAAGCACACTTAGAAAAACAAATCGCTGCCTGTGATGCGGTTTTATTCGGTGCTGGCACTCTGCGGGCCTACGGAACAACACTTACTATATCAGATCCAACTCTAGTGCAACTTCGGGCGCAAGAAGGGAAGCCTCCGCAGCCAGTTCATATAGTGACTACACACTCTGCAAACCTCAATCCGGAAATTAAGTTTTTTAAGCAACCACTTAGACGCTGGCTACTCACGACAACAGAAGGAGCAGTTTCATGGAAAGGACGTTTAAGGACGCTTTCCTCAATGGGAACCAGAGCAAAGGAATGCTCTTCAGAATTCGAGCAAATTCTGGTTTTTGAAACACCAACGCGAGAAATAGACATTTCCGCAGCTTTAAGGCATCTAGCCACTCTACATATAACACGCTTGGCGGTTTTGGGTGGAGGTGAATTAGTCGCTTCCTTGCTGGGATTAGATTTAATTGATGAATTATGCCTGACTGTCTGTCCGTTGATTTTAGGTGGTAATACTGCACCCACTCCTGTAGATGGGAAAGGATTTTTACCCGATTTAGCTCCCAAGCTGCAACTTCTAGAAGTTCATACAGTTGAGCAAGAAGTGTTTTTGCACTATCGCCTGCAACGATCAGCAGATTAGATTACGCTAAGTAAAGTTATTGGGGATTGGGCATGGGGAAGAGGCAGAGGGGCAGGGAGCAGGGAGCAGAGGAGTAAAGAGCTAATTTTTTTATTCTCCCCCTTACCCCCTGCCCCCTGCTCCTCTTCCCCCACTCCCCACTCCCCACTCCCTACTCCCCTAAAAAAACCCAGACAATAGTGGAACAACTTAAGCCTCGCTATTCTGTCGTTTGGACAAACAAAATTGCTGAAGTACCCCAAAATGCCTGGAATGCTTTGGCAATGCCACTCAAAACACCGTTTTTAGAATGGGAGTGGCTAAACAATATTGAAACCTCCCATAGTGCTACGGCTAAAACTGGTTGGTTGCCTAATCACTTAACATTGTGGCGAGATAGAACGCTGATTGCTGCTGCGCCACTTTATCTCAAAGGACATAGTTCTGGTGAATTTGTTTTCGATCACCAATGGGCAGAGTTAGCCGATCGCATCGGAGTTCAATATTACCCAAAATTGCTGGGAATGACACCATTTACCCCAGCAGAAGGCTATCGGTTCTTAATTGCACCAGGAGAAGATGAAGACGAAATCACCGCGATTATGGTGCATGAAATTGACACTTTTTGCGCCAAAAATCGAATTTCTGGGTGCCATTTTCTCTATGTCGATCCCCAATGGCGTCCAATGCTGGAACGGCATGGTTTTACAACTTGGCTGCACCACAGCTTCGTCTGGGAAAATGCTGGATTTAAAACTTTTGATGACTACTTGAAAGTTTTCAACGCCAATCAACGCCGCAACATCAAGCGGGAACGCAAAGCTGTGGAAAAAGCTGGTTTACGATTGCAACCTCTAACTGGTGATGAAATTCCTCAGTCTTTATTTCCCTTGATGCACCAGTTCTATGCTGACACCTGTGATAAGTTTGGCTGGTGGGGTAGTAAGTATCTCACACGGAGGTTTTTTGAGCAGTTACACGCCGATTATCGCCATCGAGTCTTGTTTGTTGCTGCATATAGCGAAGAAGATAACTCTCATCCTTTAGGAATGTCTTTTTGTTTATTTAAAGATGACAAACTCTATGGACGCTATTGGGGAAGTTTTCAAGAAATAGATTGCTTACATTTTGATGCTTGCTATTATGCGCCGATTGAGTGGGCGATCGCTAACAATATCCAACTTTTTGATCCTGGCGCGGGCGGGCGTCACAAAAAACGCCGTGGTTTCCCCGCTATGCCCAATCATAGCCTGCACCGATTTTACAATAATCGTTTAGGACAAATTTTACTTCCCTATATTAAGGAAGTGAATCAAATCGAGCAGCAGGAGATTGAGGCGATTAATGCAGAGTTGCCATTTTGTAACCGAGATTCTTAAAAGTTTGCTAAGGCAGAGGGTGAACGACGAATTACACTTGATATAGAGTGAAAAAACCCTCAAGAAAGAAATTTCTTTTTAGAATGCTTATGGATTTGATGGTTGAAAATTTAGCTGCAATTGATGATAAACTTTCCCAGCGTCATATTGACCTTGATCCCGGTGGATATTTTATTATTTACTTGGATCGAGATGCCGGGTTAATTTATGCCAAGCATTTCACAAATGTCATTGACGATCGCGGTTTAGCTGTTGATCCCGAAACGGGGAAGGTAATTCCGGCACGACAAAAGGTAGAACGAACTCATACTACAGTTTTTAGCGCGAGGACGGCGAAACAACTTTGCGTGAAGATTTTTGAAGAAACTCAGCCCTCTCCTGTAACTCAATTAGATCATGCAGCTTATTTGGGTCGAGAATTTGTCAGGGCTGAGGTAGCTTTAGTTACAGGGCAAGAGTATGTTCAAGATTAAAGTTAAAAGTGAGGAGTTAAGAGTTAAAAATTCATAACTCCTCACTCCTAACTCTCCCATTACCCATTAGATGATGGCTGATTTATCTGATAGATATAGTAAGTCGCCATTGGGATAACGGTGGCGGCAATTAACAATCCTACTACCCAAGCCGTAGCGTTACCTTGGTCAGTTTCCCCTGCTTTCTTGAAAGTTCCTTCTACCTGTACATTGTCAGCGATTTGGGGTGGCCCTGGATCGGCTTTGCCAGAGAGGACAGCAACAAGACGATCGCTTGCATCTAAAAATGCCTGATTGTATTTGTTACCATTGCGTAACGGCACACTTACTGTTTCCGTAGCTATACTCTCGGCAATAGAGTCAGTAAGCATTGGCTTAACTTGATCCCCAGTAATAATGGCAGTACCATTGGTAACTGTGTCAATAACCAATAAGGTTTCATTAGCTTGGGCTTCTTTTGTCGGAAACCATTTTTCAAACAGTTCTTTGGTGAAGCTTTGCGGTGTTTCACCGTAATCGAGGCGACGAACAGTAACAATTCTAACTTCCTTACCTGTTTGCTTTGCCAAATCCTCGAAAGCGCTGTTAATCTTACCTTCATTCAGACGGCTGATTACTTCACCTTGATCTAAAACCCAGGTGTTATTCCTTGGTGTGAGGTTGGGTATTTGATTCACACCTGTCGCAAAAGCAGGTGCGGCAAACAGCCAGGCTGCTAAAATAACCGTCACCAAAGGAAGAATTAGCCGGATGAGGTGTTTTTGACTGTTAAATACTTGTTTGAGGAGCTGTTTCATCGTGTGATCCCTAAGACAGACTTGCACCAAAAATACTACAGAATCACTGCAAAAATCACCTAGTTCCCAGTTTTCTCCAGTATCAAGTTTCTGCAACTGGCAGCAGATATATATTTTACGGGATTTTTTGATTGCACAAACTTGTTCTGAGGGCGATTGCAAGCATTAAATTGACAAGAAATACCGCCCATTTTGGGAATTAACCCAAAAACTTAGGGCGGAATTTGCAAACCATCTAGAAATAATATCGTATAATCAATATTTTTGGTAGAATTAAGCACATTTTTTCATATCTGCAAGTAGCTTTTCCTGCTGTACCCATTGATGGGTTGATATCTGCATTTTTCGGAATTTTTAGCTAAATTTATATCAATACATGACCATAATTTTAACTAACGACGACGGTATTGATGCTCCCGGCATCCGAGCGCTGCTGAAAGCTGTAAACGGCAAAAATGCTATTATCGCTGCTCCTGCCGATCATCAGTCTGGCTGTGGACATCAAGTTACCACCACTCGTGCCATCAACCTCCAGCGACGTTCTGAGACTGAGTATGCGATCGCGGGCACTCCCGCCGATTGTGTGAGAATTGCAATAACACAAATTAACGCAGATGTCAATTTTGTGCTTTCAGGTATCAACGCTGGGGGCAACTTGGGAGTCGATGTCTACATTTCTGGTACAGTGGCTGCTGTGCGGGAAGCCGCAATGCACGGTATTCCCGGAATTGCTATTTCCCACTATCGCAAAGCCAAGCAAAATTTTGATTGGGATCTGGCTGCAAAATTGACAGCTGAAGTTTTAGCTGACTTACTCAAGCGTCCCCTAGAACCAGGAAGCTTTTGGAATGTGAACTTGCCGAATCTGCTACCAGGAGAACCACATCCTAAGATAGTGTTTTGCCAACCCTGTAGCAGACCTTTGCCTGTCAACTATCGAATTGAAGGCGATAATTTTTATTATGTAGGCGAATATGGTAAACGCGATCGCACTCCTGGTAGCGATGTAGATGTATGTTTTTCCGGCAATATTGCGATAACTCAGTTAAGGGTTTGATCGTTGAATCCAGAATTAAAAATTGGTATTAATCATCTAACGCTTGAATTAAAGACATATTTCAAAGTTTTGAAATCTGGTAAAGTTTCAGTAGCACTGAACACTAATTTCAAAAAAAGCAGAAAAATATGCAGTTTCTCAAAATTGTTCTTGTCGCTCTCGTGTTGATGGCAAACCTCGTAATTGCTCAACCCTCTTGGGCGGGCAAAGATTTTACTAAGGGGGCAGACTATGCTGAGGTAACTCAGGCGCTCAATCAACTTCTAACTGTAAAGGATACACCTGAGCAAGCTGGCTATACACCTGAGCAATTCCAGAAGCGACTGGCACAATTGCAGCTTCAGAAAAATGTCATAGAAACAGCTAGAAAGCGGGCGCAGTGCCGCAATGAAACAGGAAAAACGTTGGCTGTCTATGCCAATAAACCAAAAAAATCTCCAACCCAACTCTACTTCCTGGGCGCAGGAACAATCACAGATGACGATTGGGATTGCGATGGCATTTACTTACCCGCAGGTTCTCAAGTGGTTCTAGGCCAGAACGCTCAACCACAACAACTAGCTCAAGCAATCGCCGTCAAGTTTGTGGATGGTACACAGTCTATTGCAAGAACCAATCCACTCACTGGTGCAATTGAATTGAATGTTGAACCTGCCAAAGTATTCAAGGCAGGTGAGAGCAGCTGGTTACTTCCCAATTTCTCTCAAGCAGATATTGATACGCAAATTCCTACCCCACAACTCATTGACTAATCTCATCTAGATAATTCAACTTTTATGCAATTCCCGCATAAAAGTTGAATTAAACCAATAGGATATGTAAAAAAATTTTTAATCATTGAACACTCAACTTTTAATTAAGGAAAAAATTATAAGCCACGCTTGAGAAGATTCAACCAATAGCGATCGCTCTCCCATTACTGATTTGCAAATTGATCGCGCCACCGAATAAATATGGCTCTCTCAATAACGCATCTTTTCACTAAGGCTAAACCAGGCTCTGCGATGGTAGAGCTTAAAACATTAAATTTAAAAGTAGGTCATGGTATAGAAGGAGATATTAATGCCGATCCTATAAGTCCAAGGCAAGTTTTAATTGTTAGTTATGAAGACATTTTAAATTTATCAATTAAACCAGGAGAATTACGAGAAAATATTGTGGTTACAGGGATAGAATTTGATAATTTTATCTCTGGTTCTCTGGTAACCTTTGAAAGTGGTGCGGCAATTCGCCTAACTTTTCATTGCGAACCGTGTAAGCGAATAGCCCACTTGGTAGAATCATTAAAGAGCATCCAAGGGAAAAGAGGGATTTTAGGCGTAGTTATTAAATCAGGTAAAATCCAGGTTGGTAGTAGTTTTCAAGTTCAAGCTAATAAATTTCCAGCATTATCTGAAAATCCATATCAACGATTCCTAAATTTCATCATCAAAATTCCAACTGGGAAAGTAGTTACATATAAACAGATCATCAAAGGTATAGGAGTAGATAATAGTTATTTAAGAGTTATTCCTACATACCTGAAAAAGACCTCGGCGGCTGATTATCCATTACATAGAATATTAGACTCTAAAGGTCATTTGATAGATTATGTTAACCAGCAAAAAAATAAGTTGGAAAATGAAGGAGTGAGAGTTGTATTTGAAGCAAATTTATTAAGCAATTTAAACAAAATTTCTGTAGATATTAAAGATTATCTATGGGAAGATAACACTATTTATTTAAAATGAAAATTACTGTAATTCTCATAGATAGTAGTTACAATATTTAAAAGAAAAATGTTTTATTTAATCAAGATGATCCCTGATTTTTTATTTGTTTAGATGTAGCTTCCATAAAGTCGATAAAAACTTTTATAATCTTATGAATTCCCTCGCTACCTCCTGCAATTAAACCTCCTGTCAGCAATGCATCTAAACAACGGAAAATAACTACTTGTATTGGATTATCTAAATCAACAACTACAAGTGGCTCGATTGAGCGAATACCTATTGCGCTCATTAAAAGACCAAATAAAAGGGATGTCCATAGAGCAATTATTCGTGTATCAGATTTATATGCTGTTTTCTGGCGTTCTTTTTCATTTATATCATCAATTTGCGGCTTGAATATTTTTAACGGTTCTTGTTGGTTTTGTGTAAAGTTTTGGATGATTTGCTGCTCTAAACTCATTCCTTCAGGTGGGAGTCCACTCATTTGATTGGATTCTAAAGAAGGGAATTGGTTTTGTTGTACTTCCGTAAGTCTCATCTTTTCCGATAGTAAAGCCTTTTTTTGTTGAATACTAATATCTAATTGTTCAACAAATGGGCCGCGCCAAGTAGTTATAAAAACTTCTAAAGAACGCTCTAACAACAAAGAAATAAATAATTGTAAGGTGAGTAGCTGCATAATATCATTAAGCCCAAATGGTTTTAAAACGAATGGTTTAGATGAGAGCCAAGTTGACAAAGTTACTACTAGGAAACTAATAATAATTAATACAATAAATAGAGGAGATTCTGGAGAAAGCTTTAGCAACTGATCTATACTCCTGTTTCGCGTCACAATATCTAACACAGCTTAGAGGTGAGAACTACACCTGCTGAGTAATTTAACAACGTTAATTCGATAGAACAGTAAATAATTTATTACTCAACCATTTTTTCATCTGTGTGATGTGAGAAGCGATGTCTTCTCTGCGTTCGCGCAGCGTGTCGCAGACAGGACGGGCTGCGCCTACGCACCTTGGCAGAGTAAAAAGTATTGCTAGCCAGAAGTAAACGCTAGGCTTGAACGCACTGTGCAAAGCGGGACGAAGGGCGATGGCGTCAAATATGAAAAGGTGCGTTGGAGAAGGGGGACGATGCTAGAGCAAGCGTAGCACTAACTAAAAACCCCTCCAAGGTTGAAGGGGTTAAGGTAATTTTTGGTAATTAAGATGGTGATTAGGGCAAGACAGCAGCTTTTCCTCCTTTATGAAGCATTTTCTTATCAAAGCAACGAGATGATAGTAAAGCATTTTATAAATCCCTTACGAACCTCTGCAACGCTGTACTTAGTAAGATAAATTATTGGTGTTGCCGAATGATGTCAGCTTCCACTCGACGGCATTTAAGTAACCTGGATCATTCAAAGCTTGTGCTGGTAACTTTTTAGCGTTGACAGCAGCCTTAACCACATCTTGTGCAGTCAGGCTTCCTGTTTGGTATTGAGAAACCAAAGCACTACCACTAGGAATACCCTGTGCTTTCAAGTTACCTTGATAAGCTAGAAATGCAACATCAAAAGGTTTGAGATAGCTGACGTTTGTAAAATGAGTGAGTAAATTATTAGAGTTGATAGCTATAGGTTCGCCACTATTGTTAGTAGTTATTTGAGCGCCACCGATTCCAGGTAATAAAGCAATTGAACCAACAATGAGTATAGAATCAATCAAGGTGGAAAATTTCATAGGGTTATCCTTAGCTAGAGTAAAGTGCAATTAGTGTTATTGAGTAATAGAGTCTTATTTTTTATCAGTCTCAACTTCCTGCACTCAGGTCACCTGAGCGGTTGGTTTATTCCTCACCCATTCGGTTGAGCTAATTGAGCGCAAGAACTAAAAAATAAATCGAGAGCCAAGTTCAGGACAAAATTGAACAGATATATATTTAACTGAGGCAATTTAAAAATTTATGCAGCGCTGTTACTCAGTTGTAGGGGTAGCAGGGGAGTCTCTTGAGGAAAGAGGGTTATTGTTGATACCATTTCTTTGTGAGGCTGCGCCAAATCCTTTTAACTTCTTTCTTTATGTCCTAACCTGCGGGAAGCCACTTCTTTACGAGATGCTACGCGAACGTGTCTATGAGCGAGACGCTGCGCGAATGCGGTAGCCTGCGGTATACAGAATTGGTATGAATAATTTTTCTCTCAAGGATAGCTTATCTTCTCCTCATGCCTGCCTTAACCAAGAAATTCCTTAACCGAACGGTATTAGGGTTAGCCCAACCCAGGCATTGCATTTTTTTACTATATCCTTCAATAGCAAATCTATTGGTTAACTATGATTCAATCTATTTGTATATTCGGATTTACCGAACATACTAATTAGGGTAAACCGTAACTTTTTTGATGTCTAATTTAGGACGGTAATCATCAATTAATTGGTGTTAATAACCGAATTTACAGCAGGTCTAACTCTGCATAATATAAATATGTAAGCACCAATTGAAGTGCGAAGCTGATTAAACAAAAGGTAATTGATGCGAGGAAGATTTATGACACTAATTCGTTGGAAATCTTGGAGAGAAATTGACACTCTACAACGTCAACTCAATAATATATTTGAAGATACCAGAGTACCGTCTTCATTCTTGGATGGAGGCTTGAGCAAAGTTCCTGCTGCTGAAATACAAGAAACTGAAAATGCTATTCATCTGAAGCTAGAACTGCCAGGAATAGAAGCTAAAGACCTGGATGTGCAAGTCACAGAAAAGGCTGTTTACGTTAGTGGTGAGCGGAAGTCTGAAACTAAAATTGAAGAAGAAGGTGTTACTAGAAGTGAGTTTCATTACGGAAAATTTCAGCGAGTAATTCCTCTATCTGCTCGGATTCAAAATACTAACGTCACGGCAGATTATAAAGACGGTATCTTGAATCTGACACTGCCGAAAACGGAGCAAGAAAAGAATAAAGTTGTTAAACTTAATTTGGAAAAAACTATTAATTAATGGGTTGTGATCAGACAACTCTACCTCCCTTGATTGATTGAGATAGCTAAGAGCTTGGTTACGAAAGTGACCAGGCTTTTTTGTAACAATTCTCTGGAATAGGCGCATAAGCCCTGTTTACATAAATTCTCTAAAAGAACTGGAGAGCCTAAGCGCAACCCGTTGTAGATATCATGCTTGCTTTTAAAGTTTGTAAAGGAATTTTCCTATATTTCCTATATATTATAGATTTAATGGTGTGTATGGGTAACAGAACCCAAGGTGCTGGGCTACATCTACCCACTTCTTACCTTTAAATAAGTAAAGCTAATAACGTATATCAGGTTTACTGAAGTAATAAAACTTGATTAAATTTTGTAAAGCATTGTAAAGTAGTTCCACAGGCAAAGACAAAACCGCCTGATTATAAAACAACTAACCGCACTTATAAAACCATGACAGCAACCTTACAACAGCGCTCAAGCGCCAACGTATGGGATAGATTCTGTGAGTGGATCACCAGCACCAACAACCGTATTTACATCGGTTGGTTCGGCGTAGTAATGATCCCCACCCTGCTAGCCGCAACCGCTTGCTTCGTAATCGCCTTCATCGCCGCACCTCCAGTAGACATCGATGGCATCCGTGAACCAGTCGCAGGTTCCTTAATCTACGGAAACAACATCATCTCTGGTGCAGTAGTACCTTCCTCCAACGCCATCGGCTTGCACTTCTACCCAATTTGGGAAGCAGCATCTCTTGATGAGTGGCTCTACAACGGTGGCCCTTACCAATTGGTAATATTCCACTTCTTGATCGGCGTATTCTGCTACCTGGGTCGGGAATGGGAACTATCTTACCGCTTAGGTATGCGTCCTTGGATTGCTATTGCGTACTCAGCTCCCGTTGCAGCAGCAACCGCAGTATTCTTGGTATACCCAATCGGACAAGGTTCATTCTCTGACGGTATGCCTTTAGGTATCTCTGGAACCTTCAACTTCATGATCGTGTTCCAAGCAGAACACAACATCTTGATGCACCCCTTCCACCAATTAGGTGTAGCAGGTGTATTCGGCGGAAGTTTGTTCTCTGCAATGCACGGTTCTCTTGTAACCAGTTCACTAGTTCGTGAAACCACCGAAACCGAGTCCCTTAACTACGGTTACAAATTCGGTCAAGAAGAAGAAACCTACAACATCGTTGCAGCCCACGGCTACTTCGGTCGTCTAATCTTCCAATACGCTTCTTTCAACAACAGCCGTTCACTGCACTTCTTCTTAGCAGCATGGCCTGTAATCGGCATCTGGTTCACCGCCTTGGGTGTAAGCACAATGGCGTTCAACTTGAACGGTTTCAACTTCAACCAATCAATCATTGATTCAAGCGGTCGCGTCATCAGCACTTGGGCGGATGTAATCAACCGGGCTAACCTGGGTATGGAAGTAATGCACGAGCGTAACGCTCACAACTTCCCCTTAGATTTGGCTGCTGGTGATGTTGCTCCTGTCGCAATGAGCGCTCCTGCTATCAGCGGTTAATTCTGAAGTTTAGCTAAATCAAAAAGCGCTCTCCCACAAAGGAGGGCGCTTTTAATTTAACTTAGTAAGGGACTTCCAAATAAAAAAATACTCAACTACTTTTTGTGGGGTGGGCATCTTGCCCGCCCATATACAAAGGCGGGCAAGATGCCCACCCCACAAGATTGGGTAATTTATTTGTTGGAAGTCCCTAACAGATACTGTTATAGAGTTAGATAAAAACTCAGAGACATTGTTGATAATTACTAAAAAATAGCGAAAAATTATACAAAAAACCAAGACAAACTTTGTAAGAACTCTAGGTAGAATACATAAGCCTCACCTTTTTCCTCAAAATCATGGGCAATATTTTTGGTCATCTATTTCGCATCAGTACTTTTGGCGAATCTCACGGCGGCGGTGTGGGGGTTGTGATTGATGGTTGTCCTCCCCAACTAGAAATTTCGGCAGAAGAAATTCAAGTAGAACTAGATAGAAGGCGTCCTGGGCAAAGTAAGATTACAACGCCTCGCAAAGAAGCGGATACCTGCGAGATTTTATCAGGGGTATTTGAAGGCAAAACACTAGGAACGCCTATAACAATTTTGGTGCGGAACAAAGATACTCGTCCCCAAGACTACGACGAGATGGCTGAGAAATATCGGCCCTCTCATGCTGATGCAACTTATGATGCAAAATATGGCATTCGTAATTGGCAAGGTGGGGGTAGATCCTCAGCGCGTGAGACAATCGGAAGAGTCGCAGCAGGTGCGATCGCTAAAAAAATTCTTCGTAAAGTCGCCAATGTCGAAGTTATCGCTTACGTTAAGCGCATCAAAGACTTGGAAGGTATAGTTGATCCAAATACTGTCACCTTAGAAGAAGTGGAAAGCAATATTGTGCGTTGTCCCGATCCTGAATGCGGCGATCGCATGATTGAATTAATTGAGCAAATAGGTAGACAAGGTGATTCTATCGGCGGTGTCGTAGAATGTGTGGCGCGAAATGTGCCGAAAGGTTTGGGCGAACCAGTCTTTGATAAATTAGAAGCTGATATTGCTAAAGGTGTCATGTCTCTTCCTGCTAGCAAAGGCTTTGAAATTGGTTCCGGTTTTGGGGGAACGCTGCTAACAGGAATTGAGCATAACGACGAATTTTATATTGATTCAAATGGTGAAATCCGCACACTAACAAACCGTTCTGGTGGTATTCAAGGAGGGATTTCCAACGGAGAAAATATTATTTTGCGAGTTGCATTTAAGCCGACTGCAACAATTAGAAAAGAGCAGAAGACAGTAACTCGTGAAGGCGAAGAAACGCTATTAGCAGCCAAAGGACGCCACGATCCTTGTGTATTACCGCGTGCAGTTCCAATGGTTGAGGCAATGGTGGCATTGGTGCTGTGTGACCATTTGTTAAGGCATCATGGGCAGTGTAAGGTCTTGTAGGCTATATCGACTGATAGCTGAGTTAGGAGTTAGGAGGGAATAATTAATGCCCAATGGCCAATGCCCAATGCCCCATTCCCTAATTCCAATCCTGTTCATCCTTCTTGCCACGACTTTTGTAAATACCCCCCAGGTTGTGAATTTGGCGAGTTTTTTCAAAAAGCTCGGCTTCGGTCAAACCCCACTGTTGCAAGGCTTTATCTAGGTCTTTTTGGATATCTCTTGCCCCTGGAAACCCTTGATAACGCATTCGCAGCCTAGCTAATTCTGCTAAGTTATAGTCTGTCGCCTCTTGAGAGAGTAAAATATCAATAAGGGGGCGATCGCGGCTATAAAGAGGATGTTGTTGGTCTTTGCCGACCCTTGGTTCAGTCATCGTGAGTCCCTGAGTGAGAGGTTAGAAGTTAGGAATTAAGAGTGTTGAGTCTTAGTTTTTAAGTTTAGCCAAGAACTGAGGAGCAGAAAAGGCAAAAGAAAATCATCTTTTGCACTGACAAATCGATTGTAAAATTGAAAACTCCTTATCTACTTATCACTCCTAACCCCTAGTAGACGGCAAGTACACCTGATGTCTTACGGCTCTCACCACTGCCACTCAAGTTTAAATAAAGTTACATTAGTCCTTAAGAAAATACAAAAAACTTTAGATGAGGGTGAATTTTATCTCACCCAAAGTCCAAGCAGCGAGGGAGCAAGAACCCATTATGTTTGAACACTTCACTTCCGAAGCCATTAGAGTAATTATGTTAGCTCAGGAGGAAGCCCGTCGCCTGGGACACAACTTTGTAGGAACAGAACAAATTCTCCTGGGTTTGATGGGAGAAGGAACTGGGGTTGCTGCTAAAGTGCTGGCCGAATTAGGCGTTACCCTCAAAGATGCACGTCGCGAGGTAGAAAAAATTATTGGTAGGGGTTCTGGCTTTGTACCACCAGAAATTCCTTTTACTCCTAAAGTAAAAAGCCTCTTCGAGCAATCGTTTAAAGAAGCTCATAGTCTGGGACAGAATTACATTAACACTGAACACCTACTCTTAGGATTGACCGAGGCTGGTGAAGGTGTTGCCGCCAAAGTATTGCAAAATCTAGGAGTTGACTTCAAGACTGTCCGCAGTGCCATAATTCGCCGTTTGGGTGAAAATGCACCAGCTTTAGCTGGTGGTGGTAGTCAAAAGCGCACCCAACCACTAACTATGGAAGAGTTTGGTCGGAATTTGACCAAATTAGCACAAGAAGGCAGACTTGACCCCGTAGTTGGTCGCCAGAAAGAAATTGAGCGGGCGATCCAGATCCTCGGTCGCCGCACTAAGAATAACCCAGTGTTGATTGGAGAACCAGGAGTTGGTAAAACTGCGATCGCAGAAGGCCTAGCTCAACGGATTATCAACCAGGATGTTCCCGAAAGTTTGCAAGACAAGCAAGTTATCAGCCTCGATATGGGGTCATTGGTAGCTGGAACTCGCTTCCGTGGCGATTTTGAAGAACGCATCAAAAAAGTCGTAGAAGAAGTCCGCACTGTCGGCAATATCATCTTGGTGATTGACGAAATTCACACCTTGGTTGGCGCTGGTGGTACAGAAGGTGGTTTGGATGCAGCCAACATCCTCAAACCTGCCTTAGCACGGGGTGAACTCCAGTGCATCGGCGCAACTACCCTTGATGAGTATCGTAAGCATATCGAGCGCGATGCCGCCCTAGAGCGTCGTTTCCAACCAATCATGGTTGGCGAACCCTCAGTAGAGGAAACCGTACAAATTCTTTACGGCTTGCGCGGCGCTTACGAACAGCACCACAAAGTCACAATTTTGGATTCAGCACTTGTAGCAGCAGCAGAATTATCAGACCGCTACATTAGCGATCGCTTCTTGCCAGATAAAGCAATAGACTTAATTGATGAAGCTGGTTCTCGTGTTCGTCTGCGGAACTCTCAAATTTCTCCCAATAAAGAACTCAAGCGGGAACTCGCTGGCGTTACCAAAGAGAAAGAAGCAGCAGTCAGAGTCCAAGATTTTGACAAAGCTGTAACCCTGCGTGACCAAGAGTTAAAACTCGCAGAACAACTACAAGCAACGTCTGCACAAAACGATCAACCTGTCAACTCGACTGTAGTTGACGAAGAAGACATCGCCCAAATCGTTGCCTCTTGGACTGGCGTACCAGTCAACAAGCTTACTGAGTCTGAGTCAGAGTTGCTCCTGCACCTAGAAGACACTCTGCATCAACGGCTCATCGGTCAAGAGCAAGCAGTCTCGGCTGTATCTCGCGGTATCCGTCGCGCCCGTGTCGGATTGAAGAATCCCAATCGTCCTATTGCTAGCTTTATCTTCTCTGGGCCTACCGGAGTCGGTAAAACAGAATTAGCGAAGGCATTAGCTGCCTACTTCTTCGGTTCGGAAGACTCCATGATTCGCCTAGATATGTCCGAATACATGGAAAGCCACACCGTCGCCAAGCTAATTGGTTCGCCTCCTGGTTATGTCGGATACGACGAAGGCGGACAACTTACAGAAGCCGTGCGGCGGAAACCATACACAGTGCTGCTATTCGACGAAATCGAAAAAGCACACCCCGATGTATTCAATATGCTGCTGCAACTCTTGGATGACGGTCAACTTACTGATTCCAAAGGTCGGAAAGTGGACTTCAAGAACACGCTGATCATTTTGACTTCCAATATCGGTTCCAAGGTGATTGAAAAAGGTGGTAGTGGTTTAGGCTTTGACTTCGATACTCAAGCCGACGCTAGTTATAACCGCATCCGCACCTTGGTAAACGAGGAATTGAAAGCTTACTTCCGTCCTGAGTTCCTGAACCGTCTCGATGAAATTATCGTCTTCACCCAGCTTTCTAGGGATGAAGTGAAGCAAATCGCTGAGATTATGCTTCGTGATGTTTCTAAGCGCTTGACAGAAAAAGGAATTATCTTAGAAGTTAGCGATCGCTTCAAAGACCGTGTAGTACAAGAAGGCTACAACCCTAGTTATGGTGCTAGACCATTACGCCGGGCAATTATGCGCCTCCTAGAAGATTCTCTGGCTGAAGCGATGCTGTCTGGTGAAATTACAGATGGAGATACAGCGATCGTTGATGTTGATGATGACTCTCAGGTAAGAGTACGAAAATCAGAAAAACGAGAATTACTCTTGGCAAATGTTGGCTAATTTTATACCCGCTCACTTTTTGCTGTAATATTTGAGAAATACTCTAGCCTCTCGTCTAAGTAGAGGCGATCGCAGGGGCATCTCCGACAAACATAAAGTGAAATGGTATTATATCTTTCACCCCTAGTAGAAATCCTGGGGGCTTTTTTTTATGTAATTTGCTTTTGGATGCAGTAGCACAGCTAGCTTGGCGCTTTATTATTCTCCACAAATCAAAAAATCATGGCGATGCTGATTCCTCTGCCAACAGTTCTGATGCTAGTTCATTCTTAACTACATTCTCAGAATCACCAGATTTAGAAAAATTATCTGCTATATCTTTGATAAAACCAGCTACAGGTACCGCGATTAGCAAACCCAAAACTCCACCAACATTAGTTCCTACAAGCAAAGCAATTAACACCCATATTGGTCTGATACCAGTAAATTTGCCTAAAAGTCGTGGTGCGATCGCCTGATCAATTACCTGATCAATAACAACAGCTACTGCAAAAATCTTTACTGCTAGCCAAAAGTCATGTGTGGCTATTATTAAAGTTATAACAACAAGACTGACGACATCGCCAAAGGGAATTAAACTCAAAAGCCCAACCCCTAAACCAAAAAGTAAAGCAAACTGCACTTGAAAAGCTAAAAATAATAATGTTAATGAAACTCCCATCAGCAAAGCCAAACTTCCCTGACCAATCAAGTAATTTTGAAAGTTTTGTTGAATAGATTGGCTTATCTTCTGGGCAAAACTTCCAGGTAGCTTTTTAAATATCCCCTCCCAAATCCTTGGCCCATCTAACAACAGATAGAAAGTCAGCACTATTGTGATTAATGCCTCAGAGATACTATCAATCGTATCTATGAGAATGCTTAAAAGTTTATCTGAAAGAAACTCTAATTCATTGGGTAATTGCTCAGTTAGTCGGCTTAATAAATGACTTAAATTCACATTTAATTTGTGCCTAAAAAACCAATCATTTAAAATCTGAAGTTTTTCTTTGCTAGAATCAATCCATTGGGGAAAGACTTTCACCATCTCATTAAATTGCTCTAAAACAATAGGAAGCAAAGTTATACCCAGAGCAACGATAATTATCAATGCTGAGATAAAAACTAATGCTACTGCATAGCCACGTTTCACTCCTCGCTTTTGGAGAATGGCAACAGGATAGTTTAAAACGAATGCAAGCAAAGTAGCCAAAAGAAGAATTGTTACAACAGGTTGAAAATTTTTAACCAGCAAAAATGCTAGCCAACCATTGAGAAACACTAGAGGAAATAACAGCGTAAAAATTAACCATCGAAGTAGTTGATTCAGTGGAAAATTCATAATTAATTTAAAAACTAAAATTATTTTAGTTACTAGATTGAACCGAGTAATTAAATCTACTCAAGAGGAAGCAGACAAGAAAAATCTTTCCCTATTTCCCATTCTCTACTCCCCACTCCCCATTTTTCCAATCACGAACTTTCAGCGAAAGCTAAAAATTGCTCCTCATTTATTCGCCCTGCTTGATACAGAGTATTAGTAATTTCCGAAATAGTTAAAACCGCATGACTGCGATAACCATTTTGCTGTAACCTATCTTTCACCCCTTGTTCATGGTCGATAAATACCACAATATCATTAACATTTAATCCTGCTGATTCTAACTTTCCTGCCCCTTCCATTACACTTTTACCACTGATGAGAATATCGTCAACAACTACAACTGTTTCACCAGGATGAAAGTTACCCTCAATTACTCTCCGAGTTCCATGTGCCTTCACCTCTTTTCGAGGGAAAATCATCGGACAATGAAGGCGCAAAGCTAAACCAGTCGCAGTAGGTAAAGAACCATAGGGAATACCTGCTAATCTATCAAAAATGAGATTCTTCAAAATATCTTGATATGCAGTGAGAACTTGATTAAAAACTTGGGGATTGGAAATAATTTTGCGTAAGTCGATGTAATAAGGAAATATAGCTCCTGATGCCTGGACAAAGCTGCCAAACATAATGCAGTCAATATCATAAAGTTGTAAAATCAAATCTTGGTAGGGATGCTGATTTAGAAAACAAACATCAGGAAACCACACAGAACATGTGGAATTTTCATGAACAATTTCAGCTTTGATTTGATTAATTTCTGCGCGTAGAGACTGGACTTTCTCAGATAGTTGGGTGTTCCCTAACATATCTTGAGGAACAGGAATTAGTAAACCATCACCGTTAGCATTCAAACCTGCTTCTAAAATTTGCTTCAGGTTTGCACCTTCCGCCCAGATGCTACGCGCCATAATAATTCGTTCAGGCGCGATCGCGCGAATAAGTGCTAAAATCTCAGGATTTGTAGTTCCTACTTCCAAACCCAATTGTTCTGGAGTTCCCCAGGTTTTTGATTCTTTTACCACCTGTAAATAAAGGGGTGACTCGTTTGTAGGATATTGCTGTAAAGCCTCTGCACCTGCATTAGAGGTACAGCATAAAATAAACACAGCTTTATCAGGATAGACCAAAAAAGGTGCTACATGATCTTGTCCTGTATAAGGACTAAGAGTGATTGCATCCACCTGCCATTGTGTAAACACAGTTTGGGCAAAAATGGTACTAGTATTTAAGTCACTGTGTTTGGCATCTAAAATTACTGGAATATGGGGTGGAATAGCTGCTAAAGTTTTGTACAGCAATTCTAAACCGGGAATACCTAATGCTTCGTAAAAGCCAAGTGTCGGTTTATAAGCACAAACATAATCAGAAGTTTCTGCAATAATGAATTGCAACCACTTTTCCAAACCAGTGATGAGTTCTTCCGATTCATAACGCACAGGCATCATCTCTGGATTTGGATCAAGTCCTACAAATAGTAAGCTTTGATTTTGCAAGATATTACGATTCAATTTATCAAAAAAGTTCATTTTTTTAGTAAAAAAGTTCGTTTACCAAAACATTGATTCTGTTAATTCAGTACCGCCAGCTTTCCGCCCTAATCGAAAGTGAATAACTACAAATAAGATAAACATTGGTACTGAGGCAAAGTGAACAATTCGCAACGCTTGCCAACTGCCAAAAAAATCAACAATCCAGGAAAATTGAGCAGGTTTATACATTCCTATTCCTGTAAATAACGCCAACAGCAAAATAGGAATAATTGCTGTGTAAGCAATCCGATGCCAAGCATAAATTAGACGTTTGGAATTTTGACTTTTTTGTAATGCTTTGAGGTCATTGGCACCTACAAACCGATGTCGCCAGCGCCGAGTAATTAAAATGTAAATTCCATACCACAAGAGATTCAGTGAAAATAGCCACATTGCTGCAAAATGCCAGTGTCTACCTCCTGCGAGCCAACCTCCTAACGTAAATATTGGAGGAATGTGCAAACCTGCCCGTCCACCAAAAACAGGGTTGGCGTTGTAAATTTGTAGTCCACTGGTGAGCATGATAAATAGACTAATGATGTTACACCAGTGGAAAATCTTGGCTCCTATTGCTTGAGTGGGTGGCTTTGGAGTTTGAGAGGGAGTCGAAGTCATAGATTTTGACTGATAAAATTTGTTGTTTATCTGTCTTGAGTAATATAGTCCAGCAAATTTGGGGGTGGACATTACTCACCTTTATTTTCCCATCCTATGACTCAGTATTCTGACATTGATGGTCTACCATCTGCTGTTTTAACTGTCAGTCTTTCAAGATGCGATAAATCGCGTCTCTACATCAGGGTTTTGTTGCTCATTCTGAACTGTATTGCATTGTGAATGCGATCGCCGCCTTGTTAATGCATCAGCTTGCAAAAATTAACACTTCCTACCCAAGGTTAATTACCTAAAAACTGGCATGTTTTCTAATCGCGGTATACTGTCTTGCTGTTGTATTCATCTCAATCACCAACTCTGTGCCTTGACCTAATTGAGAATTACACTTAAGTTTACCTTGATGTTTTTCAACTATAATTTCTCTACTAATTGATAATCCTAGCCCTTGGCTTTTGCCTACTGGTTTGGTCGTAAAAAATGGTTCAAATATATGCCGTTTGATATGAGGAAGTATGCCTTGACCATTGTCAGAAATGCGAATTATAATTTTGTGTTTTTTTCCTAGTAATTTATCCTTTACGCAAACTTCATTACTCTTGACTAATGATAAATGGCTGCTAATAATTTCTGTATGAATAAAAATATTGGGAGTAAAGGAATAATCATGTTTAATCCTTTCTTCTAAAGCATCAATGGCATTAGTCAAGATATTCATAAATACCTGATTTAGTTCACCAGGGTAACACTCGATTAAAGGCAATTCCCCAAAGTTTTTAATTACTTCAATCCCAGCTCTATCAGGTTTTTCCTTCAAACGATGTTGCAAAATCCTTAGAACACTATCAAGTCCTTTATGCAGATCAACCTTTTTCAATTGACCTTCGTCAGAGCTTGAAAAATTCTGCAAGGCGAAAACAATTTCTTTAACGCGCTCAGATCCGGCTCGCATTGACCACAGCAATTTTAAAAAATCTTTTTTCACAAAGCCAAGGTCGAGGCGTTGCAGGTGTAAGGCTATGACTGGTATCGGTGTGGGATAGTAATGTTGGTAAAGTTCAATAATTCTGATTAAGTCTTCAGCATATTGACTTGCAGGATGGAGATTGCCGTAGATGAAGCTAACGGGGTTGTTAATTTCGTTAGCCATATCCGCCACCAGTTGACCGAGATTAGCCATTTTCTGGTTCTGCAATAACTGCTTTTGGGTATATTTAAGTTCTTCGAGGGTAGTTTCTAGCTGCTGTGATTTTTCGCTTACTTGGTCTTCGGTAGACTGGAGTTGTTCAAATAGTTGGTATTGTTGAGTAGCGTAGGCGCAGCCCGTCGTAGACATCGCTTTATCCTGAGTAATATCCTTGTGCGTCCCCGCCATCCGCACTGGCTTACCGAATTCATCCCACTGAAATACTTTCCCACAAGTCAAAATCCACTTCCACTCACCGGATTTAGTCAACATTCGCAATTCGACTTCAAACACAGGTGTGCATCCTTCCAAGTAATCATGCAATACCTGGCGAATTCTTGGTAAATCCTGTGGATGTACAAGTTGCTCAAAGGATTTATGCTCATTTTCAATTTCGTCTACTTTATATCCCAGGATGCTCTTCCACTGAGGATCGTAATAGGTTTTGTTAGTTACTAAATTCCAATCCCACAACCCCAAGCCACTGGCTATTAATGCCATTTGTAAGGCGGCTTGTGAGCATTGACAAGTATCTAAATTCTCTTGAGATAAGTCTTTTGATTCTGGGAAACTCTGGGAATCTTGTACTGATAGAGCTTCCGGTTCATGGGTAGCGGGTTTTTCGATATGCATAGCTGCTGGTACGATGAGGAAGATATCCTGTAGCTCTCTCTACGCTGTCTTAGCACCCTGACGATCCAGTTATGGATTGAATCGTCTACTTAATTGATTAGGCTGTCACTGCCCATATCATCAATTTAGATGGAATTTAGAAAAAGGTAATGCGATCGCAGTAGCGATTTTTTAGAAAAAAATAACTCCATTGTGTGCATCTACATTCTAAGATATGTCTAAAAAAAGTAGTTCAAATCACATATAATTACCTAAAAACTCGAAAAAATTTGTAAAAAAAATTATATGCTGGAGTCATATCAAATGTTTCAGGATACAAAAAAATTGTCAACTCAGAACTTGCACTAGTCCCTACGACCGCCTCAGAATTCATTCTGAAGCTTATAGCTAAAGTCTATCTATTGAAGACTAAGTAAAGGTTTTAGTCCACTTGAATGGACTTAGGCTATAAGAAAAGAGAATTTATTCTCAGGTGGGATAGGCAAGTGCAAAATATAACTCAAGCCTTGTTTGTAGCTTTTTGGAAAACGACTGGCTGCTATCCATACAAAGCAGGCTATCTTGAGTTCCAAAGAATAATGGTGTGAGAAAATTTAATGCTTTAGAGCCGATGAGTAATGACTATAGATGAAGTAGTATTGCTACTAAAAGCGAGTCAAGCAAACGGTTTAACGACACTCCAAGAGATCATTTTGCGTTCTTCGTGGGAAGGAGAAACCTACACGAATATAGCCTGTGAAGCTGACTACGATGAGGAAGATGTCAGGAAAATTGCTGTTCATTTATGGCAATTACTGAGTGCTTTTTGTAAAGAACCAATAAATAAATTAAACTTCCGTCAGACTGTAGAAAATCATCGTCTTAGTAAAGCACATCAGCAGTTAGTTAAGGAGTTCAACAAAGCAGCTACAGCTATATCCTTAGAATTTCCTAGTGGGCCAGTATCGCTTAATTCCAGATTTTACATCCCTCGCCCGCCAATTGAGGAACTCGCCTACGCAGAAATGGCTAAACCTGGGAGTCTCATCTGCATTAAAGCACCCAAGAAGATGGGGAAAAGCTCTCTGATTTTGTGGTTGCTTGCACACGCTAACAATCAAGGCTTTCGTACCGTGATGTTGGACTTTCAGCAAGTAGATAAAGCAGTATTTGCCAGTTTGGATACATTTTTGCGGTGGTTCTGTACAAACGTCAGTCGGGAGTTACAGCTAGAACCAAAACTCAATGATTATTGGAAGGAAGATATGAGTAGCAAAGTCAGTTGCTTTATCTATTTCCAAGAGTATTTACTGTCTGCGCTAGAAAGTCCTCTTGTTTTGATATTGGATGAGGTGGACTGGGTGCTTGAGCATCAAGAAATTGTTGAAGAATTGTTATTATTGCTGCGATCGTGGTATGAAGAAGCCAAAGGGGTAGAAGTTTGGCAAAAATTGCGCCTAGTTCTAGTTTATTCAACGGAAATTCTTGTTCCAATAAAACTGACTCAATCACCATTTAATATTGGTTTACCGATTAAGTTATCTCCCTTTACAAGAGAGCAGGTGCTGGATTTAGCACTACGTCACGGCTTGGATTGGACAGATGGTAAAAATGTTGAGAGTTTGATGGTAATGGTGGGAGGATATCCTTATTTGCTGCGATTAGCTTTTTATCACCTTGTAGGTAAAGGGGGACTAGAAGGGGATTTAGAACAGCTATTGCAACAAGCACCTACAGAAGCAGGAATTTATCACGAGTATTTAAGGCAGTTTGTGTTAGTGCTACGAGATAATGCAGAGTTGCAAAATGCTTTTTATGAGGTAATTAACGCTACAAACTATGTGCAATTGGAGCCAGCATTGGCATGTAAATTACAGAGTATGGGGCTAATTAATTTAGAAAGCGATCGCAGTACTGTTGCGTGTGAATTATATCGTTTATATTTCCGACAATATTTGAAAAAAAGTGAGAGTTTAAACAGTAATCGTGTTGAACAGTTGTTTTAACGTAAGATTAAACTGGTAGCACAACGCGAGATTTCATGGCGATAAGATTTATTCTGAGCGACTATGTTGACCGAGCGATCGCGGCAATTACCACCTGATTATTTTCCTGCAACATCTCATGCAGGTTTTGCAATTCAGCTTCACGTCCCAATACGGTTCAGTTAAAGTGCATAGGTCTTAAAGATCCCCCTTAGTCCCCCTTAAAAAGTGGGAAATAGAGCCATTTTTAGCCCCCCTCTTTAAGGGGAGAACCAGAATCAAAGTCCCCCTTAAAAAGGGGGATTTAGGGTGATCTAGAACTTTTTATACCGATAATAGGACTTTTCAAACAACCTCTTACAATGGAAAGGGGTTTTATTCACTTTCCTTCTTGAGGGAATCTCAAAGTCAACACACCAACTGATGCATGATAACCAATTGCTACCTCGGATTAATGCCACAGCCAAAAGAGAAAATGGTAAACAATATTATGTAGATGCCAAGGGAAATCGCTTTCCCAGCGTGACTACAATACTTAATGCCACCAAATCACAAGCAGACAGAGACAGATTATTAAACTGGAAAGCGCGTGTTGGTACAGAAGAAGCTACCCGCATTACTACAACTGCTAGTCGACGGGGAACCCAAACACACAAACAAATTGAGCGCTACCTTCTTGGACAAAATCCAGTTTGTCCCGAAGCGAGTCGCCCTTATTGGGAAAGTATCAAGCCAGTTTTAGAACAAATCGACACAGTTAAACTCGTGGAAGGCTCAGTTTTCCATCATGATTTGGCTTATTCTGGCAAAGTTGATTGTATTGCCAGCTATCAAGGTATTCCTTGTATTTGTGAGTGGAAAACAGCAGACAAACCCAAAGGTTCAATTGAGCATTTATATGAACATCCACTGCAACTTACTGCGTACATAGGAGCAGCTAACGAGTATTATCAAGATTACGGTATTCAGCTAAAGCACGCTCTGTTGGTAGTAGCGATTCCAGAAATGCCAGCAGAGGTATTTTGGTTTGAATCAGCAGTTATTAAAGATTACTGGGAGCAGTGGGAAAAAAGAGTCGCTGAATATTGGGAACGCAGAAGCGTTTGGGGTTAATCAGTAAATCAGTACGTTGTTCCGCTTTCTTTTTTTTCTGCTTCCTCAGCCAAAGGCTTTTCATCAATTACTATTACCACCTGATGCTCACCCTCTGGAATATCCAATGGTAACTGCGTTGTAATCTTACCATCTTTAGTAACTGTGGCAATTGTTTCTATACTTTTCATCTTATTCCTGCTTCTTCAATCCATTACAGCTAACACAGCTTTCGGCAATAACTTATCTTTAAACCAAACAATTCTGGCGGGGACATCATTTAATTTTACTCCCGCTTTTTCTAAATTAAGTCGCTCGGAAATTGCTAAAATTAAGTCATCACGTCCAGCCCGTCGCACCTGAGAAAACTTTTTTTGTAAATATTCTGGTCGCCAATAACCAACAATTTCTAATAAAAAGGTGCGTCCATCAGGATGCACTAAGCGAAAATCAGGAATCATCACACTACCAGGAATTGGTATCAAATCAACTTCTCGCTCTAACGCCCAACCACTTTTCAACGCATCCCACTTATCTGCAAAGGATGCTTCTAGCATACTATCGTAGGGCTTCCCTGGTGGATAATGGGATACTAAACCACATTCAGAATTGAGAGTGAAACGTCCAGTTTTCCAAGTATTTGTATAGGCATCACGAGTTTGGAGAATCGACGAAAGACTCCATTTAGTAACGTGAAGTAAAGCCGGAATAAGTTTAGCGATCGCTAACCCATATCGCGTACTAGGATTAAATAAACTCGTCGGCCCATCTATCGTAATTGTAAACCCGTGGTCAGCATCACCCTCAATATAAGCCATCAATTGAAACAACTTTAAATAGCGAAATAACAGCTTATATTCACCCGGAACATTCCGGTGAGCATTTAATACAAGTTGACTGGCTTTATAAAATACACCCTGCACCTGAGATAAGTTATATCTATTTAATAAATCTGGCGCTGTTGGTGTATCAAAAACAGTCAAAATTTTATTTTCAGATAAATCAGCATATAGTCCATTCCGAACCTGTTCTAATAAAACTTCCCGCTCAAGTTCTTGAGTTAATTCATCAGCAACTTTACTCAGAGTCACTTGTGTAGATTCTCGACTAGAAAATGATTTTGCAGCCAGAGAAAACACCCGTTCTCTTAACATTTGTGGTTCCAGAGGACTAACCACCTCAAAAGTGCAAAAACTGCTTTTGAGAATATAAGCTAATCCTCGCTTCACCCGATAATCTGTAGAATCTCCTTCAAAATCAGTCAGTTGTCGCTCAAGCACACCTTGAGTCTTCCCCACTGCTAATTGAAAATAATTAATTAACTCAATCGCCAACTCCGAAGTTTTCTGATCAATCTTCAGTCTCTTCGGAATGATCTCCTCTCCGTTTTGGCGATGCATCAGTAAGTCTGTCGGTAACATCTGAGTTCTGGATTTTAGATTTTGAACTTCCGGTTGAATAATTAATTTCTAACTGTTCCGCAGCCTTCAAACTCCTTTCCTTCCCACTCCCATACACAACCTGTAACTTCCCTTTCCTCTCTTTTTCTCCCCCTGCTTCCCCTGCCTCCCCTGCTCCCCCTGCTCTCCTCTCCCCTCTCCGCCTAGCCGAAGTCCCCTCCTCACTCGTATCCTCCGCCACCACCTCATACAAAATCGCCTGCTTATTCTCAATATTCCCCTTCCGTAAAATCCTACCCAAGCGCTGAGTATACTCCCTAGCCGAACCCGTTCCCGATAAAATAATTGCAACAGTTGCCGCAGGTACATCAACTCCTTCATTTAACACATGAGAAGCAACTAAAGTATTATATTTACCCTCCCGAAACTTGGTTAATATCTCATGCCGTTCCTTCACAGGAGTTTGATGAGTAATTGCCGGAATTAACAACTCTTGAGAAATACGATAAACCGTTGCATTATCAGCAGTAAAAATCAAAATTCTTGCCGGATAATGTTCTGCCAATAAATCAATCAGAATTCGCAACTTTCCATCAGTACCCAAAGCTATATCTTTCGCTTCTCGATGGGCTAACATCGCCCTACGTCCAGATTGCGATCTAGCACTCATTTGCACGAACATTTGCCAACCTTGCAGACTCCCCAAAGAAATCTTAGATTGCTTTAAAAAGTCGTTGCGGGTTTGAATTAACTGGTTGTATCTTTCCCGTTCGAGTTGCGATAACTTTACCTTAATTTGGACAATTTCATGTTCTGCTAACGCCTTGCCCGCCAAATCTTCAGCGCGTTTGCGATATACTTCTTGACCAATGAGGATATTTAAGTCAGCGTGTTTACCATCGGTGCGTTCTGGTGTGGCGGAGAGTCCTAGGCGATAAGGTGCGATCGCATATTCAGCAATCACTCGATTAAAATCTGTGGGTAAATGATGACATTCATCAAAAACAATCAAACCATATTGATTTCCCAACGTTTCAGCGTGAATTGCTGCACTATCATAAGTTGCAACTAAAATTGCTGTTCTATCCCGCGAACCACCACCCAGCAATCCCACCTCAGCATCGGGGAAAGCCGCTACCAAGTGTGCATACCACTGATGCATTAAATCCAAAGTTGGCACAACAATTAGCGTCGTGCGCGGCGTTGACTGCATCGCCATTTGCGCTAAATAAGTCTTTCCCGCCGCCGTGGGCAGCACAACAACCCCTTGTCTACCCGCCAGTTTCCAAGCTGTTAGTGCTTCAGTTTGGTGGGGATAGGGTTCCATTTCCAGACTAGGAACCAAATCTACAGGATAAAATTGCTTCGCCTCATCGATAAAATTCACATCTTCCGCTTGTAGTGCTTCTACTAGCGATCGGTATCTAATTGCTGGAATGCGGAATTTCTCAACTCTATCATCCCATGTAGCATAATCCATCCAACCTTTGCCGCGTGGTGGTGGATGCAAAATTAATGTGCCGCGATCAAAATTTAATGTAGGAGTACGAGCCATGAGTATTGGGCATTGGGGATTGGGTACTGGGGTAGGGTGTTGGGCATTGGTAATTTTTCCATTCGCCATGCCCCATTCTCTAGTCCCTTGATTACTAATAACGCAAAAAGTGCATGATTCATCCAAGTAACTCTGACAAAATCCGACTAGATACGCTCGTTAGTAATGGAATGTATGAGCCACAAACCAACAATAATCTTGCTGAACCATACAAATAACAACGACAAGGCTTTCTGCTGAAACGACCACAATTGCAGCCGCAGATTATGCTGATTGTTTGCTTAAAGTTAATCTACTTTTCTATTTACACAAGTTACTATTAGAAGAAAAATATCCGATTTTAAAATGGTTGTTTTAGTATAATTAATCAATTTTATTTGTTGGGCTTTATGTAAAACTCCTATCGGTCGCCGCCATCCTTCCTTAATTTTTTTGAGTTTATCCTGGGTTTGCCTAAGACTTTTGGAAAGATACAGTAAATACTGCTAGTAGAATGGAATCAGATGGTATAGCAGGTAGTATCAAAGTTTGTGAAGCAAGTTGTCAGCTTTTGAAGGATAAATCCTTATTGGAGATACGAGGTTTAATTAAGATTAAAGGCAAAGGAGAAATGATAATTGAATATACTAAAATAAATTAACCTAAAAAATTAATATATCTATGCTTTTTGATGGAGACTCAAAAAGCATAGATATATAATTAGAGCGAAAATTATCAGGTTATTGACCTGTGTTCAAACTAAGTTTTACTACTTTAGATAGATTCACTGCAAGTAATCGCTTAAATGTGTAATTTTCCGATGCATAATAAATGTTAAGCGATGTCTACAACGGTCTACGCCAACGCATTGTCTAGCTGATTTTGGGACTAATCTTTTAGCTAGCTGCATACAAGGAGAAGCCACATTGAAAGGAACACGTTCCCTTCTAGCGCCCTATGCTATGACATTATTAGCTGTTGGTAGCGCATTGCAACTAACACTATTGCTACAGCCACTACTGAAACCAACTATTTTCCTGCTATTTTTTCCTGCCGTGGCGCTTAGTGCCTCGTATGGCGGTATGAAAGCAGGGTTAATAGCTACTGCTTTGTCTACTTTAGCCGTCAGCTTCTTTTTCTTAGAGCCAGTGTTTTCGCTTTTTGTTGATAATCTTGACAGCATAGTGCCGTTAGGCTTGTTTCTGCTGGTGACAATACTCATCAGCTTGCTCACCTCAGAGTTACACACTGCTAAACAACATCTTCAAATGAGTTTGCAGAAGCTACAGGTGAGCGAGGCAAAATTTAGAAGGTTGGTAGATTCCAACATTATTGGGGTAATTGTAGCCAATATGGACGGGGCGATCGCAGAAGCTAACGATGCCTTTTTAGCAATGGTAGGTTATTCGCGGGAAGATTTGCTAGCAGGGCTTCGATGGCACGATATGATACCACCAGAATATATTGAAGCTAACAACAGTGCGATGCCTAGGTTGGGCTACGCCTACGCAGAACTCAAAACCAAAGGCGTGTGTCAGCCTTTTGAGAACGAATATATCCGCAAAGATGCCAGCCGCGTTCCCATCTTATTGGGTTACGCCTTTTTAGAAAATAATCCAGAGGATGTTATCTGTTTTGTACTTGATTTAAGTGAACGCAAACAAGTAGAGCTTGCCCTTTCCAAAAGCGAAGAACGCTACCGCGCTTTTTTAGAGCAGAGTTCAGAAGGTATTTGGTGTATGGAATTGGAAGTACCAATTTCGCCAGATTGTCCAGAAGATGAACAAATTCAACATTTTTATCAGTATGGTTACTTAGCAGAATGCAACAATGCTATGGCGCAAATGTATGGCTTTTCTCGTGCCGAAGAAATTATCAGCGCCAGACTAGGAGACTTGCTCATTCCCTCAGATCCACATAATATTACATACCTGCGTAATTTTATCCGTTCTAACTACCGACTCATCGATGCAGAGTCTCATGAAATAGATAAGCAAGGTAATTCCAAATATTTTTTGAATAATCTGGTGGGAATTGTCGAAAATGGCCTTTTAGTCAGAGCATGGGGAACTCAACGCGACATCACAGAACGCAAGCAAGCAGAGCAAGAACGCGAACAATTGCTTGAGCGCGAACAAGCAGCACGCGCCGATGCTGAAGTTGCAAACCGGATGAAGGATGAATTTCTCGCCACACTCTCCCACGAACTCCGCACACCCTTAAACGCCATATTGGGCTGGACGCAGCTACTTAAGAATCGCAAGTTTGATGAAACTACTACTACGCGGGCACTAGAGACAATCGAGCGTAACACCAAATCCCTAGCTCAACTAATCGAAGATGTCTTAGATGTCTCCCGGATTATTAGAGGCACACTCCATCTAAATATTCATCGGGTAAAACTTGTACTACTTGTAGAGGCAGCAATTGAGACTGTGTACCCAGCAGCCCAAGCCAAAGAGATTAGCATCAACTGTAAATTTGACCCGGAAGTAGGGGTAGTTGCGGGTGATGGCAACCGCTTGCAACAAGTTGTGTGGAATTTGCTCTCTAACGCCGTTAAGTTTACACCCAAGGGGGGAAGAATTGATCTGCAATTAGAGCGCGTTGAATCTTGCGTGCAAATTCGGGTGAGCGATACAGGAGTAGGAATTCCTGCCGAATTCCTGTGCCATGTATTTGAACGCTTTCTTCAAAAAGACAGTTCAAGCACGCGATCGCATGGTGGATTAGGATTAGGGTTAGCGATCGTCCGCCACTTGGTAGAATTACACGGCGGCACAGTCTCTGCCGAAAGTCCAGGAATTGGACAGGGGGCGACATTCATTGTCAATTTGCCAATGAAAGCCGTCTATGTAGAGGCTAATACCGCAGAGCAGCTTTCATCTGTTGGAGATACCCAAGACGCTAACAATTACCTGCCAAAGCTAGATGACTTGCGAGTGCTGATTGTTGATGATGAGGCAGACGCGCGTCATTTGCTCACCACAATTCTAGGACAGTATGGGGCCCAAGTTATGGCTGCTCCATCTGCAAGTGATGCACTGCTAGCCCTGCAAGAATTTCGCCCCCATATACTGGTAAGCGATATTGATATGCCACAAGAAGACGGCTACACACTAATTCGTCAAGTCAGGGCGCTACCAGCAGACCAAGGTGGGCGGATTCCAGCAGTAGCCCTGACAGCCTATGCTAGAGCAGAAGATCGCACGCAAGCTCTATTAGCAGGCTTTCAACTCCATATCCCCAAACCAGTCAATCCGGGCGAGTTAGCAGCCGTAATTGCCAACCTTACTGGACGTACTTGAATAGTTTAATAAAAATGAGGACTAGCCTTGTCAAACGTAGGAACAATAGCTGTTTTTTATCTTATAAAATTGCTAGTAGCAGCTTATACTTAGGTTGTTTCAATTTGTAACAGAACAGGTGGTTTTGACCCAACAAGTGGTTTTGACCCAACAAGTGGTTTTGACCCAACAAGTGGTTTTGGCTCAAGATTTACGTGAGATGTAGGAGGTTTACCAGTAGCATCCTTGACTTTGGGAACGCCACTAACAAGGGGATCTGCACCTTCTGTTGAAGTACCTCCTTTATAGCTTTCTTCTTCTTTTTCGGTAAGCTTCCTCAAAATATCTAATTCCAAAATTTTAATAACCATTCGTAAAACCTCTAAAATCAAAACTTACATACAAAATGTATAGCAAATACATTGATATATCAATATGTATATTTAACTTTTTTTAAACGCACTATGATCTGTATAAACGCCTTGCGATTTCGGAATTTTATGGTCAACTTCTAATAAATACGTCGTTTTCACGAAAGAACATACCGCAGTGAGTAGGTTTCGCTTTTTGCTTTTTCAAGAGTTTTGCCCAAGTACTTAACTTTTGGTATGCTTGAGGCTGAAGAGAAAGCTGTCCTATAAGTGCGTAGCTCTAAACCTAATTTTTCTGATAAATCGCGTAATTTCACTAAACAATGCCACGGCAAGCCCAAATAAAAAGCTTCAGGAAACGTTGGTTTCTCCAGATTCTCAAAAGAACTCTGATTGTACTGTTAATAATGGGGCTATTGTTAGTGGAATTAGCCACTTACACTGTGCGCCAATCCTTTGCTCAAGAGAATGGCACAATTCAATTACCTGAACTTAAAGCAGAAGTAACTGTCCAGCGCGATAAATGGGGAATTCCCCATATTTATGCTGCCAACTCGCACGATTTATTCATGGCGCAAGGTTATATCCACGCCCAAGACAGGTTTTGGCAAATGGATTTTTGGCGACACATCGGTTCTGGGCAACTGGCAGAAATGTTTGGTTCCTCTCAGGTTGACACTGACAGATATCTGCGGACTATGGGTTGGGCAAAGGTGGCGCAGCAAGAAATTCAGGAAATGAATGCAGAGATGAAAGCATACCTGGAAGCTTATGCAGATGGTGTCAATGCTTATCTGGCAGAGCATCAAGGCATCGCCCTGAGTCTAGAATACGCTGTGCTAAAATTCCTCAATCCTGGGTATAAGCCAGAACCTTGGCAAGTAGTGCATTCCCTGACTTGGGGAAAGGTAATGGCTTACGACTTGGGCAGAAATTTCGATAGCGAAATTGAACGTGCTATCCTGCTCAAAACCCTTACTCCCACTCAAGTAGAAGAACTTTTTCCACCATACCCTGAAGACCTGCCAGTGATTTTGCCTGAGTTACAGAAAGGGGATGTAGGGGGAGCAGGCGAGGCAGGGGGAGAGAATAATGTTGAAGTACTTTTTAATTCTCCAGATGTTTTCCCTGCTTTAGAGTCAATTACTAAGCCGATGATGGCTTTGGAAAAACTTATAGGGCCTACAGGTATAGGTATTGGCTCAAACAACTGGGTGATATCTGGTAAGCGGACGGCTACGGGTAAGCCAATTTTGGCGAATGACCCCCATTTAGGTGTGCAAATACCTTCTATATGGTATGAAGTTGGTTTGCACTGTACGCCCAAGAGTGCAGAATGTCCTTACAACGTTACTGGCTTTTCTTTTGCGGGAATGATTGGGGTAATTATTGGTCATAGCGATCGCATTGCCTGGGGTGTTACGAATGTACAATCTGATGTGATGGATTTATACATTGAGAAGATCAACCCGAAAAACCCCAACCAGTATGAGGTAAATGGCAAATGGGTTGATATGCAACTTGTGAAAGAAACGATTCAAGTTGCGGGAAGTCAGCCGATTGTCCAAACGGTGCGTTATACCCGACATGGGCCGATTCTCTCTGATGTTTCGCCTAATCTGAAGGAATTTCAGCCAAGTCAGCCCTTAGAAGTACCGCAAAAATACGCGGTAGCCCTGCGCTGGACGGCCCTAGCACCTTCCAAACTAGGGTATGCTATTCCCCAAATCAATCGCGCTCAAAATTGGCAGGAATTCCGCACTGCTGCCAGTAACTATGATGTCCCCGCTCAAAACTTGGTCTACGCTGACATTGATGGCAATATTGGCTACCAAATGCCTGGTAAATTCCCCATCCGAGCTAAGGGAGATGGGCGTTATCCCGTTCCTGGTTGGACGGATGAATATGAATGGCAAAGCTATATTGACTTTGAGCAGTTACCCAAAAGTTTTAATCCATCCCAAGGTTATATTGCTACTGCCAATAATTTAGTTAAGCGTAAATATCCTTACCTGATTACCACAGACTGGGTTTATGGCTATCGGGCACAGCGCATCGTTGAGATGATTACCCAACAAACCGAAGCGATTTCCTTAAAAGATGTGCAACAGATACAGGGTGACGATCGCAATCTCAATGCACAAACACTAGTACCACTACTAAAATCTATCACAGTTGATACCCCTCGCTTGCAAGCAGCTCAAAAACTGCTCTTAGATTGGAATTTGCAGTTAGGAATGACATCGCCTGCTGCTGCTTTATTTGAAGTATTCTGGAAACACTTACTAGCAGATACGTTTCACGATCAGTTGCCTGAAAAGTACTTTCCTGATGGAGGCGATCGCTGGTATGCTGTGGTAGCGAATTTAGTCAAACAGCCTAATAGTTCTTGGTGGGATAATCGCAATACCCCAGAAGTTGAGAACCGCGACCAAATCCTGCGGCAGTCCTTTAGAAAAACCGTGGATGAACTAGAACGCATTCAAAGCAAAGACCCGAAAAACTGGAATTGGGGCAAGCTGCATACTGTTACTTTTAAAAACGCCACCTTGGGTAAATCTGGAGTTGCACCGATTGAAGCTTTATTTAATCGTGGTGCATTTGCCACGGCTGGTAATGGCGAAACAGTCAATGCTAACCGATGGAGAGCAAATGAATCCTTTGAAGTGACTGATATTCCTTCACTGCGGATGATTGTAGATTTGGGAAATTTCGATAACTCAATAGCGATTCATACCCCTGGACAATCAGGACATACTTTCCATACCCACTACAACGATATGGTTGACCCCTGGCGCAAAATTGAATACCACCCCATGCTGTGGGAACGAAAGAATGTTACAGCTAGTACTGCTGGGACATTAAAGTTAGTTCCAAAATAATCTACTAGCAATAAGATCATTAGTCATTAGTAGCAATGACTAATATCATGTCCGCTTGATTGCTTATTAAACCCGAATCACCCCACCCCGCCAAAGCTACGCTTTGTCTCCCCTCCCCTTAACAAGGCTACGGTGTACACACAATTATAGTCCGCAAGGGTTCCAACCCTTCCAGCCCCATAAATACCCAAATATTGGGCAACTGGAAACTCCATTTATCCCGCTAATTTTTAGGGCTAAGGCAACCGAAAGTAAGTTTTAGGTGGGATTTCAAGACTTGTGTGTACACGGTAGCCTTAACAAGGGGAGGGGTTGGGGGTGCGGTGTAATGACTATGGTAAGCATAACTAATTATGTGGACATGATATACTTTCATAAGTACTTTCTGCCCTCTCTTTTATTTGTAAAAATTACAGGAATTACCCAAACGATAGCCGAAAAGAATGATTTTTAGGTATGGGCAATTTATGTAGACGCAAAGCGGCTTCCCTCAAGACCTTGCCCCTGAGCGCGTGTAGTTTTGCGTAAGTCCTAAATTAGTTCTAATTTATTCTTGTAGTCAGTAGGTTGTAACCTGAGATGATGAAATTACTGAACCATTAGCTGGATAACAGAAGCTATATTCAGTTTTCAAGCATATAGGTGTATCTACATGAATCAGCCTACAATAAAATCTTGGCAAGAAGTTCTCGCTACGTTTAAAAAAATTTGGGGCTATGAAGATTTCCGTCCGCCACAAGGAGAAATTGTCAGCAGTTTATTGTCACAAAAAGATGCGCTGATTATTATGCCTACAGGTGGAGGAAAGTCAATTTGTTTTCAACTTCCCGCACTACTACAAACAGGATTAACTTTGGTAGTTTCGCCCTTAGTAGCGTTGATGGAAAATCAAGTTCAAGAACTATTACAAAGCAATCAAAAAGCAGCACTTTTGCATAGTGAATTACCTTCATCTCAACGCCGTGCAACTCTGCAAGCTTTAGAACGGCAACAGCTAAGATTGCTTTATTTATCGCCAGAAACTTTGCTAAGTGCGCCAGTGTGGGAGAGATTATGTCAGCCGCAATTGCAAATTAATGGCTTAATTTTGGATGAAGCTCATTGTTTAGTGCAGTGGGGAGACACGTTTCGTCCAGCTTATCGCAGATTAGGGGCTGTGCGTCCGGCATTGCTAAAATCAAAACCACCAGGAACAAAAATCAGTATCGCCGCTTTTACTGCGACTGCTGACCCCTTAGCCCAAAAGATTATTCAAACAGTTTTACAATTACAGCAACCAGAGATTTTCCGTTTGAACCCCTACCGTCCAAACTTGCATCCCAGCGTTCGCATTGCTTGGACACCACGAGGTAGAAAACAACAATTATTAAAGTTTATTCAAAATAGACCGCAACAATCGGGGTTAGTTTATGTTCGCACTCGGAGAGATAGCGAAGATTTAGCCCAATGGTTAGCAGAGATGGGTTATGCAACAGCTAGTTATCATGCAGGATTGGGTGCAACCGAACGCCGTGAAGTAGAAGCAAGCTGGTTAGGTGGCAAAATTCCCTTTGTTATTTGTACCTGTGCGTTTGGTATGGGGATTAATAAAAGCAATGTCAGGTGGGTAGCCCACTTTCACGCGCCACATTTGTTATCTGAATATGTGCAAGAAATTGGCAGGGCTGGAAGGGATGGGAAACCGGCAGAAGCATTGACACTGGTAAGTGAACCTACGGGATGGTTAGATCCAGAGGATAAGCAAAGACAGGAGTTTTTTCAAGAAAAAATGCGATCGCAACAACAAATAGCGCAGCAACTTGTGAAAAAATTACCAAAACAGGGAGAAGTGAATGCAGTAACCCGACAATTTCCCGAAGGTGCTACGGCGCTAGCTTTACTCCACAGCAATGGTCAGCTAAACTGGCTTGATCCTTTTCATTATACCATTGCTCAAAAAGCCGGAAATCAGACATCAACGCAATTACATGCTGCTAAACAGATGCATCAATATTTAACAACTAAGCAGTGTCGTTGGCAGTTTTTGTTAAATGCCTTTGGTTTTGACAAAGAAGCTGCTAACTTGCGTTGCGGACATTGCGATAATTGCCGTCAATGAATATCAAAGACTCATTCACAAGTATAAAAGACTCGTTCAGGAGATCAATACCTTATCCCTTATTCTCCAATGAGGTTCACCCAATAGGATGAATTGTCATTTTCATAACCAAGTAACAATAAGGTAGTTAAGTAGAGGATGAAAATATGTCATCTGCTCAAGCGCCCGCCCTACCACCGCTAATTCCGCGCGAAATTCTGTTTGGGAATCCCGAAAAAACCAGCCCACAACTCTCGCCTGATGGCAAGTACTTGGCATATATCGCCCCTGATGAAAAAAATGTCTTGCAGGTATGGTTGCGAACTATAGGACAAGAAGACGACCAGATACTAACTGCCGACAAAAAGCGCGGTATCCGCATTTTCTTCTGGACTTATAACGCCGACCAGTTGATTTATATGCAGGACTCGGATGGCGACGAGAACTTTCACCTCCACTTGGTTAATATTCACTCCAAGATTGTGCGTGACTTAACGCCATTCCAGGGTGTAAAAGCCGAACTCGTGGAACTGGAAGCGAAATTTCCAGATCAAATACTGGTAGCCTTGAACTTGAACAATCCCCAAAAGTTTGACGTTTACCGCATCAACTTAAAAAATGGTGCTGTGGAGTTCGACACTGACAACCCCGGTAACATTATCAGTTGGACATCTGACGCTGATTTCCAAATACGTGCAGCGACAGCCAGCACAGGTGATGGCGGTTACGACCTCTTATTGCAGAAACCCGATAAACAGTGGGAAATTCTTCGCCACTGGGGGTCAGAGGAAGAAGGGAATTCTGTAAGTTTTTCGGCTGATGGTAAAACCCTTTATATTCAAGGGAATCACGATGCCAACGCCAAACGTCTGCTAGCTGTTGACCTAGACACCCGTCAAGAAACTGTTATTGCTGAAGACCAGCAGTATGATGTCGTCGGGATAATCATTCAACCACTGACGCGAGTTATCCAAGCAGTTTCTTTCTACAAAGATAAACAAGAATGGCAAGTAATTGACCAAGGTATCGCCGCAGATTTTGAGGAAATCGCTAAGGTGCGTCCTGGAGAATTCTCTATAATTAGCCGCGACTTGGAAGATAAAACTTGGGCTTTAGCTTATAGAACTGACGATGGGCCAGTTTATTACTATGCCTACAATCGAGAGTCAAAAACTAGCACCTTCCTCTTTAGTAACCAACCCAAACTCGAAACGTTGCAGTTAGCTTCAATGCAACCGATTTCTTACGAAGCACGGGATGGCTTAACTATCCACAGTTACCTAACAACCCCTGTAGGAATACCTACCCAGAATCTACCAACAGTACTCCTGGTTCATGGCGGCCCTTGGGCGCGGGATACTTGGGGTTTTTCTCCCACAGCGCAATGGCTAGCTAATCGGGGTTATGCTGTTCTGCAAGTGAACTTTCGCGGTTCTACTGGCTACGGTAAAGCATTTTTGAATGCTGGTAATCGAGAATGGGCTGGCAAAATGCACGATGACTTGATTGACAGCGTGAACTGGTTAGTAGAAAAAGGCATTTCCGACCCACAAAAGATTGCGATTATGGGCGGTTCTTATGGAGGTTACGCCACCCTAGTGGGGTTAACTTTTACACCAGAAATTTTTGCTGCTGGTGTGGATATTGTCGGGCCAAGTAACCTAATTACTTTGATAGAAACTATACCCCCTTATTGGGAACCATTGAAGGCAATGCTTTATCATCGTGTCGGTAACTTGGAGACAGAAGAGGAATTTTTAAAATCGCGATCGCCTTTATTCTTTGCTGATCGAATTCAAAAACCTTTACTGATTGGTCAAGGTGCAAATGATCCGCGAGTGAAACAATCAGAAAGCGATCAAATTGTCAATGCAATGCAGCAGGCTGGTTTGCCAGTACAATATGCACTTTACCCCGATGAAGGACATGGTTTTGTCAGACCAGAAAATCGGTTGCACTTTTTTGCGATCGCAGAAGAGTTTCTCGCCAAATACTTAGGCGGCAGATTTGAACCTTTGGCAGATATCCCCGGTCATTCAGGAATTGTTAGATAAAGTCTCACGCATGGTGGTTAGTGTAATTCACTGACCACCTTTTTTTTGGCTTAAGTTGACATATATGGTCAATACTATGTTTCTACAAGCCTCTGTGTTCATCTATGGTTAAATATTTGTTCTGTACTTTATCCATAATCAGGAAAACTATAGTGACACAAGAAGCTGAGGATATCCAGAAAGAGCAAGAAGTACTTTCCTATAATGTTTTGACTCCCAGACAACAGAAGCAGCGATTAACAGAACTGGCAACGGTATTTTTCCGATTGGGGACGATCGCTTTTGGTGGCCCTGCTGCCCACATCGCCATGATGGACAATGAAGTAGTGAATCGCCGTCAGTGGATGAGCCGGGAAAAACTGCTAGATTTGCTGGGAATTACGAATTTGATTCCAGGCCCCAACTCGACGGAATTAGCGATTCACATTGGCTACGAACGAGCCGGATGGCGTGGTTTACTGGTTGCGGGTAGCTGCTTTATTCTACCTGCGATGCTGATCGTTTGGGCATTAGCCGCCATTTATGCTCGCTATCAAACAGTTCCTCAAGTGGAATGGCTGCTCTATGGAATTAAACCTGTAATAATTGCGATCGTGATTCAGGCTGTGTGGAATCTGGGGAAAAAGGCAGCTAAAGATGTGCCGACGATCATTGCAGGGATGGCAGCGATGTCTACGACGGGCTTCGCCAACGCAGCGTATTTAGCTGGATTGAACGAAATTTTGGTGCTGATTTTACTAGGTATCGCTGTCATGCTACTAAAGAATTGGCAAGCTAGAGGACACACAAGTGGAGCATTTCTGTTACCTATTTCAGGTATTCTGGCGCAGGTTGGTAGTACAACAGCAGCAGTTACATCAGTCAGTTGGGCTAGCGTCTTTGTCTTTTTTCTCAAAATTGGATGTGTTCTCTATGGCAGTGGTTATGTGTTGCTGGCATTTCTGCAACGGGATTTGGTCGAGCGCAACCAGTGGCTGACATCACAACAGCTTTTAGATGCCGTAGCGATCGGGCAGTTTACACCGGGGCCTGTTTTTACCACCGCAACATTTATTGGGTATTTGCTAGCAGGAAATGCCGGGGCAATTGCTGCTACAATTGGCATTTTCTTGCCAGCTTTTCTGCTGGTTTGGGTAGTTAATCCTTGGGTGCCTAAGTTACGTCAATCTTCTTGGGCAAGTGGATTTCTGGATGGTGTAAATGCGGCTTCTCTGGGATTAATGGCAGGAGTAACTTACACATTAGGACGAGCCGCGCTAGTAGATTGGTTAACAATTATCGTAGCAATTGTGAGTGCGATCGCTGTGTTTAAATTTAAAATAAATTCTGCCTGGTTAGTACTGGTAGGAGGGGCGATCGGATTTGTTTCACACATATTATTAGGTTAAAGATAGCAATAAAAAAGTGGTTCTAATTTTTTTACGGCTAAAATTTAATTTTTTGCTTTTGACTTGTTCAGTAATTATCTGACTTTCCAAGCTTGGAGTAATTACTGTGCTGTTAATTGTAAATTGGGGAAGATAGTAGAAGCGATGTCTACGACGGGCTATGCCTACGCAGAAGAGTTTCTCGCCAAATACTTAAGCGAAAGATTTGAATCTTTAGCAGATATCCCTGGTCATTCAGAAATAGTTAAATAAAGTCTCAAAAAGGTGGTTAGTGTCATCCACCGACCACTTTAATATTTTTAATTTGAAAGAATTCATGCATACAACAACTGATTCCTAATTTCATCAGCCGTTAGTGTGCTTACCAGAATACCAATCCGTTGCGCGACTTCATAAGCGTTTTTCTGAGGCACAATGATAATTCCAAAATGTTCTTTATTCTCCTCTATATACTGGAGATGCAACCGCTCAAAATCGACACGGTTATGTGTCAGAATACATCTGCCTACAGAAGTTGCAAATTCAAGTTGCTCGCGGTCAGTTTTGCCGAGGGTTACTTGTTCAGGAACAGTTACGATATCTAAACCGCGCGAACGTAACAGTGTAGCAACCAACGCTGACATATCCTCATCACTGTAAAGTGCAGCAAAAACCGTCACGATGTCCCCAATATAGCTTTTACAGATGGATGTATTAATTCATCGGGTACTCGGTTTCGCTCAATGTATTCATTAATTTCGGCTTGATGATCGAGATAAAAACTCAAGGCATCAAACACTTGTGCCAGTGTCAGATGTGGCAAATGGTTCAGGATTTCTTCTGGCATAATCCCCAATCGCCACAAACCGACAATGGCACGAACAGATGTCCGAGTACCTATAATAATTGGCTCTCCACTTAAAATTTCAGGGTTACGGGTAACGTAGCGCGAGGAGGTTTCAGCAAACATAGAACGAATCACTCAGCAGAACTGGCATTGCCTTTAGTTTACCAATAGTTTTGGTCAGCAGGAGGCTGGTGCGATCGCAGAGGAATTTCTCGCCAAATACTTAGGCGGAAGATTTGAACCTTTGGCAGATATCCCTGGTCATTCAGGAATAGTTAAATAAAGTCTGAAAATGATGGTTAGTGCCATTCACCGACCACCTTAATATTTTTAATTCAGTAAATACTAAAGCTAAAAGATGTTGGAATATGTAAACTACATAGCTATTTGTTAAGATGTCATCCATTTTCGCCAATCAACATTTGGCTCTTCACAGGGCTTGTAGAAGTTTGGATCGCCTGTAACAAGAACTTTAGCAATCATTTGCATTGACTTAGTATCACTCGGTTGAAAATGCCTATCAGCTTGATAATTCCATCCGAAAACATCTGGATGATGCCAATTGTCTAGTTGGATGACTTGTAATAAATCATTCGACGCAATTAACTGTAGCTCATTGTCAGTGGCTAACATTTTAGTGCGGTACTCAGATAGTAGGTGAACGAGGAGATCAAAACCAAAATTTCGATGTCGTTGGATTGATTGGGTATTTAAGGTCAAAGCTTCGCCACGAATTTTCAAATGCATTACATTTGTATGCTTCCAGTTGTCCTCGTTTTCAATTACTACTGGAAATAAAGTCTCAACCAGTCCATTTTCTAAGTCTGAACGGTTGCTGAAAACATAAATTGCTAATACAGGTTGGATGCCTGCAAGTCCATACCAATTTACGAGTTCCTCGAATACAATAACCCAGTAAGCATCGCTGCGAAAGGCTGTCATTCGAGCAGATACCATGTGAATATTGATGGTAGTGAAACCTGGAAAATCAAGATTTCCATTAGCTTTATCTAAGCACTTTAGAATTTCATCAACGGTGTAAGTTCCCATGCAGCACCTAAAAACAAACCATCAAATTCAATGGTACTTTACTAAAAATAAATGTGAAGTTAGTCCTCGTAATTATCTGATTTAACAAGGATTAGGTATTGCTTTATCCAGCGTTGAGTACTTGCTCTGCTGTTAGCTGTAACTCTGGGAAAATAGTAGAAGCGATCGCACTGTTTCCTGTAAATCTGGTTTCTTCATAAAACCCGTCAACTAATATCAGTACGGTAACTCTGTTCATTTGTGGATCAACAATCCAATATTCAGCAATTCCCCTTGCGGCATACTCGGAACGTTTGTAGCGATAGTCCCGATCTTCGTTAGCTTTGCCAGGAGAAACAACTTCGACAACTAATGCTGGAGGTGGCATATCCAGGGTGATTGTCGATCGCGTTGCACCTTCTAAGGCGGTTGCAAGTTCATCCGTCAGCATAACTAAGTCAGGAATGCGAGTTGTCGCACGAGAACCAGCAACAACAATTTCAACTTTGTTACTTAACCGATTAACTGGAACGAACTTGAGGAAATTTACCAGCAAAAAGAGAGATATCTGGACATTTTTTGGGCTTTCAGGTGGCATGGCAACTAACTCACCTGCCACCAGTTCATACTGGCTATCGGTGCGATCGTCATACTTCAGATATTCCTCAAGCGTTAGACGTTTGCCAGTAATTATAGTCATATAAAGTCAACAGAACAGAAGTTACATACTGATAGTTTACTAAATTCATCAATCCCGATATTTTATTTAAAACCACAGATAATTCATAGGTATTTATCTGTGGTTATATTTTCATCATATTGACTTTTGCAAATTTAGTAAACGCCCGATTATTTAAAGCGATCGCTTCCCTAAAATTGCTGCAAAAATCGCAGATCACTAGCATATAACCGACGAATATCATCGATTTGATGTAACACCATTGCAAAGCGTTCTACACCAAAACCAGCAGCAAACCCAGTATAAACTTCTGGATCATAACCCACAGACTTAAGTACATTTGGATCGACCATACCGCAGCCCATTACCTCTAGCCAGCGACCATTCCACTGCAAATCCACTTCAGCCGAGGGTTCAGTAAACGGAAAATAACTGGCACGGAAGCGAATTGGCAAATCGCCAAATATTGCTTGTAAAAATACCTTAATTGTGCCTTTGAGGTCTGTAAAAGTTAATCCCTCGTCAATGGCTAAAAGTTCTATTTGATGGAAAACTGCCGAGTGAGTCGCGTCTACATTGTCTCGCCGATAAACTCGCCCTGGAGCCACAACCCGAATCGGTGGTTCTTCTCTTTCCATGTAACGAATTTGCACTGATGAGGTATGAGTGCGTAAAAGATTACCATCTGGCAGGTAGAAGGTATCCTGCATATCACGGGCGGGGTGGTCAGGCGGGGTATTAAGAGCCTCGAAATTATAGTAATCTGTTTCCATTTCTGGCCCTTGAGCCACGGTGTAGCCCATACCAACAAAAATATCCAGTGCCCTGTCAATAATTCCATTGAGAGGATGAATGCGACCTTGGGGGCTGTAAATTCCTGGCATAGTTACATCCAGAGTTTCAGCCTCTAGCAAAGCTTGAATTTGTGCAGCTTCTAAGGCAGCACGTTGCTGGTCTAGACTAGTTTGCAAAGATTCTTTGACTGTATTGGCGATCGCTCCAATTTTTGGTCGTTCTTCTGCACTCATCTGCCCCATACTTCGCAACAGTGCCCCCAGTTCCCCTTTTTTACCCAGATAGTTAACTCTGAGTTCCTCCAGACGTTCTAGGGTGTCGGCGGCTGCGATCGCTTTTTCTCCTTCCTGCCGCAGTGCTAAAAGTTGAGCTTCTAAATTGCTAGTCATTAGTTATTAGTCATTGGTCATTAGTCATTAGTCATTAGTCTATAGTCAAAAGCTGTAAGCTGCTCGATAAATCAACTTACAGCTATACCATTAACATCAGGCAAGGGTGAGGGTCAGCCTCAACCTTTGGGGATATTGCGCGAACGGGGAAGTCAAAAGTCCAAACCAAACCTTTGTTTATCAGTTAGAGACGATTGGGCTACCACAGCTTGGCATAAATCAAGCTATAGGACACCTATTTGATTGCCTGAAAAAACTCGCCCTCAACTCAAAAAGGCTGATTCCCTACTCTCTACTCAAATAAGTTCAGAAATCAAATCGGATTGCCATAACATATCACTTACAAGACTTGGGGATTGAGCAACTTGTTTTAAAGGTAGGCAAACTTCCTGCACACTGTACTAATGAGTATAAATGTTTTTTGCTACTTGTGACTTCAGACATTGACAAATGGCTAATAACAAATAACAAATAACTAATGACCAACGACAAATGATCAATGACAAATGACCAATGACTAAAGACTATGAAATTACTAATTAGCAACGATGATGGCATTTCTGCCTTGGGGATTCGTACCCTAGCTAACTACTTGGCAGAGGCAGGTCATGATGTCAGTGTAGTTTGCCCAGATCGAGAGCGATCGGCAACTGGACACGGGTTAACTTTACACCAACCCATTCGCGCCGAAATTGTTGAAGGGATTTTTCATCCTGCTGTCAAAGCTTGGGCTTGCGATGGTACGCCTTCAGATTGTGTCAAATTAGCGCTGTGGGCTTTGCTAGATACTCCCCCCGATTTGGTTCTCTCTGGCATTAATCAGGGTGCCAATTTGGGAACTGAAATCTTGTATTCCGGCACTGTTTCGGCAGCAATGGAAGGTTTAATTGAAGGTATTCCCAGCGTAGCGCTGAGTCTTATTAGTCACACCTCTAAAGACTTTCAACCTGCTGCGAAGTTTGCCAAAATTCTCGTAGACCAGTTAGCCCAAAAACCTCTGCCAGATTTAATGTTGCTCAACGTCAATATTCCTGCCCTTAAGTGGGAAGAAATTGCCGGAGTGACTCTTACTCGCCAAGGAGTGCGGCATTACATTGATGTGTTTGATAAACGAGTTGATCCTCGTGGAAAAACGTACTACTGGTTAACCGGAGAGGTAATTGAGGATGCAGAACCCCCAACCGGATTAAATCTGCTTCAAAATGTACCGTTAGATGTGCATGTTGTACGTAAAAATTACATCAGTATAACTCCGCTACAATACAATCTTACTTACGCAGATGGGCTAAATAAATTGTCTGAGTGGGAATTCAATTTTCAGTGAATCATTTGATTTATCTGGATAAAACTAGAATTATTTAAATGCATTAGAGAAAAATGTAGGCTATAACGTAGGGGCACTCTTGAAATAACCGATACACATCCACCCGAAAAACTGGAAAATTCTACTTGAGAGTCTCTCATTCACATTTACACAATCAGCCAGAAACAGTGTATGCTGTTTTACCAAGAAATCCTCCTTATAGCAGAATTGGTGAGACAGCATAAACTTAGACAAAATAAGTAGCAATCTTTTCACTTATCGCCCGCTCAGTCCAGCAAGCAATACCCATGTCTAGGATAGAGAACCAATTTACCGTACAATTTTGGGGCGTTCGCGGCAGCATCCCCAGTCCAGGGCCAAACACCGTTCGTTACGGCGGTAATACCCCTTGCATCTCAATGCAAGCGGGCGATAAACGCTTAATTTTCGATGCAGGCACGGGACTACATGTTTTGGGGCAATCTTTGTTGCGCCAAATGCCATTAGAAGCTCATATATTTTTTACCCACTCTCACTGGGATCACATGCAGGGTTTTCCCTTCTTTACCCCAGGATTTGTGAAGGGAAATGACTTTCATATCTACGGCGCGATCGCACCTGATGGTTCTACTATAGAACAGCGCCTCAATGACCAGATGTTGCACCCGAACTTTCCTGTACCCTTGCAAATTATGCAAGCCAATTTAAGTTTCTACGACATTCGACCGGGGCAACCAATCCATATTGATGACCTTACCGTAGAAACAGCACCTTTAAACCATCCAGGTGAAGCTGTAGGATACCGCGTTAATTGGCGTGGTGGTGCTGCTACTTATATCACTGATACCGAACATTTTCCCGACCGACTCGATGATAATGTGCTGTGGCTAGCTCGGAATGCTGACATTCTGGTTTACGATTCCACTTACACAGACGAGGAATACTATTCCCCCAAATCCCCGAAAATTGGCTGGGGACATTCTACCTGGCAAGAAGCGGTGAAAGTGGCACAAGCTGCTAATGTAAAAACTCTGGTGATTTATCACCACGACCCTGCACACGATGATGACTTTTTGGATTGTGTAGGGAAACAAGCAGCTGCGAAATTTCCTGGGGCGATCATGGCACGGGAAGGATTGGTACTTCAGATTCCCACCTCAGTTGTCTTATCAGAATCTTTTCCTGTTAGTAAGTTTTCTACCTAAAAGATTGCGATCGGAGGAATTGGAGATTTTAGATTAGATTGGTGATCAGAAGCTTTCAGCGCGAGAGCATACCTGTTGGCTATACGGTGAGACAGCGCTGCCGGGAGTTGTCACGCCAACCATAGGATAAGGGCGACAACAGGAGGACATACCTTATAGATTCACCAACGCAGTCCAGATACCCACAGACGCCCTCTCTTGCGGCTAATCGGAGGGTAAACACCTTCGTTGCAGTCTCAACAACGAACTAGAGCCTTTTTAGCTCTGGTATTTGGGTTATCTGGACTTAGTAATTAGCTTTCAAGCTAATGGTACAAGATACCATCTTGGGCAACTTCCCGTGGGTTAAGCTTTTGGCTGATAGCTAAAAGGGGTAGCATCAACACCCTGGCTGATCGCACAAGACCTCATGGGCAGTTAGTGAATGTCCTCCTCAAGGCGGTTTACCATAAGGTAGCTTCCTGCTGATAGCTAAAATAAACCTAAAATCTCAGAATCCACGTGCTAAATTTGTCTAAAAATGGGTGTTCTGTGTGGGTTGCTTCTTCAAGCGAAGGGCTGCTAACGCCGACTGCTGTTGCCCTTGGCAAGTTTGATGGTGTTCATCTTGGTCATCAAAGGGTAATTCAACCAGTCTTGCACGCTGATGGTCAGTTGTCAGTAGCCAGTAGTCCGCAGTCAAAGGAAAATCAACAACTAGCAAATCAAGAATATATTTACTCAACAGTTGTTACCTTTGACCCCCATCCACAGGAATTTTTTACGGGGCAACCCCGGACTTTGTTAACGCCACTGGATGAAAAAGTCCAACAATTGCGATCTCTTGGGGTAGAACAACTTGTATTACTACCCTTTGACAAAGAATTATCTGCTTTGACCCCTGAAGAATTCGTCCAAAAAATTCTTGTGCAACAACTGCGATGCCAGCAAATTAGCATCGGGCAGGATTTTTGTTTTGGCGAAAAGCGCAGTGGCACTGCTAAAGATTTGCAATTAATCGCTGCCAAGCACAATATCCCCGTTACCATCGTTCCTTTACAAACTTATACAGGTAACTCGCCCACCGAAAGCAGTTGCGTCAGTACTAATCCGACTCAGGATGCCCGCATTAGCACTTCATTGATCCGCCAAACCCTTGAGCAAGGCGACATCGAAAATGCAAATCTACTACTAGGACGCCCCTACACTCTCCTTGGTGTTGTCGTTCAAGGTCAACAATTGGGCAGAACAATTGGCTTTCCCACCGCCAACCTCCAATTACCAAAAGAAAAGTTTTTGCCCCGCCAAGGAGTCTATGCTGTCCGTGTTTTCATTCTCAGTGAAACATTAGATGTCCCTCCTAGTGAAACCTTGGGCGTAATGAATATTGGTAACCGCCCAACTGTAAATGGTACTTATTCATCTGCGGAAGTACATCTGTTCGATTGGTCTGGTGATTTGTATGGCAAAAAACTGGCTGTGGAACTAGTAAAATTTTTGCGCCCTGAACAAAAATTTGCTTCTCTAGAAGCCCTGAAAACACAAATTCAACTTGACTGTGTTGTTGCTAAAGAAATTTTGAGTGCTGAGTGGGAACAATAGATAGGGCATGGGGCATAGGTTATTAATTCATCTTCCCAATGCCCAATGCCCTATGCCCTATGCCCAATTCCCAATTCCCTACTCCCCACTCCCCGCACCGCATGAGAGAAAAAATTGACGCTTTAACGCAAAATCTGGCTCTTACCATTGTTGGCAAAGCTGAGGCAATACGCTTAGTGCTAGTAGCCTTGCTTGGTGGTGGTCATGCCCTGCTAGAAGATGTCCCTGGTGTTGGTAAAACCCTACTCGCTAAATCTCTAGCTCGTTCACTGGATGGTAAGTTTCAACGGCTACAATGTACCCCCGATTTACTGCCAACTGATATTACTGGCACTAACATCTGGAACCCAAAAAACGGCGAATTTACTTATCTTCCTGGCCCAATTTTTACCAATATCCTCCTAGCTGACGAAATTAACCGCGCTACACCCCGCACTCAGTCAGCTTTATTAGAAGTCATGGAAGAACATCAGGTAACAGTCGATGGTGTCTCTCGTGCAGTTCCTCAGCCCTTTTTTGTCATTGCCACTCAAAACCCTATTGAGTATCAAGGTACTTTTCCACTACCGGAAGCGCAAATGGATCGATTCATGTTGTCGTTGAGTTTGGGCTATCCTTCCGAGGCAGAAGAACTCCTTATGCTGCAAAATCTCCAAAATGGTGTGAAGGTTGCTGATTTGCAGCCTTGTATTACCTTGGCAGAAGTACAGGAATTGCGTTACCTCTGCTCTCAAGTAAAAGTGGCACCCTCCTTGCAACAGTACATCCTCGAATTGGTGCGAGTAACACGGCAAGATGAGGAAATAGCCCTTGGTGTTAGTCCGCGTGGCACATTAGCATTACAACGGGCTACCCAAGCGCTAGCTTTTCTATTAGGGCGTGATTATGCCATTCCCGATGATGTGAAATTTCTCGTCCCTCATGTTCTTTGCCATCGCCTGATTCCTAGAGGTGGACGGAATGCAAGAACTGTTGTTGAGCGATTATTGCGATCGGTTTCTATTCCTTAAAGATAACTGTTGCTTCTAAGCTTTTACCTAATTGCTTTCTCTTGAAAATGCTACTAACAGAACCTGAAATTAAACAAGTTCTAGACCAAACTAAAGCTGCTTTTCCCAACTTGATTAACTGAAAATATGGCGTTGCCTACGGCGGGCTACGCCTATGCATTCCTGGTATTGGTGAAGTGTATATTGTTTAGAAGGTGAGAGTTCGCAACAATAGTATCCAAAAAGGTAAGAGTGCTGGATACCGATTAATTTATTAAATTGAATCACCTACAAGTATTTTGCTAGTAACTATTTATTCCAAATCTGACTGAGAAGATATTGGTGCAAATGAAATCCGAGATATTATGGCTGATTTTCCTAGTGAGTCAGGTTAAAACTGCTAAGAGATTTTTCCTTGCAATGTTGAGAGATGCAGACGCAGAAGGGCTTGCTAATAGCCATTGCTATATTACTACTGACAACGCTGGGGAAGTCCTATGATTAGCACAAGCGCCACTTCTGAATATCTGGGAATGTGAGGAATGTCAATTTTTGTTAAGCGCAAAATCCGCGATCGCGAAAACCGCCCGTTTCACAGCGCTCCCCTTGTACTACAACAAAGCGCCGAACGCCAATTCAAACGCCAATTTTTCGGTTTACTTCTAGTAATTGTAACCTGGAGCCTAGCTATGGGTTGGCTTCTAGCCTTGGCAACTAATGCCCAAAGTGCTACTCCCACCGCCGAAATTGGCACTGTTGATGTAGTGCCTGCACAGTATCAATTAGGACAAGAACTGTATTTAGAAAACTGCTCCACATGCCACATCGGCTTACCACCAGCCGTTTTACCCACCCAAACTTGGAAAAATCTTCTGGAAGACTCGCAGCACTACGGCGCACAACTAAAGCCTTTAGTCGATCCGCCACGCATCTTGGTGTGGAAATATCTTTCGACTTTCTCTCGTGTTAAGCGAGACGACGAAGAAACACCATATCGCCTTAATGACTCACGTTATTTTAAAGCTTTGCATCCAGGAGTTAAATTACCACGCCCCGTGCAGCTTGGCAGCTGTGTCAGTTGTCATCAAGGCGCTAGCGATTACAATTTCCGCCGCCTAACAGCAGAATGGAAGTGAGGAGTAGAGACGCGATTAATCACGTCTCTACAGGAGTGAGGAATTGAAAAATTCATAACTCCTAACTCTATTCCCCACTCCCTCTCTGGCCTCATCTGGGGGCAAAATGATACTATGAAGAAAGACTAAATAATCAGATAAGAGTTAAAACCAATCATTTAGTTAACTGATTGCCTCGTTTTTCTCCTGTTTTTGAGTTAATTCTCATTTGACACCCATCCACAACCAAGAAGGTTGGGTTGGGTTAAATGTTTATAATCAATGCCAAACCTTTAATTCCCATCCCCCTTGATTCAGTTCTATAATCTGCCATGCTAAAACTTTTGTTGGGCGACCCCAACGCTCGTAAGCTTAAAAAATACCAACCTTCTGTTACTGAAATTAACCTTCTAGAGGAAGAAATTAAGGTTCTTTCCGATGAGGAGTTAAAAGGTAAAACCGTCGAGTTTAAACAACGGTTTGCCAAAGGCGAAGCCCTGGATGACCTATTGCCCGAAGCTTACGCCGTTGTCCGGGAAGCAGGACGGCGAGTCTTAGGCTTGCGGCACTTTGATGTTCAACTCCTTGGCGGTATCATTTTGCATGTAGGGCAAATTGCCGAAATGAAAACCGGTGAGGGTAAAACGCTTGTAGCAACCTTACCGAGTTATTTAAATGGTATTACTGGTAAAGGTGTACACGTCGTCACTGTGAACGATTACTTAGCTCGTCGAGATGCTGAATGGATGGGACAGGTGCATCGGTTCTTGGGGCTGAGTGTAGGGCTAATCCAGTCAACCATGACTCCCAGCGAACGCCAGAAAAACTATGATTGCGATATTACTTATGTTACCAACAGCGAGGTAGGATTTGACTACCTGCGGGATAACATGGCGACATCAATGGCAGATGTGGTGCAACGCCCGTTCAATTATTGCGTGATTGACGAGGTAGACTCGATTTTAATTGATGAGGCGCGGACACCGCTAATTATTTCTGGGCAGGTGGAAAGACCTACAGAAAAGTATCTGCAAGCAGCCGAAATCGCATTCACACTCCAAAAAGACGAGCATTATGATGTGGATGAAAAAGCTCGTAACGTGCTTTTGACTGATGAAGGATTTGCTGAATCCGAAAATCTTTTGGGAGTCACAGATTTATTTGACCCTGAAGATCCTTGGGCACACTTCGTTTTCAATGCAATTAAAGCCAAAGAACTTTTTCTCAAGGACGTAAATTACATCGTCCGTAATGGCGAAGTCGTAATTGTAGATGAATTTACCGGTCGGGTGCTACCCGGACGGCGTTGGAGTGATGGATTACACCAGGCTATCGAAGCTAAAGAACACGTAGAAATTCAGCCAGAAACTCAAACTCTAGCGACAATTACTTATCAAAATCTGTTCTTGCTGTATCCAAAACTGGGTGGAATGACCGGAACGGCAAAAACGGAAGAACCAGAATTTGAAAAAATTTACAAATTGGAAGTTGCGGTAATTCCTACAAACCGCGATCGCAGACGCGAAGATTTGTCTGATATGGTCTTTAAGACAGAACCAGGCAAGTGGGGTGCGATCGCTAAAGAATGTGCCGAAATGCACGAACTCGGTAGACCTGTATTAGTGGGAACCACTAGTGTTGAAAAATCCGAACTTCTGAGTAGACTGCTGAAGGACTTGGCGATTCCCCACGAATTACTCAATGCCCGTCCCGAAAACGTCGAGCGTGAGGCGGAAATCGTCGCCCAAGCAGGACGAAAAGGTGCTGTTACCATTGCTACTAACATGGCTGGTAGAGGTACAGATATCATTCTGGGTGGGAACTCCGAATACATGGCACGTCTGAAGCTGCGGGAATACTTCATGCCCCGGATTGTCATGCCAGAAGATGAAGATAGCTTTGGCGTTCAAAGACCAGCCGGATTGCCTACAGGACATGGCGGTGGTCAAGGCTTTGTCCCTGGTAAAAAAGTCAAAACTTGGCGGGCTTCGCCAGAAATTTTCCCCACCCAATTGACAAAAGAAACAGAAAAACTACTCAAAGATGCAGTAGAAATTGCGGTGCGTGAGTATGGCGATCGCAGTTTATCGGAATTGGAAGCTGAAGACAAGGTAGCTATAGCCGCAGAAAAAGCTCCTATTGATGACCCTGTGATTCAAAAATTACGGGAAGCTTACAACCGCGTTAAGCAGGAATACGAACAATTTACTACCCGCGAGCATGATGAAGTAGTGGGAATCGGTGGTTTACACGTAATTGGTACAGAACGCCACGAATCGCGGCGGATTGATAACCAGTTGCGCGGACGTGCAGGAAGACAAGGCGACCCTGGAACCACGAGATTCTTCCTCAGTTTAGAGGATAACCTACTGCGGATTTTTGGTGGCGATCGCGTTGCTGGGTTAATGAATGCTTTCCAAGTGGAAGAAGATATGCCCATTGAATCTGGGATGCTCACCCGCAGTTTGGAAGGCGCACAGAAAAAAGTTGAAACCTACTACTACGACATCCGTAAGCAGGTATTTGAGTATGACGAGGTGATGAATAATCAGCGTCGTGCTATTTACGCTGAACGCCGTCGGGTGCTAGAAGGTCAAGATTTGAAAGAACAGGTAATCAAGTACGCTGAAAAAACGATGGATGATATCGTTGACTACTACATCAACGTAGACTTGCCCTCGGAAGAGTGGGAGTTAGAAAAGCTAGTTGAGAAAGTTAAAGAATTCGTCTATCTGTTAGAGGATTTGCAACCAAATCAATTAGAGGATATGACAGTCAGCGAGATTAAAGCCTTCCTCCATGAACAGGTGCGAATTGCTTACGACCTCAAAGAAGCGCAGATTGACCAAGTTCAACCCGGACTGATGCGCCAAGCAGAACGCTTCTTTATCTTGCAACGCATTGATACTCTGTGGCGGGAACACCTGCAACAAATGGATGCTTTGCGCGAATCGGTAGGATTACGTGGTTATGGGCAAAAAGACCCACTGATTGAGTATAAGAGCGAGGGTTACGAATTGTTCTTGGATATGATGATTAACATTCGCCGAGACGTTGTGTATTCATTGTTCATGTTCCAACCGCAGCCCCAGCAGATGGTGCAACCTTCGTCTGAGATGGTGTAAGTAGAGAATATCTCATGCAGAGACGCAGAAGCACAGAAAGTGCTTTTGCGTCTTTGTTTTATGCTAGTAGTGCTCAAGTAGTTTCTGAGGATGCTTCTGAGCAAGATTTTGTAGGAGCGCCTAAGTCATCTAAAGTATTCATTAATGAGTCATTCTGTAGCATGGGGTACCTGGTTGGGAAGTTTAAAATATCGTCAAAAGCTTTAAGCTCCTCAAGAGCCTCTGATGCAGACTGATATCGCTGTTTGAAGTCATCCAGCACCATTTTACTGAGAATCTTAGCGAAGGAGTGACTCACCTGGGTGGGTAGTTTACCGCCGTAGGCATCGATCCATTTTATCTCTCCATCAGCATCTCTAGGTAGCTCACGGGGGGCCATACCAGTTAAGGCTTTAATTCCAACCATGCCGACTGCATAGATATCACTACTGTAGTGTGGACGCCCAAAACATTGCTCGCTTGGTGCATAACCCTGAGTACCAATGCCGATGGTGAAGGGGCTTTGCTCTTGATGATCGGGCGGTTTTGTACTAACTTCTTTGACAGCCCCAAAGTCAATCAGGATTAGTTTACCGTCTGAGTGTCGGCGGATGATATTACTGGGCTTAATATCTCGGTGAATCACATTGTTTTTATGGACAAATGTTAATGTTTGCAATAAGTCTCTGACAATTCTGATTGCTGCAATTTCCTCAATTGCTCTGCCTGGTGGCAATTCTTGATTTAAAGGATGACCAATGATCTGTTCTTGTACTAAATAAAATTCTTCATCTTCTTCAAAATACGCCAAAAGTTGCGGAATTTGAGGGTGTGTTCCTAATTTTTCGAGTGTTTGCGCCTCTGAGTTAAATAAGCGTCTGGCAAGTTGCAAGGCTTCTGGTTTGGTGTTGGCTGGTTTTAGTTGTTTGACAACACATCGCGGATTGCCAGGACGTTGGGTATCTTCGGCAATGTAGGTTTCACTAAATCCACCGGAACCGAGAACTTTGACAATTCTGTAGCGTCTAGCCAGGACTTTTCCTGATAAGGCTAAATCTCGTTGCTGGATTAGGTCTTGTAAATCATCTTGTTGGCTGATAATCTCTTGGACAACGGCGGAAGTTTTATACTTCTGAAAAATGTCTACTAATTGGCGTTTTTTAATACTTTCTCTTACTAATGAGGTTCCCAGGTAGGAAAATCCAATCATAGCGATCGCAATCATTGGTACAGTAGTGGGAAAAATTAACTGACTATAGACAAAAAACCCATAACTAATTCCTGCCCAAGTAGCAGACAGGGCGAGGCTATAGAGAAATCTATTGATAGTACGCTTGCGTCTGCTAATCATCAAGGCTGTACTGCCAACTATAATTAGCACAAACAAACCTCGTAACGGTAGACTATTAAATGCTGAGGCGATCGCTTTACCTTGCATCAAAGTTGCGATCGCATTGGCGTGAATTTCCACGCCCGACATGGGTTTAGCGCTGTTGCTACCAGCGACTGGATAATAATCATTATGTAACTTATCTGTTGCACCAATCAGCACTATCTTGTCTTTGAAGACCTTTCCTTGCTGCAAATAGGTGTTCCAGTTTTCCGGGTCGAGTACATGCCAAAAGGGTATTTGATCAAATGTACCCGCAGGCCCCCAAAAATGAATGCGATCGCCCTTTGGTCGGGGATAATTTACCTGTGCGGCCCTGATTGCTGCTTCATCAAAAGAGGGTAGCTTCTCGATCAAATTATCTTCAGCTAACAACTTAGAAAACTCACTCGCCAATCGATGAACTTTACCATCTGTCTCCAAGGGGAAATTCACTGAGCCAATGGACACCGACCCTGTACGAAACATCTGTTGTGGGTCAATCAGTTGCATAAAAGACCCTTGGTGCGTCTGGGAATTTTCGTAGACGGCTGCTAAGGTAACTTTGCTACCATATTTTTGCAATACTGCCTGGAGTTGGCGATCGTCAGTAGCTCCATAACTACTTGGCGTGTCAAAAACGACATCTACCGCTACAGAACGGACACCTGCTTTGATTAACTTTGTGATTACCTGAGCATAAGCAGCCCGTTTATAAGGATAAGATTTCAGTGTTTCTAAGTAGGCATACTGTTTTGGATTTGTTTTATAGTACTGTTCGGGAACTGATATTGACTGATCGTCTATTGCTAAAATTACGACGTCTTCTGGAGGCAAAATCGGCCCACGCACTTGAAAAAAGGCAGAAAGCGCCTTATTTTCCATCAATTGAACCAATTCCCCACCAGAAGTACTCAGCACTGCTGCACCTACTGCCCAACCGCCAGCGAGGAGATGACCTAAAAGAATCATCCACCTAGACTGACGAGCCGATGCTGTTGACGTTACCTTTGTCGGTTTACTTGACAGTCTATTGGCAGTAGAGACATAGTTTTTAGTTAAGGTAGATGTAGGTTCTTCTGCCATATCGTGTTACTGATTGATTTAAGTCCAACACTTTTATTTATTCAGACCACGTTTTAGTACAAGCACATTGAAATAAGACTTAAATGACAATCTTATACATTTGTAAAGTATCTTCTATTCATCAACAAACTTTTATTGGCAAAGGTAGCCCCCAAGAGATTCCTACTCAGGTACTGCCTAAATTATTATTTTTCTGTTGAGTTAGTTACAACTAGTGATTGTCTCACAGATTATAGCCGGATATACTTCGTCTCTGTAGTTAGTTGGGGCGAGATTTTACCCTAACTAACAAGTATGTTCTTAACTGGGGTTTTACCAGAAGCTGTCCCAAGGTTGTCTTCTGTCTTTGGCGCAATATTGATACTCCCCATAAAGCGTATCCTTATACTGAAAGCTAAACCTATAGATAGGCATCAACCTATATCCTAGCCTAAGCCTATACCATACCTCTTTAGGAGTAAAATTTAGTGTTATACAGTTATGAATGCTGTTACTAGTTCAATTTTATTGGTAGATTTTGATCGTAGGGTAGCTCTTGCAGTGCCGGAGGTGAATAAGGTTTAGCACCCAGTATCTCAACTCCAATGTTGCAGGCGTTTTTATGCCTTGAAAGAGGTAGGATAAAAGCTCCAGATGAAGAGTTAGTTTATAGATATTAGCAAACAAGGCATTTGAAAATTGCTATAATCTATTGTTCCATCTAAATTCATATATATTATTAGGTGTAAATTTGTATGGGTTCTCCAATGAATCGTCTGTCTATTTTTGTAGACGGAAACAATATGTTCTATGCTCAACAAAAAAATGGTTGGTTTTTTGACCCTCGGCGAGTTTTAGAATACTTCAAACATGAGCAATCAGAAACAACATTAATTAATGCATTCTGGTACACTGGCTTAAAAGACCCCCAAGATCAGCGAGGTTTTAGAGATGCTCTAATTAGTCTAGGATATACAGTTAGAACTAAAATTCTTAAAGAATATTATGATGATACCTCTGGTCGTTACTCGCAAAAAGCGAATTTAGATATTGAAATTGTTGTAGATATGTTTAATACAGTAGACCAGTATGACCGAGTAGTATTATTCAGTGGCGATGGAGATTTCGAAAGAGCAATCGAACTATTACGTTCAAAAAATACACATATTACAGTAGTATCGACAGAAGGAATGATCGCTAGAGAACTACGAAATGCTACTGACAGATATATAGATTTAAATGATATCAGAGATCAAATAGAAAAAACAGAAGGTTAGTAGTCTTAGCAATTATTTACAAAAGTAAGAGTAAAAGAAAAACTAAGGTTGAAGATATTTTGATACACAAGTAAAAATTAAACAACAAAACGCAAATGACAAATAAAACAGACCGAATCATCATTTTTGATACTACACTGCGAGATGGAGAGCAGTGTCCAGGAGCAACTCTGAATATAGACGAGAAGCTAGTTATTGCCAAGCAACTGGCACGTCTGGGTGTGGATATAATTGAGGCAGGCTTTGCCTTTGCGAGTCCCGGAGATTTTGAAGCAGTCAGCAAGATTGCCAAAATTGTCGGGACAGAAAATGGCCCGGTAATTTGCAGTTTGGCAAGAGCGATTAAAGCAGATATTGAAGCAGCCGCAGAAGCATTAAAACCAGCAGTTAACGCCAGAATTCACACATTTATTTCCACTTCTGACATACATTTAGAGTATCAGTTGCGGAAGTCACGGGCAGAAGTGCTAGTGATCGCAGAAGAAATGGTAGCTTATGCCAAGTCCTTCGTCACAGATGTAGAATTTTCACCGATGGATGCGGCTCGTTCCGATCCAGAATTTCTTTACCAAGTGTTAGAGCGAACGATCGCAGCTGGTGCAACAACAGTTAACATTCCTGATACTGTCGGTTATACAACCCCTAGTGAGTTTGGAGCAATCATTAAGGGGATTATCGAAAATGTCCCTAACATCGACCAAGCGATTATTTCCGTTCACGGTCATAATGATTTAGGTTTGGCAGTAGCTAACTTCTTAGAAGCCGTGAAAAATGGCGCACGCCAACTAGAATGTACCATCAATGGCATTGGCGAACGTGCCGGAAATGCATCACTAGAAGAATTAGTGATGGCGTTGCATGTGCGACGGCAATATTTTAATCCCTTTTTGGGAAGACCAGAAGAATCTCAAGAATCCCTGACAAATATCGACACTCGGCAAATTTACAAAACCTCACGCTTAGTTTCCAATTTGACGGGAATGCTGGTACAACCAAATAAAGCGATCGTGGGGGCGAATGCCTTTGCTCATGAGTCTGGAATTCACCAAGATGGTGTGCTAAAAAATAAGCTCACCTACGAAATTATGGATGCCCAATTGATTGGCTTAACAGACAATCAAATAGTTTTGGGCAAACATTCAGGTAGAAATGCTTTCCGCACTCGGTTGAAAGAATTGGGCTTTGAACTGTCAGATACTGAGTTAAATAAAGCATTCGTCAGATTCAAAGAAGTAGCAGATAAAAAGAAAGATATTTCTGATTGGGATTTGGAAGCGATCGTTAACGATGAAATCCAACAAGCACCCGATTTGTTTCGAGTAGAGTTAGTGCAAGTTTCCTGTGGTAGCAACGCCCGCCCCACCGCTACAGTCACCCTCCGCACCCCAGACGGTGAAGAATTAACCGATGCTGCGATCGGTACTGGGCCAGTGGATGCAGTTTACAAAGCTATCAACCGGGTGGTGAATGTGCCCAATGAGTTGATTGAGTTTTCTGTGCAGTCAGTAACAGCCGGTATTGATGCTATTGGAGAAGTAACGATTCGTTTACGTTATGAATCTAAAGTTTTTTCTGGTCATGCAGCGAATACAGATATCATCGTGGCATCAGCGCAAGCTTATCTAAATGCGCTCAATAGGCTGTATTCTGCGTTGCAAAGGCAAGAAAAGCCAGAGGAAGTATCCGCACAGAAAGTTTGAGATTGTATCTGTCAAACTGCTTATAATACAAGCACCACACCTTGTTTTTAGGATCAGCCAAAAAACTCCTTCCCGACTTTGGCGAGGAGTAAATAACCCCACTTCGCCTGCTCTTAGGGACGGGGTGGGGTTATTCGGGTTTAATAAGTAATTAAGCCGACATTACTCAGTTCTGTATATAATTTTTTTAATTTAACGACAAAAATTCTTCTCCTGTCGTGGGATGAATGCCTATAGTTTCATCCAAATCTTCTTTAGTGATGCCTTTGCGAATTGCCACACCCAGACTTTGAATGATATCTGCTGCATGTTCACCCACCATGTGAGCGCCCAAAACTTGCCCAGAATCACCATTTAACACTAACTTTATTATGGTTGGCTCATCCTGTTCGATTAACCGATACAACAGTGGTTGGAACTGGGTGCGGTAGCATTGTACAGATTCACCAAATTTTTCCCGTGCTTTCGCCTCTGTCATTCCCACACTAGCCGCTTCTGGACGGCAAAAAACAGCAGTGGGTACATAATCATAATTTAGTTTTTGCGCCTTGTTGCCAAAAACTGTATCTGCAAAGGCAATACCTTCTGCCTTAGCCACTGGGGTCAATTGCACGCGGCTGGTGCAATCACCCACAGCAAAAATATTTTCTTGATTGGTGCGGCTGTATTCATCTACTTTGATTGCACCATCTTCGCCAAGTTCAACATGGGCATTTTCCAAACCAAGATTCTTGGTATTTGGAGCGTAACCTGTGGCAACTAAGATGGTATCTGCTGTAATTATCTCTTGGTTCTCACCAGTAATAGTCAACAAGAAACCTTCTTCTGAGAATTTTATTTCATCACCAGTGCTGTTGGTGAATAACTTAATTCCGCGTTTAATCAAACCCTGTTGTACAGCAGAGCAAATGTCATCATCAAACCCCGATAAAATCATCCCGTCTCTTTCAATTACCGTCACTTCGCAGCCGAAAGCGTGCATCATGCTGGAAAATTCTACGCCAATGTAGCCACCGCCAATAATTGCTAAACGTTTCGGCAGATAGGGTAGCTGAAACATCTCGCGGGATGTGATAGCGTATTCTATACCTGGGATGTTGGGCCTGAGGGGTTGCCCTCCCACAGCAATTAAAATTTTGTCGGCTGTAACTTTGCGTCCATCAATATTGATCGTGTGGGTATCGATGAAAGTGACATGTTGAGAAATTAATTCAATTCCAGCTTTTTGCAATTGCTGAAAATAAGACTGGTTAATAGTGTCAATATGCTGATGTACTGACTTAATAAATAATGTCCAGTCAAAGTATGTTTGGCAGTCACTCCACCCATAACTGTGCGCTATTTGATTTTGCAAGGCGAAGTCAGCTGCGTAGACAATCAGTTTTTTCGGAACGCAGCCGCGATTTACACAAGTCCCACCGACGGATTCTTGTTCAGCAACAGCCACACGTACACCGTAACTAGCTGCTTTTTTAGCTGCTGCCAATCCCCCAGGCCCAGCACCAATGACAAACAAATCGTAATCAAATGTCATAAAAATCTGTTCCTTTTTGACTTTTTGGAAAGCAGAGCTATTTCATCCCTTATAGTGATTTACACAAAACTTAATCTACTGTCTTTGGGTGGACAATTTGGAATGAAACCAGGCTGATATCTAGCACATTGCCAGATTAATAGCAATTACATCCAAAAGGAACAGCGTAGGCGCAGCCCGCAGTAGGCATCGCTCGATTCTTACTAAGTTATATTACATTATGTTGTCAAAGAAGTATTTTGTCTATTCTACAAGGGATAGATGTTTGCATAGGCGTAGTCTGTCGTAGACATTGCTTCAGGTGGGTATGCGATCGCACTTCTACGCAGCAGCTGCACGGAAGAAGAAATTCAGCCGATTAAGCCATTGATGCCAGACATGAATTAGCCTTGCACGGTCAAATTCAAAAATCTCTGCTTCTTCACCTGGCAAGGCTACAACGATAAGAGCATGGTTAATTTTGCAGTTAAAAAGGTGATCGCTATAATACCGATTTATCGCACCACCATAAGCAGCTAGTTGTAAAGGCTTGTCATAAAGCTTATCAAATCTCAGTTTTGGTTCCTCGGCTGTAGTCCATTCAATTAAATGTGGAACGCCTTGATAACGAGCAACTAAATCAACTTTTCCGGCATAAAGTTCTTTATAGTTAGGCACGGCTTCTTCAACAAGTTGAATATCACTAAGTTGGTTTAGCACAGATTGAACACTATCCCAGTAAGGCTGAATCAGGCTGTTGTCAGGTTTGGGCAAGTAACCTTGCAGGTGTTCTTTAATCAATTGGTGCAAAGCATTTCCTCGGCGACGGCTGTTAGCAGCAATTCGATTTGCTTCTGCATCGCCAACTTTATTACGCCAATAGGAAAGGGCGGCTAGAGACTCCGGTGGCTGTGTCGTTTTTAAAACAGTGGTGACAGCAGGAAGAAGAACGCCACTATTGCCTTTGTAGTAGCATCTTCCGTTGATGTAGGTAGATTTCATAAGTTGCGAGTAGTGAATTACTACATCAACTTTTGCGTTAGCCTAGTACACAAGTAATACACATGCTGTGAGTCTTTGTGACTATTTTGTGACTATATCGAGTACACAGATGTGTACTGTGGTTGTGATGCGCTAAGAGTTATGAATCAACAACATTTCAATGCAGTATTTAATCGCTTAACTGAAAGACGGCGAGAGGTGCTGCTGAAAGTACTGGCTAACGAAAAAGATGAAGCGATCGCCAAATTCCTGCACATTCAGAAATCAACTGTCAGAAAACATCGTGAGGAAATTTGTAAGTTATTTGGCTTAAATAATGAATTTTCAGACGAACGCCGTTCAAAGCTTCCAGAGTTAATTGCTCTATTTGCTAAGTACAAGCCTGAGTTATTAAATCAAAATACTTCAGAGTTAACACAAAATGAAAATTACAGTGAAGAGAAAACGATATCTGAAAATTATGATTTTGTGGGGCGTGAGGATGCGATCGCACACCTCAACAACCTTGTTAACGAAGGCGCAAAAGTTATTTTAATTCACGCAGAGGGCGGTATAGGTAAAACCACCTTAGCTACAAATTGGTTTGAGCTTCAAGGTTTAGAATATCTTGAACTGCGTGTAGGAAGTACATCCCAAAACCTGAACTCATTAGAAGATTTGGTTAGAGTCAAGCTTAGATATCATTTTAAAGAGAATCCAGAACAAGATTTTATCACTATGATGGAGCAATTGAAAAGCAAACTCCAAGAACAAAGAATCGGTGTGTTAATTCATAATCTTGAATTTGCTTTGAGAAATGGCGAATTCAGAGAACCACATAATAGTAACTATATAGAAATATTAACAGTGCTAGCTCATCAAAGTGTGCAGTCAGTCACCCTGATCACAAGCTGTGAGTTACTGCATGAACCCGACTTAATCAAGCTTAAAAGTTTTCAAGGTTATTGGCTACAAGAGTTGAAATACTTGCACGCAAGTGAATGATACTCAAGATCAAATGTATCTAAATATAGAAAATGCAGAAATAGTAATAAAACAAGAACTTACTAAACAGGAAACTATTGCCTTAGAAGTTGTTTATCATTCTATGGAGTTTTATGGAGCAGATTGCTTTGAGGAATTAAGACAAGAGCCAAACTTATTAGACAATGTTTTTTTTCAAGCTATCAGAAATATGATTTTTGAATATATTGATTGTTATAGTAATTTAGGTATAGTACTTTATAAATTTGCATTAACTACACACAGATTAGGAATAATTGACGAAAAAGAAGGAAAGCCTATAGAAAGTAAGAAAGAATTTGAATACTGCCAAAGAAGTTTTCAAGTAAGCCAAGATTTTCTTCAAACAGCTTTAGTCATTGCAACTAGAGTTAAAGAAGATAAATTAATTATTAACGTACTTTTATCTTTAGCTTGTTGTCATTATTATAGGGGAATAAGTTTACATGAGCTTGGATTATTTTTACATCAGATTATAAAAATTAACGAAAGTAAAGAAGCTCTTGAGGAGAGCAAAGTAAACTTAAAGCAGTCCCTAAAAATGCTAAATAAGCTGTCATTTGAACAACAAATAAAGGAAGTAAAACAAGCAATTCATAGTCTAGAAATAAGTGAAAAATCTTGCAGCACATTTATAGCAAGATTTTTAATTTAATTAGTATAATTTTAACTGGGAAGTTCGAAAAATGCGATGTCTACGACGGGCTGCGCCTCAATACTGCTCGGTTAAGCCTCTTTTGGGCATTATAGACAACGATATTTCAAGGGGTTCAGCCTACTTTCTTTCCTTAACCGAGCAGTATTGGGCTGCGCCTACGCACATCGAAGACACTCTACTCTTACCCATCGCTGAAATAGAAAAACGACCATTAAAAAATTAAATCGCCTTCTTCTTTGCGTGAGGTAAAAATCAAACAAAGGCGGGTGCGGGGATTGAACCCGCTAATCCCCACAATGGTGGAGACGTAACCGATAACCTTAAATTCTTCGGCCCCAAAAGGCAAGTTGCGAACAAAGATAACCCGCCATGAAGTATGAAGGATAAAGTCTGTCATCCTTTACCCTTCAGTAATATCTACAATTCACCCATAGCCAGCATCTGGATGATCCGAGGTGTACCTGGGTCGAACCCTGCCAAATCCCAAGACAGCGAATCTTCAGGATCTACTAAAGTAATCTGGTAAGGTGTCAAGGTGACATACACCGCCTTAACGTCAGGATTTACCTTTTTCCGGTACTTCTTCAACGCTTGACTAGGATGCTTATTTCCCGCCCAGCTTTCCGAGTCAGTCCAAAAGCAGACTACATCTGCTTTAAACTTATTCTTAATCATCCAGTCGTAAGCTACAGATGCATCGGTTCCACCAAAGTTTTGGTTGCTAGCTTTGCGAACCGCAGAACTAAAACTATCTTTGGCGGTAATATCTAATTCACGAAATTCGGTAGCAAAGCCGCGAATCATGTAGTTTTTCTCTGCTTTTGCTGTCACCAGTGCCATTGTGGTGGCAATTTCACAAGAAGTTAGCCCCATATCTGCAACCAAGCTACCCATAGAACCAGAAACGTCTACGGCGTGCATGAACACCTTACCTGTGGGTTGCACAACATCAAAAGACAGTTCAACCGCCTTTTCTAAAATGTCCACAATCCGAGGAACTGGGTTCCAAGTCTTCTTACTGCGTCCTAATGTTCCACCAGATTTATAAGTTTTGAGTGCTTTCAAAACATCAATTGGATGGATGCGACCTTTACGCAGATGTTCTCTGCGATTAAGAACTGCTTCCACTTGCAGCAAATTAGCATTTTCATCAGCTCGTAATACACCCAGTTCAGTTAAAGAACCCAAGTTACGTAACATTGCACCTATTGGCATTTCCTGAAATACCAGCTGCCAAGCAAGCTTATCCATTTTGCCCACTGGTGCAGCCATTTCGTGGGTTAAGCGTCCTTGGGAAATAGCTTCATGGGTTTGGGTGGGATTCCGTTTGAGCCACTCATACCACCAAATCTGCGCCAATGCCTCTGAGGGGATGTCTGCTGGCAATTCTTCCCAGCCTCTAACTACCCACTCAAATAGTTGACGGTGATTTTCTGTAGGCGGTTTGACATGGAACAACCGCAACGCATCTCGGTGCGAGAAGCCTTGACGCTGTTGATATTTCAACAGTTGATAAGCCAAACCCTTGACATCTTCCCGCGAGAGCCAAGTTTTACCAGCTTCCCGCACTACTTTGCCAAATCCCCGCAGAGATTTGGTGTAGTTCAACCATTCGTAGAAGTGGCTACCAGTGCGGACAACATGCGGGAAGATTTCACCAAACGCCTGTTTTGCTTCTGGTGTTTCACCCATCGACAGCAGCACCAAAGCTAATATTGGCGCACTGTTATTGATGGCGCGTCCATCACTAGCATATAGAATTTCTTCTGCCGCACGACCGGGATTTTCAGCAACAGCTTGTCTAACAACTGCCACAAAATCTTCAGTTAATTCCTGTTTACCAGCGTAGTAAGCGCTTTTTGCTGTGCCAACCAACAGACAGCGACGCAGCATTTTCCAAATGCCAGCATCAAACATCCAGCCGCCGGAACGTCCCTGAATCATCTCTGCTTCCCGACCGGGGATAGGTTGATTTTGTGGTGTAGTTGTTTTCTTGTTAGTAAAAAAGTTGTAGTTCATGACTTCATCTCCCGGCCCTTGCAGGCAAAATGAAAGGTGGCGGAGCGGGATTTGAACCCGCGACCTCTCGAACCCTAATCGATAACCCTAATTCGTCGGCCTTTTCAGGCAAGGGGTGAACAAGGATGTTTAGCGCTCTACCTCTGAGCTACCCGCCACATGAAAATTTTGGATTTTAGATTTTGGATTTTTGATGGAATTTAGAATCTAAAATTAATTGGTGTAGTGGAGCGGGAGTTGAACCCGCGACCTCCCGCTTGGCAGGCGATAACCCTCAATTCGTCGGCCTTTTCAGGCAAGGGCTGAATAAGGATGTTTAGGCGCTCTAACCACTGAGCTACCCACCACATATCAACTAAAGTTGACTTGTATTACTAATGTAGTATATGTATTATGCGTTGTCAAGGGGTTGGTAAGTTATTTTATAGAGTTCTTGGTTGAGTCAAGAACCCTCTAATTTTCTCTGGTAAAAAACTTTTGTGCGTAGTGAGAAGTTGCAGATTCAAAAGGTTATAACACCCACAAAGTAAAGGTTTTGCCGGCAAATTTGCCAAAACTTTGCCAAAAGATACAAAAAAGTGTCCTAATTTTTGCCAATATAGATAGTATTATTTCCCAAAATTCACTTGGCAAAAATCGGCATGAGTGAGAAACCCATAGAAGATAACGGCAAGGCTTTTCTCGTTCTACTTTTGCCCATCTCGTTCTTGATTATTTTCCTAGTTACCACTTGGAGATTTTTACTAGCGCTAATTGTGTTGGTAATTGGCTTCAAGCTTTGGCAGGAATATCAATGGCAACAGTGGACTCATCGAGTTAACCCAATTTTTCATCAGTTGGTTCGGGAAAATCAAGGCAGACTTACGCCAATGGACTTGGCAATAAGGGGCAATTTTCCTGGAACGACGGCAAAACGCTACTTGGATAGTAAGGCCTCGGAATTTGGCGCTAGTATAGTGAACTCCGAAGATGCGGGGCAGTCTTATTACTTTATAACTGCCAGCATTCTCGGTAATATTCTTGATAGTAGTGAGCCTGTTAAAGAACTTCCTACTCAACCAGTTACTAAAACTGCGCGATCGCTCTTAGCACCACCACCAATCCCACAGGAGGAACCAGAAACTGAATCACCACCACAGCCAACCCATGAGTCAGCTAAACAATCGCTGGAAAAACAGTTAATTTTTGGCTCTCTCATTCAATCTGAACTTGCCAAACGGCTAAATGTCTATTCCAGCACGGTTTATAAACGGCGAAACGATCCAGAGTTTCCTGAATGGAGTCGCAGCAAAGACCCTGATGGTATTGCCTGGTCATACTCGGAAAAAACTAAGGAGTTTTTCCCAGTGGAGGAAGAAGGGTAAAACAATTCGTAATTCGTAATTCGTAATTAGAATTTTGGAATTTTTGTTTGTAAACCCACAGCTTCATTGATGGAATTTAAGCCGCTTTGTTCTAGTTTGGAAAGCAAACCTACTAGAATCTGGCGTACCATCAATGGGCCTTCGTAAATCCAGCCTGTATAAACCTGGATTAAGCTAGCACCAGCAGTAATTTTCTCCCAAGCATCTTCAGCAGAAAAGATGCCACCAACGCCAATAATCGGGATTTGTCCTTGGGTTTGCTGCCAAATAAAACGAATTACCTCAGTGGAGCGATCGCGCAATGGTTCACCACTAATTCCGCCAGCTTCAGCCTGGGGTGATTTGCCTGTTTGGTCAATCACCTGGGTTTTGAGTCCATCACGGCTGATGGTGGTATTAGTCGCGATAATTCCTGCCAGTTGGTAGGTTTTAGCCAAAGAAATAATGTCAGCGATCGCTTCCCATGATAAATCTGGCGCTATCTTGACAAAAATAGGTTTTTGTGTATTATTTTCTTGTTGCAATAAATTCAATATCGCACTGAGCATAGAAGCATCTTGGAGCGATCGCAACCCTGGTGTATTGGGAGAAGAGACATTAACAACAAAATAATCTCCCAAATCCTTCAGTAAGCGAAAACTATCGAGATAATCCTGTGCGGCTGCTTCTAGAGGAGTTACCTTCGATTTACCCAAATTTATCCCTATGGGTATTGACTGGGTTAACTTCTGCTTTTCCTGTGTCAAACGTGCCGCCATTGCTGCTGCACCGCGATTATTAAAGCCCATCCGATTGAGAGCAGCTTTGTCTAACGGCAAGCGAAACAAACGAGGAGGCGGATTTCCTGGCTGTTGGTGAAAAGTTACAGTTCCTAATTCTGCATAGCCAAAACCCAGGTTAGACCAAATGTTAGCAGCTACTCCATCCTTATCAAACCCAGCTGCTAACCCTACCGGATTTGGGAAGTTTAGCCCAAACAAATTTTGTTCTAGGCGTGAATCGTACAGACACAAGGATTTTTGTAAGCGTTGGTTTACCCAACTAGCTGGAGTTTGCGATAGCCAGCTAAAACTCCGAATCGTCTGCTGGTGTAACCACTCTGAATCGGCTTTTAGCACATTGAACAAAAGCGGACGAATGGCAAGTTGATAAATATCCATTTCAATCCTTAACACTACCCGAATTCGCTAGACGCTGCACTTCCTCTTTAGCTTGTTGGAGTTCCTCTTTAGCTTGTCGGAGTTCCTCTTTGGCTTGGCGTGCTTCCTCTTTAGCTTCTCGGAGTTCTTCTTTACCTAGTCGCACTTCTTCAGCAATTTGCCGCATTTCTTCAGCAATCTGCCGCATTTCTTCGGTAGAATTTCTCATTTCTTCAGCAAGCTGTCGCTGTTCCTCTTGTGAGAACCTGACATCTTCAGCAGACTCTCGCTCGTTCTCTTGTGAGAGCCTGCTATCTTCAGCAGACTCTCGCTTTTCCTCTGAGACTTGTCTTTGCTCCTCTCGATCACCGCAGCAAGTTTCGCCCATTTCCCTAGCACTCCAATAATCTAACTTCAACGAACCCGTTTACCTAAAACTTTTAGCAAACACCGATGGCAATATTACTCAGGGTACTTTTCTGGGCATCTTATATATTACAAGTTATATAAACCAATAAATCAGATGGGGCAGCCGCAAAAATCTATAGCCGCCGAACAGCAGATCCTCTCATTGGGGCGCGTCCTCCAGAGCCTCAGAGAAGAAGATGATGTTGACGTTCTGATTGAAACCACTATTTCTTATCTTAAAGAACAGTTTGACTACAAACTGATTTGGATTGCTCTTTACGATCGCCTGAATCACATATTATTCGGCAAAGGGGGCATCACACCCGATCGTGACACGAGCTTTTTACGCCAAAGGGTTGTTCTTAGTCCTGGAGATTTATTAGAGCAAGCGGTGATTGAACAGCATCCCTTGGGCATAGCTGATTTACAAACTGAAATCCGTGCCGCCGAATGGCGAAAAATTGCTGAAAAATCCAACATCCAAGGAACGATTATTTTACCAATTCGTTATAAAGACCGTTGCTTAGGTGTGTTGTTACTGGGTTCAGAACGCTGGGGCTACCTACTGACAGGGGAAACAAAAGCACGTTTGATGATAGTTTTAGGCGAACTGGGGGCAGTGCTTTATCAAAATGAGATGGATTTGCAGCAAAAGCAAACCAAGCGAACCGACGAACCATTATTAGAATTACTAGAAAATTTACGCACCCTTAGTAACCTTAATCAAAGACTTGAAGCAACGGTGCAAGCAACTCATAAATTTGTCTCGCCCAACCGGACAAATGTTTACTGGTTTGAGCGAGAAGGGCGCTACTTTTGGTGTCGGATGAGCAATCATCTGGTGAAAATTGATCGCAATTCTAGCAGTCAGCAAGCGGCGGGAATGACGGTACAGGAGTTGAGCGACTTTTATTATGCTTTGACAGTTAACCAAATTGTCTCGATTGGTGATGCACGTAGCTCTTTAAAGAGCCATTTTACGGCAAAATTGCTACAACGGCTGAAGGTGCGATCGCTCTTGGCAGCTCCGATAATTTGGCAAAAGAACTTACTCGGTTTTCTGGCGGTTGAAAGCAATGAACCTCGAATCTGGACGGAGACAGACAAAAATTTTGTCCAAGGTGCTGCTGGCTTAATTTCCCTGGTCGCAACTACCGAAAGCATGGAAAGCACTATCAAACAGATTCAAGAGGATGCCCAACTGACTGGCCAAGTTGCTCAAGGTATCTATAGCGAACATGGACTTCAGGAAACTTTAGACAGCTGTGCTAAAAGAGTTTTAGCTCGATTAACTGCCACCCGCTTTTTGCTATTGCAGTATGATTCTGAACAAAATAATTATCAATTTATTTACCAAAGTCAGCCCTATAATCGCCGACCGTTGGCATTTGCCCTTAATACTCTCAAAGAGTTAGATAGGCAGCTTTTGCAACGTTCAACTCAAGCGGTGGAAATTGAGAATATAGATGAAGATTTACGCTTTTTTAATTGGCGTCCTTTGTTGTTAGAAAGTGGAGTGCGATCGCTACTTATTTGTAAATGCACTCACGAGCATATACCAGCAACGCTTTTGGTCATCACTCACGAAACCCATCGTTCTTGGACAACTCTTGAAAAAGATTTACTCTGGGCCGTTAGTCAACAGATTGGTGTAATTGTTCGCCAGTGGCAATTACATAACCGCACGACCCAGCAGCAAAAAACTTCCCAGGCATTTGAGCAATGCCTACGCATCCTGACACAATCCCAGAATAGCAAAATTGAGATAGGCAAAAAACATTTAGAACGTACAGCACTCGAACAAATAGCATCGATTCTGGGTTGTCCCTTAGCGATACTGCTATCCTGGTCGCCTGGTGAAAGTTGGGCAGAAATTATCCCTGGAGTAGATCACAATAGCCTATTTGGGCTTTTTTCCGATGCATCTATTTCTATCGAGGCTGAGGCACTAATTCAGTGGGCGCTTTCCACAGAGAGTTATCTGACTTTGAACGTAGATGATTTACCCCCCAAAACTCGAAAATGGTTGAATACTCCAGACAAAGGTAAAATTTTGGTAATGGCATTACGTACCAATACTGATTATGAAATTACGGGTGTAGTGGTGTTAGCAGATTATCAAGAGCGTCACTGGTCTGAACAAAACCTCAGTGCAACTGCAACTCTGATTTCTCAATTAGCCTGGTGGCGTCGTGAAAAGCTAATTACCCGACTTTTAGAATCCACAACAGAAGAATTACGACAACTCAACTGGTACAAACATCGCCGCTTAGAAGAAATTCAAAGAATAACGGCGCTATCCCTTAGACAAATACACACTTTGGGTATTCCTACTAATGAATTGACTCAGATGCGCTACGAACTATTGCTGCGGCAATTAGATCATACAGCTGCCTCCATGAGTGGAATGCTAAAACTTGAGCAATGGCAGCTACATGTAAGTTGGGAAACTATGCCCATAGCCAGTTTATTAAAGCGATCGCTCGAACGCATTGAAAATTTACTTAAACACCAAAAGCTGTGGATTGGTGTACACGGTTTGGGACAACAGATTGAGGAACAATCGCCAAATAATTCTTCACTCGCCAGAGATATTCCTATCTCCAGCGCTCAATCCGCAATGGCGATCACTGGTGATATTGTCAAAATTGAATTAGTTATCCATGAATTATTAGTTAATGCCTGCAACCGTTCTCAAATCGGTGGCAGAATTGATATTTGGTGTCGTCGTTTAGATGCGTCAAAATCCTCAGATTCAAAGCATTCTTCTGAAAGTGGAGGGACTGAACATCAGGCATCTCTAGAACTGTCGATTACATACAACGGTGCGATCGAACCACAGCTACTCACACAGTTACATGATAATAAACCCAAAGATGTGCTTGCTCCTTCCAAACTTGACCAACCACCAGGTTTACATTTGCTAATCTGTCAAAACCTCATGCAGGAACTAGGAGGAGAGTTGAATTTCTATCAATTACCAGATAATCGGGTAGTTAGCCGTTTGTTGTTGACCTTAGTTGATCATAATTCTTAGTGCAGGCAGCTTTGTGTAAAATTGTCACGAATCAAAGGTTAAATGGTACGGAAGATGGAATTGCCTATGAGTTATTAAAATTAGGTGTACCACATGAAGATATAGTTTTGGGTTTTCAACCTGCTAGGGTGCGCTATGATACTGAGTTTGCTGTAGGTTAGGTTTAAATATTGATTGATGAATAGCGATCGCTAGTTCAATTTTCATCAAATTAAAGGCGGGTATCATTTCAACCTATGCGATCGCGCTCAGATGATGGGAAAAGGCGATCTCAAAACATAATAGCCATCATTACCAATGCTCTATAACCAATCCATCTACATAATCAAAATCTGAATCATCGGTCACAAGTACCCAACCATGTTCCAGACAATGCGCTGCAATCCAAACATCATTCATAGGAATTGGTCGTCCTTTGCGCTTCAAAGCCGAACGAGTCTGAGCATAGATAACTGCCGTTCTCTTTTCCACAGGCACAACCGTACAAACTTCCATAAACTCGAAATATCGAGGAAGATTTTTCAACGGTCGAGTCGAGTTCTCAGCCCCAAACAGTAACTCTCCCGCTACTACCACCGACAAAAATATTTCTGGTAACGCCAACACCCTTGAAACAACATTAGGATCACCATTCAAAAAACGTATTGCAACAGAAGTATCTAATGCAATCTCACCACTCATTTAAATCAACCTGACGACAATCAACTTGAATTGCTTCCTGTAAATCAGATGCCTCTTCATCACTCAAAATACCAGCAAATTTTGCTAGAGGATGATGACTACGCGTTGTCTGAACCCTATGCAAAAAATCTAACATTACTTTAATTAACTCATCTGGAACCTCTGCAAGTTCTTGGATAAGCTGCTCGCGGCTAGTCATGCATTTCCCCTCTTTAGCAAAGTTTATCGTCTAATATTATAACGAATCAGTGAATCAGTCTCAAAATCAATTATACAGGTTTAGCGATCGCCAAAATCAAAAAATATCCTCATAGATATCTGTCATCGTTAGCGATAAATTGACCGAATTTAAAACCAATTTATCCTCACTTCCCAAAATCTCCTTTGTCCAATTCCCTTGCAAATCTTGACGATAAACTTCCACTTTTATCTCATCTTGCGAAACTAAAACATATTCCTGTAAACTACCAATAGTCTGATAATTAACCAGCTTTTTGCGGTGAGCGCTTACCTCGGTACTTGGTGACATTTATGCCGCGATCGCTCCTGGAACTGTGATCGCATCTGCGGTTCGATTGCAGATGCACGGCGAAATTAAATTGAAGAATTGGATTCCATTCAAAGCAGAGTAAGTTATTTGCTGGGAGCGCGGACTGATTTTGAGTGCTACGGCGCGGATATTGATACTTATTACCAAAGTTTCCTTTCCACATTACCAACTGAAAAGTTTACTCAAGAACAGGTTAGCCGTTCTCAATCGTGGAAAATTTCTGCTGAAGAATTTCAGAATCAACTTATGCCCTTTGCTCGTCAGCAGTTCGAGCAATTGGGTAATTTATCTATTGGCGAAGTATTAAAGCAATCAGATTTCATTGCCGCCAATACAGCTAATTTGCGTTTGAATCAACTTTATGATGGCGCTAATTTGTTGTTGCGACTTCAAGATATTGACGCTAACTTAAACCCAACTTCTCAACGGGAGATTACCCTCTGGCTGGGAGCAAAAGATAAAGAACAAATTTTTGCGTTTTACAGCCGATTTAGTCGTAGTTTAACCGTCTCAGTAGCTGAAGATGAGCAGAGGTTGTGTATTTTGACTCGTTCGTTGGGCTTTCCGGCTTATTTTCTCGGTCAAATTGAGTATTATCGAGACTGCTATGAACGGACTCAGAGCGAACAAATCGAGCCAGATGAAAACATTCCCGATTTAATCCCAGAGGAAATTGGTTCTGGTAGAGAATTAAAGCTAGCTTATCAGACGGTGATTTTAGCGATCGCTCTTGGGCTATTAACCCAGCATTCTCAAGGTGATTATCAATTTAACGCTCAGTCAATTGGTAAAAATCGAGAACAAATTACCTTAGCTTTAGCAACTGAGTTTACCTTTCAGGAACTCTATGGAGACTTAGAAGAACGTATTGAAACATTTGAACGTGATTTTATTTACCATAAATTACAGGAATTCGGAACATCTGCTTCAGATTTAAATCCTTACGAAGTTAAGCTTTTAGATCATCTATTTTTAGACTATAACCCTCTGAATTAGGCTATTACTCTATCCCATTAAATTTGAGAAGTAAATAAGTTCCTAGTAAGGATTTTCGCCCTGAATTTTTAAGCACTGAAGTACTTACTACAAACTCTTATTCCTCCGTGTTCTCTGCGTCCTCAGTAGTACTCTTATCCTTCTCCTGACGGAGACGCTACGCGAACGGGAAGCCAGCTTTTCCGTTGCTTGTGCATAAGTTCTGAGGAAGAAAAAACAACTCTAAAGATAGATTGACAATATATTTGTTCACCGAAAGTATCCTCCCTTCCTAGCAAACTGGTTATAATTATTTTCCATCTCTCTCAAAAATCAAATTCTCATATACACAGTATTTATATGGGACGTGTTCGTTCTAAATCTGACCTACCTACAAAAATCTGTCCGGTATGTCAACGTCCTTTCACATGGCGTAAAAAGTGGCAAGATTGTTGGGACGATGTGAAATACTGCTCAGAACGTTGTCGTCGTCACCGTTCTGAAGCTCAAAATGAAACTAACCGCAACACAGACGCAAATAGCGCAAGAGATTAATGGAGTTACAGGTGCAACCTAAATTAATTATTCATGGGGGGGCTGGTAGTTCTCTCCACGGTAAAGGCGGATTGGAAGCGGTGCGCCGATCGCTCCATACAGTAATAGAAGAAGTCTATTCTCTACTATTATGCGGAGCAACTGCCTCTGAGGCGGTGGTGCATGGTTGCCAAATGCTCGAAGATAACCCCCGCTTTAATGCTGGTACTGGTTCGGTACTACAATCTGATGGGCAAATCCGCATGAGTGCTTCTCTGATGGATGGCGCATTAGGGCGGTTTAGTGGTGTAATTAATATTTCGCGGGTGAAAAATCCCATTGAGTTAGCGCAATTTTTACAAAGTTCGCCAGATCGAGTGCTATCAGATTTCGGTTCGGCTGAGTTGGCGCGGGAAATGCAACTTCCCAGCTATAATGCTTTAACTGATTTGCGGTTACAAGAGTGGATACAAGAACGCCAGGATAATTTTAAAAGCGCAATGGCTGGCGTGGTAGCAGAACCCGAATTGGTAGAAACCAGCAATGCCGGACGCGGCACCATTGGTGTAGTAGCTTTAGATGCATCTGGTAGGCTAGCTGCTGCCACTTCAACAGGTGGTAAAGGCTTTGAGCGGATTGGCAGGGTAAGCGATTCTGCGATGCCAGCCGGTAATTATGCTACTAGTAATGCTGGTGTTAGCTGTACTGGTATTGGTGAAGATATCATCGATGAGTGTTTAGCTCCCCGAATTGTAGTACGTGTAACTGATGGAATGTCCCTGAAGGAGGCCATGCAGCGATCCTTTGCAGAATCGCACCAGAACAAACGGGATTTGGGAGCGATCGCTTTAGATTGTAGTGGAGCGATCGCTTGGGGTAAAACCAGTGAAATATTACTCGCCGCCTACCATGACGGCGAAAAAATTGGTGACACCTTGGAATGGAATGATAGTGAATTGATTGGCTATTGTTGAATAAATTCTAGCGCCTGAGTTAAAATTTCTTCCTGGTCAACCATTGCGGCTAATTCTTGGGCTTCATAACGCCCTTCAAAAGCTTCTAGCGCCGCTCTTTTCAGTGCCACTTGATATCCTTGTTCCAGAATATCTATCAATTCTGCTTGATTCAAGTAAAAACCACCGGATTTACGGCGCTTGTTTATTTTATTGATTTCACGCACTGTATTTTCTATCGAAACATCCCAAGAGCGAGTAGAACGTTTTTCGGCCTTTTGTTTAATTAAATGGATGAGCAGAATTACACCATAACTATCAATTTTATTGATTTTGTCACTGAGGCTCATTTCTTCTAACTCATCCACCAACAGTAACGCCTCATGGATTTTGCCTTGTTCTAGAAATTGCCTAAGTTCTAGCAGTTCTTCCATCTTCTGTAATTAGCCGATCTTGGATTTCAGAGGGGTCAGCTAGCTGTCTTAAAAAAATAATTCCAACGCCTCAACCAAATTACTGCGTGCTTCTTTGATAGTGTCGCCTTGGCTAGCAATATCTAATTCTGGACAAAGGGATATATAGCCCCTTTCCTCACACTCAATAATCGCGGTAAGTTGTTTTGTTTTTCTCATCTTTTACCTGTAGTTGAATCAGCTAATCTGATGATTTAACAAGATTCTGTGGGTTTAAGTCCCCGGCTTCTTAGAAGCTGCAAGTATGTTAGGCGGGGTCTAAATTCCCGTTACAAAACTGTACTTCCGACTTTCGACTTCCGATTTCTTTAATTATCGCTTTATTGGCTTTTCTTGCGCCAAGCTGGTTTCACCACCTGACGACTACGGGCAATTACCAAAGAATCATTAGGCACATCTTCTGTAACAGTGGAACCAGCAGCTACGTAGACATCATCTCCCAAGGTGAGTGGAGCTACTAAAACGCTATTGGAACCCGTTTTTGTCCGATCGCCTATTTTTGTACGATGTTTCTTCACGCCGTCATAATTGGCAGTAATTGTACCGGCACCAATATTCACCTGATTGCCGACAACGGTATCACCTAGATAGGACAAATGTGCTGCATTTGTGCGATCGCCTAATTGAGTATTTTTCAATTCCACAAAATTCCCTACACGGCAACCAGCACCCACTTCTACCTGACCGCGCAAATGAGCATAGGGGCCAATTCGGCTTCCCGCCTGCACAGTGCTATCTGTCACCACTGAATACTGTATCGTGACATTTTCAGCCAACTGGCTATTTTCAATTAAACTTCCTGGGCCAATGTGACTTCCTGTTTTAATCACCGTATTTCCCCGCAGATGAGTTTGGGGTTCAATAATTACATCCGGTTGTAATTCTACAGTTTCATCAATAGTGATGCTTGTGGGGTCGATAAGAGTGACACCCGCCAGCATCCATTTTTCCTTGACTCGTTTTTGCAAAATCTCGTAAGCTGTTGCTAGTTGCAAGCGATCATTGATGCCGAGAATTTCTTGGTAATCTTCTACATCCACTGCCATAACTTTTCCCACTTGAGTTACGGCATCAGTGAGATAGTATTCTTTTTGAGCATTGTTTGCTTGTAGATGGGGCAACACCTTTGCCAAATTTGGCCAACGAAAGCAGTAAACTCCAGCATTAATCCGGTGATTTTGTCTTTGAGCAGCAGTACAATCCTTGTGTTCGACCATTTGCTGCACAATATTTTCATCGTTACAAAAAACTCGTCCGTAACCCGTAGGGTCGGATAGATGGGAGGTCAGAATAGTGGCAGCGTTTTTATTTTGGGCATGAGTTTGTAACATCTGCTTGAGGGTTTCGCTACGTATCAATGGTAAATCGCCGTTAAGTACCAGCAAATCCCCAGTGTAGTCTTCCAAGTGAGGAAGTAATTGCTGGATGGCATGACCTGTCCCTAGTTGCACAGTCTGTTCAACAAACTCCAAACGGGGAATTGAATGCATGGCGGCTTGCACTTCCTCAGATTGATATCCTACAATTACGATTCGCCATGAGGGCGAAAGTGGTTCTACACTTTCGAGAACTCTCTCAACTAACGATCGCCCACCCAAAGAATGTAAAACCTTGGGTAAGCGTGATTTCATCCGTGTGCCGCGTCCCGCCGCTAGAATTGCTACAACTACCATAATTAGCTATCAGCTATCAGTGAAATTATGATTAACCTAGTTTGAGAATTTAAGTTGCATAGCTTCTATCAAGCAGCGCGAATGGAAGCCTAAATCTAAATCCCCGTCACAAAACGTAATTGCTCTCTTGATAGGAGGGCGTTTGCTTTTAGCGTCTCCAAGAGTTGCCCATTGCGAATTGGTTTAATGCGGTTGGTACTTTAAAATATCGGTTCAAATCATACCAGCTAATCATAGAAGACAGAAATATACAATGAGTCAGGATTATACCAATTTTTGCTCATCACGGCAGCTACAAAATTTTTTACTGCCTACTCGTTTTCATAATACGAGAGAATAAACTCGGCAAATTGCTGCATTAGTTTGGGATTACGCCAACCGGAATCAGTTTCTTTTTGCATTACTAAAAGTGCTTCTGTTGAAGTAAAAGCTTTTTTGTAAGGTCTTTCGCTGGTTAGGGCATCGTAAATATCAATTAACTGAAATACTTGCGCCAGGTAGGGAATATCATCTTCCTTGAGTCCATCAGGGTAGCCTGAGCCATCCCAGCGTTCGTGGTGATGACGAATAATCGGAATTACACCCCGCATACTGCGTAGTGGCTGGCAGATTTTTTCTCCAATCAAAACATGCTGCCGCATGATCTGCCAATCTTCGGGGGTGAGTTTGCCTTTTTTCAGCAACACTCCATCGGGAATACCCACCTTACCAATATCGTGGAGATAACCACCCCACATCAAATCTCGAATTTGGTAGCGTGAAAAATTGAGGTATTCACCAAAAGCTTGTCCCAGTTTTACCAGGCGTTCACAATGATTGCCTGTATTGGGATCGCGGCTTTCAATCGACATGGCAATAGAAAATAGTACTTGTTCGGCATGTTCTAAATCTTCGTTCAGACGCTTCTGCCGCACTAAGGACTTTACACGCGCCGCCAGTTCCACACGATCAAAGGGTTTGGTGAGAAAATCATCTGCTCCAACTTCAATTCCCCGAATACGCGATCGCCTGTCATTTAGGGCCGTAATAAAAATCACCGGGATCAGCCTAGTCTGTTCATCCTGCTTCAGTAATTGGCACACTTCAAATCCATCCATTCCTGGCATCATCACATCCAGCAAAATCAAATCTGGTTGTTCTTGAGTTACCAACCCTACAACAATGGAACCACTATCCGCCTCAATCACTTCGTATCCTTCCATCCCTAAGAGGGCAACAGCAGTCATACGACTGGCGGCATGATCGTCAACTACTAAAACCTTCGGCGGATCTAAATCAAGCCCATTCACTTTAGAACCTTTAGCTTGTAGTGTTCTAGAAACCAATGAATCATCACCACAATTAACATCAACTTTTATCCAAGAAGACACTGCTTGGTTATCTTTAAGCATAAGGTCTTCTTGAGATAAGCCTAAAGAATAAGCCTCTACATTATTTTGTGATTCTACGGCATGATTTGAACCGATACTCTTCACTGTGCTAATGGGGTTTGGCCCACTAACAATTTCTTCTGTAAAGCCTGTATGGTTGGATTTCCATTGAATCACAAAGGCACTCCAGTTTTTTGCACAAGTTAACAGTGTCAGATTTCAAAAATAAATTTAATATTCAACTATATCTGAGCCAGAGTTTTAATAGGAATTATGTATTATGTCAAGCTGCGTATCTAAGTTTTTCGCAGCATCTATCTTTTATATTACAAACAAGGGGGATCTTGCTGTCAATTTTTTTGCTTTTAATTCCAGTATGATCAATTAACACAAATTTTAAATCAGGTTTTTTACGGATATTTTTTCATTTAGCGGCGCTAAAAATCCTTGTAATTCCTTGTTTTTTATCGAGATACCCGATTTTGAATGTTAAGTCTTTATGGTAATCATAAAATGTATAGCTTTTTACTTACTCAGTTATAGCAGTATTTTATTAGTGTCAAATAGTATGTAGTATTGAATGCTACCATAAAATTAAGCCTATTGGCTTGTAAAAACTTGTTGCCTGAGTATCTGGAAAATAAATCAGCATTTTTGGCAAAAAAGAGAAGTATCAAATCCTCATCTGAATTATTCCCCTTCCTCCCTCCTGATCCCTTGTCTCTATTTCAATTGCGGCAGCTACGCCCGTCTTAGACATCTCAACCGAACTACCAACTAAGTTTCTATAAAATCTCTCCCTTGTGTTCCCAATAACCACCTTTTTCGCCAATGGGAGGTAGGTTCGAGTGAAGAGGCTTGTTGCTCTTGTTGCCGCCGCATCACTATGACTTCCGTTGAATCGCTTAATTCAGGATCGCGATAGGGAATAGCAGCACGGGTTAGCAAGTGTTCTTTTTCAGATTGTGAGAGCATAGAGAATGCTGTTAGCGGATAGCTATGGTTGAGCCAGTGCTGAGTGCTGTTAGAATGAGATGCCACAGTACCAGGCGATCGCCTTCCCACTGGTGGGGTAGAACCGATCGCCAAACCAGCAGATAAAAGTGCTGTGCGTACAGCAGCAGCACAAGAATAGGTGGCTAATAGACCATCTTGATGTAAACACAATGACAGTTGTTTAATAAATTCAACAGTCCATAATTGAGGACATTGAGGTGGTGAAAAGGAATCGAGGAAAATTGCATCTGCCCAGAAACCCGACTGATGTAGTAGGGTTATCGTAGTTCTAGCATCCCCAATTAATAGCTTTGCTTTTAGACAAGGTGTTTGCACTTGATGCTCAAAAGCTAGCTGGGACAAAATTTCAATATAGTTACAGTTCCAATTGTCGAACAAGTGATGAGCGATCGCAGCTTGTGGTACTGCTGGATTCACTTCTAAACCAATTACTTCAACACAACAGTTAGGATTCACTGCCCAAATTGTCTGCAAAGCAGCAGCTGTGTTATATCCTAGACCATAACAAATATCCAATAGTCGCAAAGCTGGTTTTTGGGCGACTGTAGTCAGTTGAGTAGGTTCCACAAACTTGAAAAAACTCTCCTGCTTCGCACCATAATGGCTGTGAAAGGATTCACCAAACTCTTGAGAGACAAAGGTGAAAGAACCATCTGCTGTTAACTTAGGTGTAAAATTTTCTAAGTCTGACATTTTATAAAAAAACTAAATAATAACCAATGCCCCTTAAGAGTGCTGAGTCGGGAGTGGGGCAGAGGGAAGAATAACTCTTAACTCAGCACTATTTTGTCCTATGCCCAATGCCCCATTCCCAATGCCCCATTCCCAATTTGTTGTTTCGCCAGCTTGGCTGTTTGAACATCTAGAAGATCCGCAAGTCGTTATTGTGGATTGTCGCTTTTCTCTAGCCGATCCACAACTAGGGCAACAAGAGTACCAAACAAGTCATATAAAGGGATCATATTATTTAGATTTGAATCAGGATCTTTCCAGTCCAGTGGGTAAACATGGCGGGAGACATCCTTTACCTAACCCCAATGATATAGCTAATAAATTTGCAGCAATTGGGGTAAATTCCCAAAAAAGTTTAGTTGTAGCTTATGATGATTCGCGCTTTGCCTTTGCGGCTCGTCTATGGTGGCTTTTGCGCTATCTAGGGCACGAACAAGTAGCAGTATTGGATGGAGGCTTTGCTGGGTGGCAAAAAGCTGGCTATCCTGTTACAAATGTTGTTCCTCAACCCCGGATAGGTAAGTTTGTAGCTCAAGTACAAACAGAAAAGGTGGTAGATATTACAGAGGTGAAAAGCCGGAAAGATAGCCATGAGGTAGTATTGGTAGATTCAAGAGAAAGCGATCGCTACCGAGGTGAACGAGAGCCAATTGATAAAATTGCTGGACATATTGCCGGTGCAGTCAACTATCCTTGGCAAGAAGTTACAGACTCTTCCGGCTACCTACTGTCTCAACCAGAACAACGCCGTCGCTGGGAACAGCTAGAAACAGCCGAAGAAATCTTGGTTTATTGCGGTTCTGGCGTTACTGCTTGCGTAAATTTACTTTCTTTAGAATTAGCTGGTATTAGCAAGGGTAAACTTTATGCTGGCAGTTGGAGTGATTGGATTAGTTATTAGTCATTGGTCATTAGTCATTGGTTTTTGACAAATGACTAATGACCAATGACAAAGGACAAATCTTAAAACTGACCTAATTGCAAACTGTAATTAATAGTGAAAAACCAGCCATCAAAATCAATGTTTTCGGCGGTTGAACTACCTAAACTCACTCCAGCCTGAACATTCACATTGCTGGTATCAGATATTGGGTAATTTAAGTGCCCGAATAACCGATGAAATTGGTCTTCTCGATCGCGCTGTGTAAAGTCCGAAAAGTTCACCTGGTAGTCAATACCAACCTGGAGAGGGTTTTGCAAGTAGTAGTTTAGAGACACCCAAAAGGAATTGATTATCCGATCGCGACTTTCGGGATCTGCAAAATTTACACTCAATTCGTAAAAGCTATTTAGTACTAATTTTGAAGTTAGGGGATCTCGCCGTCCTAAAGACAGTTGAAAGGAATTTTCATTTAAAAAGCGATCGCCTGCTTTGAAGCTATCTAGGCGATCGCTGTTGTTGGCATAAAATAACTGTTGATTGCTCCAACTAACTTCTCCATACATTCGCTGCGATAGCTGCTGGTAAAGACCAAGATTAAATCTCAACTGGTTGTAATCGTATTGTGACTGATTGATATAACGAATAAGATTGCCATCAATTGAGCCGTTTAAAAAAGTTTTAGCTCCCAAAGGGAAATATGCAGAGGCTAACGTCAGTCCAGAAAAAATTAAACCATCTTCTATCGGAATATCCTTTGAAGAAAAAATATTACTCGTTTGAAAGTAGGCTACATGCCCTTGTAGATAGCCTATAGGTTTAAACTTAACTACGGGTTGTTCTATTGGTGGAAAAGTAGGCTGTTCTAGGGGTCGTAACCGCACCCGCAACCCCAATTCGCGATCGCTATCAAATTCTGGTGGCTGTTTTGGCAATTGTAGCAGCTGCATTAGCCTCTCTAGCCTTTGGGACTGATTTATCTCAGGTGCATTCAAGAGTTCCTCTTTTGAGTCAGGAGGAGATGTAGGCAAATTACTTGGCTGCGATTCTAACTGTGGCGGGTCATTTTGCTTTTGAGTATCTTCAGGTTCTTTGGTTGTGTTTGGGGCTTGAGTAGTTTCGGGTGTTTGCTGCACCAGCTTTAACGAAGAGGCAGGGGGAAGCGGGCACGGAACAAGGGAACATGAGTCTGAATCCCCCACTTCTATTAATTGGTTATCGTACCCTACGGGAAGTTGGCGCAACAGGTAGGGTCGAATCCCACCAATACTTACTATCTCCTCTGCTTTCTGCTCCCTGCTCCCTTGCCTTTTGTTCAACGGCATCTGCGAGTTTGAAGGATGCGACTCACTGGACTGCTTGCACAAAGAGTTAATTACCTCTTGCTCCCAATTTTGACATGGCTGATAATTTACCTGTGTGCTTGCTAAATTTTTAGAATGCCAAATATCTGTATTTGCAGATTCTGCCGCATCTACTCTAATGCAACACCAGCTTCCACCACTGGAAACTAACAAAATACAAAAAAACAAATTATTCCAGTTTTTGAGTCGCATCTGTTAGATTGTGTTGATCGCCTTAAGCAAATGTATATAGACCCACAAGCTGTATCAGAAGTTCCGACTCAGAATATACAATTGAGTACATCTATCTTAGCTTTGTAGGTATATACTGAAACTACAAATTGGAATTGCTGCTTTTCGGATTTTTCCCCAGATTATTTTGCAAAACTGAGATGATCGGATACAGTTATAACTGATGCTCAAATTTAGTGAAATACAGACAGTGAGTCATTTACAACAGATCCCTAACAACTTTTTGTCCCTGTAGCTGATCTGTGTGATTAAAATGGATTGTACTCCTCATTTAACTGTTAATATCAAGCAAGTATTAACAGTTAAATCTAGCGGAGGCTTTTTTGTATCTAATGCCAGTTTCATAAAAAAGTTAAATCAAATAAACACATACTTTAATTTTTTATCTATTTGTTATCTATTAAATCTAGGCTAAAGTACAGACAAATTTACTAAATAAAAAACCGCTATAAAAATTATCAACAGCTTGAACTTTAATTTTTTTGGTAATAGTTGAAAATTACAAGTTATTAAACTATGTTTTATAAATCGTTTCCATTGTTAGTGATTGGTTTATGGGGAATTATGGTACTGCCTTTGCCAAATAAAGTAAATGCCATAACGCCTTTGACACGAGCAGAGATTCAAGACCTCCACAATATCGTACAACTGATACCCAAAGATAAGCTCAAGAAACGTCCTGCACGCAAGTTAGATGCAATGATTCCTGGGGACGGGCTGTCAACTGGTCGAGCTTCCCTAGCAGATTTGCGTTTTAATGATGGCTCTTTGGCACGAGTTGGAGAACAGGCATTATTTCAATTTTTACCGAAGACTCGTGACTTTAAACTTTCAAATGGAACTGTGTTGCTACTCATCCCACCAGGAAGGGGACAAACACGTATACAAACGCCAAGTGCAGCAGCAGCAATTCGTGGTTCAGCATTATTTGTACGCTACGACCAACGAACAGACACCACAATTGTGGGTGCGCTTACAAATAGCGGCATTGAAGTTTCTAACAAGAAAGCTTCTGAAACTAAAGTGTTGAAAGCAGGGCAGATGATAATTCTAATTAAAGGGGAATTTCAGAGCTTATATGATTTTGATCTGAGAAATTTTTATGAAACGAGCCAACTCGTTCGGGAACTTGATTTGAATAGGCAAAGTCCTGTGCCTACACATCATGATCCAGCAATCACCAGTGTTCAAGCTGAAACTACTGCGGCTTTGAAAGCACAGCCATCAGTAAAAGGCGAGGGAGTAATTGAAATGCGGCTAACTCGTCCTAATAGCCCAACTGAGAAATCACCCAACACTTCAACTCAGACAACATCTGTAACCTCAACTGAGAAATCACCCAACACCTCAACTACTTCAACGCCTGTAACCTCAACTACTTCAACGCCTGTAACCTCAACTACTTCAACGCCTGTAACCTCAACTACTTCAACGCCTGT
>NZ_JBALBZ010000151.1:0-37253 GCF_036919495.1 Nostoc sp.
TTATTTTATTTATCATTCAATCATCTTTTACAATTATCGATGTCATTTTGGAATCTCCCTTAGTTTTTATTAGTAAATAAGATGCGTTTGCCCTGTTGTCTTCCCTAAGAGCAAGCGAGAAGGGGACTATGATGTACCTCATCCGATTAGGAAACGCTGTTAAGGGGAGCCAGTGTGTTGGGGAACTATATTAGAGTTGACGATCGCAAGAGTTGACGATCGCACCAACACCAGTAGCCCGTAACTCTGTCAACTCCTCTGCCATTGGCTTCCGAACACCTGGCAGTTTCCCTGGAATCATCAACCACAGGTTCTCTGAAATTGGTTGAATTGTTTCTTGCTCCATTGATTCGAGCCTTAGTCTAATCTCAGTACTACAATTTGACGTTGCAATCTTTAGCGAGCAAGTATAAATTCTTTATTCACAGACTCAATCAATTGAGTCACCCGTTCTTTAATCTCATCGCGGACTCTAGGAAAAATTTCTGGTTGTTCTGCTGGATCGTCTAATTGCCAGTCTTCAAATACTTCTCGCATAACCCACTCTGGCGGCAAATTCACGCCACAGCCACACAAAGAAATCACTACATCAAAGTCTTGCGCTTGGAAATCACTCAGGGGTTTCGAGTGTTGATCGGTAATATCGATACCAATTTCTTTCATGGTTGCGATCGCCTCTAGTCTGACGTGACTTGCTTCTAACCCAGAGCTAATCACTTCAATTTTTCCCTTACCAAGGGTTTTAGCAAAGCCTTCCGCCATTTGAGAACGCGCAGAATTCTTTTTGCAGACAAACATCACACGTTTCATGGTTCAACTCCTTTGAATAATTTGACTAAATTTAAAATGTTCTCGATTCAGATGGCGAAAAATAACGTTTTTCAAACCAGAAAGCAACATTAACAAGACCAATCAATACAGGTACTTCCACCAGAGGCCCGACGACAGCAGCAAAGGCAACACCCGAATTAATGCCAAATACAGCGATCGCAGTTGCGATCGCAAGTTCAAAATTATTTCCGGCGGCTGTAAACGCTACACTTGCGGCTCTAGAATAGTCTGTCTTAATCCGCCAAGCCATGTAAAAGCTAACCAAAAACATGATCGCGAAGTAGATGATCATTGGAATTGCAATTTTTATCACATCTAAGGGTATCTGAACGATCAAATTCCCTTTCAAGCTGAACATAACCACGATTGTAAATAACAGAGCAATCAGCGTGATCGGGCTGATTTTAGGCATAAATTCTTCGTGATACCACTGCTTACTTTTCACTTTTACTAAGAAATAACGAGTGAAAAATCCAGCTAAAAAGGGAATACCAAGATAGATAAACACACTTTCAGCAATCTCAGCAATGCTGACATTAACAACACTGCCTTGTAACCCGAATAGTGGTGGCAGTACAGTGATGAAAAACCATGCATAAGGGCTATAAAAGATAACCTGAAAGATACTGTTGAAGGCAACCAATCCAGCCGTATATTCTGTATTGCCTCGTGCCAAGTCACTCCACACAACTACCATTGCAATACAACGAGCTAATCCAATCAGAATCAATCCCGTCATGTATTCTGGATAACTATGTAAAAAGGTAGCCGCTAACGCAAACATCAGAATTGGCCCAATGATCCAATTCTGAATTAGTGACACACCAAGAATTTTTCCGTTGCGAAATACATCTCCTAATTCTTCGTATCGCACCTTGGCTAAGGGCGGGTACATCATCAGAATTAACCCAATGGCGATCGGTATATTCGTTGTTCCTACTTGGAACTGGTTGATAAACCCTTCAACTCCAGGAGAGAAATAACCCAGACCAACGCCGATAGCCATTGCTAAAAAAATCCACAAGGTTAGGAAGCGGTCAATAAAGGAGAGGCGTTTTAAAGTCTTTTTATTCATTACAATTAACCCCATACATGAATGCAGGAGCTTCGAGCAAGAATTTCAGATTATTCAATCCAAAATTGAAAATCTAAAATTCGGTGAGTTATATCAAGAGTATATCTCTATCATTTCAAAAAAAATTGATTTGTCAATCTGTAGGAAACTAGACGTAAACAAAACATTACAAAAAAAATTGATGAATTTTTAAATCTCGCAGGGCGGACGAATAGGCAATATTGGGCTAAAGCGGCGAAATTCTGCTAAATACTGTTCTAGGGCAACAAACTGCGGCAGATTGAGGCTGTAGTAAATCCAGCGCCCTTCTTGACGAGCGCGAACTAAACCCGCTTCTTTTAGGGTTTTGAGGTGAAAAGACAGTTTAGACTGAGTGGTTCCCAGGTGGTCGCACAGGTCACATACGCATAGTTCTTGAGAGCGCAGAAGTTCTAATACTTTAATCCGTAGAGGGTCAGACAGGGCATGAAAGCCAGCAGCGATCGGATCAGGAGTGAAGGTGCTATTAGAAACCATCAACTTTTCTTGAAGTATTTCTTTATGGTAAAGTGTAAATGATGGGTTAACAATACCTTTGTTCTTCCTCTTATTTTGGCTAAGGTATTGTTGAGGAGATCATATTGAACTAGCAGTCTCCCTAGCAGCTTCTCGCAGCCGCTCCACATCGCGCATCGGTGGCGCACCAAAGAGCCGCTTGTACTCCCGATTGAAGTGCGAGGCATCGTCATAACCCACACGGTAGGCAGCACTGCTAGCGTCAAGGCTTTCCCCCAGCATCAGACGGCGAGCTTCCTGGAGCCGCAGTTGCTTCTGGAACTGCAAGGGACTCATTGCTGTGACAGACTTGAAGTGATGGTGAAAGCCAGAAACACTCATTCCCATCTCTCGGGCGATGCTTTCAATCTTGATCGGCTCGTTAAAGTCTTTACGAAGTCGCTCGACGGCTCTAGCGATGTGGTAAGTGTAGCCACCCAGAACTGCAATATGACGGAGCCGATTACCTTGCTCTCCCATCAGAAGTCGGTAAATGATTTCCCGCTTAATCAGTGGTGCGAGAACATGAGCTTCAGCAGGGGAATCTAGAAGCCTGACGAGCCGCACTACAGCATCCAATAGATTTGCATTCAATGGACTTACGTCAATCGCTTTCACATCAGCACGGCTGCGCGAGGGATACCCTGCCTCGGCCATCACTGAGCCAACAAGGGTGGGGTCGAGATCGAGGCGAAGGCTAAGGTACGGTTGCCCCTTTGATGCTTCCAGAATTTGGCTGATAATTGGCAGTTCGACCGTAGCAAGCAGATAATGCATTGGGTCGTACTGATAGCGATCGCTACCCAAAAGAACTTCTTTGTTGCCTTGAGCGATCGCACAAAAGGCAGGGATAGAGACACTATGAAGGCATTCCGAAGGCGAGGAGGAGCGGTTGAAGTGCAAACCTTTGAGTGGCTCAATCGTCCCATCATGAGGAATAGCCTGGGCAATCCGCTCTTTGAGTTCGTCTCTGTTGGCTTGCGCTCTGTCTACCTCGCGCTTTGCCTGCGGGTCGTTCATTAAATTGATATCGAACTTTTCACTCGTTTTGGCAGCGTTCATTTCTAAGTTTGCAGGATTGTACAACAATCTTAGACGATCGTTTTATTGCTTGTCCTTGAAAATGCCTAAGATGAAGCTAAAGCAATGAAAAATGATTTCGGCTTCTTGCAAGCGTCTGGATTTTTATTCAAGAGAAAACTCCGTTTTGATTGGGTAAGGAACTCACCTACTGACAACCAAAATGCCATCAAGGCTAACCTTGCTTCTTAAAAAATTCATCCCTATTGATAGAGAAGCGATAAATGCTCAATCTCTACGATTGGGACAGCCACCCAAATGGCATCAAGTGAAAGGAATTAAGGAAATGGACATTAAAAGAAGTGGCTCACAGCCTTCCGCCAAAGGATCGGCTGAGTATTTTACCGGCACTGTCCGCATTGACCCCCTGTTCGAGGCGCACGATCCAGCACGCACACTTGGTGCCAGTGTCACATTCGAGCCTGGCGCTCGGACAGCATGGCACACCCATCCGTTGGGGCAGACCCTGATCGTGACGGCTGGCTGCGGCCTGGCACAGCGCTGGGGCGGCGCGATCGAGCAAATTCGACCGGGGGACGCGATCTGGTTTGCGCCGGGTGAGAAGCATTGGCATGGTGCCACGGCAACCACGGCTATGACGCATATCGCCATTCAGGAACAGCTTGATGGCAAGACCGTGGACTGGCTGGAAAAGGTCAGCGACGAGCAATACTCCAGCTAATCACCACATCCGGTGGTTTTAAGACCTTGTTAGGCGAAGAATCGAAGGAGAAAAATAGTGACGACGAACGAGAAGGGAAACTACAGAGGAAAGGTTGCGTTTGTGACCGGAGCAGCGAACGGCATCGGTCGAGCTACGGCGCTGGCGTTTGCCAGTGAGGGTGCTAATGTGGTGGTCGCTGACATTTCAGAACAGGGCAATCAAGAAACGGCACACATGATCGAAGAACTCGGCGGACGAGCGATCGCCGTCAAATGCGACGTGACGCGGGCTGAGGACGTGAAGGCAGCGCTGGACAAGACCGTTGAGGCTTTCGGGCGGCTGGACTTCGCCTTCAACAACGCGGGCATTGAGCCGAGGAAGGCGGCTCCGACCGCGGAGTACGAGGAGGAGGAGTGGAACCGGATCATCGACACTAACCTCCGTGGTGTTTTCCTGTGCATGAAGCACGAGATCCCGCTGATCCTCAAGCAGGGAGGCGGCGCGATCGTCAATACGTCATCGGGTGCGGGAATCATTGGCATCAAGGGCAGCCCCGCGTACACTGCCGCGAAACATGGCGTGATCGGACTGACCAAGGCAGCAGCCCTCGACTACGCCGCGCAGAACATCCGCGTCAACGCCGTCTGTCCCGGCTACATCGACACCCCGATGATGGGTCGCTTCACCGGCGGCACGGCCGAAGGGCGCGCGAAGGTGATTGCGGAGGAGCCGATCGGACGGATGGGCAAGCCCGAAGAGATCGCCTCGGCCGTCGTCTGGCTGTGTTCGGACACGGCTGCCTTCGTCGTTGGGCACGCTATGGTCATCGACGGCGGCCAAACGGTGCAGTGATGTTCGTCGCCAACACGATCAAACCATAAACGCACAACATCGCCACCTTCACCGCCAACGGCGATGACTCATATCGCCACTCAGGAGGTACTCGACGGCAAGCCCGTGGACTGGATGGAAAAGATCAGCGACGAACAATAAGCTGTCGCGCATTTAATTTGCACAACTAGGGCGGGCAAGATGCCCACCCCACAAGAGATTCATTTTTTTGAGGATGCAAATTAAAAGATTTTTAGCTTACCAGGACAGATTCAAGACCGACTATAAAGAAACCAGCTTATCTTCCAGATTGGAGCATCAATTTATGTACAACACCAAAGCTTATTCCGCAGTCAGTGAAACATCACCACTAACCTCCACCAAGATCGAGCGGCGCGATCCAACCGAACACGACGTGCAGATTGAAATCCTCTTCTGCGGCATCTGCCACTCCGATCTTCATTCGGTGCGTAACGAGTGGAGCAGCTTCACGTCTACTGTCTACCCAATTGTTCCCGGTCATGAGATTGTCGGCCGTGTCACTAAAGTCGGCTCGGCAGTTACGAAGTACAAGCCCGGCGACCTTGCGGCGGTCGGCTGCATGGTTGACTCGGATGCCACCTGCCCGCATTGCAGGGATGGTCTTGAGCAGTTCTGCCCGAACATGACCCAAACCTTTAACTCCCCGGACAAGCACCTCGGAGGCGTGACATACGGTGGCTACTCCGATAGCATCGTCGTCGATAAACGCTTCGTTCTGCGCGTTCCCTCCAACCTCGATCTCGCTGGATCTGCGCCGCTCCTCTGCGCCGGAATCACAACCTACTCGCCCATGCGCCACTGGGGCGTCAGCAAGGGCAAGAAGGTCGGCGTGGTTGGTCTTGGCGGACTGGGCCACATGGGCGTGAAGTTCGCCCGTGCGTTCGATGCCCACGTCGTCGTCTTCACCACCTCGCCTAACAAGAAGGAAGACGCACTCCGCCTTGGTGCCGATGAAGTGGTCGTCTCCCGCAACGCCGACGAGATGCAGAAGCACACAGGCAGCTTCGACTTCATCCTCGACACCATTTCTGCCGATCACGACATCAACGCCTATCTCAACCTGCTCACCCGCGATGGCAATATCACCCTTGTTGGCGCACCCGCAAAGCCCCTGGATATCTCGGCATTCAGCCTGATCATGGCGCGCCGCAGTCTTTCCGGCTCTATGATCGGCGGCATCGCCGAAACCCAAGAGATGCTCGATTTTTGCGGCAAGCATAACATCACCGCCGATGTCGAAGTCATTCCTATCCAGAAGGTCAATGAAGCCTACGATCGCTTGCTCAAGTCCGATGTGAAATACCGCTTCTGTATTGATATGGCATCCCTTAAATCTGCATAACCGAGGTGTAACCTCGAAGGAGTAACAATGCAAAAGCGCAAACTTGGAAACAGTAATCTGGAAGTCTCGGCTATTGGGCTGGGCTGCATGGGGTTGAACTATGCTTACAGCCATACCCTCGACAAGCAAGAAAGTATCTCCCTGCTCCAAGCCGCAGTGGAGCGTGGCGTCACCTTCTTTGATACCGCCGAAATGTATGGGCCATTCACCAATGAAGAATTAGTGGGCGAAGCGCTCAAACCCTACCGCGATCGCATCGTCATTGCCACGAAGTTCGGTATCAAATTGAAAGACGGCAAACAGGTGCAGGACAGTCAGCCATTCGGAATCAGGGAATCCGTAGAAGGTTCGCTGAAACGCTTAAAGACCGACGCGATCGATTTGTACTATCAGCACCGTGTGGATACCCAAGTGCCGATCGAAGACGTAGCTGGAACCATCAAGGATTTGATCGGTGAAGGCAAAATCAAACATTGGGGGCTTTCAGAAGCGGGTGTACAGACCGTGCGCCGGGCGCACGCAGTCCAACCGTTAACTGCCGTTCAGAGTGAGTACTCCCTGTGGTGGCGGCGACCGGAAGAAGCCCTGTTGCCTGCCCTAGAAGAGCTAGGGATCGGTTTTGTGCCATTTAGCCCTCTGGGTAAAGGCTTCCTGACGGGCAGTATCAGCAAGGACGCAAAATTCGACAAATCCGACTTCCGCAGCATTGTTCCCCGGTTTAAGCCGGAGGCTCTTGACGCTAACCAGTCCTTGGTGGATTTGTTGAAAGAGGTGGCAAACCAGAAGAAAGCTACAGCAGCGCAAATCGCCCTGTCCTGGATACTGGCGCAAAAACCGTGGATTGTGCCCATTCCCGGCACAACCAAACTGAGCCGCTTGGAAGAAAATATTGGGGCAGCAGATATCGAACTGACGCAGGACGAGTTGAAGAGCATCGACGAGGCATTGGCGCAAATTCCAGTTGAAGGCGATCGCTATCCAGAAGAGTTGGAAAAGCGCACGGGATTATAGACGGAATCGCCGACCATAGAACTTTAAGCCAAATAAGGAGGTGCGGATGACAAATACACAGCAGAAGGAATCTGTAAGGATAAGTGAAGCGGCACATAAAAACCATGAAGAACTGTTTCCAAACCACAAATCGACCCTAAAAGTAACCGACCCTGAACTGATCGAAGTCTTTGACAACTTCGCTTTCGACGAAGTAATTGCTGAGAGCAAGCTGGATACAAAGACAAGGGTGATGCTGATTCTGGCATCTATCATTGGCAGCCAGGCAGTAAGCGAATACAGGGTTATGGTGGACGCTGCTCTCAATGTCGGAGTAACGCCGATTGAAATCAAGGAGATCCTGTATCAGTCAGTACCCTACGTGGGTATGGCGAAAGCATTTGACTTCGTTCATGCTACTAATGAAGTGATGTCCAGCAGGGGCATTCAATTACCTTTGGAAAGGCAATCGACCACCAGCGCGGAAACACGTTACGACAAAGGGCTGGCAATACAAAAAGCTGTGTTCGGCGAGACGATCGATCAAATGTATGAGCGATCGCCCAAAGACCAACTGCACATTCAAAGGTTTTTGTCTGCCAATTGCTTTGGCGATTATTACACCCGCAATGGCTTAGACATCAAAGTAAGGGAGCTGATCACACTGTCTATCCTCATTGCTCTGGGCGGGGTTGAATCACAGATAAAGGGGCACATTCAAGGCAACCTGAATGTCGGAAACGGCAAAGAGATCCTGCTGGATCTGATTACACAATTATTACCCTGGGTGGGATATCCCCGAACACTGAATGCGTTGAAATGCCTGAATGAAGTGGCGACGGAGTAATGGCGACGATAACGAGCAATGAACAATACAGGGCTTAATTAAGTTTGATTAAAAGGAAAATAATTATGAGCAAAGTCTGGTTTATCACAGGCGCTGGTAGCGGCATCGGAACTGGAACCGCCAAGGCAGCATTGCAAGCCGGTGACCGTGTAGTGGCGACTGGCCGAAACCTCGACAAAGTGCGTAATGCCTTGCGCGATGTTGCAAGCGAGAATCTTGCATTTGTCCAGTTGGACGTTTCCGACGAGGTAGAGGCGAAAACAGCTGTCGAGGAGGCGGTGAAGCAGTTCGGTCGTATCGACGTTTTGGTTAACAATGCGGGCTACAGTCTGCTTGGTAATTTTGAAGAGATGACCACAGCCGAGATCGAACGCCAGTTTGCGACGAACTTCTATGGTGTAGTGTACGTCATGCGTGCCGTGCTGCCGATTATGCGTCAGCAGCAGTCAGGTCACATCATTAACATTAGCTCTGTTGCTGGCGTTGTCGGGTTTAAGCACTGTGCTGCCTACGCCGCATCAAAGTTTGCGGTCGAGGGTATCTCACTGTCGGTTGCGGCCGAGGTCGAGGGGTTCGGCATCAAGATCACGCTCGTCGAACCGGGCTTCTTCCGCACGGATCTTCTGGATGACCGGAATGTTAGATGGCCTAGCAACGCCATCGAAGACTATGCCGCCGAGGGCAACGTTCAGGATACTTGGTCGGTCTACAACGGCACGCAGCAGGGTGACCCAGCAAAGTTGGGCGATGCTCTGGTCAAAATCACCGGGATGGAGAATCCGCCGAAGTTGTTCGTTGCCGGAAGTGATGCCCTTGCCATGATCGCGCCGGCTGTCGAGGAACGGTTGCAGGCGACGCGCGCCCATGAAGAGCTATCGAAATCAACAGACGGTTCGTTCTAGCGATCGCGCAAGAAGCACGATCATCAAATCCACGGCCATGATGCACATCGCCATTCAAGAACAGCTCGACGGCAAGACCGTGGACTAAATGGAACAAGTCAACGCCGAACAATACCAGACCGGATCGTAGAGAAAGACAGTTCCGACCTTTAATTCACCTTTAAATCAAAGACAGGAGTTCAAAAAATGCAAAAGCGCAAACTTGGAAATAGCAATTTAGAAGTTTCGACTATCGGGCTTGGCTGTATGGGAATGAGCTTTTCTTATGGCCCGCCCAAAGACACCCAGGAGATGACCTCTCTTCTTCGGGCTGCTGTGGAACGCGGCGTTACATTCTTTGACACTGCCGAGGTCTACGGCCCGTTCTTGAATGAAGAGCTTGTGGGCGAAGCCCTCGCCCCCTTCCGTGGGCAAGTGGTTATTGCCACCAAATTCGGATTCGACATCAGTCCGAATTCCGATCCCCGTGGCATGAAGGGTTCACCCGGGCTGAATAGCCGACCGGAGCATATTAAGGAAGCCGTGGAGGGTTCGCTCAAGCGACTGAAGGTCGAGACAATCGACCTCCTCTATCAGCACCGGGTTGACCCGAATGTGCCGATCGAAGACGTTGCAGGAGCAGTGAAGGAACTAATTCAGGAAGGTAAGGTGAAGCATTTTGGACTCTCGGAAGCAGGAGTGCAAACGATCCGTCGCGCCCACGCCGTTCAGCCGGTCACTGCTCTCCAGAGCGAATACTCACTGTGGACGAGGACTCCTGAGAAGGAAGTGATACCGACCCTTGAGGAACTCGGAATCGGCTTTGTCCCGTACAGTCCATTGGGCAAGGGCTTTCTCACTGGCAAGATGGACGAAAGCACAACCTTCGACAGTTCCGACTTCCGCAGCACCCTGCCTCGCTTCACTAAGGACGCTCTCAAGGCGAATCAGTCCCTGATTAATCTGCTCGGCAGCATCGCAGAACAGAAGCAGACTACACCTGCTCAAATTGCGATCGCCTGGCTCCTTGCCCAGAAGCCGTGGATTGTTCCGATTCCAGGCACCACGAAACTGCATCGCTTGGACGAAAACATCGGGGCCGTCTCAGTCGAACTCACGCCCGACGATCTGCGTGACATCGATGATGCCGCCTCCAAGATTACGGTGCAAGGCGCTCGGTACCCTGAAAAGTTGGAGCAAATGACCGGTCGTTGAGCGGCAAAAATTTGTTCTCTGGTTCAATTGCCGCATCGTCGTAGCCTCTCGTAGAGTTGCCCCGTCCTTCTTTGTCCAGCTTGAACTGGGGCGGAGTACAAGCTTCGTCTCAGCTTTTCTCCCTGCCCCCTTGCCTCTTTTGACAGGTTTATAGTCGATTCTTAGTTGGAATCACAATCATCGAGAAATAGGGTACTTTATCTGGATCAACTTCATCTAGGGGTATGATGCGTTGCTGTGATGTTGATGCCCGCTCAATATATCTTGCCCGTGATGCTAGCCCTAATTTATGCAGGATATCTCGTACTTTGGTAAAATGACGACCTAGCTTCATAATTGCGGCTGCATCGGTCATTAGCAGATGTGTAGTCAGTTCTTCTGCTGGCAATGGCGCGGGTAAGACTGTGAGGATATCGGTGTAGTAGGTGAAAGGTACACCCAAGGCTACCGGACAAGCCATCAACGAAGAAACTCCGGGGACAACTTCTGTTTCGTACTGGTCACATAACCGCGTGAATAGGTACATGAACGAACCATAGAAAAATGGATCGCCCTCGCATAGTACCACGACATCTCGACCGGCTGCTAAATGGTCGGCGATTGGTTCAATTTCTTTATCATAAATAGACTTGGCCTTTTCTGGCTCCAAGGCGCGGGGGAGGTGAAATAACACCTCAATTTGATTGCCAGGAAGATACTGCGCCACGATCGCTCTAGCAATACTTTCTTTATCTGTGGCTGATTGATAGGCTACCACAGGAGCCGCACGTAATAACCGCAGCGCTTTCAAAGTCAATAATTCGGGATCGCCTGGGCCGACACCAATTCCATAGAGACGACCTTTGGTTTTCATATTCATTCTTCCTCCATTGCCAGGGCGTTAACTGCTGCGGCTGCGATCGCACTCCCACCGCGCCGACCGTGTAAGGTCAAAAATGGTACATTTCTGCTGTCTGCTGCCAATGCGGCTTTCGATTCGGCTGCACCGACAAAACCAACTGGAAAGCCTAAAATTACAGCAGGTTTCGGCACTCCTTCATCGAGCATTTCTAACAGCCTAAACAGTGCTGTGGGCGCATTACCGATTGCGATCACCGATCCTTCGAGGTGCGATCGCCATAATTCTAAAGCTGCCGCCGACCTTGTAGTATTTAGACGCTGGGCAATTTCTGGCACTTCTGGCTCGTTGAGGGTACAGATAACTTGATTATTTGCAGACAACCGCCGCCTGGTAACGCCATCGGCAACCATCCGGCAATCGCACAAAATTGGCGCTCCTGCTGCTAGTGCTGCCCTAGCAGATTGTACTGCTGTTGGTGAATATCCCAAGTCAGCGACAATATCCGTCATACCACAGGCATGAATGAGACGTACAGCAACTTTTGCTACATCTGGTGGCAGCAGAGATAGGTTTGCTTCTGACCGGATTATTGCAAAAGAATTGCGGTAAATTTCGTTGGCATCTCGGATGTAGTCGGGCATTCGATTTGGGATTTTAGATTTTGGATTTTGGATTGATTTGTTAATTAATCGCAGAGACGGAGAGCAGCCAGTGCGTTGGGGGGGTTCCCCGACTTGTACCTCCTACGAGGAAGCAAGCTACGCTCTTAGCGTTAAGGCAGGGTAGCAACTGGCGCAACACAGAGGAAGAGAAACAGATTTCTAAGTATTTATTAAATTCATGATTTATGCAAAATACCTCTCAAACTCTTATTTCTCCGTGTTCTCTGCACCTATGTGGTTCGTCGATTTTTCATTACCTGTATGTATTGCATATCGATTAGCAAATTCCCCAAAGGACTCATCAGAATTTAGGCGTTGAATTTTATATACACATAGCATCTGCTCTATTAATGCAGGTAGTTCAGCAAAAGTTACATATTGATATAGTTCACGTCCGAATTTCTCATTGCTGTCACCAACATAAACGTGATAGCCCTCCACTGTTCCGTTGTCATCCTCAATGCTGACACCAAGCAGAGTAATATCACTCTTGCTATGCTGGGCGCAGGATTTTTCGCAGCCGCTAAAGTGGATATTAACTGGACAATCCAGAGGAACACGAGTTTCAAGATACTTTGCCAATGCCAACGCATGACTTTTGGTGTCCGTGGCAGAAGCGGTGCAACCCTTTTTTCCAGAACAGGCAACTAATGCACTCTTGATATTGGTTGCTAAGGAATCTAATCCTAAGAAAGCAATTTCACTTTGGACATCAGCAATCCATTGCTGAGGAATATCTGTTATCAGCAAATTTTGCCAAGGAGTTAACCTAAGAGTGCCGCTACCGTATTTCGTTGCTAAATCTGCTAAACCCCTCATCTGGCTACTCTCCAGTCGCCCAAGGGGTAAGACTACACCAATGTAAAATAAGCCTTTCTGACGTTGGAGATGGATGCCAATATGCTTATGTTTCCCTCCTCTTTGTAAAATAGTAGAGAATTCCTGCCCCTTCCCTATTAGGGGGGTTAGGTCTTTTCTTGCTTCACTGTATAAAAAAGAAAAAGGTAGACGCTGTTCAACTTCCTGGAGATAATTTTCACAATCTAAAGTATTCAATAACTCTAAAAGACGTAGCCGACGCTTACTTGTAGTATTAGTATGAGCTAGATAAACCTCTGCCAAAGCTGCCAAGACGGGCAAACATTTTTCTGGTGATAACAAAATTCCCATATCGCTGGGCGGTTGACCTTTTGCACCTACACTGAGATAGAGGCGGAAGTAAACATTACCGTCAACTAAGACAGCAGCAAATAAGATATCATTCAAGCGATCGCACACCCGAATTATCCCACCACCATCAAAGCAAACGCTAAATTTTGCCGACAGTCCCGAAAGCGCCGGATGTGCAGCAATATAATCATCCCAATCTCGGACAAAAGGGCGAGTGTCGATTAATTCTACCGGGTCGATACCAGCAGTAGGGCTAGTCATAATATTACGGATGTGGTCTATAACAGGATTACGAGAACCTAGTCCCATATCCTGTAGATGTTTCAGAACCTCAGCATTTATCCCCGTGCGGATTTCACGGACTTGTAGATTAGCTCGATTAGTCACATCTACATAGCCGCCACCGTGCTGTTCTGCTATATCTGCGATCGCACGGCACTGCTGACTACTAATAATTCCACCTGGTATTCTAATGCGAGATAATATACCATCGGCGGCGGGTGTAGCATAAAACAAGCCAGGACAAGTGGCAAATCCAGAAAGCAAACTTGGAACTCCTTCCCCGTGCAACGCAGGGAGTATACAGTGAGTGTGTCTTGAGGACATCTTGAGGTTGGCATTCTGACTTGGGCGATCCCATTACAGCTGCGGCACAGTCCCGGAATTTCACCGGAGTTTCCCAACTCCAAGCTTTAGTAATTTAGCACGAGAACGTGGTCATAAACTTTAATGCTTCATATTTTGAATCAACCTATCCACGCCCAAAGATGTAAGTTCGACGGCTCATATAGTAACCGCCTAATTAGTTTAATAAAAAAACCTCTCCCTGGTTTTACGTAGTAAAACCGTCCCTCTTCGACTCGGAGAGGGAGGGACTTGAACGAAAAACATAATTTTGAGCGACTTTCCAATAGCGGGAGAACCGCTTGAGGTCAATATAGCCATCATAGTCAAAAAATGTTTCTACTTCTAGCACTTGGACTGCTATAGAACCCTCCATTTGATTGCAGATATCATCAAATCGGGGACTCGGACTGTTAGCTGTGATAACTAAATTCGCCTCATGTTCTTGAGCAAAAGCTAAAATTTCTTGTGCCATATCACCACGACGGATAACAACAGGTAACTCCAGCAAGCATTCGTAGATAAAAGCGATGCGTTTGAGACTCAGTTGCCATTCCTCTATCAAAGCCTCGTCCCAAACCCAGATAGCTGGGGCATCGGGATATTTTTGTAGTACGGGGTTGTATGGACTGAGGCAATCTCCATGCACCCAAATAATTGGTTTTGTCATTTGTCATTTGTCATTTGTCATTGGTCATTTGTCAAGAGTTATTATTCTCTTCCTTGTCCCCCTTGTCCTCCCCCACTTCCCCTGCTCCCCTTCCCTTTTTTATCATGCTGCCAACTTTGGCTATTAGCTTGTTTGCTAAATTCCCTTTTAGGAAAAAGTCTCTGTTCTAATTCTTCATAGCTGCCTTCAAAATCACAATGGCCGTAAAGCGGACATTTCTGGCAATAAATGCCTTCGGTGTAGCGTTCTAAGTTCTCACGATTGAAAAAATACGGTTTCTGACTAAAGGTGCTGGCAACCCACTGCCATGACATATTATTACTAGCAGGATCTCCATCTAAAAGGTGTTCAAGAAACCACTTAGCTCCTACTTGCCAACGACTACGCCGCCAATGGACAATGTAAGCTGCTAGCCACATCCGGGCGTGGTTATGTAAATAGCCAGTTTCTTTCAATTCATGGCTAAAACTGTCGATGCAAACTCTACCTGTGGTTCCTTGTCTGATATCTTGCGGCAATTCGGGTGCATATTCAGCCACAGTGTAACCAGTTTTGTACTCTTCCTGGTCTTTCCAGATTCCATCCCCTAACTTGACATATAACCGTTGCCAGTAGTCGCGCCAGCCTAACTCGTTAATTAGTTTAGTAGCATCGTTTTGGTGCTGTACCCGTTCTAGGACATAATCTCGAATTTCTCGCAAACTCAAAACGCCATAGCGGATGTAAGGCGAAAGTCGCGTCACCGCACCTGTGAAAAAATTACGTGTTTGCGCGTAGCTTACTGCATCGATTTGTTGCAATGGTTTCTGTGCAGCTTTGCGTCCCCCCACGGTTTCACTGATGTGGTCATCGCGTTGTGCCGCATCTGGGAATTGTTCGCGCAGGTAGGCTACCAACTCATCACGGTTGGTAAATTCGCGTTGCATATCTTTAGTCATGTGAACTTTGAAGAGTGAGAATAAATAAAAATACTTGTAGGTTAAGTCATTATTATGGCGGATAAATATAGGGATTTCCAAGAAAATGAACCGCAGAGGCGCAGAGGACACAAAGAGATGAAGAAGAGACAGGATTGTTGTATGAGATGTTTGGATATTTTTTAATTTGGAAATTCCATAAGCGATCGCTCTCAACCTGATGGGAGAAGTTTAAATATGAAAGATAGCACTCCATGTATCAAAGCTAATGTTTTCTTATTGCATTTCAGCATGACAGCATTATGACAAAATTATGACAAAATCATGGCTAATTTATATGTCTGACGATAGAAGACTTGAGAACAAGGATAAAGCTAGCTTTTCTCTAGTAAAAGCAAATAAATTGAAAAAATTAGTGGAGGAAAATGAATATACAACTTCAGAACTTATTAATAAATTTAATGGCAACATCCCTTGATGATTCCTTAATTGATTGGCAATCCGAAAACCTTTTAAAGGTATTAATTTTTGTTTTTATATTTTTTATAGCACTGGCAATAAATATTATTAGTACTAAAGTGGAACACGCAATTATATTTGCTTTGGTATGCACACTCATTTCTGGAGCTTTTCTGATAATTAAATAATCATAAGTTTCAACGCAACTACAACTGGAATAATTTATTTAAAGTTTTGCATCCGTAATCTGGCTTCTGCTGCATAAACTCTCACAAAAATACTCAACTGAGTTACTTATCTCAAAAGAGTATTTACTTTTATAAGTATCAACTTTTACCAAAACTAACTCAAGAATAGGAAAAGGGATAAAACAATAATTTTAGACAGTGATGATTAATAGCGATCGCTCAATCTATGTACAATTCTAAAGCGGTCGCAATCTCTCACACTTCCATCATGAGCAACATTCCCCAAGTCGGACAACCAGCGCCAGATTTCTCCACCCCTGACCAAAATGGCAATTCAGTCACTCTCGACAATCTCAGCAGTCAGTGGATTGTCCTCTACTTCTACCCCAAAGATGACACACCCGGTTGTACCACCGAAGCGAAAGATTTCACCGAGTTGTATCAAGACTTCAGCGCACTGGGAGCGAAAATCTTAGGCGTTAGTCCCGATTTGGGTAAGTCCCATTGTAAATTTATCAGCAAACATAACTTGTCAATCACCCTCTTGAGTGACCCAGAACATATTTTGGCAGAAGCCTACGGCGCTTGGCGCTTAAAAAAATTTATGGGTAAAGAATATATGGGTGTTGCTCGCTCAACTTTCTTAATTTCACCTGATAAAATTATTGTCTATGCTTGGCCGAATGTGAAAACCAAAGGTCATGCTCTGGCAGTTTTAACTAAATTACGGGAATTAGCAGCTATATGAAAGAGTAGTTGCTGCTGGGTGTTTTTTTTGCTATAACCTTGCGATTAAGTATTTGAATTCATAGAATTGAGTTCACATCGTCTAGGGAGTTCGTATGGATTCTAATTCAAGGTTAGAGTATCTCTATATTGAAGTAAGAAATTAAACTTCTCGCCAGTTAAAACTAATATGGTTCAAGTCATCCAAGCTCATAATGTCAGCCATGCTGATTTAGAAGCAAGATTTGGTCTTCAACAAACTGAAAGTGAAGATTTCTTTACAGAGTGGTTCGATACTTTACCAGAAATTACAGATTTAGAAAAGCAAGATTTAGACAGAGTAAAACTTCATTTTCTCCGTTTAGTCAAACGTCTTCCTTTGTCAGAAGAAACGGTGAAATTAGTAGTTTTATCTCCTTTACTCAATTTAGCTGGATTTTATGATGAGCCTTTTTATATAAGAGGTGAGGAATCAATAGAAATTTCTGCGGAAGATGAAGGAGAAATCATTAGAGGTAGAATTGATGTTTTAGTTATTCAAGAACAATTCTGGTTGTTAGTAATTGAATCTAAAAGGTCTAGCTTTTCTCTTTTAGAAGCCGTACCTCAAGCACTTGTTTATATGCTGACTAATCCTAATCAAGACAAACCTACTTTTGGATTAGTAACAAATGGTAGTCATTTCATTTTTGTAAAACTGACTAAACAAAATATACCAAAGTATGCGTTGTCTGATGAATTTACGCTGTTGAAAAGAAAAAATGAGTTGTATCAAGTTTTAAGTGTATTAAAAAATTTGAGTCAAAGTTTGAGTTAATAATTATGTCTATTCGTCCTATATACCTTGATTGCCACGCTACTACAGCCGTAGATGAACGGGTATTAGCAGCAATGCTCCCCTACTTCACAGAAAAATTTGGTAACCCATCTAGTATCGGTCATGTTTACGGTTGGGAAACAGAAGCTGCTGTTAAGCAAACGCGAGAGATTTTAGCAGGAGCAATTAACGCTACTCCTGAAGAAATTGTTTTTACCAGTGGTGCAACAGAAGGGAATAATTTAGCTATTAAAGGTGTTGCTGAAGCTTATTTTAAAAAAGGTCAGCATATTATTACTGTTGCCACTGAACATAATGCAGTTATTGATCCTTGTAATTATTTAAAAAGTCTCGGTTTTGAAATTACTATTCTGCCCGTCCAACAAAATGGATTAATTGATTTAACTGAGTTAAAAAAAGCTGTCCGTCCTGAGACGATTTTAGTATCGATAATGGCTGCAAATAACGAAATTGGTGTGTTGCAGCCTTTGGCAGAAATTGGGGAAATGTGCCATGAACAAAACATCATTTTCCACACCGATGCAGCCCAAGCTATTGGTAAAATTCCCTTAGATGTGCAAGCGATGAAAATTGACTTGATGTCGCTGACAGCACACAAAGTATATGGCCCAAAGGGAATTGGGGCGCTGTACGTCCGCAGGCGTAACCCTAGAGTGCAACTAGCTCCCCAGCAGCACGGCGGCGGACATGAACGAGGGATGCGTTCTGGGACATTGTATACACCGCAAATAGTTGGCTTTGGGAAAGCTGTAGAAATCGCTTTGGCTGAACAAGCAACAGAAAACCAACGCCTCACCCAGTTAAGGCAAAGCTTGTGGTCACAGCTTTCCCAACTTGAAGGAATTCATGTCAACGGACACCCTCAACAGCGATTGGCGGGAAACTTGAATATCAGCGTTGAGGGGGTGGATGGAGCCGCACTTTTGCTAGGATTGCAGCCAGTAATGGCGATTTCTTCTGGTTCTGCTTGCTCATCGGCAAGTACAGTACCTTCCCATGTTCTGACAGCACTGGGAAACTCTCAACAGCTAGCTTATGCCTCAGTGCGGTTTGGGATTGGACGGTTTAATACCCAAGAGGAAATCGATATTGTGGCAAAACATGCGATCGCTACCATTCAAAGTTTACGCAAAACCTCTTTTATGGATTCTCGCCAAGGAAAGCGCCAATCTGATCTAGCTCCTGCTGATTGAGGCGAAATTCCCCAGCAGCGATAATTCCTTCCACCTGCTTGGGATTGCGTGCGCCAACGATCGCAGCTGTCACCGCCGGATTGTTTAAAGTCCAAGCGATCGCTACCTCACCGGGGGAGCGATCGTGTTGCTTACCAATATCCTGTAACACCTCCACCAACTTCAAGTTACGAGATAAACGTGGCTCCTGAAATTCACTGCTATTCCTGCGCCAATCATTATCTGGTAAATTCGCAACCCGCTCAGATGTCATCTTTCCTGTAAGCAAGCCAGATTGCATCGGTGAATAAACAATCACACCTATGTTGTTTTCCTGACAAAAAGGCAGAATCTCGTTTTCGACATCGCGCTTAACCAGTGAATAAGGCGGTTGCAATGAGGTAACTGGGGCAATCTTTTGGATACGTTTCAACTGTTCTACATTGAAGTTTGAAACCCCGATATAGCGAACCTTGCCCTCATCCTTGAGCTTGGAGAGAGTCGTCCAGCCTTCTTCAATTTCTGACTCTGGGTTAGGCCAGTGGATTTGGTAGAGATCAATGGTTTCAATATCGAGTCGGCGCAAGCTGGCTTCAACTTCCCGCCGCACAGAATCCGCTTTCAGACTGCGACCAATTTCGCCCTTTTCATCCCAGATCATTGAACATTTAGTGAAAATGTAAGGGCGATTAGATCGACCCTTGAGTGCCTTAGCAACAACTTCCTCCGAATGTCCCAGACCATAGATAGCTGCGGTGTCAATCCAATTAACGCCCAGATCCAGAGCGCGATTGATCGCTTCAATCGATTCTTGATCATCCTGCGCTCCCCAACCAAAAGCCCATCCACCTCCACCGATCGCCCAGGCTCCAAAGCCGATTGGGGTAATGTGAAGCTCCGAATTACCGAGCTGTTTGGTTTGCATATCTATTATCTCCAAGAATTTTTGAGTCAATTGCTAGTTTAGGTTGCAAATATTTTCTCAACCGCTATCTGAAGTGTGAATGACTACTCGAGAAAACACAAGAGTAAATCACTACTTATGTAGGATTACTAAATCCTGAATGTTGTGTTGATACAGACTACTTATACATTAGTACAGCACGGCGTAAATCCAGCTACTATCTCAATTAGGACTTACGCAAAAACTCTCTCAAACTCTTCTTCGTGTCCTTTGCGTCTATGCGGTTAGTTTTTTCATAATTTTGCGTAAGTCCTATCAATTAACAAGTGGCTCAATTCCCTTGTCTTCCGGCACAGTGTACTAGACTTGCTCGAAGATAGAACAATTGTCAGTGTTTATCAAAATAGAGAAGTAATATGTCAGAAGATTTAAAAGGTAAAGTTGCGCTAATCACTGGTGCAAACAAAGGTATTGGGTATGAAATCGCACGCCAACTAGGTTCTAGAGGCGCTATTGTTCTTGTTGGTGCAAGAGATATAAAACGTGGTGAAGAAGCGGCGAATAAACTTCGTTTAAATGAGATCGATGCCCGATCAGTTCAACTTGATGTCACCGAGCAAAAAACAATCGATTCTGCGGCTAAACAAATCGAGAGCGAATTCGGAAAACTTGATATCCTTGTAAACAATGCTGGGATAGTAAGCGATGGCGATGCCTACGGCGGTAAACTACGCCTTCCACCCAGTCAAGTTGATATTGAAACACTGCGACACACTTATGAAACGAATGTATTTGGAGTGTTTGCAGTTACAAAAGCCCTGTTGCCACTTTTGAAGAAGTCAACAGCAGGGCGAATAGTTAATATATCAAGTGGTTTAGGTTCTCTGACTCAGAACTCCGATCCAAATTATGAGTTCGCTGATTCTAAGCCTCTTGCATATAACTCATCAAAGACAGCAGTAAATGCGCTCACAGTTCTGTTGGCTGCTGAACTTAAAGATACCCCAATTAAAATTAATGCTGCTGACCCAGGTTTCACAGCAACTGACATTAATCAATACCAAGGATACCGTACTGTTGAGCAGGGAGCGATCGCAGCAGTGAGACTTGCCACTCTACCTAATGATGGTTCTAGCGGAGGCTTTTTTGATGAGGATGGCGTGGTTCCCTGGTAGAAAGTAGGGGGGCAGGGGGAATAGCGTATGAGGCTTTGAACTCCGTTAATGGGGCTTTGAACTCCGTTAATGAGGCTTTGAACTGGATGAATCCACCTTTTATCTCCGTTCATCCAGCTTGTCTGCTTGTCCTCTTTTTCCCACTCCCCATTCCCCATTTAATATGGATTTGAATCAATCCGTCCCCTCTTAACACTCCTGAGATAATACCCAGAAGTTGGTCTGTTTCTCAAATTAAAGGTATCGCCACTGCGAACTTTCCAAATTTTGTAATTGGAAAAGGTCAAAGGCGTTCGGGGTTCACATACTTCCGGTATATGATTGCCAAGTACAAAGTAAGCGTCACCCCTACCCATAACTTTCACCAAACCGTTTTTATCCACAAGAACTGATGTACTTTCACTAACCGCTATGCCTAAAATACTGCTAGCTACACCGTCTTTAATTTGACGGGCAATGAAAGCCATAATTCGACCCATTCTTTGCCGCCTGTCGAAGTGCGTATCTACGATGGTTCCCTTCAAATTACTCCAATTGAAAAAGTTGTAAGTAAAAGTAATGTCTCGGTAGGGATCATCTAGTGCATCTCTAGTTTCAATGCCTTTTTCAGAAGAAGCACAAGCATCATAGACACAATCACTTTGGATCATTGCACCCGCACTGGTGCCACCAATACCACCTCCCTTAAGGTAAACTGACTTAACGGCAGCCTCAAGCTTGGTATCTTTCCAGTTGCGGATGTATTGACATTGGTCGCCGCCAGCAAAGAAAATCACATCAGCATTTCTGACTTTTTCATAAATCTCAGCTTTATTTGCTTCTTCTCTATTGCGAATCAGAAGAGTTTCCACAAAGTTTACGCCTTTCATGGCATAAATTAGCCGATTGTAATCGTGATTACCATTGGTGCGGAGAACTACAACATTAACTCTAGTGCCGGAGTTACTACCTCCCCTAACTTGGTTGATCATCCACTGGATTGCATCATCCACATCGGGGCCACCCCCACCTAAAGTAATGACTGGGCCCGCTAAGGAAGGTCTAGCATTGTCGAAAGAGGGAGAGGGGGAAGGGGAGGGGCGGACATCAACAGTGTCACCCAGGAAGTAGCGTTTCCAGCTTGCAATAAAACGGGTTATTAGGAAGGTTCCCATCTTCAACAACTTGATTCCTATATTTTTCAAGCGCCTTGCTATGCTTGGGAATGCCTTTGTCATATTAAGCTTCTGGAGCAAACTGCAATTATTGCTAGGCTGTTACGCACTTTAATTGCTTATTTCTCCGTGAAAATCGTCCTTTGTCATTAGTCATTTATCAGTTGTCTTTTATGAATAATCAATGACAAATGACAGTTTTAACGAAAAAATCTGCAACTTAAACGCGTACTAGCTTAACTCTGGCACTAGAGAGGGTAGAATTTCCAGCGTACAGGGCTTGTACTGTTTGTTAACTCAAAATAACGCGGAGTAATCATTTATTCTCTGCTCTACTCTGGGAAAATCCCCACATTACTTATAAATTTTAGATCCCCGACTTCTTCAAGAAGTCGGGGTTCTTCTATGCTTACCAGGCAATTTGCGATCGCTCTTGTACAACTCGCTGATATACTTCTTCAGTTTGCTTGGCTAATTTTGGCCAGCTAAACCGTCGCTTTAAATCCTCATAAGCGTTATCCACCATCCATTGCCGATATCCGGGATTTTTCAAAACCTCTAAAATTCCCCAAGCTAAAGAATCGGGATTGTTCACCCAAGTCACAATGCCTGTTTTGGTATGTTGCACTACTTCTGGTAAACCACCTGTATTAGAAACTACTACCGGAACACGAGAAGCAAAGCTTTCTAAAGCCACAATCCCAAAAGGTTCGTAAAGACTAGGAAATACCGCACAGTCAGCGACAGTTTGGAATCTATCTAAGTATTGATCGGAGAGAAAACCTGTAAAATAACAATGATGCCAAATTCCCAAATCCCAGGCTTGGCGCTTGAGATGGTCAGTATTGCCGCCACCAACAATTACAAATTTAACGTTACCTCCCATTTGCGAAAGGATCTTAGGTGCGGCATTGAGCAATACAGATACACCCTTTTCGTAAGTCATGCGACCGAGGTAATAAACGATTTGCTCGTTGTCTGTGGCGAATTGGCGGCGAAAATTCAGAGCATGAAAATCTACGTTATGCTGTTTTTTTTCGGCTCGGATACCGTTATAAATGACATCGATTTTCTCCCAAGGACTGTGTAGCGCTCGTTCTACTTCTTGGCGCATATAGTCGCTACAAACAATAATCCGCCAAGCGTTGTAAGCCAGCAAGGTTTCTTTGCCATTTATATAACCTTGAATATCTGTGTGAATACCGTTATAGCGTCCGTATTCCGTAGCGTGAATTGTGGCAATTAGTGGTATTTTGAAACTATGCTTGAGTGCGATCGCAGCATCTCCTACCAACCAATCATGGGCATGAATTAAATCAAAAGGCCCTTCCTCTAAAATCAACTTACCACCATGATCTCCCATACTTAAGTTGAGATTGACTACCCAGTGGAAAAAGTCGTTACTATGTGCCACTGGCACTCGATGCACCTTTATTCCCTCAACCACTTCATACATCGACGCATGACCAAACTCTGCTGTAATTAAGTGGACTTCATGCCCTAGCTTTACCAGTTCCGGGTATAATTCCGCTACATGCCGCGCAATTCCCCCAATAATCCTTGGTGGAAACTCCCAACTCAGTACCAGTATCTTCATCTGCTAGATTCCCCGACGCTTTACAAATATCTAAAAAATTACATTTACCTAAAAATACAAGGGTGGCAAATATAGTGAGTATGTTTACTAAAATTTTGAGATTTTTTAACAGTTATTTTGTTAAAGCTTATCAAAGGTTATCAACTGTGGGCTAGGGATAGGGACTTTCAATTAAAAAGTAATCAATCGCTGTGTAGGCAGGGGGAGCAGGGGGAGCAGAGGGAGGAAGAAAATTGTCTCTCTCCTTAAAGGAAGCTACAGTGTACACACAAGTCGAAAAATTCTCTACCCACATTTTTGTCAGAGTGAAACTGTCACACAGACAGGCAATCCCGCCCAGAACTGAAGTTCAGCGGCTCATAGCCCAAGTCCACTCAAGTGGACTAAATAATTAATTCAGTCCACGCTTAGTGGACTTTAGCTATGAGACTCGGAATTTATTCCGAGGCGGGATAGAAACGCAGTGCCAGATTTTTTGTAGTGATGCAGCGTGGACTTGCAGCCGTAGGGCATACGGTCAAGATGCTTGGCGAGGGGTTAAGCAGTAGCTCCCTTTTGACCCAAGAATCCTCCGTTTTATAAACGGGGGAGTGTCAAATAAGCGAAAGACCGAATAAATTCGGTCTTTGAGATGTCACCGCAAGCATTAAGCACTCTTAAATCAGTTTTGATCCAAGCGTAGTACTGCCATAAAGGCTTCTTGCGGTACATCCACAGTACCCACAGATTTCATCCGCTTTTTACCTTTTGCTTGCTTCTGTAATAATTTCTTTTTCCGGCTGATGTCACCACCGTAGCACTTAGCTAACACATCTTTTCGCAAAGCGGGGATGTGTTCGCTGGCAATAACTTTACTGCCAATAGATGCCTGAATTGGCACTTTAAATTGATGGCGGGGAATTAGTTCCTTGAGTTTTTCCGCCATTGCTCGCCCGACGTTGTAAGCTTTATCCCGATGCACAATCATCGCCAAGGAATCCACAGGATCGCCGTTAATCATGATATCCAGCTTTACCAGAGGATTTTCACGGTAGCCGATAATGTGATATTCCATACTGGCGTAACCGCGCGATCGCGACTTCATTTGATCGAAAAAGTCAGTCACAACTTCCGCCAAGGGTAGCTCATACGTAAGTGTGGTTCGTCCTTGGGTGAGATATTTCATATCTTTGAAGATACCACGGCGGTTTTGTGACAACTCCATCAAGCTGCCAACATAAGTTTCCGGGGTAATCATCTCTACTTGGACGTAGGGTTCTTCAATTCTTTCGCGATCGTTGGGAGAAGGTAAGCGACTAGGATTATCAATGTAGAGTTCCTCACCTTTGAGGGTAATCACCTTATAAACCACCGAGGGGGCTGTAATGATTAAATCTAAGTTATACTCCCGCTCTAAACGTTCCTGAACAATTTCCATGTGCAGCAAGCCCAAAAACCCGCAACGGAAGCCAAACCCCATCGCGCTCGAAGTTTCTGGTTCGTAATGCAGCGCTGCGTCGTTGAGTTCGAGTTTTTCTAAAGCTTCCCGCAAATCTTCAAATTGGTCAGCATCAATGGGGAACATCCCGCAAAAAACCATTGGGTTCGCTTCTGCATAACCTGGTAAGGGTGACTCTGCTTTCGCCTTACTCAGAGTAATTGTGTCTCCTACCCGTGCATCAGCTACAGCTCTAATTGCCGCTCCCAAATAGCCTACTTCCCCAGCGTGGAGTTCATCAACTTGCTTTTGAGTGGGAGAAAGAACGCCTAACTCATCAATTTCAAATTCTTTACCGGATGCCATTAAATGGATGCGATCGCCTTTTTTCACTGTGCCATCCATCACCCGGAAATACACAATTACTCCCCGGTAACTGTCGTAATAGCTATCAAATATTAACGCCCTTAAGCGTTCATTTATGGTATTGGGCGGTGGCGGTATCCGCTCCACAACTGCTTCTAAAATCTCATCAATACCAATTCCTTCTTTAGCAGAAGCAAGAATCGCACCACTGCAATCTAGACCGATAATTTCTTCAATTTCGCCAATTACTCGTTCTGGTTCAGCCCCAGGCAAATCGATTTTATTCAAAACCGGGATAATTTCCAGGTTATTCTCTAACGCTAAATATACGTTTGCCAAAGTTTGCGCCTCCACACCTTGGGACGCATCTACCACCAATAGCGCTCCTTCACAAGCAACAAGAGAGCGAGAGACTTCATAAGAGAAATCCACATGTCCAGGAGTATCAATTAAGTTCAGCACATACTGCTGACCATCCTTAGCTGTGTAGTTCATCCGGGCAGCTTGCAGCTTAATTGTAATGCCGCGCTCCCGTTCCAAATCCATATTGTCAAGGAACTGTTCCTTCATCTGTCGGTCTTCAACAGTGCCAGTAGCTTGCAGCAAGCGATCGGCGAGGGTTGATTTCCCGTGGTCGATGTGAGCAATAATACAAAAATTGCGAATGCGAACTGCGGGAACGTCAGTCATATACTATCTTTGCCTTAGCAGCAACCAAAGTTAAAAGAGCAATTTACTTAATGTATTTTAATGCTTTCTTAGCCAAGACGCTGCTTTAAATGGGGAGTTAGGAGTTAGGAGTTATTATTCTTCCCCTGCCCCCTGCCCCTCTTCACCCCATCTTTAAATTTTGATCTAAATAGGTGGACTTTTAAGAATATTATGAAAGTCTATTTGTCGCTGCTAGTATTCAACAGCTAGGAGCGTACAATAAATGTAAATAAGTACATGTAGGGATCATGTAAGGATCATGGAGAATTAACACCCGTAATTACCCATCATCACTGATTTATCGGCAAAACTTCTAAAGCCATTGTCTAGTCAGTTATATGAAAAATGCGACTTAAAACTTAAAGCTGTTACTTTGGTGCTATTTCAGGGAACTATGTAAATGTCCCGATGAAGATTTTCAGTGAATTAGCCCAAATTATGAATATAACTACTTTACAAAGCTTTAGACAAAACCAATTCAGAGTATATCAAATCTATGAATATGCAAGAGAAAACTACCGAAGCGGAAAATATACCAACCGATAAGGTAGAAATTGCTGTCCGCTTGGACTCCGAGCTACTAGAGCAAATTCAGCATCTCACTAATGACCCAAGTAAAGTGATTGAGGTGGCTATTCGTCAGTGGTTGCGGGGTGAAATCCTTAGAGATGACGAACTGACGCGTACCCCTGTGCGTAAACCCGTTCCTCCTCGGGGTGAATGGAATGATTGACGCGATTAATCAGCTGTCAATGCAAGTTAAAAAGTGAAGTTTGCCAATCTGGGTTTCAGATCACCAAAAAATACTCAATAAAAAACAAAAAAGCTGTAAGAATTTATGCAAAAATTTGAGCAGCTTTAGTAAAATTACGGTCGGATACCCTTTGTCTATCCAACTCAATTAATGACTATTACTGCCAATTCCCAATTGTCAAATGTATTTTCCCAAAATCTGGAATCTATTCCCAGTAAGACTGATGGCTCATTAGCAACTCTAGGAGCCGAGTTGGTGTATACGCAAGATGGGGCAGGGCGCTATCTGACCTTTTGTTGGCAGCACAGCGAACTCCTAGGGTTAAATACCGAAAAAATAGTTGATGAACTGAACCAGACTCAAACCTTTGTCCCGGTGGATAAAGTTACTTATTTGGAACGATTGCACCGAATTTTGACAAGTTTGATGCCAGAAAGGTTTCAGTGTTGGTTTAGCTATCACCAAGAATTATTTGAGTTGGAATTGGTGATTAGTCCAATTATGCCGAGTTTGGGAACGAGTGCCACTACAGTTTTAGTGATGGGACGGTTAGTGCAAGCGACACTCAACAAAAAACAAGTAGCTGTGGCATCAAAAACGCCCATACAAATAGACTTGGCAATAAGATCGCAGCAACACCAAAAAGTGGTAAATCGCATTACCAGAAATATCCGCCGGACGTTGGATTTAGATATTATTTGGCAGCAAACAGTTGATAGTTTGGGTAAGGCTCTGCGGCTAGAGCGCTGTATTATTTGTCCTTATCAGCCCTCTAGCTCAAAAGTGGAGGTGAAGGCTGAGTATCACCAGGCAACACTCAAATCAATGCTTGGCTTAGAAATAGATATAGCTTCAGAGCCTGCCTTTGCTCAAGCTTTCGCAACCCTAGAACCAGTTGTAATGCAAGTGCCTGGATACGCACAGTCTGGGCGGCAGAAAACCCTGGTGATTGCAACTTGCTATCAAGACCAGGCCAATGGATTGGTTGCCTTGAGTTGGCAGGATGAATGTTACACATTAACAGAATCAGAATTAGAACTGGCAAAAGAAGCAGCAGATCAATTGGGAACTGCGATCGCTCATGCTACTTTATATGAAGAATTAGAAGTAGCGCGTCAAAAAGCCGAAGAAGCTTCCCGCCTCAAAAGCGAGTTTCTGGCTAATGTATCCCATGAAATTCGTACCCCCCTCAACGGCATGATTGGCTTCTTAAAGCTGATCTTGGAAGGGATGGCAGATGATCCAGAAGAACAAAACCAGTTTTTGTCAGAAGCTCACCAATTATCGATACATCTGCTGAATATTATCAACGACATTTTGGACATCGCTAAAATCGAAGCTGGCAAAATGGAGCTAACTTACGCTCCAGTCAAACTAGATGAGCTATTCCATGATGTCGAAAATTTCATGCGTCCCCAAGCAGAAATGAGAAACCTCAGTTTCCAGATGCAAATGCCTCCTACCTCTGATGAAATCATTGTCCAAAGCAACTATCAACGGTTGCTACAAGTGATGCTAAATTTGGTAGGGAATGCCATCAAATTTACCCATGAAGGTGGTGTCACCGTTAGCGCCGATTTAGTACTCAAAAAGGCGAACTTTCAAGATCAGCAGTTTCCTGGCATGGTGAAAGTACGTGTAGCAGATACTGGTATTGGTGTTTCTTTAGATAAACAAGATAAACTCTTTCAATTATTCTCTCAGGTGGATGGTTCCCGCACTCGCCACTACGGTGGTACAGGTTTAGGATTGGCAATATCCCAGAAGCTAGTAGAGGCAATGGGCGGCGAGGTACATTTTTATAGTCTGGGTGAAGGACTTGGTTCAACAGTCACATTCACCGTGCCACTATATCAACAACCAGTCATGGTTTCATCCAATGATGGCGACTCAACAAATAGTGCTGAATGTTAGTCATTAGTCATTTGGAAGATTACCAGTACTGGGTTATGAGTTTTAAAGTTTAAAGTTTTTTAGTAATTATTATTTAATTAAGCATATTGGGCATCAGGTATTGGGAAAAAAATTTCCTTGTCCTCACCTCCTGGCGTTCTCTTCAGGACTTTAACCGCTAAAGTAGAGTAGGAGGGCTTGCACGACAAATTGTTCAGCTAATCTAATATCAAGTTGCTAAAACCAGCAGTGGTCTAGTCAAAAGTCATTAAAAACTGACATCTGACAATCTAGCAGCAATTAGATTTAGGATCGATTTAACAAAGCTGAAAAATAAAATTTTGGATAATGGTTAATGAGTAACCGCGCATCTGGCACAGAGATCATTATTATTCAATGCCCCATGCCCCATGCCCCATGCCCAATGCCTAATGCCCCATGACGGCAGTTGCTCCACTTGGGGAGACCCCAAGCCGCACTGCCTTCCCAATCCCCATCATTAACTTAGCAGGTCTAAAACTTATGGAACTCACAATTGACAACGTTGAAACAGTCTTAGATGAAATGCGCCCTTATCTCATGTCTGATGGCGGTAATGTGGAACTCGTAGAACTCGAAGGGCCTATTGTAAAACTTCGCCTGCAAGGTGCGTGTGGTTCTTGCCCCAGTTCTGCAATGACCTTGAGAATGGGTATTGAGCGCCGCTTAAAGGAAATGATTCCCGAAATTGCAGAAATTGAGCAAGTGGTGTAAAAGTTAGGAGTTAGAAGTTAGGAGTTATGAGTTTGAATCAACTCCTAACTCCTTATTTTTAACTCCTAACTATTCCTATGTCCCATCCTCTTTACATCGCTTTTATCTGGCATCAACATCAGCCGCTGTACAAATCTCCTGGCAGCGGCGTTTCGCTATCTTCTAGTCAGCAGTATCGGCTTCCTTGGGTACGTTTGCATGGGACTAAAGATTATTTGGATTTGGTATTACTCTTAGAGCGGTATCCTAAGTTACACCAAACGGTGAATTTAGTTCCATCGCTGATATTGCAACTCGAAGATTATATTGCTGGCACTGCTTTTGACCCTTACCTCACAGCCAGCTTGACACCAGATGAACAACTCACGCAGCAACAGCGCGAATTTATTATCCAACACTTTTTCGATGCCAATCACCATACTCTGATTGACCCTCATCCCCGTTATGCCGAGTTGTACCAGCAAAGGCAGGATAAGGGGCAAGCTTGGTGTTTAGCAAATTGGGAATTGCCAGATTATAGTGATTTGCTAGCTTGGCACAATTTGGCTTGGATCGATCCGTTGTTTTGGGATGACCCGGAAATTGCTGCTTGGTTAAAACAGGGACGGAATTTTACTTTAAGCGATCGCCAGCGCATTTATTCCAAACAGCGAGAAATCCTCAGCCGCATTATCCCCCAACATCGAAAAATGCAGGAGGCGGGGCAGTTAGAAGTTACCACCACGCCTTACACTCACCCAATTTTGCCCTTACTCGCTGATACTAACTCTGGTCGGGTAGCTGTGCCTAATATGACACTACCTAAGCAGCGTTTTCAGTGGTCAGAAGATATTCCCCGCCACTTGCGGAAAGCTTGGAACTTTTATAAAGAACGCTTTGGACAGATACCTCGTGGTTTGTGGCCTTCGGAACAATCAGTAAGTCCGGCAATACTTCCAGATATTATTAACCAAGGATTTAAGTGGATATGCTCAGATGAAGCCGTCTTAGGGTGGACGCTGAAACACTTTTTTCATCGGGATGGGGCGGGGAATGTGCAGCAACCAGAATTGTTGTATCGACCTTATCGCCTGCAAACCGCCGAGGGTGACTTGTCAATTGTGTTTCGTGACCACAGATTATCAGATTTGATTGGCTTTACTTATAGCGCGATGCCAGCAAAAAAGGCAGCTGCGGATTTAGTGGGACATTTGCAAGCGATCGCTAAAATGCAAAGAGAGAGTCAAACTGAAGAACCTTGGCTAGTTACCATCGCTTTGGATGGGGAGAATTGCTGGGAATTTTATCCCGAAGATGGGAAACCCTTCTTAGAAGCTTTATATCAAAGCTTGAGCGATGAAACCCGCCTCAAACTCGTCACCGTCTCCGAATTTCTCGAAGAATTTCCAGCCACAGCTACCATCCCCGGAGGACAACTACATAGTGGTTCTTGGGTAGATGGTAGTTTTACCACTTGGATCGGCGATCCTGCCAAAAATCGTGCTTGGGATTACTTGACAGAAGCAAGGGAAATGTTGGCAAGTCATCCTGAAGCGACGGAAGAAAACAACCCAGAAGCATGGGAAGCGTTGTATGCCGCAGAGGGTTCAGACTGGTTTTGGTGGTTTGGTGCAGGACACTCCTCAAATCAGGATGCCATCTTTGACGGGTTGTTTCGAGAACATTTGTTTGGCATTTACAAGGCATTAAATGAACCTGTACCGCCCTACCTCAAGCAGCCAGTAGAAGTCCACGAAGCGCAGGGAAACCACACCCCACAAGGGTTTATTCATCCCGTCATTGATGGTAGGGGTGATGAACAAGATTGGGATAAAGCTGGACGCATAGAAATCGGCGGGGCGCGAGGGACGATGCACAACAGCAGTGTCATCCAGCGACTTTGGTATGGGGTGGATCACTTAAATTTCTATGTGCGGCTGGACTTTAAAAGTGGCGCTGCACCAGGGCAAGATTTGCCAGCAGAGTTGAATTTGCTGTGGTTCTATCCAGAAAAAACAATGGTTAACAGCCCAGTTCCCTTAGCAGATTTACCAGATGCAGCCCCACTTAATTACCATTTTCACCATCTTTTAGAAATTAACTTGCTGACGCAATCGATTCAGTTTCGGGAAGCTGGAGACAATTATCAATGGCATCCCCGTTTCAGTCGCGCTCAAGTAGCTTTAAATAATTGTTTAGAGTTGGCAGTACCGTGGGCAGATTTGCAAGTTCCGCCAGATTATCCTTTGCGCTTGATTTTGGTGCTTGCAGATGAAGGGCGTTTTTGCAACTATTTACCAGAAAATGCTTTGATTCCCATTGAAGTGCCTTAGAACTTAATAGGTTTGGTGTTTAGCCCTTTCAAGGTGACTTGTAATATCATGTCCGCTAAATTACCCATAATAAAAGAACCCCTCCCCGCTTTTCGGGAGGGGAGACAAAGCATAGCTTTGGCGGGGTGGGGTTCTTCGAGTTTAATAAGCAATCAAGCGGACATGATATAAAATCTCTTTTTTCTCTCTGCGCTCTTTGCGTCTGAGCGGTTAAAAAGTCTTTTATTTAACCACAGAGGCACAGAGGACACAGAGAGAAAGAGACAATCCTAAAAGCTTTTACTTAAGTTTACACAAATGACAGATGTACGCCCCTACAGCCGATTCATGTGTAGCAAAGGATCTAAAATCATATTTAATCTTATTTGTCAATCTGTAATTTCTACAAAAATTTAGTTTTATTTTTTGAAAAAGTTTGATGATTTGGCAAAGTTGCAGTAATTTTACTGTAACCAAGGAATATTTGTCGTAAGATTAAAAACATTTCAGAACAGATATTCTACGCTAATGGATCGCTTTTCTCAGAAAATAACGAATTCTCAAGAGAGCATTTTACAGCAAACTCAACTTGGCCAGATGTGTGGCTCCAAGAAGCTATTGCGCGATCGCTATGAAATATTGCAAATTTTGGGTAGAGGTGGATTTGGGATTACGTTTTTAGCCAAAAATGCCGTATTACCTGGGAATCCTCTCTGTGTTGTTAAACAGCTTTGTCCGAAAGTGACTAATCCTCAAACCTGGCAAAGGGCATGTAGGCGCTTTGAAAAAGAAGCAAAAACTTTGGGCCAACTCGGTAGTCATTCACAAATCCCCATGCTATTAGACTACTTTCAGGCAAATGGGGAGTTTTTTTTAATTCAAGAATATATTCCGGGTTTGACTTTGGGACGAGAAGTGCGGCAAACTGGCCCCAAAAGTGAAGCCTCAGTTAAACAGTTTTTGCAAGAATTATTACCTGTATTAAAGTATCTTCATAAACATCATGTGATTCATCGGGATATTAAGCCCCAGAATTTATTGCGGTGTGAGTATGACAAACGAATAGTACTGATTGATTTTGGGGCAGTGAAAGAGCAATTAGCTGAAGCTTGTGAAAACTCTCCCAATCAAGTTGCAAACACCAACTTTATCGGAACCAGAGGATTTGCACCACCAGAACAGTTTTCTCTACGTCCAGTTTATGCCAGTGATATTTATGCACTGGGTATAACTTGTATTTTTATGTTGACTGCTAAAAGTCCTTTAGAATTTGACTACGACGCAAATAGTGGTGAAATATGCTGGCAAAAAGAGGTAAATATTAGCAATAGTTTTGCCCAGATTTTAGGAAAAATGGTAAAAATTTCGTTAACTGATCGGTTTAAAACTGCCGATGAAGTGATGAAAGCTTTAGGTCATGAAAGCTATTTGCCTACTTTGGCTGACTGTTTAACTACCCAAAAATCAAATAATAAAAGTATTGTACAATACGGAAATTCTTACGAAACTCCTGATGTATATTTACCACCTGTTACTAGAACTGCTAATGCTATTCGGAGATGGAGAGCAAAGCTAAAGTAAACAAGTTCGCACAACTAAGTTGAAACTTTAGAGGTTCAAATTCCGGCTTTTTACCATCGGTAAAACCGCGTTGCGATACTCTCTCACTTTCCATAACTTTCTGGTATATCTCTCCACGGTACTCCTGTTCTGAGTATCCAGAGAATGCCATTCACAACCTGTGAACGCTCATGATTTGGTTTACCTGTTTTGGGTTTTTGTGGTGGCAGTAGCGGTTTTAACCTTTCCTATTGTTCGTTACTTAAGTCTCCTCCATTCATCAACCCACCCTGTCTGCGTTCGCCTATTTTTTAGGATATAACGAGTTTGAAAACACGCCCTAGCCCTGTTTTGTCACTTTTGGAAAACCATAATCAAAGCCAAATTCTGAAACTTTCATTTAAGCAAGGTTTGAAGCTTTATTTTCTAACAGAAAGTAAAAGTTATAAACAAAAAAGCTGAAATTCAATCCCTATAACCGTTTGAGCAGTTATATTTTCCCCAAGTAACAAAATAGGGCTAACCAAGCCTCCCAATGATCTCGATCCTATCTATGACAGCGCATTGAAAACTACGTGACTACCACCATCACCGTCTCTAGTGAACGATCCCTGAAAAGCCCAATTGATGTATCCACCATCGCCTTCATGGGTGAATTCACCACTTTTAAATCCGTAAATACCAAAAATAGTGCCATCTTTATAACTTGCCGAACCATAAAATACTATATCGTTCAGTCCCCCAGTTTGAGGATGTTGAGACAAATTGACAGTTAATACATTGTAGTGCTGTCCCAGGTTAAAATAAGCCGTTTCGACAAGATTATCAGTAAACGCTCCACGGTCTGAGTTATCGTTTACAGCACCCGCAATTGCTTGAGCAACTCCAAGAACATCAATACTAGCGTCAATACCTACAGACATGACCTTTTATTCCTCTTAAATTTAAGCGTATAGTAACCGCTTTTTACATTGATAATATCCACCCTAGGAATGAGAATAAGTCTTGGTAGCTCTTATAGGGCTTAGTTGCACAATCACCCCACACGGCTCTACATTCAGTAGACCGAAAAGTTGTGCGATCGCACCTGTGGGTATGCAGTTAGTTATGAGAAGTGCTGTTCTGGTAAATTAAGTTCTGATAAGTAAAAAATTGGTTCCTGCTAACACCTCCAGCGACAGTTTTGTAAGTCACTCCGGTTCTGCGATCGCACTTGATTATCACCGAATAAACTTTGTTGCAAATCTGAAAGTGCTGAATTAGTTCGCATCTAGTTTTACTGTGCAGCAACCTGCAATACATCTGACATTTTTCATGAATGGCTTTGCTTTAGAGGGATCTAAAACTTTTTATACCGACAATAGGACTTTTCAAACACCCTCTTATTGCCCAAAGTATCAAATTAACAATTAATCATGGGTGATTTAAAATATCAAAAACAAATTTAGTAAGCATTTTAACTACATTTAATAGTCATGATGGTTAATTAATCAGGGTTTATCTTTAATACTTAGTAGGTTATTGCGTGTCAATATACAAGCAAAATTACTAGGTTTAAAAGTCTCGGAAAATTTTTTATTCAAATTATTATATAATCGAGAGAATAATTAATTTTATGGCTCTCGTAGTTTTCCACAGATGAGGAAGACTGACACTATTTACAAACGCTAACTATATTAAGTAATTCCCCAATCCCCAGAGCAGGGTTTTCTACCACGAGTAAGCGAGAGTCAATTTTCTTCAGGGAAAGTTCGGGGCAAACTTAGCCTAAGTTGTCATGCAGTCGCGCCTGTCAGATCATGATCTGCTGCTTAAATCCCGATTGCTCAAATCCCCTGAATCCCAATGGAAAGAAGTTTTGCCAAAGTTGTAGCACCCCGTTGGTGTCACTTTTAAGAAATCGCTTCCGTGTCATCCGAGTTCTTTCAGATGAGGGGGGATTTGGCAGAACCTATCTATCAGAAGATGTCGATAAACTCAATGAACGTTGTGTTATCAAGCAATTAGCTCCAAAATTCCAAGGAACTTGGTCGCAAAAAAAGGCGATGGAGTTGTTTGCTGAAGAAGCGCAGCGACTACAAGACCTTGGGGAACATCCCCAAATTCCGACTTTGCTAGCTTACTTTGAGCAAGACGGCTGCCTATATTTAGTGCAGCAGTTTATCAATGGAGAGAATTTATTAAAGGAGTTGCAACAGCGCAAGACTTATAACGCTAGGGAAATTCAATCGATTTTGCTAGATATACTACCTATCCTCAAATTTATCCACGATCGCAAAGTCATTCATCGAGATATCAAGCCAGAAAATATTATCCGCAATAAAAGTGATGGGCGATTAAGTCTGATTGATTTTGGTTCCTCAAAGCAATTTACTGTCAAAGTTCAGCAGAAATCAGGCACATCCATTGGTTCACATGGTTATTCACCCCTGGAACAAATTAGAGATGGTAAAGCTTTCCCCGCCAGTGACTTATTTGGTTTGGGCGCTACCTGCTTTCATCTGCTAACGGGAAATTCCCCCTTTCAGTTGTGGATGGAATCTGGGTATGCCTGGGTGAGTAATTGGCGGGAATATTTGCGGAGTCCATTAAATCCTGAGTTGGATTTTGTCATCGACAAGCTTTTGAAAAAAGATATCCATGAACGTTACCAGTCAGCCGATGAAGTTCTTAGAGATTTGAGTCCAAAACAACTCCTGGCGCTACCACCAGCCGGGAAATCCTCTGGTAAAATACCACCAACTAAAGCACCAGATTTACCAAAAAGTTATCCCTTAGTGAGAATTGTAATCTTGGTAAGTGCTTTGATTCTGTTGTTTGGATTTCAAGAATCTTGGTATAGACATTTTCGCCGGATTCAGACCAGTTTGGTTTCTCGGCTGACTCAGCACAATAATTCTGGCAAAGATGAAGCGTTTTTAGGTCAACCACTAAAGATTTCTTTGGGTAAGGTTTCCTTAGCTAATACCCTGCAAGGGCATGGAAACTCGGTTTTATCTGTTGCTATCAGCCCTGATGGCAAAACCATTGTCAGCAGTGGGGGCGATGGCACAATCAAACTTTGGAATTTCGCAACCGGAAAACAAATCTCTTTACTTGATGGGCATTCTCAGCAGGTGAATGTGGTAGCGATCAGTCCAGATGGCAAAACTCTGGTTAGTGGTAGTGATGACAACACCATCAAAATCTGGAATCTAGCAACGCGAAAGCAAATTCGCACTCTTACAGGGCATTCTGATTCAGTTCATGCCTTAGCCATCAGTGCTGATAGCGAGACTCTGGTTAGTGGTAGTGATGACAACACCATCAAAATCTGGGATTTAGCAACAGGAGAGCAAATTAGGACACTCACAGGGCATACATTCTGGGTGCGATCGCTAGCTATTAGCCTTAATGGTGTGATTCTTGCCAGTGGCAGTTTTGACAAGACTATCAAAATCTGGAATCTGACAAAAGGTTACTCAATCCGCACACTAGAGGGAAATTATCAAACAGTAACAGCCGTGGCTATCAGCCCAGATGGTAAAACTTTAGCCAGTGCTAGCCGCGATGTCTACGACGGGCTACACCTACGCACCATTAAACTTTGGAATCTAACTACGGGAAAAGAAATTCGCACACTAGCAGGACATGACAACACAGTCACATCCGTAGCTTTTAGTGCTGATGGGAAAATGATTGCTAGTGGTAGCCGCGATCGCACCATCAAATTGTGGAATTCAGCCACAGGCGAAGAAATTCTGACATTGACGGGGCATAGCAACACTGTGACATCAGTAACCTTCAGCCCTGATGGCAAGACCCTTGTCAGTGGTAGTGAAGATAATACTATTAAAATTTGGCAATTGTCTCAGTGAAGAGGAATTTTGACAGTTACCGATAGTTTGGAGCAGAAAAATGCAGGTTCACAATTTTATGCGATCGCTGCGGAAATATTGCCTTCAATTATCAGCATCTATCATCCCTGAAGACAGTAATTTTCAATTTTATCAGAAGAATGGGTTTAAAACCCCGTCGTTCTACGACGGCTTTAATTAATTTGTTCTCTTACAGAATATTTGGTATAATGTAAGAATGAC
>NZ_JBALBZ010000152.1:0-18635 GCF_036919495.1 Nostoc sp.
CAATATCTAAATTTTAACCATTTTTTATATTAAATTTTAGTTGTTAAAATCTAATTAATTTTGATTCTCGCCATAAAAGTAGCGGAAGAACCAAATTTATCTAAAATTACTAAAATTAACAAATAAAAAAGTTGTACAACTTATAAAAAGCTTAATATATAAAGGTTTTAAACTATTACTGTAAGGTATGAGGCTTGCGATCGCACTTCCTTGACTCATCAACCCTTTGCCCTTTTCCTCTCCTCAGTAAAATAGCTCGTAGTTATAATACTCTAGGACAGTTAGGGTATTCTAGACGATATGTAGTACTCTTTCTTTAGCTACCCGAAAAGTTACAGAAGAGGGGTATGTAGAAACTTCTATCAGTTTCTCAAGAGACTCGCCATTTGTTCAGCAAGTCTCTAAAGTTACTACACAGAAGCATAGTATTTATCATTGATTAACTGTCGGCTGAGTGTTTTAATCGAATACCCAAGGGCACAGTGAATTTTTGGGAGAACCGATAGCACAGCAATAGTTTTAGCAATTTGCGTCTACGTTATAAATAAAAAATTACTTTTCACAAATTAGATAAGATTGCTATAACCAAAATCGCCTTCTGCTTGCTCTCAGTTAAAACCCTGAGTATAATTGTTGCAAAAACTAATAAATTGTTCAAGCAAACAATGAATAAAATTCAAATAGATATATAGCTAAAGATAGCTTTATTAGCGGTGGATTTAGCAATTGATATAAAATTTTATTTTGTAAATTAGTATATAATATGCCTAAAATTACTGTTTGTATTCCTACTTTTAATCGTGTTCATCTCCTTCCTTATGCCATTGACAGTGTACTCAATCAGTCTGAGCAAGATTTTGAACTAATTGTTTGTGATGACGGTTCTAGCGATCGCACACCCGAATTAATGTCACAATATACAGATCACCGGATTAAATATATCCGTCATCTGCAAAATATTGGTAAAAGTAATAATATGCGCTCTGGTTTTGATGCAGCCAGTGGTGAATATTTTATTAAATTTGATGACGATGATCGGCTAACACCTGATTTTCTCGGAAGTACCGCAGCTATTCTTACTCAAGACTCTAGTATTGATTTTGTTGGTACAGACCATTGGATAATTGATATTGATAATGTGCGGGATGAGATAAAAACTCAAGAAAATTCTCGTCGCTGGGGTAGAAAGAATTTAATAGCAGGTGTTGTAGATAATTTGTTGGAAGTTGTATTTATTCAGCAAAGTTTTCAAGTTGGTGCGACATTATTTCGCCGTAAAACATTGCAAGAGTTAGGATATATGCAGCCAAATCTGCAAAATTGTGAGGATAATGATTTATTTGTGCGTCTGGCTTTAGCTGGAAAAAAAGGTTATTACTTACCAGAATTCTTGATGGAATATCGCTCTCATGCAGAACAGCAAGGTATTAATCGAGCCATTCCTTATTTATATGATAAAATCCAGTATTTAGAAAGTTATAAGTTTGAGTCTGATAAATTAGAGAAAGTCAGGAAAAATCGTTTAGCTGAAACGCAATTATTATTAGGTTTGCGTTTAATTGAAAAGGGTGAAACGCAAAAAGGCAGAGAGCTAGTTTTAGCGGGACAGTCTTTTTCGACCGCTAAAGCTTGGACTGGTTTAGGTTTATCGTTGTTACCAGTTGGGTTGCGAGGTAAGGCGTTTAATGCACTGCGGCAAGTGCGGGGTTAAGCATTGACATATTTTACAACTGAGTTTTAAGCTGGAAAACATCTAAATTGAATAATCAAATTAAATGAAACTCTTGTGGGGTGGGCATCTTGCCCGCCCTAATTATACAAATTAAATGCAAAACAGCTTACCTATAGAGACTTCAAAGAATAGCTATGTAGGTTGGGTTGAGGAACGAAACCCAACATTAAGCGTTAATTGTTGGGTTTCACTTCGTTCAACCCAACCTACTAGCTAACTTCTTGACCACTCATCAATAATAGTCAAAATTGTTTTATCACCCAACTTTATTGTTTTATCACTCAAGCTTTTAACAGACTTTACTACATCGCGGTAATCTTCAAACTCTTGCTTCGGTTTCTTACGTCGAGCATCAAATATGCCCTTTGCAATTTTTTCTGCACCAGGAATTCTAGCGCGTTGTAACTTTATAGATAACTCATCTTTATCCAAAGAGTTCAATAAACTGAGTGGATTACTCTGTTCACTCTTTTGGGGAATAAGGTTTTCAAGTTGCTTTAACTGACTATCTATTCTCTGTCTTTCTTGTAAAATTTCTGACTTGAATTCATTGAATTGCTTCTCAAGACGTAATTCTAGATTTGCCAGACGTGGTTCTAACTTTGTTATTTCAAGCTCTGGTGTTACTGATTTTCCAGAAGAATCAATTCCTTTGAGAGATGCAATTTGCTTTAATGCTACATCCTCATTTTCAGAAGATATAATTAAAGCACTAACCATGTCACCTTCACTAGGTTTTTTTTCTCTAGCTCTTACAGCAGAATAGTACTCGAAATGCCCATCAACTACCTCGTATTGTTCAAAGCCAGTCTTTTTTAGTATTAATGGTTTTAAAATCCCTCCAGATTCTAGTATCAGATCAGCAAGAATTTCTAAATCAGCCTCTTGAAAGTTTGAACGAGGAACATTAGAACTAACACTTTCAACATCTACCATAAAAAACTTAATCATTATTGCATCCCCATTTTACTTAAAACTTCTATAGCTAGAAATTCAAACTCAGCGGCGGCTTGATTTGCAGAAGGTTCATTCAGAGCAAAATCAAGAATAGATTTCGGATCAGGTATTTCCATATTCCCCACTAATATAGTTTTATTAATGCAAGCAGATAAAGCTGTTCTTTCTGAGATAATGCTATCCATGAGTGGCATATTATAACGATCAATAATTACACTTTTATGTTTTGCAAATGTGTATTTGAGATACTGAGCATTAGTAGAAATTTTGGATGGAAGAACACCCATAATATTAATAGGTGGCTTTCCTAAACCTTCTTTATTTTCATTAATTTCTTGTTGAATAAAATTTTTAACACTAGGTAATCCTTGATTGGAAAATGGCTTTAAGTCTGAAGGAATTATTAGGTAATCAGCAGCAGTTAAGGCAGCTTGTGCATACACATCAAGTGATGGAGGTGTGTCGATAATTACAATATCATATTCATTTTTTACTTTTTCTAATTTTTTAGCTAGTCTAGATCGGCTTGGCGCAGATTGGACAAGATTTTGCTGCAATGCAATCAAGGTGATATGTGAAGGGATAACATCAATTTCTGGATTGTTAAAAAACTTAGATTTGCAAACAATATCTGGAATAAACTTAATGTCGTTTTTTTCTAATAAATGATAAACATTGCAGTCTTTTAAATCATCATCTTCCTCAAATTGGAATTTAATCAATCCTGTAGCAAAAGTTGTATTTGCTTGAGCATCTATATCAATCAGAAGAACTTTTTTTCCTTTCTTACTCAACGCAGCCGCTAAATTGATAGCAACTGTAGTTTTGCCTACGCCACCCTTATGATGGTAGATTGCAATTGTGTTCATTGAATGTTCCTTCTTTGTTTCAAAACTTGAATTATTTTCAGTTACTTTAATTTCTGCTTTATCTACCAAATGTCCTTTTATCAAACTCTCTCTACCAATTAAATTTTTAATTTCATCTAACTTTATCTCAACTACCTTGTCAGAACATTGAAATACTAATTGAATATCAGTCTGCAATCTTTGATAAATTCTAATCTCTTTGCCATTAGTCAGTAATCCATACCTGACATTCAAGCTGGTTAAATAATGCCTGAGTCGGGGGACATGATGATTTAAGTTTTGTTTGGGATGCTTTGCCTCCATGACGACACTCAACGGCGAATTGGCATCTAAGACAAAGGGAATCACTTGTGCGGCAAATGCTAAGAAATCTAAGCGGATGCTACCAACGGCAACCTCTTGATGCCAGGTGTCAGGAGTATAACCTAGCTGCGGTAGCAAATATTGCACTATGAGTTTGCTTTCAACTTCGCTTTCGTTACGGCACAGCTCAGGATTAAAAGGCAATATTTTTCTACCTCTAAATAATTAATTGGACTTGGAATAAAACCTGATATTTGCTAGATTATGGCATAGCCTTAATTATGTTAAGTGATATAAATCACTTAGAAAAACATAAATTATCATCATAAAATTAGTACTTTTGCTGATAAAATAACCACTTCTGAGAGCTAGCTATATTCAAAAGTAACAGGCTCGGTATGTATTTCTCCATTATCTTTGTAAATGGATAGAATCAAAGTGTTTACCTATTTGCGCTAAAGGTTTTGGCTACTGTATCTTGTCCCCACTGCCATCAACTCGTTGATAGTCAAGCTATTAGTTGTCCCTATTGCCGGACGACACTCAAAGCTTACGGTCATCCTGGTATTCCATTGCACCGCGCCACTGGGGGCGGGTATCTGTGCGACACCTGCACTTATCACGCTGATGATACTTGCAATTTTCCTCAGCGTCCCTATGCCAAAGACTGTACCCTCTACCAAAATATTGAAGAGACAAAGTTAGAGTTAGAACAGCAGCGTCACACTAACAGTTTTGCACTAACTGTAAAAAATTGGGTAAAACGCAATCAGGCTTTGCTGTTACTTTTGGGTTTATTATTGGTCTGTTTGTTGTTCGTTATATTAAGGTCTTGATTTGTGTTTTCTGGGGAGTGGGGAATATAATGCTTCTGTGTTGAGTCTAATACAGACCTAAATAGTTACGATTTTATATTTAACAAACTTTCGGGATTTAATTCCCCTGCCTCTACAAGCAGCACGTTTTGCGTCGGGGTTAAATCCCCATTACAAAACGTAATTGCGTTAGCGACGTAGGAGCGTCATTGCGAATTGCGAATTGGTTTAAATTGTCTCCCCAGCTAAATTGCAATTGATGATGTATCAAAAAAATCCGGGTTTATGCATCTGAATTATCAGCTATTTGAATTTCTTGCTCGTATTGTACAATCGCTTCTTCAATTGTTTCATTACTAACATCTGAAATATCGGATTTGGAATAAATTGTAGTGAGTATAATTCCTCGATCAGTTTTCAGATAATAAATGACTCGATAGCCTCCACTTTTTCCTTTTTGAATGTTGGTATTTTTGAGACGAACTTTGAAAACCTGATATTTAACTCCAACAATTCTATCACCGAGGATTTCACCTGCTTGAAGTTGGTCAATTAAGGGTTGGAGATCAGTACGAATTGAACGATAGCGTTTGGCAAGTTCTCGAAGATCCCTTTTGAAACGAGGTGTAAGAGCGATCTGGATTGGCGATGGTTCACTCTGCATCGATGCCTGACCACATTTCGGAGAGGGGAAGAGTTTGCCCAGTTAAAGCTTCGTGTAAACCTTGGCGAATACCTTCTATAACAACTTCTGTAGGTGTTTCATCAGGATCGGTTTCGTCATCTTCAGAAAGTAAGACGATAACACGAACACGCTGTGGTTTAATGAATCCCAGTGATTTATCAAGCGTAAGTTGTCCACTCTCATTAATTGTCGCTGTGGTTTCAATTGCTTTCATAGATAATGATAGTGTTGTTAAATATTGATTCAACCTACTTATAGTCTAGTGCAGCTATCCCCCATTCATCTGGCAATCCCCTCAAACGCTTCATCCAAAATCGCCACTATAGGAAATGGTCAAAAATAACAAACCATGCCCAATCCCTAATCTTCAGGCTGTTATGATTTTGGATGCTTCCCCAATCTTCAAACGTAAGAATTCAGCACCCAGGAGTCAGAAGTCAGAATTTATAAGTCCTGTCAGTATGATTGGGATATTCATTTATCAAATCTCTGTCTGATTCTTTAACTATTCTGACTGCTGAATTCTGACTCCTAAATTCTTATCTTCAAACTGTGGTGATTTTGGATACTTCAGCAACAGGTTCAATCAATATGGCTGGCGCTTTTTCTTCAAAGGCGGCTAAATCGAACCAAAAAGTGGTGCCTATACCAACTTCACTCACCAGATGGACTTTACTACGATGTCTGTCGATGATATTTCTGACAATCGATAAACCTAAACCCGTGCCTTCTAGAGTGTGAACTCGGTTTTCTACGCGAAAGAAGCGTTCAAAAATTGAGTGTTGATCTTCTGTGGCGATGCCAATTCCAGTATCAGAAATTTCAATCCGCACTGGAGCAGATTGGGTGTGACTGGGTTTAAAATCTAGTTGGTAGGCGCGAATTGCCACTTTACCACCGAATTTTGTGAATTTAAGGGCATTACCAATCAGATTGCCAAACACTTGCACTAACAAATCATAATTACCCATTACTAGCGGCAAATTAGGGTCAACTTCTTGAATGAGTTCAACACCTTTATCTTTAGCATTCAGTTGGTAAGTACGTAGTGTTTGCTCGATCGCTTGGGCTAAATCTACGCCATCGAAGCTGTAGTTGCGACCAGATTCGAGTTTTGACAAATCTAAAACATCGTTAACTAGGCGAGTTAGCCGATCGGTTTCATGGTTGACTGTTTGCAGAAACTCTTGCCGTTCTTGTAAAGCTAAATCTTCGCCGTAGTCGTGCAGGGTTTCAATATAAGTTTTGATGTTGAATAGAGGCGTTCGCAGTTCGTGAGAAACGTTGCTGATAAATTGGCTTTTTGCCTCATTTAATTCCACCTCACGGGTTATATCTTGGACAGTAATCGCAATGCCTTTGATGCTTTCCCTTTGCACGTTGAGTACTGTAGTCAAGAGAATTCGGATCGTTCGTGGGGTGGGTTGGTTAATAAAAATTCGGAATTCGGCGCTTTCGCATTCGCCTGCTGCCATTTCGTACAAAGGGCGAGTGATTTCCATTTGTACTGCTGGAGGCAAGTGATGTAACACATTGTGTCCTACCACATCAGCGTTTTCCCAGCCAAAAATTCGCTTTGCTGTGGGGTTGACTAAAATCACTTGCATGTTGTTGTCAATCAACACTGCACCATCTGCGATCGTCGAAACTAGGGTTTCTAGTTTGGCTTTTTCTGCGGTCAGTTCTTCAATATTTTGTTCTTCATAGCGCTCTAATCGCTCTCCCATTTCATTAAAGCTTAAAATTAACTCCCCTAGTTCGCCCCCTAAAGGTAAATCAATACGCTGCTTGAAATTCCCGGTAGCAATTTGCTTGACCCCCACTAGCAGTTCTTTAATGGGCTTAGTGATGGTCAAGGCGTTTATCACTCCTGCCAAAATCACCATTACCCAAATGGTAATAAAAACGGCAATGGTGACATCGCGGGTAAAATTGGTGGAGATGACAGCAGTCTGATTGGGGTTAATACCGATCGCCAATACACCTAAGTATTTTTTATTGACAATCAAGGGAATAAATACATCGGTGACTATTCCATCTGGGGTTGTATGTTGCCGCACCATCGGCTTTTCCCCATCACCAGGGTAATCTTCTGGCAGTTGTATCCGCCGTTTAATGGTGAGGGAGTTTTCTACCTCCGCATCCCAAAAAGGAATGCCAAAAAAGATTTCCCCGTTTTCGTCGGCGTAAAGCATATAACGCACACTAGAGGTGCTGCTGTAGAAGCGTTGAGAAAATTGGGCAACCTCAGTCAGATTATTGTCAGCGACTAGGGAGGCAACGTTGGCAGCCAGCAGCAGCCCCAAGTCACGGCCAAAGCGAGTGTCATTCATCCGGGCATCCTGCTGGATTGTATTCACAGCCCAGAAGGTCAGGCCACTCATTACCAATGAAACTACCATTGTGGCCACAGCCAATAATTTGGTCTGGAGTGTGAACTCCGACCACCAAGTAGCGATCGCATGTCGAATTGTTTTTAACAGACTTAGCATCTTAAATAAAGTTGTTAATATTCTTTGTTATAAAGCCTAACAACTAAAAAATTAACAGTTAATTTGACAAACATGTTAAGGAATTGGGCATTGGGAATGGGGCATTAGGAAAGGAATAACTCTTAACCCCTAACTCCTAACCCCTAACTCTATGCCCAATATCTCTCCGGTAATATATCCCCTCAAACTGAATGTATTTGATACCTGCGTATGCTTGGGCGATCGCTTGCTGAAAATTTTCTCCGATTCCAGTCACATTTAATACTCGACCCCCATCTGTCACGACTTCTTGTTGCTGGTTTAATTTTGTACCTGCATGAAATACAATTGCTCCGGTTGCCTCTGCCTCACTAATGCCAGTAATGACTTGGCCTTTCTCATATTGTCCTGGATAACCACCTGAAGCTGCAACTACAGTTGCAGATACTCCCTTTTTCCAAGCAATGGGTGGCAATTCACCTAATCGCTGTTCTACACAGGCTAGAAGCAACTCTTCTAGGGGTGTTTCTAAGAGTGGCAAAATCACCTGGGTTTCTGGATCGCCAAAGCGACAGTTAAATTCCAAAACCTTGAAGTCGCCATCGGGTGCAATCATTAACCCAGCATACAGTACACCTCGGTAATCAATACCTTTAGCTTGTAAGGTTGCGATCGCTCTTTCTAATACTTCTGTTTGAATGCGTGCCATCAACTCTGGCGTAGCAATGGGTGCTGGGCTGTATGCTCCCATACCACCAGTATTGTCTCCCGTATCGCCATCACCAATTCGCTTATGGTCTTGAGCTGGCAGCAAGGGTCGAATCGTTAACCCATCTGTTAACGCTAAAATTGATACCTCTTGCCCAACTAAACATTCTTCAATGACAACAAATTCACCAGCACTGCCAAATTGCCCTTGAAAAATCGCATCAACGGCACTTTCTGCCTGTGCAACTGTTTCAGCTACCATTACACCCTTACCAGCCGCCAAGCCGTCAGCTTTAACGACAATTGGCGCTCCCTGAGATTTGACATAAGATTTTGCTGCTGCTGCCTGTGTAAATACCGCAGCTTGTGCCGTCGGAATTCCTGCTTCTTGCATCAGGGCTTTTGCCCAAGCTTTACTCGCCTCAATTTGCGCTCCCGCTCTGACTGGGCCAAATACCATCAATCCTTTGCCTTGGAGGTAATCTGTGATTCCCTTTGCCAAAGGCACTTCTGGCCCAACTATCACCAGAGTGATCCCATTTTCTAGAGCATATCGGCTCATGCCCTCAAAATTATCTACTGTTAAGGGCAAGTTATGGCAACGTTCCATACTTGCTGTGCCTCCATTCCCTGGTACACAGACAACTTGCTCAATTTGCTTAGATTGCAACAGTTTCCATGCCAGAGCATGTTCGCGCCCTCCATTACCTATAACTAAAACTTTCACTGCTTTCCTCGTGCGTTCCTTGCGAAACGAGAATGCCCTATTTGGCTCTCGCGGATCAATTTTTCATTAATTTTCACACTTATGCAAGCCCCCTCATAAATAAAAAGGCTCACGAGCAGGGGCAGCAATAAATATAGCTATAGCTTTTCGTAATCAAATGAGGTTCATTAGAGCAAGCTCTGTGTATTTAGTGACTACCCAAATATGGCAGTTTCCCGCTCTACTGTTCAGTGGTAATTTGGTAGGGGAATAAAAAATCACGAAAAGTCACATGCTTTTACTTCAGTGGAAATCCTGTATAACAGCAATAACCTTGACCGCAATCAGTCTTACTGCATCCAAGTCGGCGTTGGCAGTATCTCTATACTCAGTTACCAACTTAGGCAGTCTTACAGGACAAGCTTACAGTTACGCTACAGGCATCAATGACTCAGGTGAAGTAGCTATTAATTCTTTGGCCAGTTCTTTTTTTTATAGCAATGGTTCACTTAAAAAAATTAGTCCCCTACCTGGCGATAATCAACTTGCAGTAACTGGTATCAATAACTTGGGGCAAGTAGTTGGTAATTCGGTTGGTAATAATAACTTGACTGTAAATAACCCTTTCCTATACAGCAATGGCATCACCCAACCCCTCCCTATCCAAAACGCTATTCCTTATGCCATTAACGAGCGCACCCAAATAGTAGGAGGAGCCACAGGACTTGGGCCTTTTTTATATAGTGATGGTAAAGCAAGCAGTATAGGAAGTCCTGGTAATGTTGCTTACAGTTTAAATAACTTGGGACAAGTAGTAGGCATTCTCAGTTCAAACACAGCTTTTCTGTACGAAAACGGCCAAACTACTAACTTGGGAACTTTGCCAGGTGACGAGTACAGTGTAGCAAATGATATTAATGACTCAGGACAAGTGGTAGGTGGTTCGGGACTTACTGGAGTAGACGATAGTAATGCTTTTCTGTACAGTTCCAACACGGGACTCCAAGACCTCGGTAGGTTACGTCCTACAGATTCGTTCAGTCTTGGTGTGGGAATCAATAATTTGGGTCAAGTAGTCGGGTTTTCTGGCAGTAACAACGACTTTTTTGCAGCAGATGGCAATGGTTTGCGGGCTTTTCTTTATAGTGATAGCACTCTGTACGACTTAAATGACCTGATTGCTCCTGGTTCAAACACTGGCTTTATCTTGACAGCAGCATCTGCCATTAATAATAAAGGCCAAATTGCCGGTCGTGGTGCAGTTAATGGTAAATTAAACGCCTTCCTCTTGACGCCAATCTTATCTGTCTCTGTACCTGAAGCAACTTCAGCCTTTCCTATTTTGTCGTTCGGTGCTGTTGTAACTTTATTTGCAGCACTCAAGCGCAAACGCCACTCTAGTAGTGCAGTCATACAACAAAAACTTCAGGAAAACAAAGCGATGACTTGAAAATAGGGATTGATTTAACTAATCCCGCAAGTCCCCATCTTCTCTACGAGACTCTACGCGAACAAGGTACTCCTAAGATGGGGATTGCATAAGGGTATTTGTTTTCACAAACTAGTCATAACCTGAGCCAATTGATTAGATAAATCAACTACAGAATCCTGGCATTTGTTAAATAAAACGCCAGCTAGAAAATAATAATCGCCAGAATAAAATGCCATGTTGTTTTTTCGGAGTTCTTCTATATGGTTCTTTACCTTGGGATCGGAGCTATAATAGCCGAACTGTAAAGGTAACACCATGAAATTTTGAACACAATAACCATTTTCTTTAGCTAAGTTTAGTGTACTTGTTGGATTAGAAAAACTAGAGATTAAAACCAACACATTTTCATAACCTAACGACAAAAGATCGTTGGTAACTGTGGCTCCATCTACACCCCCAAATAAAAGTGGCATATAAATATCATTATCTGGAGCCGGTAGATAAGGCGGATTGGCTACAAGATACTCGGCATCGGGTTGAGAAGAATTAAACAAAGATGAATTATGGATTATATATTTATTAGTGAGATTATATTCATCAATGGTTGAATTTGCGACTTTCCATGCAGAAGTATTTAATTCAAATCCCTGGATAATGCCATCGAAGTTGTTTCTTAATAAGGAATTAATTACAGGGCTGCCATCTCCTGAGCCAAACTCCACAATAGATTCGTAACTTTTACAATTTCTGAAAACAAAATTTTCTAAACAGTTTGAGTAAAAATTAGATTCTTCAGGACAAAAAAAGATATCTTTCATTTGACTGCACTTTAATGTGTAAGGTATAATCAATGTAGTAGGAGGTTATTTTATACCTTAATTTACAGGTAATAAATAACCGTTTCTTTAGTAAAGAAGTCCTCGCTAAAGAAATTGGATTGTAGGGAGATTAGCAATAGTAATGATGTAGAAATGTGAAATTATAAACGCCAGAATAAATCTGCCATTTTTAATTTCTAATTTTTTAGATTTCTTAGATGAGTCAGACAGATTGTTTTGCTTCACGGATTAATTGCACAACAGCAATACCCGCGCGATCGCTCATGAGTTTCTGCTGATCGTACCCAAGCACTAATTCCCATGCATCATTGGGATATCGTTCTGCTAATGGCAAAGCCACATCATCTAACATCCAACGGCCGTGGCGTTCATCTTCCCTAATGTGTAGTTCCCAATAACCCACCGCGACTTCTGAGAGTCCCAGCCGTTGTGCCGCCACCATATAATTTTTGTAAACCGCAGGGCCAGCCACCTCAAAATAGGTCAAACCGCCGCTGTAACGCAGGAAATAGCGTTTGCGCTCAGTCATTAGAAAATTATGATTGGTAGAAGCTAAAACTTCCCAAGGTACTAAATCGAAATACGCCTCTGGTTCAGTGTTCATTCCAAACTCAGCAAGCATTTGGGCAAAAAATGTAGAATGCTTGCGAGATAAACGACCATTGCCGTATTCTTCTATTAGTACTCGCATTAGGGTACACTGCACTTCATTAGCAACACCACCCAAAATGCGGGAAAGATGACTGGCTTCAACCAAGCCATCAAAAGAACCGATCGCTAACAGGTGACGATAGCCGGATTCAGTCATTTCCTCACGAATGTAGCGGCTACTCTCCGACAAAATCGGATCTAAATCGGCAGATGTGCGCTCAATTAGAGCTTGTTTCACATCTAATTGTTGCAGAGCAGGCACATCGAATTGTGCCTGTTCCCAGTGTTGCCAAGCAGCTTCAATTAGCTCACGACATGAAGACAAGTAAAGCGATCGCTCATTGGTATAGTGCCGCAAATCATCATACCAAAACAGCTTTAGCCGATTAATTCGATAAAGTATCCGTTGCAGAAAACGGTGAGCCTGTTCATCAGAGCGATCGTTTTTATAGGCAGCGCGAATTGCCCTTGAAAGTGCCTGTTCAAACTCACTAGCTATTGCAGGTTTTACATCTAATTTATGATCCAAATCCTCCATTGCTAGCAGTTCTATAAATTGTTCCTCAGCACGGTCGTAGTTGGTAATTGTTCCTTCTTCTGTTTGCGTATTCTTTTTTGCAGCCCCAGCGTTAGGAAATATAACTAAATTGCTTTGCATGGAATCTTCGGTAGCATTGGAAATGTGAGAAATTACAGCAGAATTCAGGAGTAAAACACGCTTTATATCTGGGTAACAGACGCGAGCTTGTGTACCTCACCTTCCTTAAAGTTTGCTGTATTTTCACCTCTAATACTTAAGTTCCCACACGAGTAGCTTTCTCTACCTCTTTCCCTGGTTATAAAGAAAAATTAAGTCTAGGGGAACAAAGGGGATTAGGGATTAGGGATTGGGAATTGGGCATTGGGCATTGGAAATGGTTATTAATTCTTGTCCCTCACTCCCTCACTCCCTCATCTCCCCCTACCTCCCTTGCCTCCCCTGCTCCCCCTGCCCCCTGCCTCCCCTGCCTCCCCTGCCCCCTACGGTACTTCCTTCTGCTCGATCGCCTTACTTGGCGGAATCTCCTCAAGAGGAATGAGTGCTTCGATTACCGACTTCACAATTGGGGCGGCGACAGTAGAACCATAAGCACTTTCTCCTTTTGGTTCATCCACTAGTGCGAACACAACATACCGAGGAGATTCCACTGGCAAAATAGCCACGAAGCTAGTCATTCTAGCACCCTTAATGTAACCACCATTAGGACTAGCTTTTTGGGCTGTACCAGTTTTACCAGCAATGCGATATCCCGGAATTTGTGCCGCCTTTCCGCTACCTTCATTAACAACAGTTTCCATCATTTCCACAACCTTTTGGGTTGTTGCGGCTGAGAAAATTTGGCGGGGGACGGTGTGAGTAGGTGAATCATGCATTTGCCCTTTGCTATCAATCAGCCCCCGAACTACATGGGGTGTGACTAATTTACCGCCATTGGCTAAAGCACCATGCATTTGCACCAGCTGTATGGGTGTCATGGAAAAGCCTTGCCCAAAGGAAGTAGTAGCTGGTTCAATTGGCGAAGCGATAAATTCTTCTTGACTTTTGAGCCGGCCACCAACTTCAAAAGGTAAATCTGTATCAACTTTTTGTCCTAGCCCTAAGCGTTCTAGCCAGTTGTAGTAGATTGAAGGCTTTAAGCGTTGGATAATTTGCACCATGCCAATGTTGCTGGAATATTGCAAAATCTGAGCGATGCTGATTCGCCCATTAGCATTATTCATTGCATTTTTGATGGTGTAATCAGCTACTCGAATAGAACCGGAGTCATTAAACATATCATCTGGTTTGATGACGCCATTTTCCAGAGCGATCGCTACATTCAAAGGTTTAAAAGTCGATCCTGGTTCATAAAGATCCGCCACCGTCCAGTTTTTAAATAGCGAAATATTAGCTTTAGCATATTCATTAGGGTTATAAGTAGGCTGAGAAACAAGGGCGAGTAAGGAACCATCCAAGGCATCCATGACAATTACCGCCCCACGTTTAGCTTCAAACTTATCCATTTGTTGTTTGAGTGCAACGCGGGCAATTCGTTGCAGACGGCTATCAATAGTGAGTTGCAGTCGCAAATCATCAAAATGCAAAAAACCTTCAGGGGCATGATCCGGCATCAAGGCCCCATTACCCGACCGACTGAGGCGCACCGTTTGCACAGGACGTTCTAGCAACTTCTCTTGAGAGTATTCCACACCTGCTTGACCACGGCGGTCAAGATTTACGTAGCCCACCACATCAGAAACCAAATCGTCTGGCGGATAATATCGGGAGTATTTTTGGGCCCACTCCAAGCCATCTAAGCGCAAAGAGATGATGCGATCGATAGTTTCTTCGGGGAGGGCTGGGGCAAGTATAATTCCGCTTCTTTTGCTTTGAAAAGTTTTGATCAATTCAGCAGTATCTTTTGCCAATATTGGCGCTAGCCGCCCTGCCATATCTTCATTAGACTTATTAAACAGCTTGGGATGAGCGTACAAAGTATATACAGGACGGTCAATCGCCAACAGATTACTATTGCGATCTACCACCGGGCGACGGGGCATAAAAGGTCGCAAATTCACCATTTGCTGGTTTCGCGCCTGCTCTGTTAATTTTGGCCCCTTGACAATTTGTAAATTATACAATTTAAGACCCAACCCCAACCCTGCTGCCATTAATACGCCCCATACTATAAACAGTCGGGACTTGGTGTTAGATGTTTGATTTTGGATATTAGAGGCAAGTGTCCCTAACAATCCTCCTTTAGAACCCTTCTGTCGCCTTTTAAATGCTGGATTTCGAAACTTTCTGTTTGTTCTGCTTGGTGATTTTTGCATTTGGTTGTCCTTTGTCATTAGTCATTAGTCATTTGTCCTTTGTTCTTCGTCTTTAAAGTTCAGTTCCTCTTTGAAGTTGGCACTATCACCTAAAACCGACACTCAGACCTATTTGTTTGTCTGAAACTAATGACCAATAACCAATGACTGTTAACCTTAATACCCCAGTGGCGAAAGTGTTTGCTGTTGCGTTTGGGGATTTGGCGTTGTGTTAGACGATGCTGGCTTAGGACTACGAGATGCTGGAGATAAGAAAATCATCCCTTGAGGAGTCGGCGATACCAGCCCTGCTGTTGGTTGTTCTGCTTCCTGGGCAATTTTATTTGTCAGCGTCGCGTTGGTTGTCGTTAATAGCCGCTCATGACGTTGGAGGTTTTGCAGTCTGCGATATGACTTACTCCAAAGCTCTTGAGAATATACCGTCCAGCCATAAACAGCAAGTGTCGATGCTACTAACAAGAACGCCAAAACTGTCGAATAACGCTGAAAGGTGTACAAGCGCAGCAACCACAAAGGTGCCGCTCCAGAATTAGGCATTATGGGAAGGCGAAGAAAACCTACCCCTGGAGTTTTTTGGTTTGCACTCGACTGCTCGTTGAGATTTAGTACTTGTTGTCTACCCAACTGTTTCCCCAATTTGGGCATAACGGCTCCATTTGTGGGAGAAACCGCTAGCTTTTTCGGAGAACGCTGACGTCTTTGAGAGGATACTACAGCTTCTTGGGGAGCAGGTGTAGAAGCGCTTTGTGATGCTGATTGTATACGTGCAGAACGTCGCCTCCCTAAAGAAAGGATAGAATCTCGCCCGAACCAAGTACCCCTTGTAGAAACAGCAGATTTACGAGCAACTACCATAAATTTTTTAGATGAGAAATACTGTACTTTAGATTGATTGTCTTAATTGTCTCTTTTTGCTTAGTTAAAATCGCCTTCTGTGCAACAAGCACACATAACAGACTACACCCTTTTAACTGTTCTGATAGATAGCTATACCAATTGCATCCTCTAGATATTGCAATTTTGCAATCAGCGATTAGCAATTGGACAGCTTGCCCTTTAGATATCGCACCTAAAGTATGGCAACGCAGAGCAGCAAGGTGCAATACTCCGGGAAAAAATAAATTTTTTGCTATGATAGCTCGGTTTGCTAGAAAATTTGGTAATTTCCGTTTTGCTCCTGAGTTAAGAGAAACTAATCAGATGGCTGTTATGATACCTAATCAAAAAAAGAATACCCCAAAGGATTGTTTTTTTAATATGTAATCTCGTAGCATTTAAAAAAAAGCAATAAATACGGTATCGTATTCAACAGGCGAAAAATTGTTCTAGCCACAATTGGTGAAAGAGGAGTTATGAAAACAAGAATCTTTGGTTTGGCTGTAATCTTAAGTCTGGCTACAATTCTCGGAGCTTGTGAAGGCGGTGGCGGTGGTGATGCTGGTAGTGGCGCTGGTGGCGCTGGTGGTGGAGGTACTACTAGTACCCCAGCTGCTGGTGAACCAACTGATGCACCTGCTGCTACTCCCGCAACTACTCCTGCTGCTACTCCCACTCCTACTGCCACTGCTACTCCTAAATAGGGCATCAATCAGCTTTAGTTTAAATGATGCCCAAAATAGCTTAGTGACAAGGCTCGTCACCACATAGCTTGAATTAATTAGATTCAAGTAAAAACCTGCATTTTTCTGTTGGTGTATTAGAGCCTAGAATTTACTTGAATGCTAAGTAGGGCAGTAAGTAAAGGACACTGGTGATGAGGATTACCTCTTTAACCATGTGTCCGCAACCATCTGTCCGCTTGATAATCCTTGCCTGAACATAAAAGCAGGTGAGCAGGTGAGCAGGTGAGCAGGTGAGCAGGTGAGCAGGGGACAGGGGGCAGGGGAGAAAGATACTGGAATTGCCCAGTATGCCAATAGAGGGTTTCAAGCGGCTAAATTTATTTATGCTCAATGTTAAATATTTATTTCGATAGGGCAGCGTTAGCGACGTAGGAGCGTCTGACTCGCTAACGCTTCTCTACGAGGCACTGCGCTAAGGCTATTAAGCGTCGCGGAAAGTGCCACAAGAAATAATTTCGTCATTGTTTTAGCAACCCTAAATTTATTTATCAGGTTCTCCACCAAACTTTGTGACCCTTGTTGCCTTCCTCTTCTGTGACTCGAACCTTATTTCAAGGCGAAGGGAGTTGAATTTTGTAAATCTAAGCCATTTTGTGGGCAAAGTATTTCCCTGCTTTGGTGTTTGCAATAGCTTAGACTCCTGACTTTTCAGAGGGCAAAACAATTCATTGCGATCGCTGGCAATTGCTCTTGGGCATTCCCTGTAGTCTATTCCATATCAGAAGAGACCTGGTGATGTCCCTTGATATTGCCAGATTTTTATTGGGAAAGTTTTTAACTTTGGGAATGGAGAATGGAAAAAACAGATTTTTATCCTGCGTTGTGAACGCAGTTCAGGAGATGGGGAGAGTTAAAGCGATAAAGACAATAAAATTATTGAGCTTAATTGTGATTAGTGGAACCTTTTTTGTGTTGAGTAGCTCTTGGCGTTCAGCAGTCATAGCATTACCACCACCAGAGGATACACCAGAAGAAATATTACGCACTAAAATTATCATAGAGGCGCGATCGCCTATTGATGGAAAATCCCTAACAGCTGCCGAATATATTCAATTACAAGCGCAGCTCCAACTTGCCCCGCCCCCAAAACTAGACCCCAAAATTCGAGAACAGATTTTCTTGCTTCGTATACGTAAAACCTTACTTCAGTTTTTCCCATTTTTAAATTTTTGATACATTCGTCATTAGTCATTAGTCATTTGTCATTCATCCTCTGTGCAATGCCCCATGCCCCATTCCCCATTCCCCATTCTGATGTACGATAACGGTGGCGACAAAATTGCAAATAAATGTAAAGAATATATATAGATATTAAAAAAGTAGATTTAGTCAATCACGTTATTATCACTTAGGTAGCTTCATGTCCATGACCACGATCGCCCCTGAACAGGTTAACAGCATCGTTTGGAATCAGCATAACGATCCCTTTGAAATATTAGGTTCTCATCCCGTAGAACAAGACGGCAAAACTGTCTGGGCTGTGCGGGCCTACCTACCAAATGCAAGTGCAGCATGGGTGGTTCTTCCTGAACAACGCAAGGAATACCCAATGCAAACAGTGCATCATCCCCACTTTTTTGAATGCACGATTGATACTCCAGAACTGGCAAACTACCAGTTACGGATTAAAGAAGGGGAACATGAGCGTGTCACTTATGACCCTTACGCTTTCCGTTCTCCCAACTTGACAGACTTTGACTTGCATTTGTTTAGTGAAGGCAACCATCACCGGATATACGAAAAACTGGGAGCGCACCCCACGGTAATAGGCGGCGTTAAAGGCGTTTATTTTGCAGTTTGGGCACCCAATGCTCGCAACGTTTCATTGTTGGGAGACTTCAACCTCTGGGATGGGCGTAAACACCAGATGCGTAAAGGTCGCACTGGAATTTGGGAATTATTTATTCCTGAAATCGGTGTGGGAGAGCATTACAAATATGAAATCAAAAATTTTGAAGGACACATTTACGAAAAATCTGATCCCTACGGTTT
>NZ_JBALBZ010000153.1:0-74605 GCF_036919495.1 Nostoc sp.
CAGTGGAATCCTGCCAATGTGCCGTCCATACTACAACTTCGCTGTGCCTACCTCAATGGTCAACTTGCTATCTAATGTCTTTGCAAAAATGGGATACTCCCATCCTAATTTCTGTAACGCACGAGACATTGCACTTTGACCTACCCAATTACCAGTCTTGTCTGCAAATAATTCACACAACTCTATCAATGTTGCATCTGGATATAATTCAACTAATTCTCTCAACTCTATGTCAGCATTTGTTAAATGACTAAATTGTGGCTTTCCTCGCGGCTTGGATTGTAAATTCCCTTCCAGTTTTTGTTGTTTTACCAGCTTTTGCACTAAACTCTTTGAGACGGAAAATATGTTAGCTACTTTCCTGATTGAGATGTTTTTTTGAAGATGTGCTGCAACTATTTTTTCTCGAAGATCGACAGAGTATGACTTCATTTAAATGTATTTATATTTTATTTTATTGTACCTCATAACAGACGCAAGTGCTGTAAAGCGGTGGATATTCATGAAGGTATCGACAATAGTTTAATGATTTTGCAACACCGCCTCAAAGCCACTGACAAAAGCCCAGAAATTCAGATCATCAAAGACTACAACAATTTATGCAATGTAGAATGCTACGCTGGACAGATCAACCAGGTGTTTATGAACATTCTAGTAAATGCACTCGATGCCCTCGAAGAACTCAATGCCAAACGAACTTATCAGGAAATTCAGGATAATCCTAGTAGCATCACGATTCGTACCTCTGCCATTGATTCGCAGTGGGTGAAAATTACCATTACTGACAATGGTTCTGGAATTCCCGAATCGATTCAAAAACAGATTTTCAATCCCTTCTTTACAACAAAACCTGTCGGTAAGGGAACAGGAATGGGAATGGCTATCAGCTATCAAATTATCACCGAAAAACATGGCGGCAAGTTAGAGTTTGTTTCGACACCTGGAAAAGGAACGAAGTTTGTGGTTCAAATTCCTATCCAGCAGCAAGTTTAGGAAGTAATGTAACGCAACGTTATGGTACGTATTCAAAAGTTAATTCAGAATTTTGAATCAATCAAATTAAAGGCAATAAAATTTCAAATTCAGTGCCTATACTAGGGCAAACGCATCTAAATTACTCTTGATCACAACGAAGCTTAAGAAACAACGAAAAAATCAGGATTTCGCGTTTGATTATTTTTAAAGCCCCAAAGCGATCGCCTACTTTCTTCGCAATAAGCAAGGGTTAATGACATTATTATTAGCTCTATTGAGAATAGACTTTACTTATTGACATGATGCGGCCGCCCTAGTGCCTATACCAATCTATGAATGGAAATTTAATTTTCCGCCATGTCTGACGATTTTAATTCGATAGCTTACTGCTAAACTAGTATTTTTACTATTCTTTGTTTCAAGAGAAAATGACTCTATAATTTGCTGCTGCAATTCTTGAGGCATCCCAGGTCTATTGTCGGCAATGCGAATTAGGGAAGGGAAAAAGGTTTTAAAACTCCTAAAATCACCAAACATTTTTGCTTCCCCAATTCTACTGTTAGGTCTATAATAAAAACCCAATCATTTCGGTATTCTTTTTCTCTTTGCAACTCATATAAACCACTTTTTCCTAACCAATTTCTCACACTACTAAAACTTGGAGTTGTCTCTTCCTTCTCAGATACTTCCAACTTAAAGTTGTTCTCAACTCCTCGTAAGCTACTCCCAGAATCAATTGTTTGTTGTACTGCTTTTTGTACTGTTTGAACACTATAATGATGCCCAATCGCTGTTAATATCTCTATTTCTTCGGAAATTTCTTCCCCTTTCTTTGTCCATCAAACACGTTGACATGAAGGATACGTAATTCTTTTTCTGCTTTCATCGCACGTTTTTTCCAATTCTCTCGTGAAACAGATTTGGGTATGGCTTGGAGATGATCTGCCACTGGTTTGTTCCGCAGAAGACATTTTACCAACTTTGGGAGATTTGCCGGAGCTTATGGTTAACGCGGTGATGGCTATGACTCGCAGGCAAAGCTAAAGTAAAAGTAATGTAACCATAGATTTGAGACGTTACTCATTGCTCAGAAAACCAAACTCCGATTTAATATTCCAACGCTTACCATCGTGAAGCAGTAATGTTAATTTGTCGGCAGTAAACTCAAAATGCAACTGACGCTTTTCAAATTCTGGCCAAGCATCTCTAAAGTTTTGCTTTGTTAAATCTCGAAACGCAACCGTTATATGGGGCGCAAAAGGGCGAGTTTTAGCAACCTTGTCAACGATTCCCAAGTTGCTTTCTGCATAAGTCATTAAATCAGCTTGCAAAGTCAAAAGTTCTTGACTTGTGACTACACTAATGTATATGACACGAGGTGCAAAGGCATCAAACCCTTTGAGGGTAATTGCTACTGGCTGTTGTCTACTTGCAAATTCCTTCAAGGATGCTTCTAAGAGTGGCAAGTTATCATCTGCCCATTCAAAGGGTGGTTGCAGGGTAATATGAGGTGGAGATTTTAGCGCTCCGCTACTAGCATAGCGATCGGCGAAGTATTGCTTAATCTGATTGGCGTAGTCTTGAATGTCTTGTGGTGGTAAAAGGGCAACAAAAAAACGACTCATATCATGCTTGCATAATTAGTTATGATTTCCACAGTCATTGATCCCACCCCGCCAAAGCTACGCTTCGTATCCCCTCCCCGCTTGCCTATTGTGTACACACAAGTCTGAAATAGCTGAAAAACCCAAGGTTTTACCCCACCCTAACCCTCCCCTTCTAAAGGGGATTGAACTAGATTTCCGGTTTCCCCCCAATATATCGGGGGGATTAAGGGGGGTAATTGGACTTGTGTGTACACCGTAGCCCCGCAAGCGGGGAGGGGATTAAGGGGTGGCGTTCTTCGGGTTTAATAAGTAATCAAGCGAACATGATATCATTTTGTTTATCTCCAAATTACAACCAATTGCCAATCAACACATAGGCAGACCAAAAGCTTGGTGCTTTGTAGTTAGGATGTTTCAGCAGTTCTAGCTGGGCCCGGTGGACAGCTTCGGCTTTGCTAATTTTGCCCTTCTTGAGTTCTCGATAGAAGGCACTAACAAACATTGCTGTGGAGCGATCGTCAATCTGCCACAGGGACGCTATGGTACTGCGTGCCCCAGCTCGTACAGCTGCTCCTGCAAGACCGAGTGCTGCACGTTTGTCTCCTGTCGCTGTCTGGCAAGCACTCAAAACTAATAACTCTACTATGCTTTTACCATGACTGCGGAAGAGAGTATCAAAATCTTTGACGTTGATCTGACCATCGAAATCCAAAATAAAAGTGTCTTCAAGGCGGGAACTAAATTGACCGTGGGTTGCTAAATGCACTATGTTGAATGAAGTATGAGCAATTTCACTCTCTAAATTCTTTTTCTTAAAATCTCTATCCATTAGGCTAGTAGTCGAGACTCCTGCTTTCATAATGCCGTCGAATTCAGATTTGATCGCAAGCAACGGTGCATACTTAGAAAAACCTGGTGGCGGCTGAGTCAGTCCTGCGGTTAGCGCCCTTAATTGCTGTTGTACTAGCGATTTAGGGTCGAGGAGTTGCAAACCCACGCTCAGAGCAATTGCATATTTCTCTACCAAATATTGCTTACCATCATAGAGAGCGGCCATTGGTAAATTGCGTAATGCTCCATCCAGGACAAACACTAAGGTATCTACTCCACTTTTTTGCAATTGTGACTCAATGGGTTTGAGCAGCCAGTCGTAAACTTGATGTGCTTGGGTTTGAACTGCGTTGGTAGCGGTGGGATTGACAAGATTTTTTCGCAGTTCTACTAAAAGTTTCTCTACATCTGCTTGGGATATCTTGTTACTGTAGCTTTGTAAGGGTTGTTTGGGAATTTTAACAATTACTTGAAGTTCGTCAGGAAGAATAATCGGATAAATAATGGCAGCCGTAGGATTATCTTTATCTACCACTTGATCGAGGGATACTCTTTGACCTTGTAGGCAAGCTTGCTGGAAGAAGTCGTTCAATTCTGCTATTTGGAGTGCTTCAATGCGCTCTCTTGCTTTCTCTAATATTTTTTCATTTGGTGATTTTCCTGCTTGGGATTTCAGCAGTAACTCTACTGACTCTCGGTAGACGGGTTCCACGCTGTCCCGAAAGTTGAATTGCACATCCTGGTTTACTACATCTTTGTTGGCTACTAAATCTCTGCGAAGAGACTGGAGAGTTGCCACAGCAGCATCATAAGCCGCGATCGCACCATTAATATCTTTTTGTGCCCAAAGCAATCTACCTAATTGCCACTCTAAGGTATAAGTAATTTCTGGTGCATTGCTACTCTGTGCCAAGGCTAATCCTTGCCGGGTAAGCTCTTGCGCCTCTGACCACTGCTTGGTTTCTTCGTACAAGCCTCCTAAACTCTTCAGTGCATACGCTTCTGCTCGCTTGTCCCCTAAACTGCGGGATTGCTGGATGGCGCTAGCAAGTAATACTGCTGAGTCTTTGGTACTGAATGCTTTATAGTAATTCTGACTGGATGCGTGCAATATGCCACTCTTGACTTTTGCTAGACTTTGAGAAAAGTTGACTTGAGCGTAAATACTCGCACGGCTGAGGGGGAGTTGGTCGATTTGGGACTTAATCAACGGCAAGAGAGTTTGAATCTCTGCGGCATGTTGATCTTCAATGAGTATTCCCAGATAATTTAGTTGTGCTTGGACTTTTGTAATGGGTGAGGGAGATGCTGCAACTGTTTGTTGATAATAGGCGATCGCCTTTGTTTTATCTTGTTGTTTAAGAGCATTATTCCCCAGGCTGAACAGACTGGCCCCAATATCAACGCTTGATTGCAGATTTCGAGCAATCGTCAGACTTGCTTCTAGCGCCTGACGTGACTTTTTCAAATCGCCCACTACTAAAAGCGCATCACCGAGCGATCGCAAACTTACTGTCTTTTCTATAGAGTCTGGTTGAGATTTTAAAGTCTCACTAACACGATCGAGTGTTTTGAGAGCGCGAGGGTAAAATCCTTGGGTTTGCCACGCCTGCGCTTGATTGATTAGCGATCGCACCACGCCGCTTTTATTATCTGCTTGCCTGTAAATTTTTTCTGTCTGCTGCCAAGTTGTTAAAGCCGCCTCCGCCTGTCCCATTGTCAGTTGGAGACGACCTTGAATATCGAGTGATTGAGCAAATATTTGCAAATTTTGGTTGTCATCCTGTCCTTTGAGCAAATTTAAGCTCTCTGTAATTGCCTGCTGTGCCTGATTCCATGCACCGAGTTGTTGGTAAGCTAAAGAAAGATTACTCAGTGTCGCTGCCAGTCTGATGCTCTCCCCTTGCTGCCTATATAATTGAACAGCCTGTTGTAACACTTCTACCGCTTTGGTAAAATTTCCGCTATTGTATAAAACTTTGCCCTGCTCTATTAGTGAGGCTGGGTCAGCAACCACAGCCAGCGACGTAAGATTGTGAATTGGTAGTTGAGATGATAAATTAATTGAGCTAGGAACTTTTGCCAGCACGGGTGAACCAAGAATGCATAGCAGAGCTATCAGGAAATACAAAGGCAAGCGTAAAAACTGAGCCAGCGTGCTTTTCTGCCAATTCCCTGGTTGCTTTTGCTTTTTAACTTTTACAGAATTCACACCAAAAACCCTAGTTTTTATAGCCATAAGCATGACAAGAAGTAAGTAATAACCAGAAACGCACAGGATTTACTGTAGGTATTTAGGCTACCAGGGTCATGTTACCATTTGCATTCATTGCTCATGTCGTAGCTCTCACAATCTTATTTGAGTTAATAAATATTGTAAAAAATCAGCCTACTTAGTGGGCTGATTTTTATAAGTAAAATAAGTCAAGTACCCTAACCAAAAGGTTTTAGATTTCTTGGGCACATTAACTGTCTTTTGTTAATGTCCTAGTACAGCATGGTGTAAATAAACCACCATTTAATTACAGCCACAAAGCCCCAAATTAAAGCTTTTTGACTTTTAACTTCCGCCTTGCGGTACTTGCCCCTCAAGTGGGGATTCCAGCACTCCCTGCCGTACTAAAAAAGTTTATTACCATAAAATGCCAAAAACCTGGTCGAGGTTGACCAGGTTTTATCGAGTTTACAGGGTTCAAATTGTTAAACTAAGTTAAGTAATTGAAACTTAATAACTAAGGTTGACTAAACGACGAACAAACTCAGCATTATTGCGTTTTTCCGCTTTAGGATTTGGGTTTGCCTTCTAGATTCGGCTTTTTACCACTTCATTTGATATGCTGAAATTTGCTTGGGTTGATGACAGGGGACACTAAGTCATTTCCCCTTTTAGTTTGGTTTTTTGTTTGGTGTCCTACTATTTAATTTATCGCTTAATTTGTGAGTTGCAACCCCTAGTTTACTAAAGTTGACGTTTTGTTAGATTTTGCAATTTAGCTCCAGAGATTTGATCCCCGACTATCTTTTTAAGAGAGTTGAGGGGATCTTGGAGAGATAAGCATAACTAACCAAACTGCATTGTCATCAATTCCACATAATTGGACTGTTATCCAGATGGTCGGTAACAATACGTCCAATGGCATCAATTTCTGCCAATTGGGCGGCGGAAAGCTTAATTTGAGCGGCTAATGCGTTGTCTCCTGCTTGTTCGGGATAACGCGCCCCAGCGATCGCATTTGTTTGAGGTTGAGCAATTAACCACGCTAAAGCTAACTGAGCAAGTGTACAATTATGAAGAAGGGCTATGGGACGCAGTTGTTGTAGCGCTTGTTGAGCACGTTCAAAGTTTTCGCCTTGAAACAGTTTATTTTTAGCACGGTTATCTGCTGGGTCAAATTTATGACCGTGAGCAAATTTACCTGTTAACAACCCCTGTGCTAAAGACGAATAAGCAAGGATAGAAATATTATTTTCGATACAATAGGGCAATACATCTTGTTCTACCTGTCTCCAGAATAAAGAATAGGGTGGTTGTAAACTATCAATACGTCCATAACGTGCTGCTTCTGCCAACTGGGCGTAGGAAAAATTGGAAACACCAATAGCTCGAATTTTACCTTGCTCTTTAAGGAGATTAAGAGCGTTCATAGTTTCCTCAATAGGTACTATTTCACTATTGAAAGCACCGGAGGGCCAATGTATTTGGTAAAGATCAATGTAATCAGTTTTTAAATTGGTTAGGGAACGATCGCAAGCTTCAATGACTTGTTCATACTTTAGATGGTTAGCAAAAACTTTTGTGGCATACTCCACATGAGTGCGTACATCAGATAAAGCTTCAGCGACAATTCGCTCAGAGTGTCCTTCACCATAAGCTTCAGCAGTATCAATTGTCGTGATACCAGCTTCATAAGCGGCTCGGATCGTTTTAATCGAGTCAGCATCTTCAACTCCCACCCACATTCTTTTACCAGCTTGCCAAGTTCCCATAAGGATGGGTGTGATTTGGACTTCAGAAGTACCTAGCGTAGGCGAAGCCCGTCGTAGACATCGCTTTTCCATAACTGCTTGCTTTTTAATTCATTCCCCTAGATAGTTTCACACGTTATCGGTCTTAGCTTGAAATTAAACCAGAGTTACAGTAGATACTGATGGAATTGACTACAACTTTTCATGCTCTCAAAGAATGGGCAGTCGCCGTAAATGCCTTAGAAAGTGGCAAAACAATTATGTTGCTCCGCAAAGGCGGTATCCATGAACGAAATGGACATTTCCAAGTTGCCCACAAGCAAATTTTGCTTTACCCTACTTATGAACATCAACAAGCTTTCATGCTGAAAGCTGAGTATGCTAATCGTGTTTATCCAGTAACATCAGGTTGGCATCCAGAGACAGTTCCCATCGGCAGTTGGGCTGAAATTACAGATATTTTGCCAGTTAGCGATGAGTCTATTGTCAACACCTTGCTTCCCTTCCATATTTGGAACGAGCATTTTATTAGCGATCGCCTCAAATGGAAACCACGCCAGCCGCTTTATATTCTGCTCCTGCGGACATATAAACTACCCCAACAAGAAATTCCCTATCACTCTAAATACGGCGGTTGCAAGTCATGGATTGATTTAGATCAACCAATTCACTTGCAAGGAGCAAAACCAGTTTTATCTGACTTTGCATACACTAAACTAGTAGAGACAATTCGCCAGATTGTCGGCGATAAGTTGTATGCTCCATCTTTCTAATAACCCAAGTTACAGGTTATCAAAGACCAATTTCTTATTAGACTTCTTGCAAAAGTCCCTAATAAGCTGTCGCGCATTTAATTTGCACAATTAGGGCGGGCAAGATGCCCACCCCACAAGAAATTTATTTTTTGGAGGATGCAAATTAAAAGATTTTTAGCTTATCATGTCCGCTTGATTACTTACTACGCAAGAACCCCACCCCGCATTTGCTAACGCAAACGCTCCCCTCCCAGCTTGCGGGGAGACGAAGCGTAGCTTTGGCGGGGTGGGGTTTTTTATTTTTGATTTATGCAAGAGGTTTATGGGACTTCCAAGAAATAAATTATTCCAAGAAACGAACCACAGAGACAAGGCAGCGCGGTCTTGGGGGTTTCCCCCATGAGCGACTGCCGCGCAGAGAACGCAGAGAGAAGAAATAGAGAGAGTTTTTGCCTCAGTTTTGGAACATTTTTTTATTTGGAAGTCCCTATTGAATGGCGCACTAGGAGATGACGGTTGCGCTAGGCGCAATTGCAACTCCGACTTACTTAGTTTTATAAGTAATTTCCGAAACCGACAATAGGCTATATGTATCTAATCAGAAAAACAAATAGTCTAATTGCGAACTTCAGCAAAAATAGTAGTTATGGTTACACACAATCCCAAAAAACGCGGATAACATTAGAAAAATCTCACCCGATAAACAAGGTGAGGCAAAGCTGTTTATCTTCGTATCCCTCTAGCAGATGTCTTTCAAGCTATGACTTGTTAAGTAACTATCCTGAAATGTATAGAACTTAATTACACTTTGCCACTTTAAGGCAAAAAAGTATCCCAGAAGGGTGATAATTAGCTTGACAAAGCTCTGCTATTATGCATTATTAGCTAAAAGAACAAGGAGTTTGCAATGCATCGACAAATGTGCTGGTTACCTAAGTTTGGTGGCAACGGAGAAAAAATTTTGTATTTGCAGACAGAACCTAATCAACCTTGGCGTCCTTACACAGCTTTTGGACATTTTAAAGTCCCAGATTATCAAATACCAGGTGGTTCTAAAGGTTGGGCAACTTGTCAAAAACTTCTCAAAGCAGGTTGGACACTAGTACCTAGCGCCCGCGCAAATGAGTTCGGCAGCAGCAGCTACGTAGAGTCAACAGCCCAAAATCAATAGTCATTGGTCATTGGTTATTTTTGGCGTATCTGCGTCTTTCCAGTCTCTGAATCGCTCATAAACCTCTAGGGGAACCTTCACCGCGAGGATCAGCGGCCCCTTCTAAAGTTCCATCAGATGTTACAGCGATCGCATTACCATTACCCCAAGGAATAGTTTCTTTTATTTTGTGTCCCCGACGGCGTAAGTCTTCCATAGTGAGAGCATCTAAGCCCCAAGATTCCACACGCAACTGATCTGGAAGCCATTGATGATGTATGCGTGGAACAGAAACAGCCGCACCAACATCCATGTTGTATTCCAGCACATTTAGGATCACTTGCAAAACTTGGGTGATGATGGTGCTACCACCAGGCGCACCTGCTGCCATGCGAAAATGACCGCTTTCTGTGACAATTGTGGGAGTCATGCTAGATAAAGGAGTCTTACGAGGTGCGATCGCATTGGCATCGTTACCAACCAAACCAAAGGCATTAGGCACTCCTGGCGCAGAAGCAAAGTCATCCATCTCATTGTTGAGGACAATTCCAGTTCCCGGTGTCACGACACCAGCACCAAAACCAAGGTTAATTGTGAAAGTCAGACTTACGGCGTTGCGTTCTTCATCCACAACCGTAAGATGACTGGTTTCAGTAGATTCATGGCGACTTGTCTTCGTTTGCAGAGACTGAAGCGATGATGGGATGATATTATTTTCCGATTTCTGATTATTAGCTTGACTAAAACGTTTTAGTGTCTCTCTATCTACTGGCTTGACCTCGGTCGAAGGTCTAGCCACTTGCATATTAATTTCTTGACGGCGTTTTTTGGCGTAACCTGGACTAAGCAGTTCTTGCACAGGAACTTTGACAAAATCAGGATCGCCTAAATATTCTGAGCGATCGGCGTAAGCAATCTTCATTGCTTCAACCATTAAATGTATAGCGTCGGGATGATGCCATCCCAAAGATTTCAAATCAGTGTCACCAATAATATTTAAAATCTGCAATAGATGAACGCCTCCTGATGACGGTGGTGGCATTGAACAAATTTTAGCTTTACGAAAATTGCTACAAACAGGAGTCCGCCAGATTGCTTTGTAGGCTTTGAGGTCTTCTAGAGTAATTAAACCGCCATTTTTTACCATATCAGAAGCGATCGCCCGAGCAATACTTCCGGTGTAAAAACTTTGGGGATTTTGGGCAATTTCTGTTAAAGTACGTGCCAAATCACGCTGCACCAGCTTCTCTCCTGGTTGATAAAACTCACCATTGCGAGTAAAAATTTCCCGCGCTGCTGGATTGTTGAGGATTGCTTCCTTACGGTTTTCGTATTCTGGGAGGGAACGCCAAGTAATTTGAGGACTGAGGACAAAGCCATCTTTAGCAAGTGCGATCGCAGGTTTCATTACCTCTTGCCAAGAAAGCTTACCATAGCGACGATGCAGTTCATAAAGTCCCGCCACCGTTCCTGGTGTGCCTACTGCCAAATAACCATTAATACTTGCATTGGGACGCACCTTTCCTTTGGCGTCTAGATACATATTTCTTGTAGCTTTCAGTGGTGCGCGTTCACGGAAATCTAACGCTTTCATCTCGCCAGTTTTCTCAGAATGCATCAGCAAAAATCCGCCGCCGCCGATTCCGGCTGAAAAAGGCTCAACTACTGAAATTGCAAAGGTTGTAGCGACAGCTGCATCTACTGCATTACCACCTTTGCGTAACATCAAAATTCCCGCTTCACTTGCTAAGGGATGGGCCGAAACCACCATCCCCTTTTTGCTGCGTAGAGGTAAAGTTAAGGCAGCTGAGGCAACTTGGCTGTAAAGCAAGACACTAAAAGAAAAGATTGCCAGCGCAACTCGCTTGGGTTTAGTAACACTAAGCATTTTTATACCATTTCTCCTAAAATCTTATACTTGTTTAGCATCTTGGCGTGAGATTATTGATATGATCTGATTTGAAAATTTTACAGTACTTATAAATGCTATGTTACGAAAAATAAGTAAAACTTTTTTCAAAGCTTTAACTATTGGATTATGTATCTCTAGTGGAAGCGTTCTTTCTCAAACATTACCGCTTTCGTCAAACTTAGTAGGTTTTAATACGCCTGAAGGGGAAAAATTATTACTTCAGAGTAAATCAAATGAAGACTTCTTTCCACTGAGTATACAATTCACCACTCAAAATAATCAGGCATATTGTGGTGTTGCGAGTATGGTTATGGTACTGAATAGTTTACAAATTCCAGCACCAGAAGCACCGCAGTACAAGCCATATCGAATATTTACTCAAGAAAACTTTTTTAGTAATGATAATACAAAAAAAGTGCTAAGTCCTGAAGTTGTCTCTCGGCAAGGTATGACTTTAGATCAGTTAGGGCAATTACTAGCCAGCTATGGTGTTAAAGTTAATGTTTACCACGCTGCCGACACTAGTTTAGAGCAGTTCCGCAAACAAGCGGCAGAAAATTTAAAACAACCGCAAAACTTTGTTTTAGTAAACTATTTACGCAAAGAAATAGGTCAAGAGACAGGTGGACATATTTCTCCTTTAGCAGCATATAATGAGCAAACAGATAGGTTTTTAATTCTTGATGTTTCTCGTTACAAATATCCACCAGTCTGGGTAAAAACATCAGATTTATGGAAAGCAATGCTTACAAATGATGCCTCAGTAAATAAGAGCCGTGGCTTTGTATTTGTCAGCAAAAGCCTTTGATATAAGAATCTGTCCGTTGAATTCATAAATCCTGCGATCGCCTATCTTCGATGTAAATAATGCGAGCTAATTATGGATACCGTAATTACACCAGAAAGAATCGAGTTACCACCTGGCGCGGTGTTGAAGCTTTTGGGAGACTGGAAAGACTATCAAGAATTGAGTCAGCAACTAGGCGATCGCTCCTCGCCTCGCATTAAATATCGAAGAGGAGAAATTTTACTAATGGCACCGCTACCGGAGCATGGAAGAGATGCGAGTTTACTGGCAGATATTGCTAAAGTTTTGTTGGATTATTTAAACCGCATATACGAATCATTTACGCCCATCACCATGAGCTTGCCAGAAATTAGTGGTATTGAACCAGATTTTTGCTTTTACATTGAAAATTGCAGAGCAGTAGTAGGCAAAAAAAGAATTAATTGGGAGTCAGATCCACCGCCAGATTTAGCAATTGAAATAGATGTGACAAGCTACACCGACGTTAATGATTTTTTACCTTATCGAGTACCAGAAGTTTGGATATTAAAGAGTAATCGGTTATTAATTTATAGATTGCAGGAAGAAAGTTATGTTCTTACAGAAAGTAGCTACTTTCCTAACGTCAGAGGAATTGTACAGCAATGTCTCCAAATGGCAAATGAGCAAACAACAAGCGAAGTAATTAAGTGGTTAAAGAACTTTTTGCGTGAACAGCAGTAATACAATGTCTAAACTAGTAATGAAAAGTTTGTAGTAAGCACAAAGCGTGCTTATATCGCTTATATCATGTTCGGATAATTCGTTATGATTCCATAGTCATTGCACCACACACGCCAGATGCTCCACTTGCGGAGACCCCAAGACCGCACTGGCTCCCCTTAGCAAGGCTACGGTGTCCACACAAGTCAGGGCAAACGCATCTAAATATTGACGAGGCGGAATCAGAGTAGAAATTACCAAAACCACGACAAGATAAGGCTTTCAGTAAATTAAATATTCACTTAGATGGCAATGATAATCATTGTAATTTTCAAATCTTCTTTAGTTTTTAACAGTTTTAGCCGTGGAAGCTGTGAGAGATAAATTCATCGGTTTTTTACCTCAAGCTTTGATATAGCTCATACCTCCCAAAGCTGAGGAATTATTACAATAATGCAACACAAGCTATATGCTGAAGTCTGAGTATTCTCCAGTGCATAAAACTAAACAATTTAACCTGTTTAATTATAATTTTATATAAGGATATCTAAGTTTTCCCAGCTTAGATATCCAATAGCAACATAACCTAGAGTAAATAGACTATTAACTATAGATATCATTCTAAGTCTAATTTTTGTTTTTAAACTATTTCTTTAGATAGTTTATTTATTCATCCTTAAGCAGGATTAAAATTTAGCTGTAATTTTGAAAGCAAATGCATAAATTAGATATGATTTGTAATGGCGCATATATGTGCGTTTAGACATTAAGTAGGTGCGTTACACTGCGTCAACGCACCCTACTTCTAAGACAATTTAGCAACGCTAGACTTTTCTAAAGTCGCTACTAATTTCACTCCAAATTCTTCCTCAAATACTCCTTTTTTATAATCTAAGCTCCAAAGTTCTAAAGCACAATCATCATCAGGTTGAGATGGAAAAATCAGCAAATTCACCTGCTGAAATTGTTCATAATACTCACATTGGACTTGCGCGATCGCACCAATTTGTCGTCTATCTAATGCCACCGCTAATCTTAAAATTGCGCTCAATTGACTGACCATTTGTCGCTGGTGTTTATTCAGCAAAATCTGGGCATTTTCATGTTTTTTCTTAGGCGGCGATTTGCGATGATAACGCGCTAAATTGGCTATGATTTCAATCTCAGTTTCTGTATAACCGAGTAATTCACCATTGCGAATTAGATAGTAAGAGTGCTTGTGGTGAGACGAATGGCTAACATAATGACCGCAATTGTGTAATATCGCAGCTGCCCACAGCAATTGTCGCTCGTCAGATCCCCAGTGGTGTAACGTACCTTGAGTTTGGTCAAATAAACTTTCGGCAAATTTTGCCACGCGATCGCTATATTCTAAATTGACATGGTATTTATTAGCGAGTTTGAGTATATTGCGTTCCCGAACTGAACTTTGGTAGCGCAGCTTATCTTCAATTAAACCGTGGGTTAGCATCCAGTCTACAATTACACCTTCCCGCAAGGAACGTTCACAAACTGTTACCGATTCCCTACCCAAAAGCGTCATTGCTTCCTGTAATATGACAGCACCAGCGAGTATAACTTCAGCCCGCTTCTCTGGCATACCGGGAATCGCAGCCGTTTCTGAATTATTCAGTTTCCGCAAGCGATTTACCAACTCTTGCAAGTCTTTAAGACTGAACTGGTAGCCATTGAGAATCGAAGGCATAACACCCGATTTTTCTCGTGCATGAATTATGGCCAGGGTTTCAATTGTGCCAGCAGTACCCACCAAACGGGGAGATTCCCCAAACTCTAGATTTGCTAGTACCTCATCCACAGAACGTTCTAACATCCCGCGTGCATAGGCTTGCAAGTATTGAAACTCAGTGTTGCTGATGGGATCGGTGGTGATTAACTCGCTAGTTAGTCGCACCGCACCAACTTTGGTACTAGTGAGAGTGCGTGCTTGGTGACTATCGCCCAAAATTAACTCTGTGGAACCACCGCCAATATCAATAATCATGTGGGGCTGGTTGTTAAATTCCATCCCCGATAGCACGCCAAGGTAGATTCGTCGCGCTTCTTCTTGACCAGAAATCAAGTCAACGCTTAAACCCAACTCCGTTTTTACTCTGTGCAAAAAATCTTTCCCATTGGGAGCTTCCCGCACAGCACTAGTTGCCACAGCAATGGTTGTTTCAGCATTGATAGTTTTGGCAACTTCTTGGAAGCGTCCTAAGGCTGCGATCGCCTTTTCAATTATGTCTGGTTTAAGTTCCCCAGTCTTAAGATTGCGATCGCCTAGTCTTACAGTTTCTTTTTCTCTAGCAATAATGCTGAAAGCTGGTAATGTGGGATCAATCTTGACTACTACCATGTGTAGAGAATTTGTTCCCAGGTCAATGGCAGCAATAATCCGGTCTTGCTTAGGTGGTTGAGTTGGAACACTCTCCCAGCTAGAAGCTAAATTCAGCATCTAGTTTTCTCTCTTTATAAGAAATAATGGCAAACGGTAATATGCCGGGGTAGCTGGCACTGATATTTGTCGCAACACACTTGCTCAAACTGAGTAGTGTTAGCGGATAGCTAAGGTTTAGCCCGTACTTAGCACTAGACCTATTGCAAAAGTCCCTAACACCCCTCCCCCAACCCCTCCCCGCTTTTCGGGAGGGGAGACAAAGCGTAGCTTTGGCGGGGTGGGGTTCTTGTTTTTGATTTATGCAAGAGGTCTACTGAGTAAATTAAAAAATACTCAGCACTCTTTATCTTTGTCCGAGGGTAACTGAGCTAAGTATATTCACTCTACTGCTCCTAACCTAGTGACTATTTAAAAATATTTAAAGTTGCCACTTGAGGTTATGTTTTTACAAATAACAAATAACGTTATTCTATAAATGTAAAGATATGTGAATTAGGAAATAGGGAATAGAAACTAAAGAAAAGTTTTTTGAATACGCAATTTTAAATATACAATGCCCTCTTTGCACTCCCTATACCCTACTCTCCACTCCCCACTCCCCACTCCCCACTCTTATGTTAAGGACGCCAGAACGCCCCCAAAAACCAGTTTGGCTTGTAATTATCCGGCTTTTGCGCTGGCATAAACCAGAAGGACGGTTAATTTTAATGATTCCTGCCCTTTGGGCTGTTTTTTTGGCAGCTTCTGGGAAACCGCCTTTACCTCTGGTTGGTGTGATTATATTAGGTACTCTGGCTACGAGTGCCGCCGGATGTGTAGTCAATGATTTGTGGGATCGGGATATTGATCCAGAAGTAGAGAGAACACGCGATCGCCCCCTCGCTTCTCGCGCCTTGTCTGTGAAAGTTGGGATTGTAGTTGCGATCGTCTCCCTAGCATGTGCAGCTATCCTGGCATTTTATCTTAACCCCCTGAGTTTCTGGTTATGCGTGGCAGCAGTGCCAGTAATTGTACTTTATCCAGGTGCAAAGCGGGTGTTTCCTGTACCGCAACTGGTGCTTTCCATCGCTTGGGGTTTCGGCGTGTTGATTAGCTGGAGTGCAGTCACACAAACCATTTCCCAACCAACTTGGTTACTTTGGGGCGCGACTGTACTGTGGACATTGGGATTTGATACAGTTTATGCAATGAGCGACAAGGAAGACGATCGCCGCATTGGTATTAATTCTAGCGCTCTATTTTTTGGGAATTATGCCCCTGTAGCTATTGGAATTTTCTTTGCTGGCACAATCTTGTTATTGGCTTGGTTAGGTGTATTCATACATCTGCACTTAGCCTTCTGGATTAGCCTTGCAGTTGCTACTATCGGATGGGTTTGGCAGTCTGTGCGATTAAGGCAGCGAGACTTACCTAATCCTGCTTATGGTCAGATGTTCCGGCAAAACGTCTGGATTGGTTTTATTTTACTTGCTGGGATGATTGCTGGCTCTTTTTAAAATAAAGCTTACATAAAGTACACGTAATTAGTTATACCTTGCATCTAGCCTCTCCCCGGAGGCTGGGTGGGGTTCTTGAAGTTTAATAAGTAATAAAGCGGACATGATATTACTCTTAAGTAGAAGCGAATGCGTGTCTATAGCTGAAAAAAAAATATTTATGAGTTTTTGTATGCGTACATTCTTTGATTGTTTTACTCCCTTATTTCAGTATCTCCGTAGTTGGACAGCCATAGGTTTACTAGTTTTGGTTGTTACCTGGTCATTTCCTGCACAAGCTGCTAGCCGCATTGATCCGCAGTTAGAACAGCAAGTATTACAAGTTATCCGCGAACATCCAGAGGCAATTATCGAATCTGTTCAAGCCTATCAACAGCAACAACAACAGAAAGTCAAGCAAGAACAGCAAGGATTTTTACAGGATTTAAAGACAAATCCTCAAACCGTGATTGGTGACTCTCCCACCACAGGTTCAACTAAATCAAAAACTCTGCTAATAGAATTTTCAGATTTTCAATGTCCTTACTGTGCTGAGGCGCATAAAACATTGAAAGAATTGTTAGCAAAGTATCCAGATAAACTAAGATTAATTTACAAGAATTTACCGTTGATTTCAATTCATGCTGAAGCATTGCCATCTGCAACAGCAGCTTGGGCAGCATATCAGCAAGGCAAATTCTGGGAATATCATGATGCGCTATTTACTAATCAGAAGCAACTAGGTAAGGCGTTATATTTAGATATTGCTAAAAAACTCAATCTAGATTTGGGTAAATTTAAACGCGACCTTACTCTTGCTAATCCCGCAATTACAAAAGATATTCAACTAGCTGAGAAATTGGCTGTTTCTGGCACACCTTTTTTTGTAATTAATAGTCCAACTTTTTCAGGAGTGGTGCAGCTAGCAGATATCGAAAAGATATTGACTAGTGCTAAGTAATACCAATTCTGTATGAAGATGCACATAATCAGTCCCCCCTTCACAAGGGGGGACGGCGTAGCCGGGGGGTAAATATATGCAGCTTCACAAAGAAACGGTATAAATCCTCTAGCCATCTGATATACACAATATTACTCACGATTCCCATAAAATCAATATCGTATGTTTTTACAGGAATTTCTAATACTACTTCTAATGGTCTGTGCAAGCTATTTAGTAGCATTATTTTTTATCCCATGATTTTTGTCATACATTCTCAGGTGAGTCTCTAAATATTGATTCAGGTAATTAATAACCCTGTGCATGTGAATTGAATCTCCATAAAGCTTGCTCATCATTACTGCTCCTTCTAATGTTGCAATTATGATAGTAGCGATTTCATCAGCACAAACTTCAGTGCGAATTTCACCCTTTTTAATTCCCGTTTCAACAATGCGATGAATCAGATGCAGCCAAGAATTCATCGCTTGTTGAGTGCGTTCCCGCAACGCCGGATGAGCATCATCACTCTCCACAGCAGTATTCAGCAGTGGACACCCTCCCTTGATAGGTGGATTTTCTGCGAAACTACTAAATACGCTTAACACGATAAGCGCTTTAAATTCAACAATTTTTCAGCGCTGAGTTCTGAACTAGGCATTGGGCATTATTATTCTTCCCCTAGCTCCCCACTCCCATTCCCTATGCTGAGACTGATAATTAACATTTTTATCCACATAACTAATTCGGTGTGAATAAATCGAACTATGTGAAGTTATGTAAAATTGCTGAAATCAATTTTGTAGTAAGGACTTTAGCCCTAAAAGAAGGACTGAAGTCTTTACTACAAACCTTTAATTATTTACGCCGTTTTACTTAATCTAGCGAGATACAACGCGAATACGCTGGACGTTTGCTCATACTTACAAGTAAAATACGGTAAGTGCATCGCCTTACGTGCTTTTACATGTAAAACCACAGACAAACCAGTTAGAAGTTGAGTTTAGTAGAGCAACTGACCCATAAGCAGTTATTAGAGCCTGTTTCAGCTAAATGCCAGTTGTCATCCTACCAAAAACTTCCAGACAGGTTTTAAGTTGTCCAGGAATCCTCTGCCCTAACTTTTAGCTGGATAACCTTTGTGTCACTCATCCCTTGAGAAACACAATAACTTGTCATGACTAGCTCCGTCTACCACTGGGCTATAGTTTGGCACAATTGCTGCTTTCTAGCAGTGAAGCTTTAGCTGATTTTCAATCATAGCTGCTCGTAGTTAAGTCAGTGAACAGTTATTAAGGCTTTGTTTGGAGATTTAAACCCTATGTTGCTCACTTAATAGAAGTGGGAAACTCAACAGGACTTTGATAACTCATAACTGATTGTTGAAACCCCCGAAGAGTATGGAATATTTATTACTACCGTTCTTAAGCTTTTTTGTTGGCATCATCGTTGGTTTGACGGGAATTGGCGGAGCCTCTCTCATTACCCCAATGTTGATTTTTGTCTTTCAGGTTCCGCCTTCTATCGCTGTAAGTTCTGATGTTGTGGCTGCCACATTGATGAAGATTGTTGGTAGCGTCAAACATTGGGAACAGAAAACTCTTGACACAACAGTTGTTAAATGGCTGGCTTTTGGGAGTGTTCCAGGCTCACTGTTCGGCGTGGGGATTTTGCACTTTCTTAAACGTACAGGTGAGTATAGCCTGGATAACATCTTGCTGCGTTTGCTTGGTGTGATGATTTTGCTAGTCACGGTATTAGCACTAGTGCAATTGCTGCTATTAACTTTTTTCCCCAAATTTAATTTACCCGAATTGCCAAAATTAGACTTAGAAACTAACTTTGGTCGCTGTGTAACAATTACTTTGGGAGCAATTTTAGGCTGTTTGGTTGGTTTAACTAGCGTCTCTTCAGGTTCAATGTTTGCCCTGGTGCTGATTGGGTTTTTCCGGCTTGATGCACGGAAGTTAGTGGGTACAGATATTTCACACGCAGCAATTTTACTGCTGTTTACTGCTCTCGGCCACCTCAGCCTGGGAACAGTTGATTGGAGTCTAGTAGTACCTATATGGCTAGGCTCTGTTCCAGGGGTGTTAGTAGGCGCTAAAATCTGCCAGGTAGCTCCGCAACGCCCACTACGGTTTATCATTTATACCATCCTAATGATGGTGAGTTGGAAATTAGTTCATCAGGTTTGACCAATTTTAGATTTTCAATCCCAAATCCAGCATCCAACATCCAACATTGATTAACTTCTCACCCAAGGTAGTAGAGTGAATGTACCTCGCTCATACATAATGAACAGACCCAAGCCAATCAACACAAAAGGTACGATAGCTTTGCCGTAGCGACTTAAAATATTAGCAATGGTAGGTTGACGGCTTAAAAAATAAGCGATCGCACACCAAACCCCTACCATGATAAAAAATATACTTAGAATAACTCCCAAGCTGGTAAGATCGTGACCAGCGAATAAAGGGATATATATACTAATATTGTCACCACCATTAGCGATCGTTACTGCCGCTACTTTATAGGTTTGGGGGTGTAAAATACTCAAAATAAAAGACAATACAGGGTTACTAGGTGTGGACTGCATAAAATCACTACTGACTGTCTGAACTGTTATAGTTTCTTCTTTTCTAGATACTAATTGCTGAATTCCAATTGCTATTGGTAGTAGTCCTAGCAATCCTATCCATTCTCCTTGTACAACTAAGCCACCAAAAAATCCTGGTAAGCTAGCGATGATAATGGCTGTGAAACCCAAATATTGACCGAGTAAGATATGCCGTCGCCGAAAATTAACATCTACTTGTGAAAAAAATATTAACAATATAATGATGTCATCTATGTTAGTGGCGATGAAGGCAATTATTCCTTCACTGAAGGTTGTCCCTAGCTTACTCATCCTGGATTTTTAGAACCTACGATTTATCACCATACCAAATTAACCTTCTAGCACAACTAAGCTTTAAAATAGACAAAGTAATTATTCAAGGAATTTCAACGATTTACGAGATTTATCGCAAAAATTTAAATTTGGTGTTTGGCATTGCAGATAAACACAGATAATTGAAGGTGTGTATCTGTTGTTGAATTTCTTTGGATTCTTCTGTTTGGTAAGTTTCTCTATTAGGACTTACGCAAAAAGTGCTAAAAAGCTTAATTTATCGAACCGCCATCGCGCTTCGCATCTCGCAGAGAAGACGCCATCTCTACGAGAGGCTTCCGCCAACGCGCAGCGTCTCGTTAGAGAAGAACGCCAAGAATCGTAGAGTTTGCGTAAGTCCTATCTATGAGAGGCTTTGCCAATGCGAACGCGGTAGCCTGCTGCAAGATAAAAGCATATCTATGTTTATCTTAAAATATGAGCGAGTTAGTTACTGCAATTACTACTGGGGCAATTGCGTTCATTGCCACTAACATTGATGATATTGTCATTTTATTGTTGCTTTTTTCTCAAATAAATGCTAATTTTCGCCGCAGGCATATAGTTGCTGGTCAGTTTCTAGGTTTTACAGTTTTATTAATCCTTAGCCTTTCTGGTTTATTTGGTGGGTTAGTTTTATCAAAAAGCTGGATTGGATTACTTGGTTTAGTACCAATTGCTATAGGTATCAGCAGCTTAGTCAATAAGGAAGAAGATGCATTAGAGGAAGTTGTAGCTACAACTGAAGAATCTGAGGCATCAAACATTACTAGTTTCCTATCTCCTCAAACTTATAGTGTGGCAGCTATTACAGTTGCAAATGGTAGTGACAATATTAGTGTCTATGTACCGTTATTTGCCAGCAGTAACTTAGAGAGTTTTGTAATAATTATCGGATTATTTTTTCTATTGTTAGGAGTATGGTGTTATGCGGCATACAAATTAATTAACTACAGAGTAATAGCCGATGTATTGACTCGCTATGGTAATAATATTGTGCCTTTTGTTCTTATAGGATTAGGCGCTTTTATTGTCTTAAAAAGCGAAGCTTTGAATTTAATAAAGCTAGCTGCTAGTTGTTTCTGTTTAATAATTTTGGTGAAAAATAATGAAAGTAGCGATGAAATTGGCGACAATTCTAGTAGATAATTAAGCCAATTTTAGATTTTTCATCAAAATCTAAAAAATCGATTTCACGAAAAATAATTGCTCCTTGGGTAATATAAGGTGGGCATTACCCACCTTACAAGCTTTAGTGGTGGAGGTTTAAGTCTCCACCAAGACAGGTAGCAGGTTTTGTGTTGAGGTTAAAGCCCATTACAAAACGTAATTGCGTTCGCTTTTAGCGTCTGTTTGCGACACGCTGCGCGAACGTAGAGAGCATTATTGCGAATTATTTCACTCAGCACCTTCAATTGGTGCAAAACCTTGGCGTTGAATATTTTCTGTTACCGCGCGTGGTTCGAGGAATTGCAAGAGGTAATCAGGGCCGCCTGCTTTAGAACCGACTCCAGAAAGTTTGAATCCACCAAAGGGTTGCCGCCCAACGATCGCTCCTGTAATATTGCGGTTGATGTACAAATTTCCAACTTCAAATTCTGCCTGCGTCTGTTGAATGTGCGAAGGTGTTCTAGAATAAAGTCCTCCAGTTAAGGCGTAGTTTGTACCGTTGGCGACTGCTAACGCTTCCTGGAAATCTTTCACCCGAATTACCGCCAGCACAGGGCCAAAAATTTCTTCTTGGGAAATTACCGCATTTGGTGATACTTCACTAAAGATCACAGGCCCGATAAAATATCCTTGTTCGGGTGCTGGTAATTCTAACGCTACTTCTGCTTCTGCCTTACCCTTCTCAATATACTCGCGGATGCGATCGCGGGCATTAGCATCAATTACTGGCCCAACTTGTGTACTTGGTAACTCTGCTTCCCCAATGTTCAAGGATTTTGTCGCTTCCACCAACCGTTGCACAAAGGCATCATAAATCGGTTGCAGCACAATCACCCTGGAAGCAGCAGAACATTTTTGTCCACTGTAACCAAATGCCGACTGCACTACCCCCACAACAGCTTGGTCTAAATCAGCACTTTCATCTACAATAATGGCATTCTTGCCACCCATTTCAGCAATCACCCGTTTCATGTGCTTTTGTCCGGGTTTTAAGATTGCCGCCTCTGCGTAAATTCTACAGCCGACTTCTTGGGAACCCGTAAAAGCAATTACATGAGTATCTGGATGATTTACCAAATAAGCGCCGACTTGCGAACCTTTACCAGGGACGTATTGAAATACACCTTTAGGAAAACCAGCATCTACCAAGATTTCTGTGAGTTTTGCTGCAATAACAGAAGATGTTTCCGCAGGTTTGAGGAGAGTGCAATTGCCTGAAACTAAAGCTGCAACAGTCATTCCACAAGCGATCGCTAGCGGAAAATTCCAGGGAGAAATCACTACAGCAATACCGCGTGGATGGTAGATATAATGATTAGTTTCGCCAGCTATGTCATAATTGACACCTTTATCTAACCGTTCTATCTCGTCAGCGTAGTAACGACAGAAATCTATCGCTTCCGAAACCTCTCCATCAGCTTCCTTAACAGGTTTTCCAACTTCCAAAACTATCCAAACTGAAAGTTCAGCGCGGCGGAGTTCCATCAAATCAGCGGCTTTTCGCAAAATATCAGCGCGTTGTTTGGCTGGTGTTTTCCTCCAACCAGGAAACGCAGCTTTAGCAGCTTGCATCGCCTGTTCTGCTTGTTCAACGCTAATCAACCCAACCTTACCAACTACCTCACTGAAATTAGAAGGGTTGAGAGAATCAACAAATTCCGGCGGATTAACATATTCGCCATTAATTAGGGGTAAATAAGTTTTACCCAACTGTTGACGAACGCTTTGGAAAGCTTGCGCCGCCTTCGTTCTCACCTCTTCCTCAGCATAATCAGTATCAGCAGCACCGATAAAATGAGAGTTAGGAATGGAGTTAGGAGTTAAAGAGTTCTTTTCCTCTTCGACAATCGGCGGCGCTAATAATTCTTCACTTGGTCGATTTTCGAGATTTTGCCGTAAAAAAGAACTATTAGCTGTATTTTCCAACAACCGCCGAATTAAATACGCCATTCCAGGTAATAATTCACCGTAAGGACAATAAACTCTGACTCGATAACCCTTGTCAACCAACGCCTTGGCAACTTTATCACCCATACCGTAGAGGACTTGCAATTCAAAGCGACGGCGGGGGACATTTAAACTTTCAGCGATGGCAATGGCGCGAGCATGCGATCGCACATTATGGCTACCAATGGCAGAATAAACATATTGATGATTTTCTAACAATAACTGAGTGATGGTTTCAAAGTTAGCATCAGTTGCCGCTTTGTCGTTGTAAACTGGCTGTGGCCAATGCTTCTGCGCTGCTTTGATAGTTTCCTGATCCCAATATGCGCCTTTTACCAAGCGGATTGTCAGGGGATAGCCACGTTCTTTCAACCAGGAAATTACGTCTTTAGTATCTTGCTCGCTATCACGCAGATATGCTTGAATGGTTATGCCAATATCTGTGCGTTGCCGAAACTCTTCTTCTAAGAGCAGTTTTTTCAGGATGCTAAGAGTTATGTCTTTATAGGCATACTGTTCCATATCAAAATGGACAGCCGCGCCTAATTCTTTAGCACGACGTAAGAGAATCCGAATGCGATCGCTAACTCGCTCCTCACTACCTTTAGCATCTAAAGGGTCAAATTGGGAATAAAACGCCGTTAACTTCACAGAAACCTGAACTTTTGGGATTGCTTCGCCATCAGCCTCATCAATAGCCGGGATAGCTGCCCAATTCTTCGATGCTTCTACCAATTGTTGCATTAATTCTAGATAGCGTTCTAGATAAGACTGCGCTTCGGCTTCGGTAATTACTGCTTCACCAAGTAAATCGATGGTGAAAGCCATTTTCTCTTTTCGCAGTCGTTCAACTGTTTTGATGACTTGTTTAATATTTTCCCCAGAAATATATTTATGAGCAAGAGTTTCAACGGCTGTACCAACGGTTGTAGCAGCAACTTGTCCTGGCATCGAGTCGGGGTTAGCAAAGTTTAGCATTCCCTTCAAAGCTGCTGGCAATTCTACAGACTCATCTCCTAAATATTCTTGTAAATGTGAGGCAATTTCTGATTTACTGTGTAAAGCAGGTAGCGTATCTATAAAGCGAAATAGTTGCACCCGCAACCCAGGATTACTCATCGCCCAAGCTAGTAATTTATCATCCCAGCGCATTTGATCCCGCAGGGAAGAAAAAAACGAACGATTTTCCGACGTTGCTGCTAGAAGTTGTTTAGCAATTTCTTGGGTTTTAGCTTCGTAGGTGCTTGTCTGTACTTGTAATACCACTGATAATAAACTCCGTTAATCAAAGCAAGGCTTTTTGTACAAAGCCTGTGTCTTCTATTTTGACGCTTTCATATATCAACTGGGGAGTGGGGAGTGGGGAGTTAAGAGTTTGGAGTTAAGAGTTTGGAGTTATAAGAATTCTTTCCCCAATGCCCAATGCCCAATTCAATAACAAGTGTTATCCTTTTGTTGATCTATTTCTAATTTGATTAGACAGATTGTTGCAACACAAGAGATTAGCTCAGTCATACTAAGAGTGTGAATACTACGTTTATGCCTACAGAAAACCTTACGCATATCTTATTTTCTAACTGGCAACACACACTCCAACCCTTTGGTGTTGACCAGGTAGCGGCTGAGAAAGCTTTTAATAACTTGATTGCAGCTTACTCTGCCCCTGGTCGTTACTACCATACACTAAAACACATCGATCGCGTCTTCAAAACAATTCAGATTTTGCAAGGCTACACCAACAATCTCGCTGCTGTTCAACTAGCTGCCTGGTTTCATGATGTAGTATATGACACTCAAGCTCAAGATAATGAACAACGAAGTGCAGACTATGCTTTTGATCTGCTGAGTAATTTGGGTATTCCAGAAAGTACCATAACTATTGTCACTCGTATAATTCTGAATACTAAAGACCACCAAGCTGCGGTGGATGACTATGATAGCCAAGTTCTGCTTGATGCCGATTTAGCGATTTTGGCTACTAACCAAGTGCAGTATGGAGAATACGCCCATGCCATTCGCCAGGAATATGGCTGGATGGCAGAGGCAGATTATATCACAGGTCGTCAGCAGGTTTTAGAACGATTTTTACAGCGATCGCATATCTACTTTACGCCTTTAATGTCAGAGTTCGCCGAACCATGTGCCCGTGGCAATATCCAGGGGGAAATTCAGTCTTTATTGTCTGATTAGTTTTACAGCGATTCTGATTTAGATGCAACACACAGTAGGGGCGCACAGTTATGCACCCCTACGACAAACTTGTATTCTAAATTTGAATCGGCTGGAAATTTTGAATTACTTAACGTCTGCTAGCACCACGATGAGGCACTTCAGACACTTCAGTGTCTTGTAGCTTCATTTTAGGTGCAAAGACTTCTTGATGTTGTTGCGGCTGTTGCGGCTGAATTTTTTCCTGTGCAAATTTTACACGGGTGCGAACTCCGAGATCAACATCATTATCGAGCATTTGCTGAAGTTGATTTTTAATCCGTGACGCTTGATCGGGTAAAGTGACTGCTATAGCGATCGCTAGTGTTTCTAAACTTGTCACTGCTGCATAGCGCACTACCCACTCTGGATCTTGAGAAATTAGTAATAGCGCCTCTAGTACTTGAGTCTGAATAGATTCTAGTTTTTCAGGCGGTACTTGCTGCCAGCGCAAAGTGCCTAATCCCCTCGCAGCTGCCCGCCGCACACTCAGGGAAAAATCGGTCTTTGCTGCCTCTAACAAGGTATCCAGCGCCCGGACATCGCCAATTCCCGCTAAGGCACGAATAGCCCAGGCTCTAGCACCATAGTTGTAGCCATCAATTAGTTGTAATAGTGGCTGCACTGCGGCTTCCCCGATCGCAATCAGCCCATCTACCGCAGCCACTGCTGCCCCTGGATTGTTGTAGCCCAAAGCTGCAATTAGTGTAGGAACACCTTCTTCTATACCAGATGCTGCTAACTCCTGAACTGCGTCTAATAACCGATCCGAGGAATCTGCTTCTTCTACAGCACGGATCAATATTTGGGCCAGATCGCTGTTATTCATAATAATTCTTCTTCAGCAATGAGTCGTCAGCCAATTGTAGCTTGAGCTATCCGTAGTTGGCATCATACATAAACCCCCTAGCCCTGATTTTACAGTAAGCTTGGGGGTTTATGTATAGTAAAAATTTGGTTGTAACGTATTAATAACAACTGATTATCTAGAATTTATGACTACAATAGCGAGTCCATCAAATTTATCACTTTAATCGCACCTTCTGAGAAAGTGCTTGGTGTTATGTGATTTACTTGATGTTCTAGTAATCCTTTAAGAGAAATTAGCTTGAGGCTATTTTCAGCAAGAGTCTGTGCGATCGCATCTGCTGCGGGTAAATATCCAATCGCTCCCAAATCTGCTAACACTGATCGACGCAATTGCAATTTCTCTCCCGCCAGAGCTTGTACTAGCCGTTCTCCATAAACTGGTTCTTGGGTTAATTGATACATGGCTCGGGCGGCAGAATATTGCACTAATTCGATTGGATGCTCTAAGAATGCCTTTACCAGAGGGGCAAATTCAGTAGCCTTCAATGTTCCCAAGGCTTCTAAGATAGCGTCGTAGGGTTGAGATAAATCAGGCTGTGATATGAGCTGCTCTCCCTGCAAACCTACTACTAATAGCTTGATTAGGGCCGGAATACAAACCGGATCGCCCAGCATCTCTAAGGATTGTGCCGCAGCTTCCCGCACATAAAAATCTGAGCAGTTTAAACACCCAATTAAAGGTGATACTGCCTGGCGATCGCCAAGTTTGCCTAAGGCTCTAGCTGCGTTTCGTCGCAGAGGATATCCGCCTTCTGGTGTCCTGTCGGCTTCATCCTCTAAGGCTTTGATCAGTGCTGTAACCGCAGCTGGTTCACTTATACGAAACTTGCCCAACCACCAGGCAGCATAAAATCGCAGACCTAAATCTGCACTTTCAAGATTAGCGATCGCCTGCTCTACAGTTAAAGATCCACCGTCGGCATTGTCAACTGTCAGTGATAAATTTTTAATGTTCTCCAGACTGGGATTCATGGCTGTGTTCGCTATGTGTTGTATCAGCGTTCAATGGCTGAATGCTGACTATTTTGCCACCCAAGCGAGTAATGCGCTGCATTTCCTGATTCATCCGGTTCTCAGGCACTGTGTAAAACACAGAGGCACTAGAACGAATCGGATAATTGGTTTTGTCGGTTTCTTCGCTTTGGCGCAGACCCACTACTTCATACCGAAAGTAGCGACTACTTGTTCTACTACTAATTTGTCCAACCATAAGATTAATTCCCAATTCTAAATTGTTATTAGTCTCAGCTCGCGCGCTCTTTCCTTTGCGAGAAGTTCTGATGGTCTAAGCCTTCGCTCAGACTTCTCTCTTTGTCCTTATGATTATTGACACTAAAGTGGTTTCACACTGGCTATTTTGCCACCTTGTTTTACCACTCTCTGGAAGTAAGCAGATAGTCCTTCATAGGGTATGATAACAGCTTGATTGACCCGGCGTGTGCTAGGATACCCAGCTCCAAAAACGCCTGCAACTTCAATGCGGTAGAGTCTGCCTTCTTGACCAAAAGTTCCTGCACCGCCAAAAGTACTATTGGGGGTAACGCCTTTTTCAGGAGCAACGTAGGAAAAACCGGAAGGGCCACCAGAGGGAGGAACAACAACGGATGCACTATTACGACCGAGTTCGCTAGCAAGACGGGAGGACTTGCCTTTGAGTTGGGAGGTATCGCTACTGGCATAACCGCGATAAAGTTGGAATATCCGGCTAAATCCCACAGTTTTCTGTCCTGTTTGGGTTTTAAAGCCACGATAGTAAGGCACAATGTTTTCACCAAAGTTAGATTGATACTCTGGCGAATCAATATAAGAATCTATGTCGGCTTCATATCCCTTGTTTTGGTACAAGTCCAAGTGATAGACCACATCAGACTCATCATAAGGGGCACGACCCAACAAATGTTTATAGTTCAGCTCGATGACGCGAGTTTGGAAATTGTCGTAGAAAAACTTGGATTTGTACAGCTCTGATTTAGCTAGTTGACGCACAAACTCTTGCACTGTAATTTTCCCATCGCGCAGGATAGATTCAGCACTTATGAGGCGGTCAGATGTCAAAATGTAGTTGTTGCCCAAAACTTGACGATAGACGGCAGCAATTACTCTCTCAATGTCTTCTTTGGTTGCATTTAGACGCAATTCCACAGGAGACTGATCGCTAAAAGGTTCTGTTCCCAGACGGGAAGCTGCTGTTGTAATAGCCATTGGTAATATTTCCCTTTGTAAGTTAGTACTTGCGAAAAGTTAGGAGTTAGGAGTTAGGAGTTAAGAGGAGGGGTAGAGTTAGGAATTCAAAACTCCTTACTTCTCACTCCTCACTTTTAACTCACAACTTCTAACTCCTCCTTAATTCCCGATTGCCTATTTATACGGCTGTAATGCTAATAACCCTACTGCCCTTGCGATTCAACTGCTGCAATTTACTAGAAAGTTGCTCGTATGGTACGAGCAATTCCGCAGTACCCCGCCGCACTACAGTTGAGTTCGGGGAAGCTGCTTGTAACACTCTGATGCGGTATGTTTCCCCGCGACTACCTGTAGAGAGACCTGTTAAGGCTCCGGAGGAGACTGGGTAAATGGGTGAAGCTAGATTCTTAGCTACTTCCCAGGTTAGCCGCCCTTGCTTTTGTCCTTGAGCGCGATCGCTATTGGCATAACCTCGATACAGTTGAAACAGTCGGCTGTAGCCAACGTTTTTCAATCCTACTTGGCTTTTAAAGCCTCGATAGTAGGGCACGATATTTTCGCCAAAACTCTCTTGATATTCTAATGAGTCAATGTAAGAATTAATCTCAGCTTCATAACCTTGTGAGTTGTAAAGCTCAACATGGTACGAAATTTCTGACTCATCTTCTGGGGCCCGCCCCAATAGATGCTTATAATTCAACTCGATAAACCGAGTTTGGGAGTTGGAGTAGAAAAACTTATCCCGATAGATTTCCGATTGAGCAATGGCTTGCACAAATCCCCGAACTGAGATTCCACCTTGCTGCAACAGTGATTCTGCACTATCTAGACGTTCTCCTTCCAGGAGATATGCATTACCCAATACCTGACGGTAAGCCGCCCGGATAACCACTGCTACATCCGCTTCTGTTCTATCGGGACGTAGTTCTACTAGTGGTAAGTTTTCAAATTCTCCAATCCCTAATCTTGCTGCTTGTCCCAAAGCCGCCATCTTTAACCTCCTCAGTTTTTACTGCAAAACTGAAAACTTTTTAGAAAAATTTTTTTCTAGTCTTTTAACAGTCTTTTGAATATAAAACTGCCCGGAGAGGTAAACAACTCATAGAACTCACTTGTCATAAGAGCTGATTTTCTCTCCGGGCTAAAGAAACACTCTAGCTTAGAGTATTGATTACATAGTCGATGTAAGAATTGGCTTCAACAGCTGGATCGCCGCTTAAACCGTGGTTAGCTTTGATGTACTTGAGAGCTTCAATGTACCAGCTAGGAGATAGATCAAAAGTCCGGTTGATTTCAGCCAAGCCAGAAATCAAGAAATCGTCCAAGGGGCCTGTGCCACCAACAACTAAAGCGTATGTGATAATCCGCAAGTAGTAGCCGACATCACGTACACACTTGTTTTTACCGCGTGCATCAGACGCGAAGTTGGGGCCTTGTTGTTGAGTGGTGTAAGGGAACTTGCTATAAACTGCTTGAGCAGCACCTTCAGTCAAGCGTTGAGCATTACCGCTCAATGCTTTTGCTGCTTGTAAGCTAGCTGGTGCTTGGCGGAAGCGACCAAAAGCAACTTGAATTTCGGTGCTGCTGAGGTAGCGACCTTGAGAATCAGCCGATGCGATTGCTTCCGTTAGAGGTGTTTTTGTCATTTTGGTATTTCCCTTTTACAAATTTTTGGTTGAAATTTTGTTTTGTCCTAATGGACTATTATCTCAGTCAATAGCAGTGGTATCTGCCTTAAGCTACTGCTGAAGCAGCACGATCAAAATAGCCAGCTATTTCAGATGATAGAGCGCTGCAATCTCCTCTGGTGATGTTGTTTGTATCGTTGACAATAGCCAGAGAAGCTTGTTTCAACTTTTGAATACCAACAGCAACTGAAGCTCCTGGAGTTCCTAATGCCAAGTAGGTTTCCCGCAAACCATTGAGGGCACGATCATCTAACACGCTGGAATCGCCAGCAAAGATCGCATAAGTGATATAGCGAAGAATGATGTCCAAATCTCTGATACAAGCAGCTGCACGACGGCTGGTGTAAGCATTACCACCGGGAGTGATCAATTGGGGTTGTTCTGCCCACAAATCACGAGCCGCAGCAGCAACTAGAGCTGACGCATTGCTGGTAATACGGTTAACAGCATCTGCACGCTTGTTACCATCTTTGACTAGTTCGCTCAATGCATCCAATTGTGCATCGGAGAGATATTCCCCACGTGTATCAGCTTGGGAAACTACTTTTGCAAATGCATCTAAAACCATTGCCTTAAATCTCCTAATTTGCTTGCTAAGAATAATTGGACTCAAAACTGAATGGTTCAGTTTATTTTTGATGTCAGTACTGCCTGACGAGTTACGAAAGGTTCAAAACAGACATCCACGGAATAAGTTTACGATCTCCAGGCTTTCAGATTAAAACTTTTGTTAAAAAACTTCAAACTTCTGTGAACGACTGGAAAACCTGATTAAGATGTTGTTTTTATCCTTCCAAGATATCTTTATACAATGCTGTCGCGTCATTATTTATTACAAATTATTGTTATGTTTGTTAATTTCATTTACATAACTTTACACTTTTCTTTAACCTAAAAGATGGGATAATCTATACTTTGGGAAATCCATTTAAGCGCGTATAAGCGTGTCTCGTACTTCTCTAGGAGACGCTGCACGTAGCTTGCTTCCCTGTAGGGGTACGACAAAGCTCAGTGATCACCACAGGCATCGCACATTTAAGTTCTGTATTATTGGCTACTTCCTAGCGCATGCCCTTGGTAGAAGCTATTTAGAAGCTATTTATACGTCTGCATTGCAGTCTATAGCGGTAGTTAACTATGCAATCGGCAGACTTAGAATTATTAGCCTGGCCGAAGCTCTAGATTTGCAATAGATATCTCCAGAAATTAATTATGCGTTACCTGAAACTCTTTTAGAGACGTTGCAATGCAACGTCTCTACATTCATTTTCACTCCTATGTCTAATTTCTCTTCACCATGCCCAATGTCTCTTGAGTTAAGCCATTAGGAATGAACACAATTTGTTTTCGAGTTCGATTTCGCGTTCTTGGGTGGCGACAATAGCCTGGGTGATGACGCGCTGGCTGTCAAAACCGACTGCGTGTAGTTGCAACCACTGTTGAGCTTCATTGCCTTCGCGGAGGATTTTATGCAAAGGGGAAAGGAAACAACTAAAGCCTTGTTGTTTAGCGATCGCCCAAACATCGTGGTACATTTCATAAATCCAATCTCTGGCTAGGATACTTCTACCATCTTGCCAATGCCTCAAATGAGCATCAAGACTACCAGTAGCAGCAGCAGCTTCGTTCTCAGCAGTCAGGGTGACGAGTTCTTGGGGAGAGAAGGTACTTTGAGTTAAGGGATCGATGCTGGGATTTTCGATTATTTGCAACAAACGCGCTTCTAATAAGGCAGTAATGGCTAGCAAGGCAATGGGATCTGTAACTAAATCGCAAATTCTCAATTCTAGGCGATTTAGATCATAAGGACGGCGATCGCCATTTGGTCGCACTGATGCCCACAAATGCCGCACGTTTTGCATAGTTCCGGCAAGGAGTTGATCTTCCACCCACTGAATATGATCGGCGTGGCTAGCAAATAAAGGCACATGGCTAGGCGTTTGCGGAAATACGCCCCAACGAGTGGAGTGATAGCCAGTAGTTTTGCCCTCTAGGAAGGGAGATGAGGCGCTGAGGGCGAGAAATAAAGGTGCTTCCATACGGATTACCCGACAGGCCCGCATTAATACTTCTGGGTCGCTGATGCCGACATTGATGTGGACGCTGGCGGTAACTACTTTTGTGCCGTAGGTGTTCGCAATGTAGTCATGATAAGGGTTTGCTGGATCGGAACGGAGAAAGCGATCGCTCCCACTCAAAGACAAAGTACTCCCCGGTATGAGGGTGTAATCGCCCAAACGATTCAGGTAGTTTCGCAACACCCGCCTCGGACGCAGCAAAGCACACAGTAAATTTTCGTAATTTTGGGATGGTTCGGTTATGTATTCCACGTTGCGGCTATCTGGCTCCCGCATAAATCCATCCAAATCGGCAACAATTTTGTCGGAGAGACCGACGATTTCACCTTGAGGCGTGCCAGTGTACATCTCAATCTCAAAGCCTTTTAATAAAACCACCTTTGTTCTCCTCGGCTCTCTCTACCTATAAATTGTATCGAATAAGACGAATCTCTGGATCTATCTTTAAGCCAATCAAAGGTTAAGAATCATTTTGTTGATAATTCATACCAAATCAGGACGACGGATTGATTCGCTGTCTTTCGGAGAATTATTACTTACTACTAAAGTAAGAGAAACATCTAGTTGAATTTACGCACTGTATAGTTAGGCATTATGTATTTTCAGAAATTTGGTTATTTCAAACGGTTAATTGAAACCTAAGATTTACTTACTATGTTTGTTTTATTTTAGGTATATTGCGAAATAAACTTATCAGGTGAATCACTCTTTTGGGCAATACTGAGGCGTATAAATTGGGCCCAAACTTTATCACTAAGTAAATTTAAAGCAGTTTTGAGATTATTAATTGCGATCGCGCCTATAACTTTACGCCAGCCCTGTTGCAATTCCTCAATAAAAGCTTCTTCGATAGAAACTTGACTCAGCAACGAAAGTGCAGTTTTAAAACTTTCTGATTCACCTGCCAAATTTTTCGATTTTAATCCCTGTAGTGCTACATCCAACCAAACAGGCAGAAGTTCCAACCAATTATTTTTCTCTATCTCTTTGAGTGCAATACCTTCCATACCTAGCGCACCCCACACGCATAAAGACTCTACAGCCAGTTGATAATCACGGTTTTCTAAAGCATTTTCCCATAAATTTTGAGCCTGATTTTGGAAGCGATTAGCGAGAAATTCATAAGCTTCTTGAACTTGATCTGGAATTGTAACTTTATAAACTGACTCACCTCGTGGTAGGTAATCGCCGCGATAGGATAACCAGTTATGAGATCCGCAAAGATGGATTTCTTTATCAACTATTATTTCTTTAACATGGGAATCTCCCAACCAAAAAACCTGTACAGATGGTAAACCATTAGGTGTTTTGATCGCTCGAAGTTTTTTCTCTACTTCTGGTGGAATTGGTTTATCTTCATCTTCTTGTCGCCGCGCAATTCCATGTCCAATTAAAATCCGAACTCCGCGATTAGCTAATTTCTGTAACAAAGTTAAAAATTTTTCATTGACAACTGCCTGATTCACCCAAGGAGAATAGATTAGAATCTGATTTTTAGCCGAATTTAAAACTTCTGAAAAAGCTAGACTAATTTTTCCATCGCGTAACTGTACAGCTTCACCTAACGCTTTATAGTTATCTCCCTCACTAGTAGTTTTTGTGGCAGCTTTTAGTGCCTTTTGGCGAATATTTTCAAGTCTAGCTTCTATTTCAGTATTTTTCTGCTTGAGAATGGCTTCACGTTCAAAGTTGATGGTTTCGGTTGATAATTTACATAATGCTTGCAAAGATATTTTACCTTCAGCGTGTAGCACTTCTAACCAATTTGATGCTGACTCTAAAATTTGCTTTCCATTCCTTATTTGAATGGTCAATTTATCTTCAAGAGCATCAAAGATAACGAAAAGCGATATTTTTCTCCAGATTTTTTGAGTCGAAGCTAGTACCTTATAGGAAGTTACGATTTTTCCCTCTTCTGGTACATGGAGCGCTAAACCTGAAGCTTGAATACTTTTTTGGATTTCCTCAAGGGGTAAGGAAGCAATATCAGCAATTATATGATTAATAGTGATAAAGTCTGCCAAGTCAGGTAAAGTTATCGTTGTCTCGTTTAAGGATTCAGATTGGAAAGTTATCTTGTCGCTTAAAGGGTCTGTAATAGCATAAATTTGTATAGGATATGGCGGCTGTGGTACAGACCCTTTTTCATAAAATGAGCGACCTTCAGAAGTAACTGTAAGCGGCGATGTTGGTGATAGTGTTTGTAAGGAACGAAGAGTAGTAGTAGTAGTTTTAATAAAGACAGAATCTAGCCCAAGTACAGAGGCTAACTCATCCTCTGTTGGCGGAGGTTGAAATTCAATAGCGGCGCGGATAATAAATTCTTCAAGTATGTTAAACTGGCGAGGTTCCTTGATATTTAGTTCTACAGGAGTTTGCCGCAAACCATAACGGAATTCACGCGCTGCTAAAACTGATAAGCTAGGACTTTGCGCTTCTATTTCGTCTACCAATTTTTTGAGATTGTCATCAATCGGTTTAGCAGAAGAGGCGAGAAACATCAACGAAACCTCCATGTAGACGCACGATATTTGAAACTTCGGAGTACATACTCCCGACTTGTCCATGCTGCTGAGTGAATAGGGAGGGAACTAGAACAGGGAGCTTCGGTTAAAAAATAGTGTAAACGATGGTAAGTTATCCCTACGCATTTTCTGCCATTTGGAATAGGTTTTATCTCCCCTACCCCCTGCGCTGTGCCTCCTCCCTCAAGTGAAAGAAATTCGCCGTTTTGAACCCACACCCTGAAGTTGCTAATGTAGCATTACTAAAGTCAAAATAACTTTTCAGAAGCTAATAGTGGATGTAACTCAATTAGTCAAAGTTTCAATTATTCTCTTGCTGCTTGCTACAGGTGTAGCTCTGCTGTCCCGGCGGTTGCGAATCCCTTATGTTGTGGGTTTAGTATTAGCTGGTTTGCCCATCACTGAGCTATTATCTCGTCCGATTGGTTTAAATCCAACCCTTGTTTTGGAGCTTTTCCTGCCAATTCTCCTCTTTGAAGCTGGTATTAATACAGATGTCAGCCGCCTACGCAGCACCTTTAAACCAATTGCTCTACTTGCTGGGCCAGGGGCTGTACTTTCCAGTGGGATTATTGCCGTACTGTTGAAATTTGCGCTGGGGCTGAGTTGGATACCTGCCTTATTTGTAGGAGTAATGCTGGCAAACACTGATACAGTTTCAATGATTGCCGTCTTTAAGGAAATACCAGTACCCTCGCGCCTTTCCACCATCGTTGAAGGAGAAACCCTATTTAACGATGCTGCTGCCCTGGTTATGTTCAACCTGATTGTGCAAGTATATTCAACAGGCTCACTCACATTTATAGAGGGAATCCAACAACTGCTAGTTATTTCTCTAGGAGGCTGCGTTGTAGGGTTAGCCTTGGGCTACTTGAGTATACCTATATTCGCCCGTTTAGATGATGCTCTTAGCAGTCTTTTATTGACAGTTGCGGTTGCATTAGGAACTTTTCAGGTTGGGCAATTTCTCGGTGTATCAGGTGCTGTGGCTGTAGTTGTCGCGGGATTAATTTTCGGGAATTTAGGGCTTTCTCGCAATACTTCTGCTTCTAGCCGCATCACCTTGTTGAGTTTCTGGGAATATGCCGGTTTTACTGTCAACACGTTTATCTTTCTGTTGATTGGTGTAGAAATAGACTTGGTAACGCTCTGGAAAACTTTACCTGCAATTCTACTTGCAGTTTTGGCTTTTCAAGTCGGGCGAGTTCTTACGGTTTATCCGCTACTAGCGGTGGTTCGTTGGATTGACCGCCCAATTCCGCTGCGCTGGCAACATTTACTGTTTTTAGGCAACATCAAAGGTTCACTCTCAATGGCTCTGGCATTGAGTTTACCTATAACACTGCCAGGGCGAGAAGTCCTGATAGCTATAGTCTTCGGCTGTGTGCTGGTGTCGTTAGTGGGGCAGGGTTTAAGTTTGCCTTGGGTAGTAAAACGCTTAAAATTATCTAAATTTTCTGAAGCTCAACAACAGGTTGAAGAATTGCAAGCCCAATTGATGACGGGCAAGGCGGCACAAGATGAATTAGATAGCCTGTTGAAATCAGGGGTATTACCAAAAGCCGTTTATGAAGAGATGCGTTCAGCTTATCAGGTAAGAATTGCGGGTGCAGAAAAGATATTGCGGGAACTATATAATCGTCGCCCTGATGAGGTGGAAGGTAGAAGTGGCAAGAGCAGTAAACTTGATGCCATTCGCCGGCGTTTACTCCTAGCAGAAAAAGGAGCGCTCAATGAGGCAATGCGGAAACGAATTCTCTCGGAAGAAATTGTACGCGGACGGATACAAAATCTTGATGAACAATTGTTGAAGCTTGAAGATGATTAGGGATTGGGAACCAATACGGTTCAGTTAAGGTGCATAGGTCTTAAAGATCCCCCTTAGTCCCCCTTAAAAAGGGGGAAATAGAGCCATTTTTAGCCCCCCTTAAAAAGGGGGGTTGGGGGGATCGAGTCTTATCCAAACCGTATTGGATTGGGAACTGGGGATAGTCTGAGCTTTGTCAATGAACCTTTGAGCTTTGACTGATTAGAATTTGCTGCCTCTAGTTAGATATTGAATCTCTGACTCAATGAATGCATTCTCATACGGAGCATGGGAACGAGGAAATTTAATGATTGCATTCCTATGTGGAGCATGGGAACAAGAAAACGAGGAAAAACTTAATTACGAATTACGTTAGCGCAGCGTTAGCGAGTCTTCGAGCGTCATTACGAATTATTTTAAAGGCGATCGCTTATCGTTATTTTGACTTTTAATTACCCTACCAGGACTGATAAAAGAAATTCCTTGTTGAAAGTCAGTACCAATCATGACTGCTTCCACTATCGGTTCGGATATTTCTGTTTGGGCTACCCACTCGACAATAAAGTTTGCACCTAAACCTCCAGTGGTATCATTTCTATTGATAAAAAAATCTGTAGAAGCTAGGGCATCAAGTTGAATAGGGCGCTCCAAATATTCTTTAACTAGTTTCCCTTCTGAGTTATAGTAGCGCACAGAAGTAATAACGATCGGATTGGTCAAATCTGTATTCCGAATACTTAGCGTAACTGCTAACTCGAAAATTTCCTGCCGATTGTGATGATAGATATGAGAATAGACAGGAACATAAACAGTTTGACCGCTTGCTATCTTAAAATTCTTATCCAGTGTCACTATTTTTTGGGATGGGGTTGCTGGAATGGCATTGGGTTGTGACTTTGGTGGAATTTCGGATGATTGACAAGATGCAAGAAAAATAACAGCGATCGCTAAATAAATATATCGATACAGCTTCATCAAAACTATTTACACCAATTTTTTTATTTATATGTGTAGCTAACCCCACCAAATTAAAGAGTTTAGCTATGAACTAAGCTCAACATTGTTGTTCAATAAAATCAATGACTTCATGTAAAGATCCTGGTTTAGTTACAATCAGCACAGTTGAATGAGGTTCCAGTATTGTACTACCGTTAGGAATCATCAAATCTTCGTGGGGATGGGGTTGATAGCCAATAATTAGCGAACCACTAGGAAATTGGGAATCCTGAGCAATTTCGGCAAGGCTACGACCAGCAACATAACAATTGTTGGGGATGGAAAGTTTCAGAACCTCAATCTGTCCCTGCTCAAAATGCATCATTGATTCCACTTGCGGATACTCAATGGCATTCACCATTGTTGAAACTGATAGTTCAACAGTACTGACAATATGGTTAGCTCCAGCGATACGTAACGGTTGGGCAAAATCGGGGTGGCGCATCCGACTCAGAATATGGGGAACACCGTAGTGTTTAGCAAGAGTTACCATTGCCAAGTTTAAGGCATCACTTCTCAGAACAGCTGCCAAGGAACCGGCTTTGCGAATCCCCGCTTCTAACAATACTTCTGTACTTACAGCACTGCCTTCAAAAGCCATTGCTCCTACTTGTTCACGGGCATAGCGGCAAGCGATAGGATCAATGTCAATTACGGCAACAGTATGTCCCAGTTCTACCAGTTTTTGCGCCAAACTTAAGCCCACTAAGCCTGCACCACCAATTAGTACGTACATGTATATTCTTGATGCTCTCTTCAACTTCCTATTCCACTTTACAACTTAGCAAAGGAATGAAAGTGTAGCTTGTATAGAAATACTTTCAACCACTGGACAAACAGACTTGGCAATGAGGCAAACTACTTTTATGTTTTCAATAAGCCTTGGTGACGACTAGCCCACCAAGCAAATCCAGCGCCGGTTATAAACATTAGCAGACCATAAATTGCACCAGGAATGGCCATTGTAGGACTATTCAGCAGCGTAGATGAGAAGCGATCGCGATCGCCAGAGTCCCATTTTGAATTCCTACTTCTACTGTAATTGCCCTAACAATCGCTTGCTCTAACCCGGATTTCTCACCACACCTCTCAAAGCCTGCGCTTGTGCAAGGGTGCAGAGGAGCAGGGGAGCAGGGGAGAGTTCAATCAATGTGCCTTGTTCTTTCCCCTCTGCCCCTCCGCTCCTCTGCTCCATCAAACGCCTGAAGCTTGTGAGAAATACGGGTCTAAACCTCTCTTATACATCCAATCGCAAAGAATCCAGAATGAATTCTGGCTCCTGAATTCTGAATTCTTCTTCGGTAATTGGTTTAGCAGAAATCGCCAGCTATTTCTGAAGCGCCTGCTGAAAAGTCTTGATAGCATCAACATGATTCACCATATTAATGCAGCGCAACAATAAATCCAGATCGATACCTTTAACTTCCTCACTACTGGAAACCCTTTCATAGTGAAGTGCGTTGCTTTCTTTTTGCAAGTGATAAACTTCTAACACTCCATCTTCCCAGAACCACACTTCTGGAATCAATAACCGTTTGTATGCCTCCAATTTGTTGATACCGCCACTGCTAAATACCACCTCAATCGCTAAATCGGGACGCACTCGACCAGGAGCAAGTTTATAAGATTCATCCGCCTCTCGCTTGACAGCACCTGATTCGCTTTCTAAGGTCATTGATCCAGTTGGAGTAAAGTCAAACCCTGCCATGAGCAGGTACAGTTCTAACAATGCGGCAATTCTCTTCTTAACGGTTTCGTGTGGTTCTCCAGGCATTCTTCGGATCTCCAAAACGCCATCCAGGAAAGACAGGCGATATCCTGGACGGTCTAATAACTGCTCAATTGCTTTGAATTCTCTCCAAGTCAGTCCTTCAAACAAAAGAGGTGATTCTTTTGTGGGTGTAGCGATCGCTGCTGGGGTCATAAAAGTCTCCAGTCTATTTCTAAACGAGAAATAATCAGTTTTGGAGGGCAGTTTGTTAATTGTAACTTCTTTCTAGGAGCTTAAAAATTACTTTTTCTCAGCTTTTTATATTTGCTGTTTCTCACCTAAGCCTTTAATTCACAACAAAATCACTTTTCAAATGATTCGAGAAACATCAACTAAACCTCCATGAAGACTGATAATATTTGATACTTCAGAATACATATTTCCGACTTTACCTGATTGATGGGTAAATAAATTATGACAACCTACAATTATCAAGAGTTCTTGAGCGCGAGAAAATGCAACATTTACCCGTTCTGGCTTCTTCGCAAATCCTACATCTCCTTTGCTATTGTTGCGAACCATACTCACAATTACAACAGGTCTTTCCATACCTTGAAATCGGTCTACAGTACCTGTACGAATTTCTAACGAAGGGAAAATTTCAGATTGTAGACGTTCATCAATTTTTCTTAATTGAGCGCCATAAAATGTAATTACGGCAATTTCTTTTTTCGGTTCACCTTTAGCAACTCTAGAAGCCCAAGTCGTCTCGAACTGCTGACACAGACGTTCAATCGCATCAATTTCTTGAGTATTAAAGTAAGAAGTTCCATTTCTTTGCTCTAAAAACTGATTCTCTATAGGCGTTTTTACCCAAATAAGATGCTGAGATTCTTGGATGATTTCGCCTGCTAGATGATGTGCGCGTTTTGTATCAGGCTCCAAAATACCAGATTCTAGCTTACCATCATAAAACTGATTGATTGCTCCCATAATAAATGGATGCATTCGATATTGTGTAGTTAGCATTTGTTTGATGCTTTCATCAGCAGATTCAAACTGACTTTTAAATAGTGATTCTTCTAAGAATTGTAGTTCATCTCTTGTATTACCCATTGTTTGAGCAACTTCTTCTATAGTGCTAGTATCAAGCATGGGTGGTAATTGCCGATGATCGCCTACCATTACTAACTTTTTGCCTTTCAAAGCTGGGATTAGTAACTCTGGTGGAGTACACTTACTAACTTCATCAATAATCACAACATCAAAAGATTTGAATTCTTCCGAAAAACCTCTATTTGCAGCCTGAACACAGGTGATACCGACGACGTTGGCATTATCTAAATATATGCGCCTTAAATCGTCCTGATCTCGCTCATTTGGCTGTCTTAATTTTCCTATCCAATCTTGTACAAAATTCTGATATTTATTGAGATAAGCTTCATCTTTGTGTAATTGCTGTTGCCAAGATTCAAAACTAATATTTATGCTGCGTAATAATTCTATATTAAACAAGTCATTAGCAAACTTTTCTGGTTTAAATTTATCCGGTATTCTTTGCCATTCTGTCAACCACCAGTTTCTTTCTTCTATTAAACTTTCTGATGGCTGTGGTTGTAATTTTTGTTCTAATTCGCGTAGGCTAATTTGTAATTTTTTAAGCTGCTGTATGGAAGTCTCCGTTTCTTGTTGCACCTTTGATAAATGCTCATAGAGAGAAGTTTTAATCATCTCCAACACAGCAAAGGGTTCTAATAATGAAATTAAGTTTTCAAGTTGACTAATGGCAGTTTCCCAAGAATGCACTTGATTTGAAAATTCTTGCGGTTGCTCCCAAATCTTTGATTGTGTTGCGAGATATTGTTCAGTTAGAATGCGTAATTGAGCAGGTATATTTTGTTGGTTAAGTTCTTGTAAAATGTTAATAACTCGTCCAAGTTGCAAATTAGCGTCTTGCTGTGCTTTTTCGGCTTCAGCTTGAGTAATAGATATTTGCTGTTGGCTAACTTCGTTTTTTTGAAGTTCATTTAATTGGCGTTGCAGATGCTGAAGCTGTTGATCGGTTTCTGTTTTTACTTTTAAAACACATTGACGGGCATTTGCAAGGATTGTATCTAGCAATTCTTGTCTAATCTGGGTGAGAGTAGAGTCGATGTTATTCCATTCCCATGATGCACCATAAGTTCGTTGCATTCTAATTAAGAAAACCTGGGTATTTTCAACTAGTAATTTTCGCTGTTTGGGGTTGAGTAGCTGATAATTATTAAACTGTTGATAGGTTTCTTGCCATTGGGTGCGATCGCTCTTTGATAGCACCATTGGAATCTGGCTAAAATTTTGTTGTAAAAAATAACTAAAGTTATGCTGTTTACCCTGCCGATCAGCAAAATTTCCGTCTATCTCATAAGCGATCGCTTTTGTCAATAACTCCCATTCTGGCAGATTAATTTTGTAACCTTTTGGTACTATTGGTAATTTTAATGTATTAGCAAACATCAACAAACCTAGCGGTAAATCTACTAAATTCTCTGTTAGTGGTAAACCTGATTGATGACATTCTTTTAAAGTTTGATAGAGAAGAGAAGGTGCTGTAGATTTCCATTCTTTAACTGCTGAGATAATATAATCTATTTCCCGTTTGCGGTTTTCCCATATCTGGATTGTTTGCTGTATGTTTTGCAGTTTGGCAATATATTTCTGATAATCTGGTTGTAGCTGATTTAATGAGGCGAAATTTTGTTGTACAATCTGTACCGATGCTGCAACTTCTGATATAGCTTTACTTGCCTCTTGAGCAGAACTCAAAGCTGTTTTAAATCCAGAAATTTCTCTTGCTACAGTTTCACGCAACCAAACCGCTAAACCAAAAGCACCAAGCGCCGGACGCGCAAAGCCAAATTCATCAGTATATTTAATAGTTTGACGAACATTTGCTAAAAATTCTTCTACTAAACTGTTACCTTCTGTGTATGGCTTAAGAAGCGGCAAAAAATCTGTAACTTCTGGAGCTTCCCAGTTGATATTTGGTGCAGTATTTAGTATATTTTCTAGTCCTGCAATTAGGGATTCAACTTCGTTCTGTTTTTCTACAGTTTCGTTGTAAGATTTTTCTTGACTTTTAAAGTCGCTCTCTAGTTTTAATTTATTTTTATTGAATTTAATTTGTTGCTGATTAAATTCTTCCTCTGCTTGGAAGTAGGCTGTAAATCTTTGTGATGATGCGAGTAATTGACTGAACGTTTGGATATTTTCGAGCCGTTGAGTAAGATTGTTTTCACAATCATTTGCTGTATTTTCTAGCCATCTGCCAATCACTTGATCTTCTAAAAATGGCTGTCCTTCCTCTCCAACTTTTTCAGCTCTACCTTTTCTTACAGCGCGAATTACAGGGTTGTGAACTAATCGACTCAGGGCGTTATCTACTGCTAAATTGGCTTGAGATGCGATTAAGGTACGTCCACCGCGAAGTGCAATTTGATAGCAAATTTCGGCAATTACGGTAGTTTTTCCAGTACCTGGTGGCCCTTGGATAAGAACAAGATCCTTAGCAGCAAGTACCTTTTCTACTGCTGCTTTCTGGCCAGGATTTGCAGAAGATAATAATAAATCCTGTGGTTGAAGTTCAACAGTTGTTTTGATTTGTCTAGCCTGAGAAGCATCGAATAAAAAGTTACCCAAATATGGATTTTGGGTGTAACCATTATTCAAATCATCTAAAGCTTTTTTCTTGCGCTGAATCTGCTGAATATCACCAACTGCCTCAAAACACAAAAATCCTGTATCAGGCAACTTATAACGCTCTGTTGCCATGAATTCAGCTAAGTCACGTTCTAGCCTGAGACTAATAATACAACGGTTAGGGTCAACTTCTTCAACAGTCCCTAATTGACGACCGCTAATCCAATTTTTGCCGACAGGAGCAGTTTCAAAAAGCTTTAAATCTTCGTTTTTTGTGCGTCTTGCTCGTTCCCAAAAGTTTTCTACATCGAGGGAATTTTGATAAAAGCCATCAAGGGTAGCTGAAGCTACATCTATTTCAAAACTGATTCGTCTTTTGAAGTTATAATTATGACTTACATAACGCACACAAAACTGACGTGCTTTAGCGATTTTTTCTTCAATTTGCAAAAATGCTTTCCAAGCTTTAAGCTGATCTTCTGTGGGCACATTTTCGCCACAAACTGGCGCGGCTGCAATGCGTTTCAATGTTGCGGGTGGAATGTCGAGATGATGCTGATGATTAGGTAACAGACGCAAGCGACAAGGTATAGCATAGCTATCAGCGTGTCCCCGTGAGGGTTGTAACAATTGAGCCGAAAGTATTTTTATCCCGCCGCGTCCATCTTTTGGTACAGCTGCTCTAAATCCTAATGTTTTTCTGAGCTTTTCAAGTCTTGCGGGTAATGGAAAATCATCGGAGTCTGTTGCTATTGTCAAATCCCAAATTTCTTCTCTTGCTTCTTTCCCCGCGCCTTTGCGACGTACATAAAATAGAGAAGGTTTTTTACCGACACATTCATACATTAACTGATTGGCGCGATCGCGCCGTTCCCTAAATTCAGGATATGATTTTAGGGCAGTTTCACCTTCAAGATGGCGGATAAAACTATCTATTGCTGAAGCTATAAACATATAGCCCCAATCTTCAGAGTTTGTTTTAGCTTTCGAGGATTTTGCTGTTAGTTTATTTATCGCTAGACGAATGCGTTCTACATCGGATTCTGAGATTGTACTGGTATGACTTTTGACTACAATTTTGAGTTTTTCGCAAATTGATAATAGCTTTTTGCTATCCAAATTTAATTCTTTTGCTAGTTCGTAGATTCTGAGTTTGCCGTTGTTCATCCAGTACTGCCTTTGCACACAAGATTTTTATATTTTAGAACTCAATACGATTCAGTTAAGGCTAGTGCTGGTTGTTAAAGTCTTTTTTTTAATTAACCGCAGAGGCGCAGAGAAGCCAGTGCGTTGGGCGGGTTCCCCGACTTGTTCGCGCAGCGTCTCCCCTTGGGAGAAGCAACTGGCGCGACACAAAGAGAAGAAATAGAAGGAAAAAATTGCTTAAGTAAGCGGCTGCATCAAAGTTTATACTGACGGTAAACTTCACTGGCGGCGCGATGCAACAAGGAATGCCGCCAAACTAAAGATTTCATATCATCAGCATAACCGCCACCAATGACGCAGGCGACTGGATAACCGCTACTCATACAGGTACTCAAAACCTGCATTTCTCGGCGAAAAATCCCAGCATCTGTAAGGGCTAATTTACCTAAGCGATCGCCTATATGAGGGTCAACACCTGCATCATAAAATACTAAATCTGGTTTGACTTTAGATAATAAATCTGATAAATAATTCGCTAAAGTTTGTAAATAAGCATCATCTTCCATTCCCACGGGCAAAGGAACATCCAAATCGCTGTTTTGTTTAGTACCGGGGAAATTGACTTCGCAGTGCATGGAAAAAGTAAAAACGCTGTCGTCGTCTTGGAAGATAAAAGCGGTACCGTCTCCTTGATGCACATCTAAATCTACAATTAGGATTTTTTGGACTAGTCCGAATTTTTGTAAAACGCGACAGGCGATCGCTAAATCGTTGAAAATACAAAAACCAGATCCATAATTGGGAAAAGCATGATGAGTTCCACCAGCCGTATTACAAGCTAAACCCTGACTTAGTGCCAGTTTCGCAGTTACTATTGTACCACCTACCGCTACACAGGTACGATTCGCTAATGCTGGACTCCAAGGCAAACCAATGCGTCGCTGTGCTTTGGCATCTAGGGTTCCCTCACAGTAAGCTTGAACGTAGTTTGGGGTGTGGACTAATTCTATCAATTCTAGCGGTGGACGTTCGGGGGTGTGAAATTGTTCTTGATTCGCCACACCATCAGCTAACAGCAATTCGTAAAGTTGCCGGAATTTAGGCATCGGGAAACGATGTCCTTCAGGTAGCGGGGCAACGTAATCTGGGTGATAAATAATTGGCAAGTCCATAAGGAAAGAAAATTTCAATCAGCAAACACGGATTACAATTCCCTTTCCCATCAGAGAACTTTATCAGATTGGTAACTTATATTATATTAATAAAAATTTGGACTAACTCTTTTAGGACTTACGCAAAATATCTCTCAAACTCTTATTTCTCCGTGTCCTCTGCGTCTCTGTGGTTTGTTATTCCGTAACTCTTGCTCCTATCTTTCTAAGGGAGATGTTTTGTAGAAAGGGGAGGGAGACGGCGCTTATACCGTCCTTGCAGGTTCTTGGTGAGCAAGACACAGGCAAATATCGCAGTTGAGAGTAGCACCACACTGGCTCCAGAGGCAATATCGAGGTAGTAGCTGAGATAGATACCCACAAAGGAAATCGCAGTTCCTAAAACCCCGGAAATAATCATCAGATAACCAAAGCGATCGCTCATTAATCGCGCAACTGATGCTGGAATCACTACTGCTGAAATAATTAAAGTCACCCCCAAGACATTCAGTGTAGCCACCAGTAAAGTTGCCAACATCAAAGCAAATAAAGTATCCATTGCAAAAACAGGTACGCCATGAACCTGAGCAACTTCCCGGTCAAAACACCAAAATAGCAATGGGCGATAAAACAAAAAAACGAGGCTGAGTAAGACAATCGTTACACCAGTCACCACCCACAAATCATTAGGGGAAACGCCCAACACATTACCAAACAAAGCAGCTTCAAAGTTTTGGCTAAATTTGCGATAGCTACTGATTACAGCTACTCCTAAAGCAAAGCTAGCAGTTGTCACAATTCCAATAGCTGCATCCGAGTAAATTTTCCGTCCCGTCAAATATTGAATCAACAGAGCAGCTGCAAAACCCCAAATTCCAGAACCGATGTAGAAATTCAAGCCCAGTACATAACTGAGTACGGCTCCCCCTAAAATCGCATGAGATAAACCGTGAGCAATGTAACTCATTCTGCGAGTTGTAACATAAACTCCCATAATGCCGCATAATAGCCCCGCCATCATGCCTACTAGAATCGCACGGCTAAAAAATTCGTAGCGAAAGGGTGCTAGTAAAAGATCCATACACTGTATTTAGATTAAGCAGATTTCGACGAGTTGGAGGGACGCAATATTTGGGGCAAGTTATCTTGCATTTGATGGCGTAGAGAAGTACCGCCGCTAGCAATCAAAATTCGGTCTTGTTCGTAGAAAACTACCATTTCCCCACCAAAAGTCTGCTCAAGATTTGCGGGAGTGAAGACATCAATAGGTTGACCTTGACAAATTAAACCGTGGTTGAAACACACTACCCAAGGTAAATGAGTCGCTACTGAATTGAGGTCATGGGTGGAGAGAATAATTGTCAAGCCCTGTTGATTCAAATCAGCCAATAGGTGCAAGAGTTCGTGTTGAACGTGCAAGTCTGAACTGCTAGTAGGTTCATCTAGAAGAACAATTTCCGGCTCTCCTACTAAAGCACGGGCAATAAAAACCCTTTGCTGTTGTCCACCAGATAGATTACCAATGGGTTGATGGGCAACATGGGCAACTCCAACGCGCTCTAGGAGTTCCTTGGCAACCTGGCGATCGCGCCGCGAAGACCAAGGTAATATCTTTTGCTTTTGGTAACGCCCCATCATCACCACTTCCAAAGCTGTTACTGGAAAAGTCCAATCCACCGTTTCTACCTGCGGCACATAGCCAACCAAAGGCGGTGCTACTCCTGGCTTTAAGCGCCTTCCTCGAAACCAAATCTCTCCAGCCCAAGGACGAACCAGCCCTAAAATAGCTCTGATTAAAGTGCTTTTACCACTACCAGAAGGCCCCACCAAACCAGTAAGTTGACCTGGATAAAGGGTCAGATTGAGATCGGTAAACACTGGCTGGGTTTGATAACCACAGGTTAAATTTCTAACTTCGAGTATTGGTTGCATGTACTTATTCTATTGATCCTATTTGGTTGCTGTTGGCCCAACAACATTTCCAGTGTTTAAATTCTTCACCAAATTAGGATTTCCTCCCAAATTAGAGGCGATAATTCGCATATTGTTAGCCATCATGCCAATATAAGTATGCTCAGGATTAGTATTATCCATTGCATTAGCTGAACCTTTACCTGGTAATTCATCGTCGGCAGTGTTGGCTGTTTTTACCTTCGCTTCACGGGCAATTTGTTCTTCTACCTTGCTAGGGTAAACCTCAGAACCAAAAATGGCTGGAACGCCTACTTTCCGAATTTGGTCAATTAGCTTGGCGACATCTTGAGCGGATGGTTCTTTGAAATCTGAAGGTTGAATAGCACCAATTACTTGAAAACCATACTCTCTAGCCCAATACGCCCAAGAATCGTGGTAGGTCAACAGTTTACGGTTTTTGGCAGGAATACTGGCGACAATTTCTCGTGTTGCCTTGTCTAGGGCATCCAGACGTTGTAAATAATTTTTGAGATTAGTCGCGTAGTAGTCTTTGCCAGCAGGATCTAAGGTAGTTAACTGTTGGGCGGCTAGTTTGGCGTAAGCCTCAGCATACTTGGGATTTACCCACAGATGAGGATTGGGATCGCCCTTTTCTTTAGGAAAGCTGAAGTCGAAAAGCCATTGGTCTTGGGTAATGGTATTACTGCCTAGTTCAAAGATTTTAGTTTCTTTGGGAATTGAAGCTTTAGCTAGTTTTTCTGTTGGGGATTCCAAATGTAACCCATTGGCAATGATCAGATTAGCTTTGGATAGGATATCGGCATCGCTGGGACGAGGCTCAAAGGTATGAGAATCGGTTCCCTCTGGAATAATGCCCTTAACTTCTAAGCGATCGCCTGCAATGTTACTTACAATATTCGTTAAAGGAGCAACTGTCGTTACAACTAAAAGCTTATTCTGTGTCTTTTGCTCTCCTGCTTGAACCGGAGTGCTGGTTACTTCGGGATTAGAAGACACCGTTTTATCCTGAGAGGGACTGCAAGCTACCACCATGAAGCTCAATATAAATAGCAATCCAAGGAGGGTCTTCATTAGATTCAAGCCTTCTAAATTAAAGAATCAATCTTTGATTAGACCTTTTCCTATTATTAAAATGCAATGCCCCCTCAGGGTATTTTCGGTTGATTTCTAGATTGTTTTATCTTATATCCTACTTAAGTGATATTGGGGGAGTACAGCAATTATCAGCATTGCTGAATCGAAGGATGAATTGTTTTTTGCATCTTTGCGCCTAGCCTACAGATTGCCTTGAGGCCTTCTAAAAGAGTAGTTGCTGCGCGTCGATACGCGAACTTTCCAGGTTCTGATTTAGATTGTTAATGCTCGTTTTTCTAATGGTAGTTCAAAGCGATCGCCTGGTTTTGGCTCAAGTATCCGCGTTGAAAGATTGTTTTTCTCAAGTAACGAACGAAATTCCTCAGCAGTTCCTTTAGTCTGAATCAATTTCATCAGCAATCCCTCAAACGCCACATCACCACCAGCCGCCGTAGGTAATATTACTTGAGGTTCTAACAATTTTACTACTTCTAAAGCACTATTTTGTCCCTTAATAATCGACCCAAGCAAAGGCAATGTCATGTCAATAAACGGTGTAATTACTACATCTATAGGTGCAGCTTGCTTAAGTTCTGGGGAATGATACCCATGAGGCTCGTAGTATACAGTTAAACCACTATCCAATTCTTTGAGGAGATAACTATTTTCTATCAAAGTGGGGCCAACGGGAGAGCCTGGAAAAGCCTTAATTTCAACTTGATTATTTAAAGTGAAAGTTTCACCATGAGCCAATACTGTTACTTGGGTGTAACCTAACTGCTGTACAACCTTGGCAGCATTGGGAGAAGCTACAACCTTGATGTTGCGATCGAGTAATTTAAGCGTTGGTGGGTGAGTATGGTCTTCTAAACCCTGAGATAGCAAGATCAGATCAATGTTATATGGTATTGGGCGATTTTGCGATCGCGAGCCTTTAAATAACCAATCCAAGTTGCTGAAAATTAACGAACCAACCAGCCAAGGGTCAATTAGTATTCGTTTTGTGCCGATTTCCAGCAGCCAAGAGTTGCTGTCGAACCAAGTTAAAAACATAAACTTATGTGAAGATAACGCCTACCTTTATTATCAGGCGTATACAGCTAGAGTAGCTACAGCGTTGCAACATTGTTGCGAAGCTGTGGCATAGAAGTAATGACCTGTACCATCAAGGTTACTAAAGACTAATGCAGGGTTAGCTTTGTTGGCTTTTACAACTTTTGCACGAAGTTCACTCACAATCAACCAAAGCACGCAAGCGTTTCCGTATCCCCACTTCTCTGCATCTTGTTCATTGGGACTAGTTCAAAAATAGGATTTTGTTCAGACTTGATTTTAGGTCAGAGAACATTACTATATTGAAGAAAGACTTTATTAATCTTCATAATGACTGTAACTACACAGCCGCTTGCAACCCAAGACGCTTTTGAAAAATTCATTTGGACTTGGCAGGATTACAAAATTCAGTATACTGTCATGGGTACAGGACGCCCTCTGGTATTGGTTCACGGCTTCGGTGCTTCCATTGGACACTGGCGCAAAAATATCCCAGTTTTAGCTAATGCTGGCTACCAAGTATTTGCTATAGACCTTTTAGGTTTTGGCGGTTCTGATAAAGCAACCATTGATTACACTGTGGAAGTTTGGGTGGAACTGCTAAAAGATTTCTGCACAGCACACATACACGAACCTGCTGTATTTATTGGCAACTCCATCGGCGCACTTTTGAGCTTGATTGTACTGGTAGAACATCCAGAAATTGCTGCTGGTGGTATTTTAATTAACTCTGCGGGTGGCTTGAGTCATCGTCCCCACGAATTGAACCCACCACTACGGATGGTGATGGCAGCTTTTAATCGGTTTGTGCGATCGCCAATTACAGGTAAATTTGTCTATAACCGCATCCGTCAAAAAGCCCAAATTCGCCGCACCCTCTACCAAGTTTACCGGAATCGTGAAGCCGTCACCGATGAATTAGTCGATTTACTTTATACTCCCTCTTGCGACCCAGGAGCGCAACAAGTTTTCGCCTCCATTCTCACCGCTCCTCCTGGCCCAAGCCCAGAGGAACTTTTGCCCAAAGTAGAACGTCCTCTATTAGTAATTTGGGGTGCTGATGATCCTTGGACACCAATCACCGGGGCAAAGATTTACGAAGAGGCGCGTGAGAATGGCAAAGAGATCAAAATTGTTCCCATTCCCAATGCCGGTCATTGTCCCCACGATGAAGTTCCAGATATTGTTAATGCCCAGATTGTCGATTGGCTAGCGCAAAGTTAAGAATTTCGCGCCAAGACGCAAATGCAAAGACACTTTCAGCCGATGCGCCTTGGCACATGCCGGGTAAAAATGGCGCTAACAATCTGGGAGAGTGGATCTTAATCTTTATAATTGCACCTTGACAGAATCAAACTCGTATGGTGTGTAATGGAGCTTGATGTGCGTAATGGACATAATAAAGGGGTAATTCCCTTAAATCACCATCCAGATTTTTCCAAACAAGGCTATCAAATTATTAGCGAACTAGGACGCAACCGAGAAGGGGGACGCATTGCTTACTTAGCTAATGTCCTCAACTCTAAGCAACAAGTGGTGATTAAAGAATTTTGTTTTGCTCGTGCGGATGCTGATTTATCAGGTGTGAAAGTATATCAGCGCGAAATCGAAATTTTGCAGCAACTCAATCATTCTCGCATCCCTCGCTATGTAGATTCTTTTGAAATACCAGGGGCTTTTTATCTAGTTCAGGAATATAAAAAGGCCCCATCTTTAGGCTTAACGAGCAGCTTTAATTCAGAGGAAATAAAGCAAATTGCTTTGTCAATTTTAGAGATTTTGGTTTATCTACAAAAGCAAATTCCGCCAATTATTCATCGTGATATTAAGCCAGAGAATATTTTGGTTGATGAGCAACTAAATGCTTATTTGGTTGATTTTGGTTTGGCTAGGATACAGGGTGCAAAAGTAGCTCTGAGTAGCTTTGTAGCAGGAACACCAGGTTTTATGCCACCAGAGGAACAGTTTGGTGATTCTCTAACTGAGGCATCAGATTTATATAGTTTAGGAGCAACACTGATTTGCTTACTTACTAATACCCGTTCTGTTGAGATTGGAAAATTAATTGATGAAAACTATCGCTTTAATTTTCAGCAATTAGTTCCTCAAATTAGTCCGCGTTTTCGGTCGTGGTTGATAAAAATGGTGGAACGCAAACGGAAACGTCGTTATGCTAATGCGGCTGTTGCTTTGGAAGCACTTAGACCAATTCAGGTTGTTGGTACTGCCACTAGGATAGATACGTTACTCAGGACAATAATACCTAGAAAACGAGCTACTTTGTTGGGACTAGCTACTGTTATTACACTGGCTGCAATGGGGGCAACTTTAATTAGTTGTCAGCCTGGTAATACGGTTAGGCAATTACTAGAAGCTACAGAATGTCAAAGTTTTGATTTAAACGCAAGTTGCCAAGAAAAAACCGGAGATTAAGATTAATTAGGGTAGCTTAAGGAATGACCTAATTATTAATTTCTAATAACCCAGGTGGTGGCGTAATTTCAATCCGATTGGATTTTAAGTTTACTACTGGTGCGATCGCTTCCACAAATGGAATCAAAACAGTTTTTTGCTTTTTGTCATTTGTCATTTGTTGTTTGTCAGTGGCAAAAGATGGGTGCAATTTTACTTCTAACAAATCATTGCCAGCCGGGATGATGTCTACCACCGTACCAACGAGTTCGCCAGATGCTTGCATGAAGACTTCCAAGCCAATCAAATCGAGGACATGATATTCATCTTCGCCTAGTTGGGGGCGATCGCTTGCTGGCACCATTAACTTACAACCACGCAACGCCTCCGCCTGATCGCAATTTTCCACGCCAGCTAATTTGATCACATACAAGTTTTTGTTACTGATATAACGTCCTGTTAATAATTCGATTGGTTGCGGTTCTGTGTCACCTGAGCGCAACAACCAACGTTTTCCCGGCACCTCAAATCTTTCGGAGAAGTCTGATACAGGATAAACCTTTAATTCCCCAGACAATCCTTGAGGGGAAACAATCTTACCAATCTCTAGCCAATCGTCGAGATTGGGGGCTAGAGATTGGGTACTGGGAACTACGGGCTGGGGATTAGGAACTGGAGATTGGACATTTTGAATTTTTGAATTTTCTCTTACTCTCTTGCCCCTCTGCCTCTCTGCCCCTTTGCCTCCGATCTCTTTATTAGCTTCTTCGTGTTTCATTTCCATTTTTCCTACTAGTACAAGACGGCGGAAATAAACCACCCCTGACGCTCGATGACTCGCTAAGGCTGCGCTAACGGCAGTTCCTCATGGGGGGAACCCCCTTGGCGTTAGCCTCTCCCTTTGGGAGAAGACCGGACTACCTCACCATTCCAAATCAATGAAATGCTTCCTCTGTATTCATTTTTAATTTTTAGTTTTTAATTTTTAATTCCGCCTTGCGGTACTAGGCAGTCACCGCCGCACCTTTGTAAGCTTCCTCAGCCACTTTTGCTAAACGTTGCATAGCAGTGGCAATCTCTTCATCGCTGCCTGTAAGGCTGATGCGGAAGCATTGGTGTTTGTGGGCCCACTCTTCCTCTAAACCGGGGAAGAAGGTACTTCCAGGGACAATAATCACACCTACTTGCTTGAGTTGCTGGTAAAATTCCCAGTCACTGATGGGTAAATCCTGTAACCACAACCAAGCAAAAATTGCTCCTTCACCGCGATGGAGGAACCAAGGTAAATTCTTGGGCATTGCTTGTTCTAAGCTGGTTTCTAAAACAGTAAATTTATTTTGGTAAAAGGGACGGATGACAGTATGAGAAATTTCTACTAAAGCACCAGAGTTAATTGCAAGAGCTGCGATCGCTTGGCCGTAACGTGAAGAATGAAGACCAATATTTGCTTGGAAACACTCCAGCACTTCAATCCACTTTTCATCCCCAATGGCAATACCAACCCTTTCTCCTGGTAATCCCGCTTTTGATAAACTCATGCAGTGTAAGATATTATCGCCAAACACTGGTGTCATTTCGGTAAAATTCAATGCCGGGAAAGGAGGTGCATAAGCTGAGTCAATTAATACGGGCAGATTGTAAGGCGCAGCTAGGGCGGCAATCTTTTTCACCTCATCATCAGTGAGGACATTACCAGTGGGATTACAAGGGCGAGAGAAGAGGACACAACCCGTATTTTCTGTAATCGACAGTTGGCTGAAGTCGGGGCGATATTTAAATCGGTGGGCGGCTTCATCAATATCGAGAGTCGGTTTGTAAGCGATTAAGGCTTTTGGAACTAAGCAGATACCGCCGTAACCGGTGTAGTCAGGACTGAGGGGCAAAACGATTTGTTTTAACTCGCCGCTAGGGGTGTAGCCACCGAAGCTATTCACAGCGTAGAAGTAGAGGGTTTGACTACCGGGAGTGATGAGGATATTGCGATCGCTTAAGTTTAACCCATAGCGTTTGTTGAAGTCGTTAGCGATCGCTTCAACTAACGGTGCATAGCCCTGACTTGAGCCGTAGCGACAAACTACCTCACCATATTCTGGGCTAGCCAAAAGCTGTGCAGTACAATCCCGCCATAATTGTTCTACCTCTGGCAAAATCAACGGATTACCAGCACTCAAATTAATAAACTGCTGCCCTGCACCCGCTCGTAATGTTTCGATAATATCCTTCATGATTGCTCTGACGCCAGTCAGGTTGGACATTTGAGCGCCAATTTGAGTTAGGGCAGGGTTCATAAGCTGTGACAAAATGTATTAATCGAGGGGTGGACAAATTATTTTTTGGCGATTGCTGCTGACATCCAGTTTACATCGTTCTCAATACAGCTGTTGCCGCCTTTAACCAATCTAGCTAGAGAATGATATCTTAACAAAGTAATATTTATCGTTATAGCGGCGATCGTCCTTAGTAAATACGATTAAGTGAGACAAAAGTGTATCATACGCTCAATGGCTAAAAGGTACTGGGTACTGGGAAAGGAGTAGGAAGCACGGGAGGATGAGGGAAATAAGGCGAATAACCAATGCCCAATAACAAAACTATATAGGAGGGCTGATGTTGCAAGTTAAAGCAGCAGTAGCTTACAGCGCAGGTAAGCCGTTGACAATTGAAACCGTTCAACTATCTGGGCCAAAAGCAGGCGAAGTGTTAGTTGAGGTGAAAGCCACCGGAGTTTGCCATACCGACGCTTTTACTCTATCTGGTGACGATCCCGAAGGTTTGTTTCCGGCAATTTTGGGGCATGAAGGTGCTGGTGTAGTAGTGGAGATAGGCGCTGGTGTCACCAGTCTCAAACCAGGGGATCATGTAATTCCCCTATACACTCCCGAATGCCGCCAGTGCGAATATTGTTTGAGCTTCAAAACTAATCTCTGTCAAGCCATTCGCTTAACTCAAGGACGCGGTGTGATGCCCGATGGCACTAGTCGCTTTAGCATTGATGGACAGATGATTCATCATTATATGGGTACATCCACTTTTGCTAACTATACGGTGCTACCAGAAATCGCCCTAGCAAAAATTCGGGAAGACGCCCCATTTGATAAGGTTTGTTACATTGGCTGTGGTGTGACTACTGGTGTTGGTGCAGTCATCAATACTGCCAAGGTGGAACCGGGAGCAAATGTTGTGGTTTTCGGCTTAGGTGGTATTGGTTTAAATGTCATCCAAGCGGCGCGGATGGTAGGGGCAAACATGATTGTCGGGGTGGATATTAATCCCAGCAAACGCGCAATAGCCGAAAAGTTTGGCATGACGCACTTTGTCAATCCCCAGGAAGTAGAAGGTGATTTAGTGCCCTATCTAGTTGATTTAACGAAAGGCGGTGCTGATTACAGTTTTGAATGTATCGGTAATGTCAAAATTATGCGTCAAGCATTAGAATGCTGCCATAAAGGTTGGGGCGTCAGTGTGATTATTGGTGTTGCTGGTGCTGGACAAGAAATCAGCACTCGTCCTTTTCAATTAGTAACTGGGCGCGTTTGGAAAGGTTCAGCATTTGGTGGCGCTAGAGGGCGTACAGATGTGCCGAAAATTGTAGATTGGTATATGGAAGGTAAGATAAATATTGATGATTTAATTACCCATGTAATGCCCATTGAGCAAATTAATGATGCTTTTGAATTGATGCACAAAGGTGAATCGATTCGCAGCGTGGTAACTTTCTAATTCGTAATTCGTAATTCGTAATAAAAAAGGCTTTGTAACTGATGGAATGCTACTAATAAAAGCCTAAATCTTTGTGTTGCTTCGTTCCCAGCCTCCAGGCTGGGAATATATTCAAAATAGGGCTGCTGCCTCTGGTCAAGCCGCAGAGCATTTCCGGCTTTGCTCCTGAATTCTGATTTATAAATTCTGAATTCTTCTTCAAGTATATTTGCTGATTACTTTATCAAAATACCTAATTCATTTATTAAAATGGCATTTTACTTACTCAAAAGCTCATTCGACTTACTCATTTTGGTGTTTTCCGCAAGTAAAAGCTCATTCGACTTACTCTTTGGCTGTATCACGCACTAATTGTAGTGTAAATAGGTAAGTGTGAATAATTAAAAGACTTTCGTCCAGGCTAAAGCACCCTAGAATTAAGGAAGGTTCACCAGGTTTTGAACCCACTATGCAAACACCACAAACCAGACAAATAGAGGGAAACCTGATGCTAAACTTCTATGAAGCAGACTTTTACAGTTGGACTCAAGAACAGGCTAACCTTCTGCGTCATCACCAATGGAACAAGCTTGACTTGCCCAATTTAATTGAGGAAATCGAATCTTTGGGAAGAAAGGAACGCCAAGAGTTGAGAAATCACCTTAGTATATTAATTGGACATTTGCTCAAATGGGAATATCAACCAAAGCAACGCAGTCGTAGTTGGTTAGCAACAATTAGAATACAACGACGGGAAATTATCAAGTTGTTGAGCGAAAATCCTAGTCTGAAACCTTACCTTGAAGAAGCACTTCAGGAATCTTATGAAAATGGTAGGGATTTAGCATCAGGAGAAACAAATCTGCCACTCTCAACTTTTCCCCAGCAATGTTTATATCCTTTTGAGGAAATTTTGAGCGATCGCTTTTATCCAGGTGAGCCTGCAACAGATAATTTAATGGGATAAAAGCGATTTCTACGATGGGCTACGCTTACGCACTCATGAGAAAGTATCGATCAATTTCTGCCGTAAGTATTTCAAAGTCTACAGGCTTGGTCAAGTGGCATTTAAAACCAGCCTGAAGCGCAAGCTCCCGATCCTCCTGGCCACCGTAGCCGGTGAGCGCAATCAGAATTGAGCGAGTAAATTTAGAGTCTTTACTCAATTCCCGTGCAACGGCGAATCCATCCATTTCGGGAAGTCCGATGTCACAAATAATCACATGAGGCTCAAACTCTCTTGCAGTTTCTACCCCTGAAATTCCATTATTGGCAATGGAAACTTCATGCCCAAAGTACTCAAGCACTGCTTGTAATGTTATGGCTGAATCTTCGTTATCTTCGATGACTAAAATCTTCAACGATTTTTTAGCCGCTTCTATAATTTCCGGGTCATTATCCCAAGCTGTAATCTCTTCGCATACTGGGAGAGTGACTTTGAATTCTGCTCCCAAATTGATCCCTCTACTTGAAGCTTCAACATTACCACCATGAAGTTCCACAAGACTTTTTACTACCGATAATCCCAGACCTAACCCGCCCCTCGAACGATCTAAACTGCGATCGGCTTGGGTAAATGGCTCGAATAGTTCTGGTAAAATTGTCGGGTCTATCCCTATGCCTGAGTCTCTTACAGATAATACCCCTACGCTGCCTGAGCCATTTTCACCTGGAATAAATGAGAGATCCACCCAGATCGTTCCATCTGGCTGGGAAAACTTTAAGGCGTTATCAAGAAGGTTTCCAAAGACTTGGAAGAACCGCGTCGGGTCAACATAAGCCCACAGAGGCTTGTTTGGTAGGTCTTGGACTACGTTCAGGTTCGATCTCTTTATTACTTGTGCATGGTCATTGAGACTCTGGCGAACCAATTCCACCAAATTAACCTTCTCCAGGTTTAATGAAATCTTCCCATAAGTGATGGACGATACATCAAGTAACTCATCGATCAATTTCGAGAGGTGCTTAATCTGGTGTTGCATCATTAAAACTGTTTGTCCGACTGCGCCAGTCTCGCCTAACTTCAACTTGAGAAGCTGAACCCCGTTCGAGATGGGAGCAACGGGATTTCTCAACTCGTGAGCTAGCATCGCAATGAATTTATCTTTAAGGGCGTTTTGGTTCGTCAATTTCTGGAAAAGTTGAACGTTTGCGATCGCTACTGCTGTAGTGTCGGTCAAAATCTCAAGCAGTTCTATCTCTTCGGATGTGGCTCGGTGTTGTGTGCTCCAGTAAGCTCCGATCGCACCCAGTGGATCAGAAATCCGTATGGGAACCATCACTAAACTCTTGACAAAAGTTACTTTATAAGCTTCAAGAGGAATTCGAGCATCCTGGTAAATGTCTTCAATCACGGCTGCTTGTTTGTTGAGCATTGCCCAACCGGAGATGCAAGACTTGAGCGGAAAACGCATACCTTTCCAAAGTGGGCCGATGGCGTTTTCATCAACATAATGGCAACATTCACCATCCCGCAGTACAAAAGTTACCCCATCAGCATTAGTCAGATCGCGAGCAGCTAAACGCACAACCTCAATAATTTCCTCAATAGTCCGTACACAAGCCAAATCCTTCACGACCAAAAGTAGTCTATTGTAAGACGAAATACTATAACTCTGATGTGAATTCTGTTCTTGTGAGATGGAGATGTCTAATATATTTTTCATAAATAACTCCGAACAAAAAAGATGTCTGGGCAAAAACTCAAGTAAAGCGGGTAGATTTCAGCAGACACCTACTCTTAATCGTAATCTGAACTTTGATGTTAAGGTACGACCCGTTACCACATTTTTTATTTTCTCTTCTTGGTATAAATATACTTGTTTATTACAAAAAGTGCCTCGTAAATATACTTAAGCAGCTACTTGTGAGAATGTAAAGATGCGTAGGTGTACCCCATTGTAGAGATTGCTTATGCACATTAATTCCTCAATGCAGACAAATTATTTGGCAATCGACAGATAATACTCAAATCGCTGCCGGAGTTGTTCAACCGTCAAATTTTGAGTCCAGTATTCCACTAGGGCGTGACCAAATGCCCAGGCGTTGCGATCGGGTGAAGCGGAGTTTTCCAGCAGTAGCGGCCAGAGGGATAGCAATTCAAAGTTGAGCGGGTTAGGGTTAGCTGTATTCAAGAGCGTGAAAAGCTCATATCCCATTTGGAGTTTGCCAATCACAATCGGCAATTGTTCCACGGGAATTTGCTGTGCCAGCATATATGCTAGGGCTGGAGATCCGGTTGAGAGTGTAGAAACAAACTGGAGGACGGGACTTTTGAGCAATGACGTTAGTCCCTGTGTTGTTGCCATTTGAAAGGTGTAATGGTCGATGATTTTGGCAGCAGCAATGGTGCGGGCTTCGAGGTTACGCAAAAAGCGGGCGAGACGGAGTTGTTTGGATGGTGCGATCGCATCTACTAATCCCAACGATAGCGCCTCTACTCCCCAAGCAATTCGATTTGTTTTGCCCTCACCTGTAACCACGGGCACAACTAGATTACAAAAGTTTCCCAGCAGTTTTGCACGATACTCAGTAGCTTCTCGAATGGCAATTTCTTTGGCGCGATCGCCCCATTCCCAATCATAAGGGGGTTGCCATTCGCGGATCGGCCGCAGACGATCTACTTGAGTGACAATTGCGATTGCAGGTAAATCTGCAACTTCTGCTTTGATGTCTTGCAAAAAGTCTACATCCATTTGCAAGGCAGGATCGAGGGCTGGGGTGACTAACAAAAGTAAGTCTGCGTTAATGGCATAATCAAGCACCAGATTTCGGAGATCGGCACGGTTGACTTGTTCATAACCAGGTGTATCCCAAAGCGTTAGGGTTTCCCCACTTTCAGTTTGCCATTGATAATTTTGAATGCGATCGGTACTGGGTAAAACATCAACGGCTGCGAGATCCGCCTGAAATAGCGTGTTAATCAGGCTACTTTTACCTGATCCCGTGCGCCCCACCAGGAGAATATTCACGGGTTTTTGCTCAACCACCTTCGCTGGTTCGGCTTGAGTCAGGATTTCTCGGAGGGTTTGGGTTTTTGCCTTGGGTATAGTTGGTGTGGATACTACGGTTGTTGAAACTGGTAATGTAGTACGTCCATAAAGAGCGATCGCCTGCTGACATAAGTTTCTCAGAGCAGCTTCCCGAAATAACTGGCTCAAATTCCCCAATAATTGCTGAGTTGCTTGGTTACTAGAACCCTTGCTGGCTTGTTTTGCCACCGCCGCCACGGGATTTAAGATCCACTGTGCCCAGTTCCAAGCTTTCCAGAATTTCCGAGCCGATGGCTCCAACTTCCGATAGACTTCGTATCCTTGGTATGCTTGCCCAATGGTCACCTGGTTGAGGACAGGAGATAACTTTTGCATCCACCGATCCATATCATCCACCGTTCCCCGAATCAGCCCGTAAGCTTGGGGGACGTAAATATTCAGTAGCGGATATTGGATTTGAGGATTGTAGATATGAGCGATCGCTACAACCAAATCCTGGCATCGCGTCCAAAAAGTTTGCCAATCTTCCCAAATCGGGCGATCGCTTTGTGCTGCTTGCAGAATCTCTTGAAGGGCGGCTTCTGCAAGCTTTGTAACATCACTTCCGACTGGTAACCCGACTGTATCCTCTGCTTTGGATTCTAGTTCTTCTTGGACTTGGGCTAATACAGCTTCCACCTGGTTAACAGCAGGTTGCGTCCATTTGACCAATAGCCAACGCCAACCAACGAATAAAAGGGTGAATACACCCCAAATCCAATTAATGCCCCACGCATGAATTTGCAAACCGGCGGATACCAGTAAGAAAATAATGATAAACGCGATCGGGATTGCTAAGACGACCCACTGCCACGGTTTTAATCGCACCATTGCCCTATACCTGCTTTGGTTAGACTTCTTATATTCCTATTGTCGATCTAAATCTGGCGGTGAGTTCTGGATTACTGCATGTATTAAAGTGTAGTAATCGCTTACACTGGCTGCTAGTTCAAAACATGCGTTGTGGTAAGAGTGGAGATTTACCTGTCTTTAAGATAAGATTTACGTGAATAAATCACAAAAAAGTGCCTTGTGAGCGTTGAATTATGCTTGTAGATTTTACGGTCGAAAACTACCGCTCAATTAAAGAACCTGTAACCCTAAGTGCGGTTGCTCAAAAACAAAGCGCTCGTAAAATAGTTAGAAAAATTACTTAAATTTTTTTAATTAGCTTTATATAATTATTATTTATCATAAAAATTTAAAACATCGTTTTCAGCCACTAGCTGGAAACGATGTTTCAAAGTTTAATCAATCGTCTATACGCAGTAGCTTGCGATAAAACGGTTGTGAAAAATCGGTTGCACGATGACGTTTATAGTTGTCCATAACTTCAATTAAAAAATTAATAAACTCGAAACTAGCCATCATTAGTTCGTAACTCAGGTCAGCATTGCCATCAAATTGGATTCGGCAACGGGTTAAGTCTGAGGGTAAAGTCGCAACATTCCAAGAGGCGACAAAGGGAACATGTTCACTGCCTTCTATCTTCCTCTGTCCCTCCAAGACCCCTTTTTGATAAAGGCTAATGGCAAGAAGTAAAAAATTGCGTTTAGCGCCCTGAACATAAGGTAAATAAACACTGGCTTGTTGTTGAGTGGCAGGCTGGAGTTGGAGTTGGTCAATAGACATTGTTAAATATGCCAACTGGGGATATTAGTGGATGTTAGTAGTATTCCCAAAAGATGTGTCTAAAGCACATAGTGGGAATGGGGAGTGGGGGAATAAAGAGGACAAGGAAGAATTTACTTTCCTATCTCCCCCTTGCCCCATTCCCCAAAAATGAAGTTACTGCTAAGAAATATTAAAATTTCGGTTAGAATAATGCTGCATTAACTTTTATCGACGCTGGGGAAGATAACACTAAAATCCCCACTGTAAAGCGGTGGATGTTATTATTGCTGTTTCTGCCAACAACCAGCTGCTGCTACCTTGTTATTACTTTGCCCAAACCGGAGTTCTCATTGAAGAAAGTCCCACTCTACAAGCTTCCTGCCTAAATGGCTATCAAAGGATCAAGCATCTGTCTAAGAGTAGCAAAGGTGGTTAAGATGAGGTAATTACGCAGAGTGACAGTAACAACAAAGGTAGCCCCAGCAGCTTTTGGCTTAGGGATAGCGGGTATTGCAGTTTGCCCATTCCGATTAATATCGGGAAAAGTAGCTTAGGGATATTTGTCCGTAAAATTACTAACTGTAGACAAATACTGGTTTTTGAATCAAGCAACCTAAACTATGCCAGCGAATTCCTGGCCCGAAGAAGATTCTTATCAAGAGCTTGATCCGCTCAACTCCTTATTGTCTGACCTATCAGCAGATGAGGAGTCAGGTTTAGAGACAGATCCTGTGTCTCTAACACCCCGGTTTCAAGGTCGTAGACGCAAAGCGGCTCTAGTCTTGACTATCGTCTGGAGTAGCACGATCGCTCTACATTTAGTTTCTTGGGCTTCTATATTTATTCTAGGACTGACCACCATTCTAGGATTTCATGCCTTGGTGGTAGTGTTTACTAAATCCCGTCGTTATCCAAAAGAAATACAGGGAGATTTACCCTCTGTATCTGTATTAGTGGCTGCAAAAAATGAGGAAGCGGTAATTGCTAAATTAGTTAAAAATCTTTGTAATCTGGAATATCCAGGTGGGCAATACGAAGTATGGATAATTGACGATCACAGCAGTGATAGCACGCCACGATTATTAGCAGAACTCCAACAGAAACACGAGCAACTGAAAGTACTAAGGCGTTCAGCAGAAGCTACTGGTGGCAAGTCGGGCGCGTTGAATCAGGTACTGCCACTGACAAAGGGCGATATTATAGCAGTATTTGATGCTGATGCCCAAGTCACACCAGATTTACTGCAACAGGTAATACCTTTATTTCAAAGAGAAAAGGTGGGGGCGGTGCAGGTACGAAAAGCGATCGCCAACGCTAAAACAAACTTTTGGACTAAGGGTCAAATGGCCGAAATGGCACTTGATACTTGGTTTCAGCAACAGCGAACCGCCCTTGGTGGCATTGGCGAACTGCGCGGCAATGGTCAATTTGTCCGGCGTTCAGCCTTGGAAAGCTGCGGTGGTTGGAATGAAGAAACCATTACCGATGATTTGGATTTGACAATCCGCTTACATTTGGATAACTGGGATATTGAGTGTGTTTTCCATCCAGCAGTGCAAGAAGAAGGAGTCACAAGTGCGATCGCACTTTGGCATCAGCGCAACCGTTGGGCAGAAGGCGGTTATCAACGCTATTTGGATTATTGGGATTTAATTCTCAAAAACCGGATGGGAACGCGCAAAAGCTGGGATTTGCTGATTTTTATGCTGATTATGTATATCTTACCCACAGCAGCAGTCCCAGATTTATTAATGGCGATCGCTCGTCATCGTCCACCAATATTAAGCCCCATCACAGGCTTGTCTATTTCTATGTCGATGGTAGGGATGTTTACAGGTTTAAGGCGCATCCGTCAAGATCCGAAATTCCCACTTTCTACATATTTTCTGATGCTGGTGCAAACCCTGCGTGGCAGTTTATATATGTTGCACTGGTTAGTCGTTATGAGCAGTACTACCGCCCGGATGTCGGTAAGACCAAAGCGCCTAAAATGGGTGAAAACTTTGCATACGGGGAATGGGGAATAGGGAATGGGGACTGGGGACTGGGGACTGGGAAGGAAATATAGTTATAAATTTTCTTCAATCTTTAATCCCTAATTCCCAATTCCTAATCCCCAATCCCTTCTATTCATCATCAACTTCTGCTTCCTCTACCCATTCAGGTGTAGTCATAGAATCGGAGAATTCCGGGAAATCATCTGCAAAACGGATAATTTGTCCGTTGAAAAATTCTGCTAGACGTTGAGCTGCGATCGCTACTTCGTCAGGTTCCCAATCAGGTGTGGGTGTTCGCTTTGGAGTTGGAGGCAAAGCTTGCACCCCATTTCCATTTAGGCCATTTCGATTTCCGCCATTTCCATTTGCCCCATTTCCATTTACGCCATTTCCATTTTTTGCTGCTGTCGGTGCTGATGGTGGAGTGGTTGGCTGTGGTGCTGGCACTGAAGACGGAATTTGCTGGTTATAACTGGGAGTTGGTGGTTGCTGAGAGCGAGTAGAGTCTTTCGGGGGTGGATTTTTTTTGGCTGAGGTAGGAGTTGCAGAACTGACTTGTTCCAGATTTACCTGAACTTCACGTTGAAAAGTCTGCTGGAAAGCTGCTTTCATCATCGGGAGATCAGATTTAAGTGTTTCATACCATTTAGCCCCTTTAACAGCAATACGCGCGACAGTACCGTTAAACTCTATTAGCTGGCACATTTGCCCCAGTAAAGCTTGCCTGGAAGGCATGGGAAAATTAGCACGCACTTGTTGCCAAACCTGAGTTAAGTCATATTCTGCTTCCCCAACAACTTCTTCTTCCTCAACAACTTCTGAAGTCACTGGTTCAAGGTTCGCAGGTGGCACGGGTACTGATACAGGTTCTGGGGTTGGTGGTGAAACTGAGTTAGCAACAGAATTGTGATTTGTTTGCCGTTCAACTGGGGGAGATGAAGTAACGGGCTGATTTTGGGCAGCCGCTAGATGATTGTTTACAGAATTATGATTTTTTTGCGGTTCAGCTATCGGTAAAGAAGAGACTGCATGATTTTGGGTAACTGCTGGAGAATAGCTTGGAGATACAACAGGTGTGTTGACTCGCTGCGTACTTGGGGCTTGTGGCTGAATAATCGTCGCACTGGGTAACAATCCTAGTAATGTTACTTCCAACCACAAACGCGGCTGAGTGGTATTTTTAATTTGTACTTCAGCTTCTCGCAAGTGTTTTTGTCCTGCCAAAATCACGCTCATATCGAAGTATTGAGCAAATTCAACCAGCGCTGTCCAGGTTTGCTGAGTACAAGCAACCAAATCGTGGCGATTGGGTGCGGTTTTAGCAATGAGTAAATCGCGGTAGAAGGCGGCGAGATTTTGCAGAAGAGTTAGCGGTTCTCGACCACGATCTAGAATGTAGTGGGTACAGTCTAGAACTGCTTCGGGTTTATCTTGAGCGATCGCATTTAACAGCCCCAGCAAGTCCTGTTCGCTTACTGTTCCCACCAAATCCCAAACTCGATCCGGTGTCACTTCACCCGCTAATAAACCCAATTGGTCAAGTAGACTTTCGGCATCTCGTAACCCTCCCTGAGCAAGTTGGCCTACCAGGGTTACAGCGTCGGGTGAAATATGAATATTTTCTTTAGAAGCGATCGCACTTAAATGCTTTACCATCGCCTCTAACTGAATGCGTCTAAAATCAAACCTTTGACAGCGCGAAATAATTGTTGGTAACACCCGTTGCGGGTCTGTTGTCGCCAACACAAAAACTACGTGTCTTGGTGGTTCTTCTAATGTCTTTAATAGCGCGTTGAATGCCTGGGTACTGAGCATGTGGCATTCATCAATAACATAAACCTTATAGCGACACTGCACAGGAGCAAACTGGGCTTTTTCAATCAACTCGCGGATATTATCAACACCAGTATTACTCGCAGCGTCGATTTCAATTATGTCTAAGGCATAGCCTTTAGTGATTCCTTGACAAACTTCACACACGCCACAGGGTTCAGCAGTAGGCTTGTCACTTTTGAGACAATTAAGAGATTTAGCCAGAATCCGCGCACTAGAAGTTTTCCCCGTACCTCTAGGCCCAGTGAATAAATAGGCAGGGGCAATTTTGGATGTGCCGATCGCATTCGTGAGGGTGGTAGCGATCGCCTCTTGACCCACCAGTTCAGCAAAACTTTTGGGGCGATATTTGTGGTGCAGGGGTTCGTAAGACATGGAAATATAGACTTCAATGCCTTTCAAAGTTAATTAGTAGCACCGAGTCAAGTTTAGGATTCAACTATTTTAGACTCTTGTACCTGCTTGGTTTGTACATATTGCCAGAGCTACTGCGCTCAACTAATGCCGTGAATTTTGGCACTCAGGAAAGCAAGTAACTAAAGCTTATCTTTTACTATGATTTCAATATCAAAGTATTGGAATTATAGCATACCATTTAGTACATTTGTTCTATTTAAGATAGGGGAAGAATTTCTAACTCTTGACCCATGACCAATGACAAATGCCCAAAGAATTTTAATGACTGAACTAGCGCCATAGTCCAGTGCGATCGCTACAATCTTAGGATAAGCAAAACTCAATGGTGCAGCAGATGCTCAAGCGGCTATTAAAATGGCTCAAAAAGCTTTTTCAGAGCTTGTTCGGTGGAAAACAGACTGCTTCAAAATCTAGAGGAAATGTGCCAAAAGAACCAGCGCCACCCTTAAGCGATACGGATCTGGAATTTCTCTTCAACGAACTGTTGCAAGGAGTACATCAAGCACGAGGGGAAGCTTGGGCACAAAAGTGGCTGCATAATATTGAACATCGCATCCCAACTGAAGACTGGGTTGAGTGGTTAAGGCGCTTTGGCGACAGATTGCTAGCATCACCTACACCCAATAATGAAATAGCTGCACGCTTAGTGCAATTGGGTGAGTTGAACATCGGAGAAATCGGAGATGTTGCCTATAGTATCGGGATGCAGTTGTTAACACGCAATCAAGGCGAACCGATTTGGGAATATGAAGGGCCAGATGCTTTTAGCACAACGATACCATCTGAGCCAAGCGTCCCCATATCAGAGTCAGTAGATACCCCAGAGAACTCCCCAGAGGCCCCAGAGGGAGAATACCAAACTGTCACCCTAGAAGAGTTGTTTGTGATGTTGCAGCAAGATGAAAACTTACGCCAGCAGATTGCTCAACAGCTTGCCGTTGAGACAGATGATCCAGAACTGCTTGTCCAGGCATTAATCAATCAATTATATCCTGCCGGTCAATCGACCACAGAGCAAACAGAAAATTAACCACTTGGCATCAAGAGTCGAATCAGGGAATTGTAACGTTGTAATACTCTACTCTTGAAGTTTTGTATATTTTTTGCTAACGTGCGACGGAAGCCCTGTCCCGATCTAATGGATTTTTACGTAATTGATGATTTTTTTAACACAACGATGGCTACAATCTAGAAAAACAAAATCCAATAGTGTGGCAGATGCTCAGGCGGATATCGCAGTCGCTTAGAAGGTTTTTAAAGCGCCTCATTGAAAGTAAGCAGGCTAGTTCTCTCAAGGGTGCGAGAGGACACAATCTGGTGGAGATGCTACCAGAACTAACCAATGCGGATCTGGAACAATTGTTTATCCAATTGTTAGAAGGCGTGCATCAAGCACGAGGACGACAGTGGGCATTGAGGTATCTGCAACGGGTAGAAAATCGCATTCCGGCTGAACGCTGGATAGACTGGTTGGTGATGTTTGGCGAAAGCTTGCTAGCTTCACCGACACCAAATCCGCTTTTAGCAGCAAGGATGGTGCAATTAGGGGAACTTGGTGTTGGCAGAATTGGAGATGTTGCTTATGACATTGGCATCCGCCTGATGCAAAACTCACCTACACAGATAGAGGATGACGAAAATTATCCAGAAGAGGATTTAGAAATCACTCCTGGGGAAGAACTGATCCGCAATTTAGGCGAACAGTTATGGGAGTATGATGAACCAGATGTAATAGAAACTACTCCAGGGCTTGAACTGATCCGCAATTTAGGCGAGCAGTTATGGGAGTATGATGAGCCAGATGTGGTAGAAATCACAACCAATGAAGAAATTATCCCAACTTCGCCTGGGCAAGAGTTAATCCGCAGCTTAGGTGAGCAATTATGGGAATATGATGAACCAGATGTTGAACCAATAACGTCAGCGCCTGAAAATGCCTCTTTTGAGGAAACAATCACCAAAAATTTAGAGGAACTGGTATTGGAGTATGAAAAGGAAGATGCCCAAACCACAATACCCGAAAATTTCCCTCTCCCCGCAGCAGAAGATTCAATCACCTCATTAGCCCAACTGAGGTTTGATGATGAAGAAGTTGTTCAACGTACAACAGGAGCAAATCTCCTCTCTACTAGAGAAAGAAGTGAATTAATAACTTCTCCCTCAGTGGAAACCTGGGATAACACTTTGACCAATTTAGAGCCAAATGTTGCTAATACATTAGATGAGTTGTGGGTGAGATTGGATCAAAGTACCAATTTAGTCCAGCAACTTGCTTCTAATTTGGCAGTTCAAAGCAGCAATTCCCCTGGTATAATTGAGCGACATAGCGATAATCCTGTTACCCAGGCTCAAGGGTGGTTTTATCAAGGTCTAAGCCAAGCGAAAACAGGTGATTTGTTAGGCGCGCTCGCATCTTATGACCAAGCCATTGAACTTCAACCAGAATTCTCAGAATATTGGTTTAACCGAGGCTTGACGCTGTTCCATTTAGAACGTTTTGATGAAGCGATCGCATGTTACGAAACCGCCACACAACTAAAACCCGACTTCTACAAAGCTTGGTATAACCGGGGTGGAACTCTCGGAGAATTAGGATATTTTGAAGAAGCGATCGCTTCTTTTGACAAAGCCATAGAAATCAAGCCAGATTACCAAGAAGCTTGGTCTAGTAAGGGTTTGGCACTGCTGAAATTAGGTTGGCTACCCGAAGCTATTTCTAGTTATGACCAAGCCCTACATTTGGAACCAGAAGACCAAGAAAACTGGTATCACCGAGGTATAGCCCTAGCTGTCGGCGAACAATTTGCCGAAGCGATTATATCTTACGACAAAGCGCTAGAAATTAACCCAGAGTATCACGAAGTTTGGATAGACCGGGGTGTAGTGCTGTTTAATTTAGGAAGATGGTCAGAAGCGATCGCCTCCTGGGATAAAGCACTGTCAGTTCAATCCGACTTCTACTTAGCTTGGTACAACCGGGGCATAGCGTTAGACAACTTAGGACGTAGACAAGAAGCGATCGCCTCCTATCAACAAACAATCGCCATTAAACCCGACTTCCACTTAGCTTGGTATAATCAGGCAGTAGCATTGTTTTATTTAGAACAATTTGCCGAAGCGATCGCCTGTTATGACAACGCTTTGCAAATTAAACAAGATTATTGGGAAGCTTGGATTGGTCGGGGAACTGCGATCGGTCATTTAGTGAACTCTGAGGCATTGCTGATTTCGAGTAGTATAACAGCGACAAATCCCGCCTTACAACAGGGCGGCTACGAAGGGAAACTAGCTAGCTACGAGGAAGGGTTAAAGCATCTGCGAACAGATACCCATCCAGAAGGTTGGGGTAGATTGCATTTTGCGATCGCTAATACTTACTATGACCAAGGCAAAAAAAATACTAATCCCCGCGATTATTGGCGCAAAGCCGCATCTGAGTACCATCAGGCGTTGTTAACCCTCACACTAGAATATTTTCCCCAGTTGCACCTAGAGGTTTTGCAATCTCTAAGCAAAGTGCTGATGGGTTTGGGACAAACAACACAAGTTCAAGAATTGCTACAACGTGGTACAGATTTATTACGACAATTGCTGAGTGAAGAAACTCGCTCAGACGAAAGTAAAAAACAGTTAGCCTTGAAATTTGCAGGCTTTGATCAATTAGCAGTTGATCTAGCCGTAGAGTCCGGTGATTTAGTTGAAGCCTGGGAAATTGCCGAACAAGGCAAAAATGCTTGTTTAAACTGGCTGCTTTATGGCTGGAATGACAGTATTTACTCGCCTTATTATGGCGCAATTCAACAACTATTCAATCCCACAACAGCAATTATTTACTGGCATATTAGTCCAGTTGCCTTACACACATTTATTCTCAAAGACCAAGCGCCATCACCGATTCTTCTATTTACACCCATGCAAGATACTGGGGCAATACCTTTAGGAGAAGACGCTATTCGCCTCAATGAATTACCCCTACCCGAAGCAGTACAACGCTTAATTGAATTTGAAACTTGGCTAGAAGATTGGCATCAACAATACCAAGAATATCGCAGCACGACCCAAGACAAAGAAAGTAAAAGCCAGCATTCTTGGCGAGTTGATATGGAACAGAAGCTGTTGCAACTGTATGAAATTCTGAATATTTCCACAATTGCACAGGAACTCGAAGGCATCAGCCAACTGGTTTTAATTCCTCACCGTGACTTGTACAGATTACCCATTCATACCCTTTTCCATCTTCCTTCCTCATCGCCGGAAGAATTGCCGAATGTGGAATCAAATTTCAGCGTTACCTATCTACCTAGTGCCCAAATCGGTTTATCAATAAGAACTGAAGATATCTGGCAGTGGCAAAATCAATTATTGCTCAGTATTGAACATCCTGAAAGTACAGGTTATCCCACGCTTAAATTTGCCAAACTTGAGTCGGAAGTTGTTAGCCAGATGTTCAATAATATTCAACGAATTCAGGGGTCAGAAGCCACAAAAAATATTGTTGAAAATGCCTTATTTGATAATTACAATATTTTTCATTTTACAGGTAATGTCATTAATAATTTGGCTGAACCCAAAAAATCAGAATTAGCATTAGCAGGTGAAGACAAACTTACTCTAGATGAAATCTGCCAACAAAATCTAGCAAGTTACAACCTGATTACCCTCTCTGCTTGTGAAAATTTAACTACTAGCAACCACACTATCAGCAGCGAATATGTAAGTTTAGTGACTGGTTTTGTGAGTCAAGGCGTTCCTCATGTAGTAAGTACTCTCTGGAGTGTAGAATCTTCAGCTAGTGCCTTGGTAATGATAGAGTTTTACCGACGATTACAGCCCAATAAATCAGCAGTTACAGCCTTAGCTGAAGCAACCCGATGGCTGAAAGAATTAACTGCTGGAGAACTGACAAAATGGTATGAAGATGTCTTGAATAATCTGCATCCTGAAGAAGTACGAATTCAAACTTATTTAGCAACACAACTATATAGAAATAGTAAAATGGCATCAGATAAAAATCTTTATAATCATCCTTATTACTGGGCAGCATTCACGATTACAGGTAAACCGAATTAATCATTTGTGCTTATGTGGACTAAATAATAAGGTATTTAATCCACCATTGTTGAGTTTAGTTACTAATGACCGACGCAGTTAAACCTTGACTCGTCGTCGGAGTCAGCTTTACTCCTGATCAATTTTTTCGATATCATCAGGTGTACCAGTGGCAGAAATTTTTGATGTGCCAGATTTACCTGCACCTGAGTTGCCGCCAGAAGCGCCAGCACCCCCTGAGTGTTTAGAATCCGTGTTGCCTTGTTCATCTTGAAGCTGTTCAAGGCGGTTTTTTTCTTGGGCTTTATCTTTTTGGTCAGCCATATCTTATTTACATTTTTCAAAGTAGCGATCGCTCTTAACTCTAGCATTTTCCCGATTCTTGCGACACCAGAGACAAATGCTTTTAATTGAGGCTTCTGGACTGCGTTGCTGGCAATAGCTCACTCCCTTTAAGACTAGCTTGTTGATTTTTGGGTTATGATATATTCCCCAAATCTATGAGCAAACATGGTGCTGGCAAACGTGATTTTAACAGAATTAGTGGGGCGATGAGCAGGAGCGAAAGCTGGCTTTAAATAAGAAAGTTTAATTAAGCCTAATCTAACTCCCTGCGTCCTTCCAATGCCCTTGCTAGAGTCACTTCGTCGGCGTACTCCAAATCACCACCTACAGGCAAACCAAAGGCAATCCGCGTCACCTTGGTAAATGGTTTCAATAGCTGACCGATATACAGGGTTGTTGTTTCCCCTTCTACACTTGGACTAATTGCCAGAATTACTTCTTGAGGTTTTTGCTGACTCACTCGGCGCTGCAAAGCCAGTATAGTCAACTGTTCTGGGCCAATTCCATCAATTGGCGAAATCACCCCACCCAAAACGTGATATTTACCTTTGTATTCACGGGTTTTTTCCAGCGCAATCACATCGCGCGGATCTGCTACGACACAAATAGTTTTGTTGTCACGATTGGCATTGCGGCAGATTTCACAAACAGGTTCAGCAGATAGGTGAAAGCAAACAGAACACAAGCCTATCTGTTTTTTTGCCTCAATCAGCGCTTGTGCCAAAGCTTCTACTTCTGCTTCTGGTCGCTTCAAAATATGCAAAGCCAGTCGTTGGGCAGATTTGGGCCCAACTCCCGGTAGGCGTTGCAATTGCTCAATTAACCGTGCTAAAGGGCGTGCGTAAACCGTTGTCTTATCTCCAGAATGTTTTTACCTTAACTATGATGACATTCCTACAGACTTTTGGAAGGAAGCGTTTTTGATTGAGTGATGAATCGCGTCTAGAGACACAATTCATCCGGTTTTATGGTTTTATCAACCAGGCGGCCAGTTCAACTGCCGACCTCCTAAAATATGCAGATGTAAGTGGTGGACTGTCTGGCCACCATCATCACCAGTGTTGATCACAACTCGATAACCGTTTTCCAGTCCAGCTTCTTTTGCAACACGTTTGGCGGTTAACAAAAGATGCCCCAACAAAGCATGATCCTGAGATTCAGCATCAGCTAGTGTGGGAATCGGTTTTTTGGGAATGACAAGGATGTGAACTGGCGCTTGGGGATGGATATCTTTGAATGCTAAGGCTAAATTATCCTCATAAACAATATCAACGGGAATTTCCCGACGAATGATTTTGCTGAAAATCGTTTCTGTAGTTTCACTCATACCAATCTACCTAATCATCTGCTAGAGATTTTAAAAGTTTACTGTAGCAACTAGATCATTCACACAAAAAAATTTTGCAAGAGTTCTTAAGCTAAAAAACATCTAATTTGCGTAATCGAATTAAATATATAGGAATCATATTTGATTTCTGAAAAAATCTCAGTAGTCTTGTAGGGTGTGTTACGGCTTCCGTAACGCACCATCCGAAGGTTTTGGTGCGTTAGCCTACGGCTTAACACACCCTACGTATATTTCAAAAATCAAATACTAGTCCTATAACTCTTGTGGGGTGGGCATCCTGCCCGCCCAGTATATGAAATTTAAATGTGGAACAGCTTATCATTAGAAGTACATAGAAGCAAAGCGGTGATGGGGTCGCAGTCTTCTCTTTAAGGGAGACGCTAAGAGCGATAGCGGTTAACTTATAATCAAAATAACTTGCCTTTAGGAGATTGACTTTCATGACATATATCTCCCCAAAAAGCCTCACTTTTGAAAATTTTCTTTCCCAATATCGAGATAATCCCCGCTATGAATTAGCAGACGGAGAACTAATTGACATGGAACCCACTGGGCCACACGAAACGGTAAGTGGCAAACTTGCAACCCAAGTTGGGATCTACCTTGTTGCACAACAACTCCCCTGGTTTATTCCTCGCACTTGTTTAATTTATCCTTTTGCAGATATAGCTACAGCTCGTCGTCCTGATGTTGTAGTTCTTGATGAAACCGTTATTGACCGTGAGCCTCTGTGGGAGCGAGAACCCGTAATTACAATGGGACGCTCAATTAAATTGGTGGTGGAAGTTGTTAGCACCAACTGGGAAACCGACTATGCAAGGAAAGTTGAAGAATATGCACTTTTAGGCATTCCTGAATATTGGATTGTAGATTATCGGGGATTGGGCGGTGTAGCATTTATTGGTAAACCTAAACAACCTACATTCACTATTTGTCAATTAGTTGAAGACACCTATATTCAAGAACAATACCGACTAAATCAAGCAATTAATTCGCCGCTTTTACGTGGCTTGCAACTTCGCTTAGATGATATTCTCCCTCGTTAAATGCATGTAGACAGTTGAGGTGCGTAGGCGTAGCCCGTCGTAGACATCGCCTTAACGAGATTATGATTATTAATGGTGTGTTGCCTGCTTAAACTTTATCAGCAGAATGCGATCGCCTCTAGTAAAGCACTGTCAGTTCATGAAGATTGGGTTAAGCGATTTGTATAATCACGAATCTGGTTGGTACTATTACTTAATAATTCTTCTATGCTTAAGCTCCATAAACTAATTCTATTCTCAGAATTAGCTACCGCGATCGCACTGTTATCATTCTGTGAACTACAATATATAAAAGCAGCAGTAATAGAAAAATTATTATTTACTTCAATAGTCTGTAGCAAACTTCCATCAACCGTATTCCAGAGTCTTATGGTTTGCTCATGGCTAATTGAAGCAAGAATATCACTATCAGGAATAAAAACGATACTCATCACAAGACTGTCAAAATTTCCTTTAAGTATTTGCTGATACTTATTATTATGATTCCAAAGTTCAATTTGGTGAGCGTGATTTTCTGTCATACTAGCTATAGCAATTAGCCTGCCATCAGGGCTAAAACTGACATAGTAAGCAGCACTTTGATACTCTCTATGGGCGAGCAAGTCACCGTTAAGATCCCACAGCTTCACAGTATTGTCAGCACTAGCTGTAACAATCATTGTTCCTTGAGGGCTGAAAGTGACCATATTAACCTGTTCAGTATGCTTTGCTAAAATCCTGCTTTCATCATCATCAATATTCCAAAGTATTACTATTCCATCAAGATAGCCTACTGCAATTTATGTGCCTTTTGGATTAAAACTTATACTCCGCACAAAACTGTTATGTTCTGAAAAGCTTTCTTTCTTCTTGCCTTTAAAATTCCAAATTTTTACTTCATTTTGACTAGCTGTAGCAATAGTTTTTCCATCTGGGATAAATTTAATATCAATATAAAAAACCCTGTCATCATAATATTTAAAGCTACTTATCAATTCGCCATTATGATGCCAAAGTTTGACAGTTCCATCTGCACTAGCTGTAGCAATTGTCTTACCATCCTGACTAAAATTAATCTTTAAAATTTCACTAAGTAGGTGGGCGGGAAAATTTATAACTATGTAACGAAAATTTAACCAGAGAAATTAGAGTTAAATTTAATACGTCGCGTACTGTAGTTGCCT
>NZ_JBALBZ010000154.1:0-34303 GCF_036919495.1 Nostoc sp.
GGATATGGCTTTCGTAACTTTAGCAATTTTAGATTACGCAGTTTATTAAACTGGCATTTTAGTATTGATTCTCCATAAAACTAGCGGAAGAACCGTATACGCTCATCCCAGTTAATTATGGATATAAGACTATCAAATAGAGAATGACTATTTGGCAAAAATACATCATTAATGAGTAAATCAGGCTCATTCATTGCTCAAATAATTACTTAGGCTGGCTAAATTTTTAAATTTTGAAACTTTGTAAACTGTGGATTGAACAAAAGTTTCGCTGTACCCGTAGGCCCGTTGCGGTGTTTAGCTATAATAACTTCTGCAATGCCGCGATCGGGAGTATCGGGAGAGTAATATTCATCGCGGTACAACATGATTACTAAATCGGCATCCTGTTCGATCGAACCGGATTCTCTCAAATCAGATAACATCGGGCGTTTGTTAGTACGCGCTTCCACCCCTCGACTTAACTGAGATAAAGCAATAACTGGTACAGATAATTCCCGCGCTAAACCTTTGAGTTGACGTGTAATTTTTGATAATTCTTGTACGCGATTATCACCTGCTCCTTCCATCAATTGCAAGTAATCTATTACAATTAATCCTAATTCAGTTCCAATTTCAGCTTGCAGTCTTCTTGACTGACTACGCATTTGTGTAACTGTAATATTCGGCGTATCGTCAATATAAATCGGCATCTCGGAGAGGATACCAATAGCACGGCTTAAAGGTTCCCACTGTGTTTGACTGAGGCGACCAGTTCGCAAATAACTACTTTCAATTTGCGCTTCACTAGCTAATAAACGTTGCGTCAGTTGCTCTTTGGACATTTCCAAGCTGAAAAAAGCAACTGGTAATTTATAAGAAGCGGCGATATTATGAGCAAGGTTTAAGCAAAATGCTGTATTGTGGACACAGATATCATTAGCAACAAAATTGTGTGTTTCTGGAATTGTTAAGTCATAAACTTGTTTATTACCCACGGACTCAATAGAAACAATTTCATCCCAATATACATCGCTGGTTGCTAACTGCTGAAGTGGCAAATTCTCCAAAGCTGTAGCTAGTATCCAAAGTCTTTCCCGCCTGAAAGCACGTTTACCAACATGCATATTTGTATAACCTTGAATTCCTGCGCGTCTGGCTAAACTACTCCAAGTTTCATTGCCTTTTGCTACTGCTAGTTGTTCCCAAATCTCTACAGGTATCAAGTCACGATTAGTTTGATATCTTTTTTGAGATATTGCACCTGCAACTTTTGCTATTGCTTCTTCTTTACTAAAGATACCTATTTCTGCGATAAAAGTTTTGATAGATAAGGCATCAGTAATATCTAATTGCCACGCTGGCCTGCGGGTGTTTTTATACTTGACAGACCGTTTTTTGAGTGATGCAATAATGCCAAATCTTAATAAAAGATGTTGAATTTGTCTTGCTAGTTTCTCGCTGACTGTTGCATAACCTAACTGTGATTGACCGCTAGCAAGTAGTGCAGCCCATCCATCAGTAGCAAAGAGACGATTAAGGAATAAGGCTATTTGCGATCGCTCTAATTTAAAAACGATGTTTGGAATAGTTTTAGAATGAGCATCTTTGCCCCACAAACCTAATTCTTCTAACCAAAGTGTTAGCGAATTCTTCCGAGATTTGCTCATGCAAGCAAATCTATGAGATATAAACTCTTCTGACTCTAATTGTAAAATTTCGCATAATAGCTCAAAAGTTTCTAAACTTGGTACACACTCTCCTTGCTTCCAAGCGCAAAGTAAAGTAGGGCTGACTCCAACTAATTGACTTATTTCTTTTCCTGTCAATGACTGCGATTGAATCGCTATTTTAAAACTTTCAGCAAAAATCTGTCTTTTAATTGCAATAAATTCCAAGTCTCCACGTACACAAAGTGATGGTGTGCGTGTTCCTTGAGAATCTTGCCAGCGAATTTTTAAACCAACAAAATCAGCAACTGCTTGAGAAAATTCTGCTTGCAATAACGGATTACTATTTGTAAATCGTGGAGTGCTGTTAGTTAAGCCACCATCGCCAATTAAGTATGCTAATAACTTTACTTCGCACTCACGGATGGTTTTTTTACCAAATACATTTATTTTTCGCGGAACAGCAATCCGATCGCCAACTGTCAGATTTTCTAACTTTTGCCAGCCTTTAATAGTCAAATATGGGTGAGTGATTGTAGTTTCAATAGACCTGCCTAAGCGAGTTGTTACCCGAAAAACTGGTTTGATACCATCATCTACGAATGCACAGGGTTGAGTAAAGGTAAATTTCCAGTCGTTGTTTAGCGTCAATAATGAGCCATGACGTTGTTTATATAATTCTTCAATTGTGGTAATTGTTCCATCTGCCAAAACTATTTCTGAATCATGGCTGAGGCATTTTCCCATTGATGGGCGGCCTGCGACAATAATTAAATCAGAACGCTGAAAGCCGCTGGTCATGGCATCTAAATCGTAAAATCCACAGGGAATCCCAGGTAAGGCGATGCCTTGATTTCTATCCTCAATATCCTGAAAATTATTAATTAGAGTATCCGAAATGTGAACTAAACCCGATTGGGGACGTTCTTGAGTAACACCGAATACTTTCTGTTCTGCCTGATCTAAAACCTGTGGTAATTCGGTTTCTGTCTCGTAACCAAGATGTACAATTTCATTGCCAGCCTTAATTAAGCGCCGCCGCAGGTATTTGTCCATCACTAAACCTGCTAAGGCGTCGATGTTGACGGCTGACACTGTGCGATCTACCAGAGTTGCTAATTTATTTCTACCACCAATGCGGGATAGCATTTCATGGTCAGTCAGCCAACTTGTGACTGAGAGCAAATCTGTGGCTTTACCTTGGGCGTGGAGCCTGACAGTTGCTTGATAAATATCTTTGTGAGCGCTAATGTAAAAAGCTTCGGGAAGGAGGCGATCGCTAACTCGACTAATCGCTTCTGGATCTAGTAAAATACCCCCCAAAATCGCTTCTTCCGCCTCAATATTTTGTGGTGGGAGGCGATCGCTACCATCGCCTTGAAAATTCAGTGCTTCAGCCATAAACGATTTTAGTTTTGAAATGAAAGCTAGTCGCGAGTATGGGAGTTAGGAGTTAGGAGTTAGGAGTTATGAATTGCTCCCTCATCCCCCTCATCCCCCCCTGCTTTCTCTGCTCCCTCTGCTGTCTCTTAGCTAGCGACGACTTGAATATCGACTTGTGCCGCTACTTCTGAATGCAGCTTGATTTCAGCTTGATAAGTACCCAGGTGGTTAATATCGGGGATAGTGATTCCACGCCGATCGATTTCTTGACCGGTAGCTGCCTTAATCGCATCTACAACATCTTGGGTGGTGATAGTACCGAAAATTGCTTCGTTTTCACCAACTGGCTTGGCAATTGTCAAGCTGCCAACTTTTTCTAAAGATTCTTTTTGCTCAAGAGCTTGTTGTCTGAGTTCTAATTGCCGTTGACGCTCTTGCTCACGACGGCGTTCTACTTGCTTGAGAATACCAGGAGTGGCATTGGTTGCCAATTTTTGGGGAATCAGATAATTACGAGCGTAGCCAGGAGCTACTTCTACTAAATCGCCAGATTTTCCCAGCTTACTGATATCTTGATTTAAAACTAACTGCACGCGCTTCGCCATCGTTTTTCGTTTTTCCTGTAAAATCTGATTAATTTGGGTTTGGGCTGCATAGCTCACAATGTCAGTGCTGTATTCCAAGCTTGTGTGCCTATACCCTAAAGCTTACAGATCCTAGCGAAAGGAAGGGTGCGATCGCAACTATTAGAGAAAATTGAATGAATTTGGGAGTGGGGAGTGGGGAGCGGGGGAAGCAGGGGAAAAAGAATAAATGCCCAATGCCCCATGCCCCATGCCCCATACTTAAAAGTTATTTCTCATTTCCCGTATCCGCGCAAAGGTTTGCACTGCATCGCTACTCTTAACAGTTAATTGTAATGATTGCTGATCCCAACGTAAAAAGGGATTTGTTCGCTTCTCAACTCCCAGCAGCGAGGGGATGGTAGCTTCTCCTCGGCTACGGTAAGCTTTTACTTCATTGAAGCGTCTTTGTAAGTCGGTATTGTCGCCATCCACAGTTAGGGCAAATTGCAGATTTTTCAAAGTGTATTCGTGGGCACACCAGATGCGTGTATCATCGGGTAGAGAGCGTAGTTTACTTAAAGAGTCCACCATTTGGCTCGGTGTTCCTTCAAACAACCGACCGCAACCGCCAGAAAATAAGGTATCGCCGCAAAATAAGTCTCCTGTCTCACCAGCTTTTTCTGGGGGAAAGTAGTAAACGATGTGAGCGCGGGTATGTCCGGGAACGAAGATAACTTCAGCTATGCGGTCTGCAAACTCGACGCGATCGCCTTGTTGCAAAAACACCTGCTGTCCGGGAATTCTACCACGATCCTTCGCTCCTCCATAAACTATGAGTTGGGGGAATTGTTCTATTAGTTGCTTATTACCACCCACATGATCGTTATGGTGGTGCGTGTTAAAAATTGCTACTAAATCAGCTTTTAATTCTGCCAGTTTGTCTAATACTGGTAGAGAGTCCGCCGGATCAACAACGGCGGCAATATTTTGTTTATGGTCGTGTAGCAAGAATATGTAGTTGTCTGAGAGTGCTTCCAGACGGATTACCTGCATTACCTTTGCCTCCCTTACAACATAGATGTTTGGTATCGAGTAGCAATCCTAAGTCTAAGCAAGTAACTAGGCTAATTGCATAAATTATTTATAAGTATTTATACGCAAGTTGGTACAAGTGGAATGCGTCATTAACAGTTATGATAATATACAACCGTAGTTATACCGTCAACATACCACAAGAAAGCAAAATTTATCTGGATTTATCAGTGAATTTTCTCTGGAAATAACCGTAAATACAAAGTTAGATTTATTTAATTATTTCCTGTTTTAAGGATACCAAAAATCCATTCAATCATAGTGGATATTTCCTTTCAACTTTCAGATTTAATAAAATTTAAATTCTATTATGTATATACATTGGTATGTTAAAGCTTAAGCAAATATTAGGAATTTTGGTCTTTCAAGTTTTTATACATGTTAGTAATCTCTGCAAAATCTGGGCAACTAGGCAACAGATTATTATTATCTGCTCATTTTATGGCATTTGCAAGTGAAAATAATTTCACAGTTTTAAACCCAGCATTTGAAGAGTATGCTGATTTTTTTGATTCAACATCTCAAGATTTTTTATGTCGCTACCCTTCTAGCCAATTTTCAATTACAGGAAATAAATTGCTACGTAAATACTACTATAAAATAAATCGCTATTTAGCTGAAAGTGGACGCTTTAACACAATTGAAATTAAGCGCGATCAGCCCTTTAGCTGGAGCAATTTAAGCATTACAAAAGAGTTGAAACCAGAAAGCATAAACTTTTTTCAAGGGTGGATATTTCGTGATGGATGGTTTATAGATGATATCTCAAGTTTACAAAAACATGGGAAAAAAATTCGTGCTTACTTTCAACCTTTAAAGAATTATCAGTTAAATGTAGCAAAACTCATATCCAATATTCGTAGCCAGACTGATGTGCTCATTGGAGTCCATATCCGTCATGGAGATTATCAGCAACATCAAAATGGCAGATATTTTTATTTAGTTGAAGATTATTTAAAGGTAATGGAATCAGCACAAAGGCTATTTCCTAATAAAAAAGTAACATTTTTGATTTGCTCAAATCAGAAGCAAAATGACGAATTTTTTCAACATTTATCTTATGCTTATGGCAATAATCATATAATTGAGGATATGTATTCTTTAGCTGAATGTGATTATATTATTGGCCCTCCTAGTAGTTATACTATGTGGGCATCATTTTACAGTGAGCGACCTCTCTACATGATTAGGGATGTGAATAAAACGTTAAAAATTGAAGATTTTGTTCACTTTTATCAATGGCAAGGAGTTTTTTACTATAACGAAGACTGGAGTAAAACTTTTTGGGAATGGACACATTAAATTAGATTGACAAACTAGGATACAAAGTAAGAATTATTTAACTTATTTATGAAACAAGAAACTAGAGGATTTATCACAATTTTAACTGGACTTTACCCTTTTCAAGATTGCATTCACTTTTTAGCGGCAGTTAGAAAGTTTCATCAAGAACCAATAATCATTTTAATTGATCAAGTTCCAAAAATTCTCCATCCTTTTTTAAAGACTTTCAAAAATGTAATTCTAAAGCCCGCCCCTGCAAATGAAAATACTGTTTTAGCATCACGACAAGCAAAGCTGGCTTTATATGCAGCTTCTGAATTTGATAAAACTATTTACTTAGATTCAGATATTTGCTTACTTTCCGATCTCAACGATGTATTTGAGTATTTGGATGAATATGATTTGCTATTAACTGAAGATGTACAACCTTCTATTATTAAAGCTACGAATTTACTCCGGGGAAAGCAAGAAGACATTTTGCCAAATGTTTTGCAAATCCTACAATCTATCGGGTTCCCTTTGCAAGCAGACAGTGTGCAATATAATAGCGGTTTGATAGCTTTTAAGAAAACAGAAGTCAACAATGTATTTTTTGACGAATTTAAACGTTATTTTGAAATTGTCAAAAACAACCAAGATAAATTACTTTTAAAAGACCAAGGGGCTTTTGCTTCTGCGATCGCATCTGTACGCCCTAACATGAAAATACTACCACCTACCTATAATTATCTCAGTAAATGGGAGGACGCTTATAATATTCAGGATAAAATTAAAGTTCTTCACTGTACCTATCCTTATCGACCTCAATATGCTAAGAACATTACCCGTTCTTTGTACACAAGGGTATTTGACAGATTTGCTAAAGTATTTTTACCCAATCAAGTTACAAATCCCTGGCGTAAAAAATGACATCTTGTTATAAATATATGGACAAGCCTTTTTCCTGTATCACATTATGAAAAACTCCACGCCACTTGCGGGATGGAGTTTTTGGTTATGGGAAGATCGTACCGCCACTATGCCCAATGCTGCAAGCGACGGGGCGAACAACCTCGTCTACCCAACTCTTGAAAATTGAGTTTCCTGTCGCTTTCAATGAATAAAATTAAATATTAATAAATATTTAAATTGCGAATTTACAGGAGGAAACATCAAAATTGAAAGTTTCATTAATTGTTGGTGATTTATCTGGAGGCGGTAGTATTCGAGCCTTTTTACTAGCTCAAGTGCTACAAAGCCTCAATTATCAAGTAGAAATTGTTGGTTTTATTTATGGTAAAGAACTGTATGCTATTCCTCCGTCTGGGATTTCAGTTGTTTCTCTTCCAGGTACAAATTATCCAGAATTTTTGATATCTGCTCGTCAACTTTTGCAAAAAATAGATGGAGACATTATTTATGCTGTAAAACCCAAGTTTACAAGTTTTGGCCTATCGCTACTGAAAAAATTTATTGGTCATCGTCCTTTAATTTTAGATATGGATGACTGGGAACTCAGTTGGCACGGAGGTGATGAGTGGAAATATCGTCCTAGTCTTAAGCAATTTTATCGTGACATTTTCAAGAAAAATGGCGCATTAAAATTTCCAGATCATCCACTGTATCTCAAGTGGATGGAAAAGTTAGTGGCAAAGGCAGATGCAGTAACAATAGATACTGACTTTCTGCAAAAACGCTTCGGTGGTGTTTACGTACCTAATGGTAAAGATACCGCAATGTTTGACCCCCAGAAGTATGATTCTGAGACTAGCAGAACGGATTACGGTCTTTCTGAGTATCGAATTCTCATGTTTCCTGGGGCACCACGACCTCACAAGGGGGTTGAAGACATTCTAATGGCACTCGATTTGCTGGATGAGCCAGATTTAAGATTAGTGATTGTGGGTGGTAGCCCTTACGATGACTATGACGATAAATTGATTCAAAAGTGGGGGCGTTGGATTATTAAATTACCCAGGTGCTCTGTAGAATTAATGCCTAAAATTGTAGCATCTGCTCACATTGTAGTTGTTCCCCAGCGAGATACTTTGACTGCTCGCGCTCAGTTTCCCCTGAAGTTGACAGATGGAATGGCAATGGCTAAACCTGTATTATCTACGCGCGTTGGAGATATTCCCAAAATTTTAGGTAATACTGGTTATTTAGTCGAGCCGACTTGTCCGGAACAGCTTGCTAAACAAATACAATTGATTTTTCAGGATTTAGAGTTAGCACAGCAGCAAGGTATCAAGGCCAGAGAAAGATGTGTGGAACTCTATAGCATAGAGACTATGGCTTCTGTGCTCAAGTCGGTAATTGCTCAGTTGTAAATCTTGATTGGAGTTTGATTTATTTGATAATTGGTAAGTTTGGCAAGTAAATTGTGAATAATATTAATAAATTAAAGTTGCATAAAAATACCCAATGTCTACCAGAAAACTACTACTAAGATTTGCTAAACCCTATCCAGGTTTGATTCTGCTAACAATATTGTTAGGATTTTCTGGAGCCTTATTTAATGGAATTAGCACAGCTTTAATTGTGCCAGTAATTTTAAAAATTGTTGGGCAAGAAGTAGATTTAAGTTCTGCTCCTCCGATCCTAAAAAGATTGATATCTCCCTTTGATAATACTCCAGAATCTTACCGGATAGTAGTAATGGCTGGGACGATTCTATTCACAATCTTTTTAAAAAACTTAGCTACTTATGCCAGTGCCTTGGCATCGAGTTCTTTAACCCGAAAGCTGACATCAGATATGCGTGAAACTGGGTTAAAGCTATTATTAGAAGTTGATATAGATTATTATACCAAAACAAAGGTTGGTGATTTAATCAACCGTCTTGGTGGAGAAATTGGTCGGGCTGCAAGTGCGATAGGTAGTACAGTCAAGATAGTTATTCTGGGAATCACAATTCTAGTTTTTGTCGGTTTATTACTGTCAATATCTTGGCAGTTGACAATTGCTTCTACGCTTTTGCTGTTGTTGGTGACGTTAATAAATCAGTATGCCATCTCTAAGTCTAGAACTTTTGGTAAGCAGTTGAGTGAAATGTCTAGAGCATATTCAATATCTGTGCTGGAGACTTTGAACGGAATCCGGCTGGTAAAGGCGACGGGAAATGAAGAAAAAGAATATGAACGGATTCAAAAATTAATTCGCGATCGCGAGTTAGCAGATTTCCAATCTCAGGTTAATTCGGAAGCGATTACACCTTTGAGCGAGGTAATGGGTATTACAGCTTTACTGCTGATTGTACTTTTGAGCAAAACGTTCTTTGCTGGCCAGGTTTCCTCTCTTTCCACCGTACTTTTAACATATCTATTAGTGCTACTGCGAGTGCTGCCATTAATTTCTCAGTTAAATACCATTCGCAGTAACTTTGCCAGTACCGCAGCCAGTGTAGATATGGCAAATGAATTTTTAAGCCTTCATGATAAGCCGTTCATGGATCAGGGCAAACTTCCCTATACAAAATTACAAGAGGGCGTATCTTTTAATTCTCTTTGCTTTACTTACCCTGGTCATGAAAAGTTGGTAGTCAAAGATGTAAATTTATTTTTACACCGTGGCACGACCTTAGCTTTAGTGGGTAGTTCTGGTGCTGGTAAATCCACATTAGCAGACCTTTTGCCCAGATTCTATGACCCAATAGCTGGCAGTATTACCATTGATGGTACTAATTTGCGGGAGTTCGATATTGTATCCCTGCGAAAGCGAATGGGGATTGTCAGTCAAGATACTTTTCTTTTTAATGACTCGGTGCGAAATAATATCGCTTATGGGCGAGAAGAGGCTACTGAGGATGAAATTCTGACAGCAGCCAAGCGGGCAAATGCTTATGAGTTTATTAGCAAATTGCCTCAAGGATTTGACACCTTGATTGGCGATCGCGGCGTCATGTTATCTGGTGGACAAAGGCAAAGATTAGCGATCGCCCGCGCCCTGCTCCAAAATCCAGATATTTTGATTTTAGATGAAGCCACCAGCGCTTTAGATACCGTTTCCGAACGCTTAGTACAATCTGCACTTGATGAATTGAGTCGCGATCGCACAACCCTTGTAATTGCTCACCGCCTTTCCACAGTCCAAAAAGCCGATCAAATTGCCGTATTAGATCAAGGACAGGTGGTAGAAGTGGGAACCCATGAAGAACTTTTACAAAAAGGTGGTTACTACTCACGTTTGTACTCAATGCAATTTAGCGATCGGCCTAACAAAAACTTGATTCAGACAAAAATCTTTCAGGCAATGCGCCTAAACTCAAAGAAATTTATTGAACATCCTGAAGTTGCTACTCAACACAAGCAAAGCTTGCTCCGCATCTCTCACGAAATTCGGACGCAGTTGAACTCAATGATTGGGTTTCTGCGCTTATCACTTGATGATCTAGTAGACGATTCTCAAGAACAGCAGAAATTAATTGAAGACTCTTACAAATCAGCTTGGAGAATTCTCAACACCATAGATGTTTTTGAAGATGTTCTTAACTTGCAAATTAAAGGGGAATTTATTTTAATTTCTCAAGAAAATCAAGATATTATTAGCACCTATTATCAGACCTTTAATCATCTCTCCATTGAGTTTCGGGCTTCTCTGAATCTCATACTTAATTCTCTCCGCTCTCTAACTGATAATTTGATATACACCCCAGAAGAACAAAAGGGATTAATTACTGAAAGTTATGAATCTGCTATATCTCTGCTCGATAATTTACAAACATTTGAGAATAGTAACATTTGAGAATAGTATTAATGTCTAATAATTATGAAAAATCCTGCTTTAAAAACAGACTATATTTTTTTTATCGGTGAAGAATTGCCGCAGCCAGAGGCTCACCTAGTGCAATCTACAAATGCAGCTAACGGCGCTGCTAACTTAGGATACTCAACCGTTTTGGTATATCCTGAAAAAGGAGCAAAAGCTATTAATCCAACTAATTTAGCTCGTCCTTTTCAACCAAGACAAGCATCAACAGAACTGATCAAATATTATAACCTCCATGACAAGTTAAAAGTTGCTCCGTTACCAATGCCTTGGCCGATTGATCATTTTCGGAGCAAATTTACTGACTCTAACACCATTGCCAGCAAGTATTATTTGCCATTTCACATACTTCCAACTACTAAACTTGTCCACAGTCGCAACTGGAATTTTGTCAAAGCTGCCATTAAAAATGGCGTTCCAGCAATTTATGAACACCACCACCACGAAGACAAACTATTTGAGCCAGAGATTGTTAAAAATCCGCTATTGCAAATTGCTGTCACTGTTGTAGACACCATCCGCGAAAGCATGATTAAAAATGGGATGCCACCAGAAAAACTGATTACACTGCACAATGGTTTCAATCGCCTATTTATGGAAAGGCAACCAGAAAAAGCAGCCGAATGGCGTCAAAAACTATTGCAAGATGAAAGCCAAAAATTGGTGGTTTATGCGGGAGCTTTACAGCAATTTAAAGGTGTTGATGTATTAATTGATGTAGCTCGACAAATGCCTAATGTGCAATTTGCTTGTGCTGGTGGTAAGCCAAAAGATATCGAATATTATCAGCAATTGGTAAAAGAAAAACAAGTTCATAATATTAAATTTTTGGGCTATATATTACATAATGATTTAGCATCTTTGCTACAAGCAGCCGATGTTTTAGCTCACCCTCATTGTTCAGGAAAAGCGGCAACTTTCACATCTCCCTTAAAGCTCTTTGACTACTTCGCCTCTGGGACTCCCATTGTAGCAACAGAAATTCCATCATTAGTTGAGTTTCAAGATACTCACTCAATTGCTGCTTGGTGTGAGCCAGATAATCCCAGCAAATTTGCCGAATGTCTAAAGCGGGTTTTAGAAACTTATCCCAGAAAAATAGAAGGTTATCCAGATAGTATCAATTTTGTTAAGCAGTTCTCTTGGGAAAATAGAGCAGCAAAAATCCTGAGTTATGTTGATGAATCTCTGTTACCCCAACTTGTTGTATAACCAAGAATGAGTAATATTAGGAAAAATAACTAATGAAAATAATAACTGACTAATAAATAAAATGACTCTTACAACTGTAGGCATGATTAGCAGCTATCGAGGTTTAGAAACTAGAGCCGATTGGCTGTGGCAACAAACTCCAAATCAATTTGGAGTTTGGAGCAATATCCAAATCCAAGCGTTGGCAGCAAAACCAGATTTTCTGCTAATGTATCAATTTGATTTTCCTCAAGCAGCGCCACAAACATCTTGGTTAGATAGTTTTCGTAAACGGCAGCAAAAATCAGTATTAAATGTCCATTCTCTACTGCGTGAGGTGAGTAAAGAGCGGATTATTTACTTACTAAGAGAACCGCCTTTAGATGAAATTGTAGAAATCACTAATCATAATTACCAACAAGCTCAAAAGTATTGCGACTACGTTTCTGGTCCAGATGATTTTGCCCCCACTCCCGACTATATGCCTGCTATTTGGTATCACTCAAATTCATTTCAAGATTTAAATGAAATGCCACCTCCCCAAAAGGTTGCTCCATGTAGTTGGATTACTTCAGGAATTAGCCGCACTGTCAACCATCGTCAGCGTTTAGACTTTTTGCAGTCCCTACAATCTAGTGGCATTACATTTGATTTGTATGGGCGTAATTTACCACAATGGGCGAAAAAGTCGGGAGAACTGGGTAATAAGTGGTATGGCATGGCGCCATACTATTACAATCTAGCAATCGAAAATTATGCTGATAATAATTGGTATGTGAGTGAGAAACTTTGGGATAGTTTACTTGCTTGGTGTCTACCAATTTACTATGGCGGCTCGGCTGCTGATAAATTATTGCCACCGGGTAGCTTTTTGCGATTACCGAGTTTAGATGAAAAAGGCATTGCCTACATCCAAGAAGTGACAGCTACACCTGATGCTTGGTATGCTGCCAAAGATGCGATCGCAGAAGCACGTCAAATTATCTTACACAAATTAAATCTGCTTAACTGGTTGTCAAACTTTGTTGATCAACACTCATAAATTATGAATGGTATTTGTACCCTTGGCAATGATTATGTTTTCGATCAACTGGTGGCTCTGCTCAACAGTATTGATGTGATATTGGGGCCGGAAACGCCTGTTTGTATTTATCCTTTTGACGATCAGACACAGCGAATTGCTGATGAAATAGCTAAACGACCTAATGTATTTCTTTACGATAATCAAGAATCAATTAATCGCTGGGATGAATTTATGCTCTCAGCAGCACCAGAACGATTGAATCGCAGTAAATTCCGTTTGTATGGCGCTCACCGTCGTTTTTGTGCTTTTGATGGGCCATTTGATAAGTTTATCTATTTAGATGCAGACACCTTGGTGATGAACTCTCTAGCGGCGGTGTTTGAAAAGTTAGATAATTATGATTTTGTTGTCTACGATTTTCAATTTAAAGATGTTAGTAAAATATACAATGTTAATTCTCCCAAATTACTAAAAGTTTTCGAGCAAAAGCGTATTGATTCTGAAATATTTTGTTCAGGCTTTTATGGTTCAAAGCGGGGCATATTTAATTCAGAACAAAGAGATTTGCTGATATCCCATTTACAAAATGGTGAAGCAGAAATTTTGTACGAAGGGGCTGGTGAACAACCACTAATAAACTACATGGTAATGAGGTCTAATCTTTCTATTTATAACTTTGCTCAACAATTACCAGATAATCAAAAAACTGGATGTTCTGCCACATCTAAGCACTTTGAAGAACGAGAACATATTCTCTATGACAAAAACAATCGACTAACTTATATTCATTATATTGGTGTTCCTCCTAATATCAATCAAGCAGTATGTTCTGGAGAAAATATTGAGTTTCCCTATCGAGATTTATTTCTCTATTATCGTTATTTACACGAACCAGAAAAGCGTCCAGTCTTTACAAATCCTCCTAAAAATTATAATGACGCTCCAACACCAAATTTATTTACAAGAGCTTTGCGAAAACTTAGGTTAATTAACCAAGGATAATTTATGACTAGGGGCATTTATATTGTTGCCAATGACCGGGTTATTGATAATGCGATCGCTTTACTCAATAGCATTCGTTACTATGACCCAGAAGTTACCATTTATCTCATACCTTTTAATGAAAATTATCACAAGGTAGCAGAGCAGCTTGCTACCTTACATAAAGTGCAAGTTTTTCCAGATTTAGAACTTATTGATAAATTTACCAAACGCATCGGAGAAATTTTTGATCGAGATTTCCTTGCTTTACCCAACAAGATGCGTAAACTGGTGGCGTGGTTTGGCCCTTTAGATGAGTTTATTTATATTGATACCGATATTGTCGTTTTTGAAAAAATCGCCGACAATTTAGATAAACTTTCAGAAGTCGATTTCTTCTGTTGTGATTACCATCATGCTAATGACAAGCTGCGAAATATCTTTTCCCCATTTGTGAAAGAGCAGCAAATTTTTTCAGATGCCCAACTTGAAGACGTTTTCAATAGCGGTTTTTGGGCTTCTAGAAAAGGAACTATTACCGAACAACAGATGGATGAAGCTTTGCGCGAATGTGCAGCACATCGAGAATATTTCGATTTTTCTGAAGGAGTTACAGACCAACCAATTTTAAATTATCTTGTTCTCACGTTGATTTCCAAACGTGGTAATCTCGTCAAAATTCCTGGAGGAGGGCCTGGTAGTTGGGCAGGTTCGCAGAATTTTCAACAGCAAGACTACGCCCTCTATGACCGAGGACAACGACTAAAATATCTTCACTGGGCTGGTACGCGGATGAAAATTGGTAGTCCCTATTGGCAATTGTGGGAACATTATCGCTATCTCCATGAGGGTAAATTCGCCTTCATCCCCAAACTGACTCGCCGTTTATTTCCCTTTGTTATTGCCCGTACTTAATATTAGGAGTATTCCAATGATTGATGGCATTTATATCCTAGCCAATGATGTCGTCTATGACCAATTAGTTGCGTTGCTCAATAGTATAGAAGCTAATGCTGGCAGGAAAATTCCTATTTGTATACTTCCATATAATGAGCGATTAGACAAGGTAAAGGCAGAGATTGCATCTAGAGATAATGTCAGCTTATTTGAAGACTCTAATTCCATTGCTTATTGGGATAACTTTGCCACTCAGATATGGAAAAATTACCCTAGAGCACAAAAAACTTGGCGAGAGTGGGGCTTTCCAGAACTCTATGAGCTACCAATGCACCGCAAATTTTGTGCTATTGATGGCCCATTTGATAGATTTATTTATTTTGATGCAGATACCTTGTTAATGGGGCCCGTAGATTACGTATATGAAAAATTAGATAGCTACGATTGGGTAGTCAATGATTTTCAATATAAATCTGACTTAAAATTTATTTTTGATGGCTCACCTGAGCAGATGCAGCAAGTTTTCAACTCAGACAACTTTCAATCTAAAGTATTTTGTGCTGGTTGGTTTGCAACTAAGAAAAATATTTTTTCTTCAGCAATAAGAGCCGACTTAATGAAAAAATTAATATCAGGTGAGGCAGGTGTCATGGCCTTTTTAGCGCCTGACCAATCTTTATTTAACTACATGGTGCTGAGAAGTGGAATTTCCTATTATAACTTTGCTTTTCATGACTGCAAACAGTCAACTGGTAATCACTGGAGTTCTCAATTTGATGTAGTAGATAACGTCCTTTACGACCAAGGGCGGCAGCTAACATATCTGCACTATATGAGCATAAGTTCATCAAACTTTACTCAAATTTGCGCTGGTGAAGATGTTAATATTCCATATCGAGATGTGTTTTTACATTATAGGTATTTAAAGTCTCCAGAACAAAGGCTCAAAACCTTTAAGCGTCAGAGTCCACTAATACGGCTGCAAAAGACTACTACAAGTTTTTTCAATCAAAAAGTCAATAATATTAAGCTAAACTATCGTAATTTCAAGGATAGAATTACTAAATAATTATGCTATCTCTTTACCAGAGATACTGGGGATGCAAATTTCAGAATTTGTACGTAATTTTAAGGCAATTAAATCTTGGATTTATAAAATTTTAGTACAAAATAACTATTCACCACTAGCTAATGATCTCATTTGTGGCGGAACATCATTGCTGGCGGTGAGAATTTAGGGTAATTTGGATGTTGGTGAAGCGTTATACTATCTAAGAAAAAGAATCTAAATCTAAAGATTGCATACCTTCGCGTTCTATAAAGGTCATCATACTTCCCAGTTGCAACCAAACTAATAAACAAGTAAATAGACTAATTGGTAAACCGACTCCTAAAGCCAAGGAAGTGGGAAAGCCAAATATTGCTAACCCTGAAGACAGAAATAGACAAGTACCGCCAGTTATACCGATAAATGGTACTAGTAATTGCTTGAGGGAGGAACGCGGTTTAGTATTTTCTGTACGCTCGCTTGGCCATTTCTGTACAATTACTTTCAAAGTGCCAGATAATGCGAAACCAGACGCTAATGCTGTCAAAAAACCAACAAGTAACAGAAAATAAGGCGGTTGCAGAGGAAAATAGTACATGAAAACTCCTGATTTATATTAAAGATTTTTTAATTTTTGTTTGTTGACTGATTCCCAGCAAAAGGCGCAAGAAATGTAGTTTTTGGTAGGATAGCAGCTGCGCCTTCCTTGGATAAGTTTGTTAAAATGCCGATCGCTACATTTAATAAACGATCTGGTTTTATGTCATCTTTAACCAGGTTCCACAGGCGTTGGACATCTTCGGTGTGGAGGCGGTCATCTTCGGTAAGAGCAAGCACCAGCTGTCGCCGCAGAAATTTGCCTTCTTCTGAAATTAAATATTGGAACCCCATCTGGGCTGTGGGTAATACATCAAAGTTGTTATCGGTACGAGCGATCGCAATCAAATTCTCTAATCGCTGCCACTGAAATTTACCATCTTTGAATAACACATTCAATAATCGTCGCCGTAATCCCGGCGATTCCCCTGTCAGCAAGCGCCGTGCTATATAGGGATAACCCACTTCAATAATTTTGAAATTCGGGTTGAGGCTAAGGGCAATACCTTCTTGAGTCACCAAGGAACGAATAATCAAAGCAAACTTCGCCGGGACTCGGAAAGGATATTCATACATCAATTCCGAGAATTCATCAGTAATAGTTTTGAAGTTAAAATCCTTGACATTTTTGCCAATGGCGTTTCCCAGCACCGCTTCCAATGCTGGCACAATCGGACAAATATTTGTGTCTGGAGTCAGAAATCCTAATTTTACAAAATCTTCGGCTAAGTCGGTGTAGTCTTTATTGACTAAATGCACTAGCGCATCCACCAGTGTTTCTTTGGTGGTTTCCTCCAACTGATCCATCATGCCGAAGTCAATATAAGCCATTCGACCATCGGGCACAGCAAACAAATTGCCGGGATGAGGATCAGCATGAAAGAAGCCGTATTCTAAAAGCTGTTGCAATCCCGATGTAACACCAATTTGGATAATCGCTTCTGGATCTAAACCTGCTTCGCGGATGCGTTTAGTATCTGTCAATTTGAAGCCGTCAATCCATTCCAGGGTTAAAACGTGGGTATTGGTGTAACGCCAGTAAATGCCTGGAACTCTAACTTGGGGGTCGTTGCGGAAGTTGCTAGCAAATTTTTCGGCGTTGCGCCCTTCATTTATATAGTCGATTTCTTCAAATAGCTTCGTGCCAAACTCGTCCACAATTAAAGTTAGGTCGTGACCGAGATTGAGTGGTAACCAAGGAGCTACCCAACTTGCCCCCCACCGCAATAGATAGAGGTCACGGGTGAGAGTCGGGCGTAAGTTAGGGCGTTGCACCTTCACTGCGACTTCTTCGCCACTGAGCAGACGACCACGGTATACTTGACCCAAGCTAGCTGCTGCTACTGGGCTAGGCGACAGTTCGCTAAAGCTTTCATGAATGGGACGGTCGAGTTCAGTTTCGATAATTTTGTAAGCGATCGCATTATCGAAAGGTGGTAACTGATCTTGTAACTTGATCAGTTCTTCTAGAAAATCCTTACGTATGAGGTCAGGCCTGGTAGAGAGGGCTTGACCAACTTTGATAAAAGTCGGGCCGAGGCGGGTGAGTAGTTCTCGCAACTGGATAGCTCGTTTACCCTTATTCTGCTCAACTTTATCTTGCCATTCGTCCCACTTGAGACTGAGTATAAATCCCGCAAAAGAGAAGATAATTCTCAGCAGTCGCCCCCATGCTAGCCAGGGACGGTAACTATAGTAGCGAGCGATCGCCTCTGGATTATAGAGTTTTAGCAGAGCAGGTTGATACTGACCCACGCCTTTATTTGCCTCTTCAACTGAAAAATTTACAATGATTGTTTTTCTCCTAACCCACAAGTTAGTTGCAAGTTCAGGATAGCGGTAGTCTTTTATCTAAAACAACTAGAACTCTACCCTTTTGGGATACTGTTCGCGGTGATTTTAGCTTATGTTACTGCCTAAGATTTGTTTATCTTTTTCTTAATTATACTTTATAAAACTACAACTACTTATCCAACTTTTAGATGATTTTATTTTTTCTTAACCATTATTTATAAAAATATAAATATCTACCTGTGTCTGATTATGCAAATTTAAATTCACTGCGATCATTAAGTAACTTTATTTACTAATAGTTAGATTGGAGTAGTAGTATTACTGTCTTAGATTTAATCTTCGTTACCAATCCCGCCTCGGAATAAATTCCTCTTGCTTATAGCTAAAGTCCTCTCAAGAAGACTAAAAACAAAATGTTCAGCGATGTAGAAGGCTGTCTTATAGCGGTTCTCAGTTGAGTACCCACCCCCAACCCCTTCTAAGAGCAAGCGAGGAGCTTGCTCTGATGTACCTCATTTAATTAGGAAAAGCTATGTGTAAAAGGTAAAATCTCAGTCCACTTGAGTGGACTTGAGCTATCAGCCTAGAACTTAAGCTCTGGGCTGGATATCAGATAAGCGCTACACTTTGACTTCATAAGATAATTATTTACAAGTGCTATAAATTTGGTAATTGGTACTGATTTTGTCACACTTACCAATTACCAATTAGCTACTTTTAACCATCATGTAATGCTATTTAGATTTTGCCTCCAAGTTTTCTAAACGGCTTCTCAAATCTTGATTTTGTTGTTTAAGCTGGTCGAAATCTTCACGCAATTGACGCAGGGTTTTTTCTGAACCAATATTCTTTTGCACTTTAGAAATTTCTTCTTCAGCATAGCGACGTACACGCCCATCGGCTGTTTGTTCAACTAGCGATCGCAAAATCCCCACTGCTTTAGGTGTTTCCATTTGTCCTAATGCTGCGGCTACCGCTACTTGTGTTAAAAAGAAGGTTTCTTTCGCTAGTTCTGTTAATTTTTCTAAAATTCGTTCCAAATTAACCGGACTTTGACCTACAGAAATCTTTCCTAAAGCGCGAATTGTGGCTAAACGTAGGGGTTGTGGTACACCGAGTTTGGTATATTCGATTAGCAAATTTAAAGCTGCTTCCGAGGTTTTGAATTCAGCTAAACCAGCAACTGCACCACTCCGCACGACTTCATTCCAACCCGCCTTTTCTTCTAAAACCGATTTCAGCAGCTTTAGTACCTTGTCTTCCTTGGGTTTATCTTCCAAGTTTGCAGAAGCGATCGCCCCGATCACACGAGAAGCTGCTGCTTCCACATAATAGCTAGGATCGCCCTTTTGTACTAACCCTCTCACAGCTTTATAGCTTTCAGCAGTTTTGATTTGAGCAAGTGCTTCCACTACAGCTCGTCGCACGTAAGCATTTTTATCTTTTAACCCAAGAACTAAGCCATCAAAGGCTTGGTCTAAATTGATTTGCGCTAGTTGTTTCGCCGCTTCCACACGTACACCCCACAATGGGTCATTTTTTAGCGACGTAGATAGTGCAATAGTAGCTTCTAATCCACCTTTTTTCGCCAAAGCTGCTGCTGCGTAAATACGTGAAATCGGATCGGGATCAAATTCTAACTGTGCTTTTAACTCTGATATTGGATACTCTAACGCTACTGTTTTCAAATAATTATTCTCAACATCAAAGCTGATAAATTGGGGCTTATTTTCTAGGGGGAAGTAGAAGCTTTGTTCACGTTCATTTACTCGCACTACAAACGTTTTTAGTTGTGAGTTAGGAGTTAGGAGGTTGGAATTATTTTTAACTCTTAACTGCTCAGTCCTAACTTCTTCCTGTTGGGTATAGCCAAAACCAATAGGTATTTTTAAATCAAACAAATCCTTACTGCCATTTTGACCTTCAGCAGCTTGGGTTTGAGTTACCGTAATTTTTGCTAATTTAGCATCTCCATCCCAAGAGTAAGCTACTTTAAAATCAGGATGACCACCACGAAAAACATATTGGTCAAAGAGGAATAAAAGATTATGTCCGGTAGCTTTTTCAATCGCCCTGAGTAAGTCTACTGTTTCTACGGTTTTGTGGGCATTATCTTGAACAAATGTTTGGATAGCCTGCCAAAACAACTCATCTCCTAATTGGGCCCGAATCATGTGATAAACACAAGACCCTTTTTCATAAATGTGGCGATCGTAAAGCTCAATAGCTTCCCGGTAAACATGTGTTACCATCGGGCGACGATAGCGACTGCTATCTTCACTTAAGTAACGACGAGCTTCTAATAAACGATAGTAAGCTGCTTCTTCTAGACTATATTCCTGTTCTGTCCACATCACCTCAGAATAGGAAGCCATTCCTTCTTTGATCCAAGCATGAGACCAATGCTTAATCACCACCAAATCACCAAACCACTGGTGCGCGAGTTCGTGGACGACTAAACTTTCAGTATTGCGGTTATCTAAAGCGGCGCGTTCATCCAGCAAGCATCTATCTGTTAATAGTGTTGTGGAGGTGTTTTCCATCCCGCCAAAGATGAAATCATCGACGCAAACCTGGGCGTATTTCGGGAAAGCATAAGGATAGCCATACTTTTGGCTCAAAAATTCGATCATGCGGGGAGTTTTGCCCATGCTGCGTTTAGCATCTTCCTCCCGTCCCTTTTCTACATAGTAGGTAACTGGTTTACCGTTCCACTCATCCTGAATTTCGGCAAAGTCACCTACTGCTAAAGTCATCAAGTAGGTAGGATGAACTTGTTGCTGTGACCAATGGTAGATTTTGTAATCACCATCTTCTGTAGTATTAATCAACTCGCCGTTGGAAATTGCCACGAGAGGGTTAGGGACACGAACCCGAATTTCTGAAGTAGACAATTGTCCTGGGTAGTCAAAGCAGGGGAACCAAAAGCGAGAGTCTTCGTCTTCACCTTGAGTCCAAACTTGAGTTGGCTTGTTTGGGTAGTGCTTGTCTGGTTGAATAAAGTAAAGACCGCGCTGCGGTTTTGCCACTGAATAGGCGATCGCAATCAGCAAGCGTTTACCGATTTGAGTCACCTCAGCAAGTTGGATGGAAAGCTGTTCCCCATCGTAGTCAAAATTTTGTGGCACTTCGTCCACTTGCACAGACTCGATATTCAGGTTGACAGCATCCAAAGTCAAACGGTTAATGCCATTACGGATTGGTAAGAGGCGAATGCTACAATTGCCCTGATAGCAAAGCTTTGGGATATCTAAGCTGAGATCGAGAAAAATATGCTCTACCTGTCCGGGGCGATCGGGGTTGTAGTGTGGTCTTGCTCCCGGTAACTCAAAAGGTTTGTGTACGTTGTTATCTGTATCAAAATAAGACTTCGACATTGATCCTTACTGACCTTGTAATCCTGAAAAGTCTGGCTTGGCTGGACGTAGTTAAGCAAAATAGCGGTGTCTAAAATATATTTCCCAAATCAACAGGGCATTATGGAGGTGAGAATTCCCTTTTGGGATTGGGGGATTAAAATTAATCTCACCCGAATTTCCGAAGGTCGGCTGGCGATCCTTGGACTTTTTTCCATATCCCTCCCGCATTTACTTTTACTGATGTTTTGCACTTTTTTGTCATCGAGTCAAGAGTCTCTTGCACCTCGATAACTTTTTATTAAGTACAAACACTCTTACTTACTAATTATTCTTATATAAGACTCCGATTTGATTTTTGAAAACATACTGAGACTGAAAAACTCGTTTATCAGGGTTTGATCTGAAATTTTGCTTACAAATCAGACAGGAGTCCTATAACTTAGGATAGCTTGCCTCTGTTGAGCAGGCTATTTCATTTGAAATGAACAGCATATCATTTGCCGATTCGCTCTCCATCTCGTGGAAGTATTTTTTAGAGTAATTCTTTTAGACTGTTAGCTTATAGGACTACTAATTTTATCAGTAAATACCGATCGATGAGCGGAAATTATTAATAAATCCGAAAACTCTACAGTGACACTTGTATAAATCTCGGTGACAATCTGAGCAAAAGAGGATAACAAAATGCCTGAAAGTAAATCCAAGTTTCTCATTCCTGCTGTTGGTGCTGCTGTACTTGCCGCAGGAGGTATAACAGCTTATACATATTTTAAATCCCCATTAGGAGCTAGCTCAGACGCTCTAGGCAGCGCTAAACTAGTACCTTCAACAGCATTGATGGCAACTTATATTACTACTGACTCTCAAGCCTGGGCAAAGTTACAGCAGTTTGGCACTCCAGAAGCACAAAAATTAGTGGCAAAAGGTCTGGCAAATTTCAATAAGCAAGTGTTCAGTGACAGTAACGTTTCTTATGAAAAAGACATAAAGCCTTGGGCTGGTGGTGTAATGATTGCTGTATTACCACCTAATTCTGTTAAACCGACGCAGTTTAAAGCATCTTTTCAAGCACCTAATACGCCAATCAATGTACAGCAGGAATCAAATATCTTGATAATAGTGGGAATCAAGGACAAACTCAGCGCCTTGAATTTTGCTAATAAATTAAAGTCACAAAAAGGAGTTAAGTTTAAAGAATCTGACTATAAAGGTCAAAAAATTATAGAAACTACAGAAAATAGCAAGCCAACATATAGCGTAGTTTTAAATAATAGTCACTTAGTATTAGCACCCGAAAAGCAAGCTGTAGAAAAAGCAATTGACACCTTTAAAGGAGAGTCTTCTTTTGCCAGTAAAGAAGGTGCAAGCAGCATCCTTAACAAAAGAATGGATGTCAAAAACAGCCTCGCCCAAATTTATATACCAGACTATGCCGACATGGTACAGCAATTAGCAGCCGGAAGCCCGCAGACAAAGCAGTTACCTCCACAAGCGCTGACACAACTTAAGCAGATAAAATCTGTGGTGGCGGGTGTTGGTGTTGATGATGCGGGAGTGCGGGTAAAAGCGATCGCTAATTTAGATCCGCAACTAAATAAATTTCAGTATCAATCAAGTCCTGGAAATATAGTTGGGCAATTTCCCACTAGTACTTTTGCTCTGATTAGTGGAAATGGTATCAGCCGTGGCTGGGAAACACTAGTAGAAGAGTCAAAAAATTATCCAGAAATGAAACAAGGTCTTGAACAGGTGCGGGGACAATTGAAATTTGTCAATATTGACCTGGATAAAGATATTTTTGGCTGGATGAATGGGGAATTTGCCTTTGGTGCAATTCCATCTAATCAAGGGGTGTTAACAAGTGTTGGTTTTGGAGGTGCTTTAGTATTTGATACTAGCGATCGCAAAACAGCCGAAGCCACCTTCACGAAATTGGATACCCTTGCCAAAAACTACCAAATCAACATCGGCAACAGAAATATCGGTGGGAAAGACGTAACTGAATGGCAAATCCCCAGGCAGGGAGCTTTATTGTCACATGGTTGGATCGATCAAGACACTGTATTTGTGGCTCTTGGTGGCCCAGTTGCTGAAGCTATCGGCGATCGCAAAAATCCATCTCTTGACAATAGCGATACCTTCAAAGCCGTCACGGGTTCTTTGCAAAAGCCCAACGGCGGCTATTTCTACCTGGATATGGACAAAACTCAAACTGTGCCCTTGATCAAGAGTTTAATCTCATCTGACGCCAATGCTATCACCATCTTGGGTTCCATTCGTGGTCTTGGTTTTACCGCCACTAGCCCTGATAAATCTACCAGTGAGTTGGAGATGTTGTTAGCTCTCAAGCCAAATACTGCAAAATAGGGCATTCAAAAGAGGCAGAGGGGCGGGGTACGGGGGCAGGAAATAATTCTCCCTTGCTTCTTCCACATTCCTACAATTCAATTTGCTTCTAGACTGGCGTCCAACAAGTATGTCATAAGTAGAAAAAGCTGTTAAATGCAAACTGATTTATGACCCTTGCTGTAAATACGACTCCTGGCTTCGCTTCCCGTTTGGTAAATGGCGTACTGGCAATCAAACCTTTAGCCGACCTAGCCAAACATCAAGCTAGACAAATGATGATTAAACGTGCCGAAAGAATTGGCGTACCTTGGACACAAGAAGTCGAAACACTACAGGCGCGTGATTGGAAGGCTGATCTAGCTCAAATAGAAAATCCTCAGCTTTCATACCCAGAATACTATTTGCGGTCATTCCATGCCTATGAAGGTGGAAACCTAAGTTGGAAAGCAGCTTGTGAGCTAGAAGTTGCTGCCCGTACTGTCCATGCCGGAATTTGGCAAGATGCTGGAGCAGAAGGAGATGCTAAACTGCGCCAAAGTTACCATGATATCCTCAAAGTGCAAATGCCCAATCAACCCCAAGACATCCTCGATGTGGCTTGTGGTGTGGGTTTGAGTACATTTACCATGCAAGAAGTTTATCCCCATGCCAAAATTACAGGCTTAGACTTATCTCCTTACTTTTTAGCCGTTGCCAATTACCGCGCTGGGCAACGTCAAGCTAAAATAAACTGGCTTCATGCCCAAGCTGAATCTACTGGGCTACCTGATGCTTCATTTGATTTAGTTTCCATTTTCCTGATGTGCCACGAATTACCCCAGTCAGCAACCAGACAGATTTTAACTGAAATGCGGCGCTTGCTGCGTCCGGGTGGCTACTTGGCAATCATGGATATGAATCCAAAATCTGAAGTTTACAAAAAAATGCCAGCTTACATTTTGACTTTGCTCAAAAGTACAGAACCGTATTTAGATGAATATTTTGGTTTGAACATTGAGCAAGCTATTGTTGAGGCAGGTTTCCAAACTCCCACTATCACTAACAATACCCACCGTCACTGCACAGCGATCGCTCAGGTGAGTGGTTGATTTTTCTTTACTGCTCTGGGCAGCAATACCACCTTTGCTACTGCTAGGCTACTACTACTGTCGAGTGCCATTTGCCCCACCTCTGTTAAAATTGCTGATGTTCTTTATCATCGGGGCAATATCTGGTATCTTAGCCCTTAGCCTCGAATGGATTTTTGAAATTGTAGTCAATAGGGTTGTAGACTGGCATCAGATCAAGGTATGTCTGCCGACAAGTCGATGCGCGTCTACGCTTCCTGGAATAGCGTTGCGGCAGCTTGTGGAAGTAGGCCCAATTGAAGAAGGCTGCAAGTTTGTAGCGGTTGTTGTCCCAACCTACTATTTGCAACGCAAGTATCGATTATTTGCATCTACCGTTTTCCTCTTCACCATAGCCGTTGCCCTTGGATTCACTGCCGAAGAGAATTGGATTTACCTTTTCCACGATACAGCGTCAATTCTAGACCGTATAATCGGTATGCCAGTCCACGCAATGTTCTCTGCACCTTGGGGATATGCTTTAGGAATCTATATTTCCTCCAACACTCGGTTAAATCGAGACAAAAAGTTCATTTTTAGGGCTTGGCTAAATTCTATAATCTGTCATGCCCTAGTTAATGTCTTATCTAGTGCTTGGCGTTACTCACTACCTTTAGGTTTCCTGAGTTATGGTTTATTCCCATTTCTCTTGTGGATGTTTTGGCGACTAGAACAATTACTGCGAAAAGTGCAAGGCAAACCCGCTATTACCCTGATTTCAGGCCATACACCCCAGCACCGTTACTGGCAAAGAAGTTTAGTGCTATTTATCCTCGCGCTGGGTGGAAATGCTATTTTTGGGCTGTTTCTCTTAGCCAGAATTCTTAGTCCCTTGAGTCCGTCGAAGCTTTTTGACAGTGATATTTTGTGGTTTATAATTAGTCGCTTTTTACTAAATCTCTTTTTCGGAGTTTTAGCCTGGGGCATTTATCGCTATTTGCGACATTCCGCTCGTCGTCGGTATTTTTAAAATATGATTTAGAAAAATGCTAGGGCGTTTCTATGCAAACAACTCCAGCGCGTTGGACGACTGCTGATTTAGAACTATTTGCTGGCGATTCTCGTTCCGAGACACTTCGTGAACGCAAAAATCATTATGATATTATTGAATGTTGGGTTTTGTTCCTCAACCCAACCTACACATTTCAAGGTTTTTGGCGCTAACCCAACCGTATTGACTTTTAACCTGCAAAGACACAGAAAGAAGAAATAAATGTTACAAGTCATTTTAAAAGGACTAATTTTAATAATTACGAATTACGTTAGCGAGTCCGCGAGCGTCATTACGAATTACAAATTATTAAAAATGCCCTATGCCTAAATTTTTACTTACCTAAATCCTTGCTAATACTGGCTGACTCGCGGCTGCGCTAACTGAATTTGATTCAGATTCAGTACAGTAAATTTCACAGGAGTTATTGGGACTTTCAATCAGTTTTACTTTGTAAAGTTTAGCTCCCAATTCTTGAATAGGCGATCGCAGTAAATTACTAATATAAAGTGCAATATTCTCAGCAGTGGGAACAACTTCAACAAAGTAGGGAATATCTTTGTTTAAAAAGGTGTGATCGAATGGTTCAACCACATAATTTTCTATTACTTGATTCAAAGCACCTAAATCAACAATCATCCCTGTCCGTGGATCAATTTCCCCTTTCACAGTGACTTCTAAATGATAGTTGTGTCCGTGACCGTGGGGACGAGCGCACTTACCATAAACAAGCGTGTTTTCTTCGTTACTGAGCTTAGGATGAGCTAGCCGATGGGCGGCGCTAAAGTGAGTACTGATGGTGAGGTAGGCTTCCATTGCGTTTCCCATATAATCTGCCCAAAGTTCAGGATGTTCAAATAACTGCACACGGACTAAAGGCAAGTGTGGTGCTAGTCGCTGCCAAATAATCCGTGCAATATTCTCAGTGGTGGGCAGAGTTTGTTGAAATTCTGCCCACGCATCGTTGAGATAAGAGAAGTCTAATTGACTGGTAACTTCCCGTTTAATTACGTGTTTCACATCAGACAAGTTCAATACCATGCCATATTCATCCAATTCTCCAGCTAGGGAGATGAATAAGACATAATTATGTCCGTGTCCCGGAAATCTAGAGCAAGCACCAAATTTCTCAATATTCTCAGCTTCACTCAGTTCTGGCAACCAATAACGATGACTTGCCGAAAACTGGGCGCGGCGGTTAACAATACATTGCATGAGTACACTATGAGCAGAATTTAAAATTTCTTAATCTTTTTCTGCTTCCAGCATAAACTAATTCCTCTGTCAGTGGTTATGGGAATAATATACGAAGAAAAATACTCGTCAAACTTGGAGTTTGAAAGATGACTGCTTTTCAAGAGAATAACGAGACGCTAAGTCGTAATGAATATCTGGCAACAGAACTCCTAAAGATTGTGAACTCACTTCCTGGATTTTTCCCATTAAAGAACGAACTTCAAGAAAAATTGGACAATTTACGTTCTGTTCTCCAAGGGCTACGTCCACCACGAGTTATGGTAATTGGTCGTTCTAGATCCGGTAAATCATCCCTAATTAATGCCATTTGTGGTTTAAGGGTTACAGAGGTCAATGATAGAGAACCACAGCAAGGCAAGGCTGAATGGAAGCGTTATTATCACAATGGCAGTGATTTACTCCATATTCTAGACACCAGAGGTTTACAGGAGTGTCAACCACCAAAGCAATATGATTCAGCTAAAACGCCTTATGAAAGCATCATGCAAGCTGTCACAAAAGATTGCCCAGATGTCATTCTCTTTGTGTGCAAAGCAACAGAAGTTCATTGTGCTACTCACCACGACCTTGATGAGTGTGAATTAATCGTAGGAGAAATCAAGAAATTATACCAGCGAGATATACCTGTGATTGGAGTTTTGACAAAGTGTGATGAATTAGCACCTCCAAAAGTTCCTCTACCAACAGACAATGAAAGGAAAAATCGCAATGTTCAAGAGCAAGTTAAAAGTTTTTTGGCTTTTTTGAGAGCAAGAGAAGGATTAAGCAAATCTGTAAAAGATGTTATTCCTACTGTTGCATACGCTGAATACGAAGATGGGAAAAATGGCTTGATTCTCCCAGATGAAGATTATAGGTGGAATATCACTGAACTAGTGGAAACAATGATCAGATATACGCCAAGCGAGATACGCGGCTCATTAGCACGAATGGCGCATATTGAAAAGTTTCAACTCCATGTTGCTAGGACAGTTGTTACAGCTTGTACTGCTTTGTGTGGTTTTGTTTCTATCAATCCGATTCCAGGTGCAGCAATACCAGTAGTGGGTACTATTCAGACTTTTATGGTTATGTATATTGGCTGGCTGAGTGGACGGGAGTTTTCTGATCAAACCGTCAAAGACTTTTTTGTAAATGCGGGAATAGGTGTTGGAGTAAATGCTGGCATGATCTACATTGCTGATATTGCCTTAAAATTTGTACCTGGTTTTGGTAGCTTGCTGGCAGCTGGGGCTGGTGCGATCGCTACACAAGGTTTAGGAGATGCAGCTATTGTATATTTTTCAAATTACCAGAGGCAAAAAATACAGCCTCCTAAACTAAACTATTGATTAACTGAAACTTGTGCCTCACAGTGTAACCTCGTAGCTATGCGGAATAGTTCATGACCTGTGTGTAAATAACGCTCATCGTAGTTCAAAGGAAAATAACCTAATTCATCGAGTCCATCTCCTACTTGATCGAGGCTGTAGTAAAGGTGAGCAGCTGTTCTTGCTAAACTAGGGGGATTCGGTAGGGAGCGAAAAGTAATTTGTGCCTGCTTGAGGTCATCTCGACAGGTTTTTAAGTATTCCTGAAATTCATCTAACAATTCATCATCAAAGGGATCAGCAGCTAATTGCTCCATTTGTTCTTCTAAGGAATAAAGAATGGTGCAAAGCAAGCGATTTACTGGTTGGTAAACTTGGCGCAGCCATTCTTCAACTTGCTCGTCAACATCGCGTCCAGTTTTTCGTATTGTCTGGTAATGCTTTTGTGCTGATGCTGTACGCTGTTGGCGATCGCTATTTAATTTTTGAGAGTCATCTTGCAGTTGTTTGTCATAATCGCGGCGATTTTGGTTGTCGCCTAATACTTCATAAGCTGCATTGATGCGAATTATCTGCTCTTGATCGGCACTTTCCTGATTGCTGTCAGGATGAAACAACTTAACCAAGCGGCGATAAGCTTGCTTAATCTCCGCTTGGCTGGCACTTGGACTAACTTTGAGAGTTTCGTAATGGTTAGAAACGTGCTTAGAATTGACCATTAATTCAATTTATCGTTAGCTGATGCTAGCGGCTAACCTTGTTTCCAGGTCTTGGAACAACGGTGTACTCAAATACCTCTCACCAAAACTGGGCTGAATCATCACAATTAAACGTCCCTCATTTTCTTGACGTTGGGCAACGCGAATTGCTGCACATAAAGCTGCTCCACTGGAAATGCCAGATAGTAGCCCTTCTTCTTTTGCCAAACGCCGACTATAAGCGATCGCTTCTTCATCGGTGACGGTAATCACTTCATCAATCAATTTTATCTTGAGAACTTGGGGAATGAACCCAGCCCCAATTCCTTGAATTTTGTGTGGCCCTGGTCGCCCCCCAGATAAAATTGGGCTATTGGCTGGTTCAACTGCGATCGCCTTAAAACTAGGCTTGCGTGCTTTAATCACTTCTGCTACACCAGTGATCGTACCACCTGTACCCACCCCTGCTACGATCATATCTACTTGTCCATCAGTATCTTCCCAAATTTCTTCTGCTGTAGTTTCCCGATGTACTTTTGCATTAGCTGGATTGCGGAACTGCTGCAACATATAAGCATTTGGCATAGTATTGACCATTTGTTGTGCCCGCCCAATTGCCCCACTCATACCTTCCATCCCTGGCGTTAGTTCCAGTTCTGCTCCATAGGCCCGCAACATTGCCCGGCGCTCTGCACTCATTGTCTCTGGCATTGTCAAAATTAACCGATAACCCTTAGCTGCTGCTGCCATTGCTAGGGCAATTCCTGTGTTTCCAGAGGTAGGTTCTACCAATACTGTCTTCCCAGGAGTAATCAGCCCTTCTTCTTCGGCGGCGTTAATCATACTCACCCCAATCCGATCTTTGACTGATGCCGATGGGTTCATACTTTCCAATTTCGCCACAATTTTTGCAACACATCCTTCTGTTTGGGGAATGCAGTTCAACTGCACTAGGGGTGTACGACCAACCAGTTCTGTAATGTTACGAGCAATTCGCATAATTTAGCCCTTAGTTATTAGTCAATAGTCATTTGTTATTAATCCTGTTCGGCTTTATCGTTCCCGTTAGATTTTTTATTTAATCCCTTCTCCCAAGGGGAGACGCTGCGCGAACGGGTGACGCTCGTACCTGGCTAACAGCAGGCGCTCATGGGGGAAACCCCCTTCTCTACGAGACGCTCCATGAAGGCGCTAGCTCTCCCTTTGGGAGAAGACCAGGCTGCTTCACCAAAATTCAAAATTTCTCTTGAAAAGTTCTGTTCGCCAAAAAGCGACGCTTATACTTTCCCCAAAATCTAAAACTGGCAGAGTTAGAAGTTTTTAATTCTTAACTCAGAACTTTTAACTCACCACTCCTAACTTTTATAGTATACTCCGGTTAATTGCTGGGGTTTATTGCTACTACCAACAACAAAAAGCCCCACCTAATGGCGGGGAGGAATAAAGTTAAATTATTGGCAGATTGTCAATACTCTAGAAGGTGAAAGTTGTTCTAAGCGTACCGATAATTGCATCATCGTTAGCGCTATTTTGACCAGGAGAAGTCAAGTAAATTACACCAGGAGTAATTGAGACGTTATCTGACACGCGATACTTATAGAAGCCTTCAAAGTGATATGGTATATCATTGTTACCACCAAAACCTGGCCGGTTAAACGAATAAGGTTCTGCACCAGCAAAAAGACCCAAGACGTTACCCTTTTTACCAAAATCAGGTAATGCTACCCCTAAACCGTAGCTCCAAGCTTGATAATCATCATTTGCACCAAAGCCCGTGACATCGTGGTAAGAGACAAAGCCACTAACTGACAGCTTGTCGCTAGGTCTAAACGCAGCCTCCACACCATAAGAATTGCTCTCACCTGCGTTTAGTAGAGTGTTAGCTTGTCGGGTACCTACTGCAACAGAAGATCCAAAACCGTTGTTTACGTTTGATGAAGTACCTGAGTTAAACAAGAAATTGCCTGCGGTATTATATCCGTGGACATAAGTAGCCGCTAAAGCCAAGCGATCGCCAACACTAAAGTTCAACTGTCCTAAAGCAGCGTAGTCGCCGTTGGTTAGACCTGAACTCAGACCAGGATTATTAGCATTAGATGCCAAGTAACCCGCAGTGATTGAGCTATTTCCTAGAATCCCCTGACCTTTACCAAGGGGTAGATTGAGCGCTATACCTGCACCACCACCAATGCGATAGATAGGACTTTCAGAAGCCAAGGTAGATAAAGCGCCGTTACCACCATCAGTTTGATCGAAAAAGTAAGGATTATTAACGGATGCATAATGGCTGTGTCGTCCACCACTAGCTGCTAAGTAAACGTTGGCTGGGCCTATAGGAACTTCATAAGTCAAACGATCTATATTGACACTGTTGTTACCATTGGCATTACCAACTTGAAACGTTTGTGTACCTTCAGCACCAACATTAAGATCAGATTGTGTAAAGGCTGTTGCATTACCTGCTGCAAGACGGGTATGTAAAATGTCTCTACCAGTGAAGCTGGTTTGCAAGTCTAAACGTACCCGATCTTGGAAGACAGTATTGTTGTTGTCGCCGGTGTTACCCCCAAACACATCACTAACGCCAAAAATCGCTTCGCCAACTAGTTTGGTGGTAGTGGAGAACTGATTAGCTTCTAATTCAGCAGTCCGCGCTTCTAAAGAATCTACTCGGCCGCGTAGGGTTGCTAATTCTGCCGAAAATTCTTCTTGTAACCGTTGTAAAGTAGCTAAATCTTGTTTTGTAACTAAGTCAGCTGTTGCTGTGGCAATTAATTCGTTAACCCGATCCAAACAGGCATTCAAACCTGCGGCAAATTCATAACGGGTCAAAGCACGATTACCGCGATAAGTAGCATTTGGGTAACCTGCAATACAACCATAACGCTCAACCAAGGACTGCAATGCTTGGAATGCCCAGTCGGTGGGTTGTACATCGGAAAATTGAGAAACCGATGTTACTTGAGACTGAGAATTATTTTGGTTGCCTTCGTTGCTGTAGCGATTAACTTGATCAATGGTTGTTTGAGCCAATATTTCTGGCTGTTGGTTAACTTCAGTTACACCTGGTTGTGCGGCTGGTGATATAACAGTTGTTTTGTTTGGAGCCGCCATTGCTGTTGCCGAAACTAACAATGTTGCTCCTAAAACTGCTGGGCTAACCACTAAGGATTTCCACAATATACTAGACATCTTCTCTTTACTCCTCACACCTTGTTTAGATAATTGGTTTCGTTGCACCTAATTCTCAGAAATGCGACATCTCATTGAAACCTGTGGATGAGGCATAGTTGCCACTACTACAATTTTAGTTTTTGCAAAGCTAATAAACGATTAACTTAGGGTTAAAAACTTATCTGATTAACTTATGCAAAAACATATCTTTATATCATAACATTATAAAACATCGGATCTAGATGACAAGATTAGAGTGATCGCCTTAAGAACTGTCACACATAATTATCTAAATATCTAAGCAGGGAGTAAACTTTAGGGCATTCACTGGCTATGTAGGCTAAATTGCTCCAAGCTTAGACACTTAGCAGTTGTGAGTAAAAATTCCTTCTTGCACTTAGACCTACTGAAATTCGCATACCAATGAAAACATACTGACTAAGCTATACAAATTTAGGCAAAGCCTTTATGCGGGTTACCTTTATACGGGTTAGTTTTAGTTTATCTATCTGCTATTGCGATCGCAAACACCAGTTTATGAATCAAGAGTTTGAAACCAGCGCACTCCAAACCAAAAGCTGTACTTCTAATCTTAAAGCTTGCTACACCCTGCGTCTCCCGTCACTATGACTTCCAGTTAACTACTTAAAGATGTCAGAATGATCAGAATAAATTACTTAGTTAATTTGGGAAATCGCCTGCGCTAAATCAAAGTCAGCCTGCGTCAGCCCACCTGCATCATGTGTTGTGAGTGCAATCTTCACTTTGTTATAGGAAATCTCTAAATCTGGATGATGTCCTGCTGATTCCGCAGGCTCCACCAGCTTATTGACAAACTCAATTGCTTGGATAAAATCCTTGAATGTGCGGGTAATCTCTAAGTTGGAGCCTTTAACAGTCCAACCGGACAGAACCTTTGCACTTTCTTTAATTTCCGCCTCAGTGAGTAGTTGTGCCATATCTAAAAATTCCTAGTTGTATGTATTATTTGGGCCGCATGATATATTTCATTAGATAAAATCCCTTTTATTCTCCATAGAACAACGATGCGAGGATCAACTAGAGCATAATGCATGTGTGTATTTTAAATCAGACTTAAATGAATACACCCTATTGCTCACATCTAGTCAGAACCCAAGGCTTGATGCAAGATATTTTTATTTTTAATCAAAGTTGAAAAAGTTACCCACAAAAAACTATCCGCTCTGAGTTAGATCAGATAATCTATCTCAGAGCGGTCTAGCGGGTCTTCAGGTTGCAACCAGACTGCCGGAAGGAACTCCGAGCTTGCCTAGCTACTTGAGCTAACTTAGTATCTCAAAGATAACTAAGGCTAACTTTTAGAGAACAGCCCCGGCACACAGCCGGCTAACTGCAACCTGATGACCCATGCATTTACTACTTTCTATCATGGGCATCACCTCCTTGTTGCCTAAGCGGTCTTAGTCTCAAAAGGGCAGAGCATTTGCTCCGGGCTTATAACCTTCATCTAAGATAACACATAAATTTAGAGATATTAACGATATATAAAAAATAAAAAAATCTCCCATCAAAAGGTGGGAGATGACTGGAGAATGGGGAATATTGACACTTTATTGGCTTATGCAATAGAGATTATTTAATCTAGTTAGTGTCAATTTTCGGCAACCACAACCATGACTTAAGTCATGGTCAGCTTTCAATATTAGAGAGCGTTACCGCGAGGTAGAACTTCCTCAGGGAATACAAATTGTTCGTGGGGTTGATCTTGAGGAGCCATCCAAGCGCGGATACCCTCGTTCAGCAAAATGTTTTTGGTATAGAAGGT
>NZ_JBALBZ010000155.1:0-29982 GCF_036919495.1 Nostoc sp.
ATCCTGCCAATGTGCCGTCCATACTACAACTTCGCTGTGCCTACCTCAATGGTCAACTTGCTATCTAATGTCTTTGCAAAAATGGGATGCTCCCGCGATGAATCGCGTCTCTCTTCCGGCATTTACATAGTAAAAATAATTCCGAGTTTTTTGGGTTAGCAATTACATAAATGCGATTCATCGCGTCCCCAATTATTTTTTTCCCACAGTGACAACAACCTCAGAGGAAAGCGATGCCTGCGGCGGGCTACGCCTACGCACATTGGATTTATAGTTTAACTGCGATCGCCTTCTGACAACCTCCAACCATTGAAAGAGAAAATGAAGGAATATATGGAGTAGGGCTAGGCTTGCTAATTGACTGCAAGCATCGCCGAGTCTATATTTATCGTCTCCCTGTGACAGAGAAATGTCTGGAAAATCCCGTGACTGTTAGCACTGAATCGGTATCACCTGGGTTTGTTCTGAATATGAGTAAAGTTTGGTAGTGTACGCATTATCTGAATTTTAGGCAAATCAATTGTAAATTATGCGATCGCTATAAGCCAAAATTTTTATAGATACTCACACAGGTACAGCCAAAATGGATATTAAAAATGGCTTCGTCGGCGCTGTTGGCAACACCCCCCTAATTCGCTTAAACAGTTTCAGTGAAGAAACAGGGTGCGAAATCCTTGGTAAAGCAGAATTCCTTAATCCTGGCGGTTCCGTCAAAGACCGCGCCGCACTTTATATCATCGAAGATGCAGAAGAGAAAGGTTTACTCAAACCCGGTGGCACAGTTGTAGAAGGAACTGCTGGTAATACTGGCATTGGACTGGCGCATATTTGCAACGCCAAAGGCTACAAATGCCTAATTATTATTCCCGATACTCAGTCACAAGAAAAAATAGACGCACTAACAGCATTAGGTGCAGAAGTTCGTCCCATCCCTGCTGTACCCTACAAAGACCCAAACAACTACGTCAAACTATCTGGCAGAGTCGCTGCTGAGTTGGAAAACGCTATTTGGGCGAATCAGTTTGATAACTTAGCCAACCGCCGGGCCCACTACGAAACCACAGGGCCGGAAATTTGGACACAGACAGATGGTAAAATAGATGCATGGACAGCCGCAACTGGTACTGGTGGTACTTATGCTGGTGTAGCGTTGTACTTGAAAGAACAAAATCCGGTAATTAAATGCGTTGTTGCCGATCCATTGGGTAGTGGACTTTATAGCTATGTTAAAACCGGCAAAATCAATATAGAAGGAAATTCCATCACTGAAGGTATTGGTAATGGTCGGGTCACAGCCAATATGGAAGGCGCACCTGCTGATGATGCCATCCAAATCGATGACAAAGAAGCTTTACGGGTAGTTTACCAACTACTAAGGAAAGATGGGCTTTTAATGGGCGGTTCAACGGGTATTAATGTTGGCGCAGCTGTCGCCCTAGCGAAACAGTTGGGGCCAGGACATACCATTGTCACCATCTTATGTGATAGTGGTTCCCGGTATCAGTCGCGGATATTCAACCCTGAATGGCTAGCCTCAAAAGGACTTTCAATAGATTAGTCATTAGTCATTAGTCATTGGTCATTGGTCATTAGCAAAAGGCAACTGACGGATGACTAATGACAAAGGACAAAAGACAAAGGACAAAAGACAAATGAACAACATAACTCAACCATCAAACTTCCCCACAATAGACCAACCCTCTTATCCTAAATGTGTGCGGGTTTGTCAAAATCGCACTTGCAAAAAGCAAGGTGCAGTTAAGGTTTTAGCAGCTTTTGCAGCTTTGCCAATCCCTGGTGTGACAGTAACAGCTAGCAGCTGTTTGGGACAATGCGGCAATGGGCCGATGGTGCTGGTATTACCCGATTTGGTCTGGTATAGCGGCGTTCAACCCGATGAAGTATCTCTACTGATAGAAAATCATTTGTTAGGTGGTCAAAGAGTCCAGCAGATGCTCTATTATCGGTTTCATCCCTAGAAATAAAGCTAAATTTTCAATATTAATGTCTGCAATCCTGTTGACTGAAGTGAGGCATCCAATGAATATCCAACAGCTGCGTCAATCCTTAAAACAAAAATGGCTGAGTTACTATAAGCAAAATATTAACTGGCTGGTCAAAATGCGAATTTGGGGCACTTACGATGGTCTGCGCCGTCCTTTGTCCGGTTTTATTTTGGCAACACTGTCTGTTTTAGAACCCCAGTTTGATGAAATACTTGCTTTTATGCTGGATCTGAATAACGATCCAGATAAAATAGTCACCGCCTTAGGTCTTAACTTCAATCCTGATGAAGAGTTACGTTTAATAAAACTAGACCATTCTATGGCTATAACCCAAGTTGAAAGCGAGTCGCCAGATGAGAAGCATTTTGAGGATAAACATCTGTCATCGGCTGTAACTGCCAGCAAGATTGCGCTTCATTCTCTTGCCAAGACTCTAGATTCCAACTTGTCACGCGCCGATGAACTTGTGCCATCGATTACAGCTACCACTGAGGTAGTTCGCACACGCAAACTTGAGTTGATAGTAGCAAATGCAACTAAAATTGCTCCAGATACTCCGGCAAAAACGCCATCCTCCGGTTTGCTAAGGGAATATCAACCAGTACGCTGGCACTCTGGTCAGTTACCTTCACGAGGATCGGCGACAATGACCAGTGAGGTTAACAGCAAAGCCAAAACTATGCCATCTGTGGCATTAGCTACTGAGGTAAAAAGCAACGCGCCATCTATCCGAATCCCTGTGACCGCATCATTGGCAATTACCACTGAGATTAACAGTAATGCTAAACCAGTGCGATCGCCCCTTGGGCGGCTCCCTTCAGGAGCATCGCTAGCAATTACTACTGAGGTTAAAAGGAACGGCAAACACCCGAATATTCAACCAGAAAACGTTAAGAGCAAAGTGAATCTAGAAACCACTAATGCCCGTAGTATAGCTTCTTGGGTAGATGAATTTTGTTACGGCGCTAGGAATAAAGAAGAAGATATTTTGACTTGAATTAATTATGGGTAATCATGAGAAACAAACGGGATTTCTATGACTTCACCTTCAGTTTCTCCCACTTTGACTTTTAAGCCTACACCACCAGCTTTAGTGCGAATGTAACCTAATCCAAAATAACCTTCAGTGGTTTCTGTATAACTGGTAAGTTTGCCGACCTTTTCATCTCCAACTGCGATCGCACTTCCAACTGCCGCAGGGGCACTGAGGCGGATACCCAAAAGGTGTTGTTTTACACCTTTGTATGTGTTTAGCCGAGCAATGGTTTCTTGCCCAATATAGCAACCTTTAGTAAAAGAAATTGTTTGCCACAAACCAACTTCCAAAGGATTATAATCATCTGTGAGTTCAGCATCTGGGACGGGGCGGCCTTGTAAGATTCGCAAGGCATCCCAGGCGCGATCGCTCATCTCTACTGCCCCAGCTTCTAACAATTTATTCCACACCGTTTCTTTGTCAGTATAGGGGAAGGTTAAGGTGTATCCGGGAGCAGCTAACCCACTACCCACAGCAACCCGTATCCCTTCAGCCGGAGCAATGGTGTATACTTTGTGACTACCGTAAGGTTGCCCAATGAGTTCGCCAATACCCAACTTTTCTAAAACAGCGTCGCTTCCTGGTCCAATGAGGCTGAAGGTGTTGGTGTATTCTGTAATATCAGATAATTCCACCTTGTCAGCAAAGAAAATATATTTATCCAGCCATTCCATGAGATATTGGCGGCGGTTGGGTGAAACTAGCAAGATTACCGCATCTTCTCTAACGTAAGCGGTTGCTAAATCAATTGTCCTGGCTGTAGAAGTGACGAAAACTGTATCACAACCTTGTCCTGGCTTGAGTATTTGGAAATTGTTAGTACTTTGGTTGTGTAAGAAGTTGAGACGATCGTCGCCAGCTACTTTGATACGTCCCCAGGCGGTGCGATCGCATATTGCAACCCCAACTCTGGCAGCTTGGATAGCTGCTGCGTCTTTATCGTCAATTGTAGATGTTGGCATGGTGATGAGAAGTTGCCCTGTTTCAATGTTGTCGCACTGAAAATCTTAGCAAATAAGCGTTTGCGGCTTCAATGGCAAAGCAGTGAAAAAAGCGATGCTTATGGCGGGCTGCGCCTACACTTTTTTTCAACATTACATTGTAATTGAGTCTTTCTTTATTTAGAAGCCCCCGATCAGAAATTATCCTCTCACATTTGAATTTTGAATCTTTCAATCCAAAATTTAAAATCCAAAATTCGAGAATTAAATAGCGTTAATACTGCTTACAAATTTTCTTTCGAGATTTTTTTAATTTGCCCAGCAAAGTATGCTTCCTCATGTTTGAGTTGTTGCGCTACTTCTAACCCTTTTTGAAAAGCTGTTAGTGCTTGAGGAAATTCTTTGCGTTCTAGATACAATTGCCCAATTTGGTCATAAGCTTGCATCAGCCCGTAAAAATTGGTGGCTTGCGTCTCTGTCTCCACAAGAATTTGGCTAGCCTGCAAAGCCTCGTCTGTTTGTCCTTGAGAACGGTACAGCGCAATTAACTTCTGCAAAGCTTCACCAGCACGAACGTACTCCTTTAATTGCCAAGCAGTAGTATAAGCTTCTTGATAATTATTAAAAGCTTCTAGCAGTAAGTTAGGATCTTTCTTTGCTAGAGATTCGTAATCTGAAGCGATCGCTAGCTTTAGTTTTGGTATTTCAGTAAGATTATTTTCACTAACGTAAATTTCTACTAGTTTATTAAGTACATTCAATGACTGTTGTGGTTGGCTTGTCCGGTCGTAAATTTCAGCCAGCTGTTGCAGATATGTTACCTCGGTTACACGTTCGCCTTGAGAACTAGCTAAACTCAACAATTCCTGGTATATTGGCGCAGCTTTGGGATAATCAAACCAACTCAAATGCACCTCTCCAATTGTCTTGAGGGTTTCTATGAGTGCTGTTGTATCTTTTTGCTGCCGCACCACTAGCAAAACTTGGTCGTAAGCTTCCACAGCTAGTTTAGGCGATCGCACATTTTGATAAGCTTGACCTAGCGATCGCCACAATTCGAGATCAATTGGGGCAGTTGTTTTCTGAGATTGTGCCTGCTTTTGAATTGCTTGCAATCGCTGCGTAATATATTGTACTTCTTGTGCATTATTTTGCTTCCAGGCGATCGCGCCGACTCGTGATAGTGCTTGCACCTCTGCTAATGAACCTAAAAAGCGCCGCAAACGAAGTTCCCGGTTCCAAATTTCAAACGCCGCCACCTGATCTCCTGCTTGCAGTTTCGCTGCTGCTTCTTGATTTAACCCATCTAACGCTGGTTCTAACTTTTGCTGTTCTTGGAGAGTTAACGGCTGTTTATCTTTGGGCAAACGTGGTAGCAGTGGATCGGGTGTGCTAATTTCTAAGGGATTAGGAGGAAATTTATCCGGTACTTTGGGGTTTTTAGTCTGTGCCAGTGTCAAGGAACTGCTAAAAAGTATAGCGGCAGTAACAATCACAATTAAGCGCCTAAACATGTGTACTTTACCTTGCCTTGAGTTGGTTGCATAAGTTAATTATCCCCATACCCTATTCTTTTTACCTTATTCCAGCAATTCTGAAGCGTCACTGACATTGCTTTATGTCTCTATCTATTACAAGCACTAAATAAATCAAGCTAATGCAAGCAAAGCTTTTTGAGTGTAATTGCTGAATCTCTGTATCATATTTACATAATTTATGCAAGCAAGAATCTCTTGAAAATGGCTGCGGGATATACTGAATAATTTAATAAAATTTATTATTTGTCTTCTCATGAGTCAGGAAATATACGCTCCCAATAATCAACTAATACAGGTATCCTTTATTAGAGCTATTACAACTATTAGAGCTACTTTGCTCTAGAAGTTAAGAAACTTGGTATCAGTTAGCACGACTATGACGAGTAGTACCGTGAAAAACTTTTGGCATTACTGATTTAGGCATGAATCAAGAGATAGATACGCAATATATCGCGTCTCTATATCGGTTTTCTTATTCAGCAAGCCAATTTTTTCATTGGTCTTGTTTGGTTTGAACAAAGATATAGGCGCTTGGACTCCGGCTGCTAGTCAACCTTCTGCTTCTGTGCGGTACGACGCTAACGCGTAGCTTGCTTAGGAGTAAGGGTAAGGACTTTCTAAGGTCGCTAACGCTGCACTAATAGGTGTCACCCGTCTACAGAGGTGGCTCACCGTTTTTACCAATTTAGTCAGCAGCTACTTTTTCAACTAGGAAGGTAAAAAATGGAATGGGCTATTTACAAAAAGAATACAGGTAGTTTTGTAATAGCAGTCGCAATTATGACTGGTGTTGGCGTAGTTTCGTATCTTAGTTTGCTTCAGTATAGAGAAAACGCTCAATGGGTAACACATACACGCGAGGTGCTGGAAAAGACTAAAGAAGTAATGTCACAGGTCAAAGATGCAGAAACTGGACAACGGGGCTATCTGCTCACGGGTAAAGAACGGTATCTAGAACCCTATCGCACTGCAACTGGCGAGATTCCTCAGAAACTTAAAGCTCTGCGCCAATTGACTGCGGATAACCCCGATCAACAACGGCGGCTCGATCGCCTTGAACCCCTGGTTGCCAAAAAACTAGTTTTGATGGAACAGGCGATTAACGCTAGGAGCAAAAATTTAGAATCCGCGCTGCAAATAATTCAGACAGATCAGGGTCAGCAGTCTATGGAGGACATCCGAATGCTGACTACAGCGATGGAGAACGAAGAGAATGAGTTGTTGAAACAGCGGTCAATAAAGGCAAACGCCAGCGCTCATCAAGCAACTTTCTTAACTATTTTTGGCAGCGTTATCGCTTCTGCGATCGTCGGTTTAGCAGCAATAATTACCAATCAGGAACTTGTAAAACGCAAGCGGATGGAAAATTTTCTGCAAAAAGCTCGTGATGAGTTAGAAATAGAGGTTAGCAAACGGACTGCCGAACTGAGAAACACTAACGAAGAATTGCAAACTGAAATTAATGAGCGTAAAAGGGCAGAGTCAGAGATTCTGCGCTTGAACGTCGAGCTTGAGGGGCGAGTTGCAGAACGCACAGCACAACTCGAAGCCACTAATAAAGAGATGGAAGCATTTAGTTATTCTGTGTCTCACGATCTGCGGGCCCCCTTGCGGAGCATCGACGGTTTTAGCCAAGCGCTACTAGAAGATTATAGTGATAAGCTCGACGCACTAGGCCAAAATTACCTACAGCGAGTGCGTGCAGCTACCCAGCGAATGGCACAACTGATCGACGATTTACTGAATCTGTCACGACTGACGCGTAGTGAGATGCGTTGCGAAAAAGTGGATCTGAGCGCACTGGTGGAGGCGATCGCCACAGAGTTGCACAAAACACAACCAAAACGCCAAGTAGAGTTTGTAATTACACCGGGATTGGTTACCAATGGTGATACTCATCTATTACGGGTCGCGCTAGAAAACCTGCTGGGTAATGCTTGGAAGTTTACAGGAAAAAATCAAAGAGCAAGCATAGAATTTGGGCTTTTGCAACAAGATGACACCCATGTGTATTTTGTCCGTGATGATGGCACAGGCTTCGATATGGCCTATGTTGAGAAACTCTTTGGTGCTTTTCAGCGCCTGCACGCCATGACTGAGTTTGAAGGTACTGGCATCGGACTAGCTACCGTGCAGCGCATTGTTCACCGTCATGGTGGCCGTGTCTGGGCTGAAAGTGCAGTCGAGCAAGGCGCAACATTTTACTTCACCCTTTAACTATAGGAGAACACACAACATGATTTTACTTGTAGAAGATAATCCTGATGATGAAGCGCTAACCCTACGCGCACTCAAGAAAAACAATATTATGAACGAGGTAGTAGTCGCACACGATGGGGTAGAAGCCCTAGATTATCTCTTTGGTAAAGGTGTATACGCCGATCGCGACATGAGCGTTATGCCGAATCTCATCCTGCTAGATTTGAAGTTGCCTAAAATGGATGGTTTGGAAGTTTTGCGACACCTGCGAACCGACGACAGAACAAAAATCCTTCCCGTCGTCATTCTCACTTCCTCCAAAGAGGAGCAAGACTTAATCAATGGTTACAGCTTGGGTGCTAACAGCTATGTTCGCAAACCAGTAGACTTTTCCCAATTCAGCGAAGCAGTGCGACAACTAGGGTTGTACTGGTTTGTGTTAAACGAATCACCACCAAGGGTATAGCTTACCAATCCTCCAAAATCAGGTTATAGATACAAAGCTGACTTTCTTAATTACGAATTACGAATTACGTTAGCGCAGCGTTAGCGACGCAGGAGCGTCATTACGAATTACGAATTACATGGGTATACCACTGCGCGTATTACTTGTTGAAGATTCAGAAGATGACGCTTTGTTGATACTGCGTGAACTGCAACGTGGTGGCTATCAAGTAACTTTTGAACGGATTGATACACCCACAGCCATGAAAGTTGCGATCGCAGAGCAAACATGGGATATCGTCATCTGTGATTATTCCATGCCTACCTTTAGCGCCCCTGCTGCATTGAAGCAAGTTAAGGAGAGTGGACTTGACTTGCCATTTATTATTGTCTCAGGCACTATTGGTGAAGATACCGCAGTAGCTGCCATGAAAGCTGGTGCCCATGACTATATCATTAAAGGCAATTTAGCACGACTTATCCCTGCTGTTGCCCGCGAGTTGCGTGAGGCGCTTGTGAGACGCGAGCGTAAACAAGCAGAGGAGCAGATTAAAGCATCGCTTCAAGAAAAAGAGGTGCTATTGAAAGAAATTCATCACCGGGTAAAAAATAATTTGCAGATTATTTCTAGTCTGCTCAATCTGCAAGCAGAATATCTCAAGGACAATCAAGCCCTTGAGGTATTCAAAGATAGCCAGAACCGGATTGAATCAATGGCTCTGATCCACGAGAAACTATATCAATCTCAAGATTTGGCAAAAATTAATTTTGTTGATTATATCCAAGATTTAGTAACTAATTTATTTTATTCATATAACGTTAATTCCAGCGCTATTTCCTTGAAAATGAACGTCGAGGAGGTTTTTTTAGCCATTGATGTAGCTATTCCTTGCGGCTTGATTATTAATGAACTTATTTCAAATTCCCTAAAACATGCCTTTCCCCAAAGAGAAGTGGGAGAAATTTGTATTGAATTCTGCTCCCTAGAAGCAAATTTATTTACACTTATTATCAGTGATAATGGTGTCGGTTTTGCCCAAGATTTTGACTTTAAAGCTACAGAATCATTAGGTTTGCGATTAGTCAAAGGTCTAACACATCAGCTACAAGGCAATATCGATTTTATCAGCTATAACGGAGTAGAGTATAAAATTATATTCCCAACTAAGGTTTTATAAAATTATAAGTTTAGAAATCATGAATCCAGCAAATATATTAGTTGTTGAAGATGAAATCATCGTAGCAATGGATATACAAAGTCGGCTAAGAAAATTTGGATACACTGTTATGGGGCTTGCCGATTCTGGAGAAGAAGCTATTAAGAAAGCAGCAGATGGTTCTCTAGATTTAGTTTTAATGGATATTCATCTCAAAGGAAAGATGGACGGTGTGGAGGCCGCTCAAATAATTCATAATATTTTTAAAATTCCAGTAATATATCTTACCGCTAATGCAGATGAATCAACTTTAAATCGAGCAAAAGAAACAGAGCCGTTTGGCTACATTCTCAAGCCTTTCAAAGAAAAGGAATTAAAGTTCACTATTGAAATTACGCTTTCCAAACATCGAACAGAAAAAAAATTAAAACAGAATGAACAATGGTTGACTACTGTACTTAAAAGTATTGGAGATGGTGTTATTACTAGCGATGCCTCTGGATCTGTAACTTTTATGAATCCTATTGCAGAGGAACTGACGGGTTGGAATTATTCTGATGCTTTTGGTAAAGAAGTAACAGAAATATTCAATATTGCTCATGAAGAGACTCGGATAGTAATTGAAAGTCCGATCAAGCAAGTCCTTCAATCTGGCGTTACTGTCGGTCTACCAGAAAAAACGATACTTATTACTAAAAACGGTACAGAAATCCCAATTGATGATAGTGTTGCAGCGATTAAAGATGACAACGGTAACATCACGGGTGCAGTTTGCGTTTTTCAGGATATTACCGAGCGTAAGCAGATATTGAAGGCACTAGCGCGTCGCCAGCAAGAATTCAAAGCACTAGTTGAAAATGCACCTGATATTATTTCCAGATTTAACACTCAATTGCGCTACGTTTACGTTAATCCAGTTATTGAAAAGGTTACAGAAATATCAGCCGAAACATTTATCGGCAAAACAAATGCAGAGTTAAATCTACCGGAAGAATTTTGTCGGATATGCGATCATAAGCTTGGACAAGTTTTTCAAACTAAGCAAGAGACTGAGTTTGAATGCAGTTTAGCGATCGCTCAGGAAACAAAACATTACCATACCCGTCTTGTGCCTGAATTGGCTAGCGATGGCTCAGTATATTGTGTTTTGAGTATTTCTCGCAACATTACTGCTCTAAAACTTGCAGAGGCGCAATTAATTTATGACGCTTTTCACGATATATTAACCGGTTTGCCAAATCGCGCCTTATTTATGGAACGGCTAGAACGGGCGCTAATGCTAACAAAACGACGTGGAGAATATACATTTGCTGTTCTGTTTCTAGACCTAGATCGCTTCAAAGTTGTTAACGACAGTCTCGGCCACATGATTGGCGATCAACTACTAACTGCCCTTGCTCGCAGATTGGAGAAGTGCCTGCGTGCTGGAGACACAGTTGCTCGTCTAGGGGGAGATGAGTTTACAATTTTGCTTGAGGATCTCAACAACATCAATGATGTAACAGGCGTAGTGGAGCGGATACACGAAGCTCTGACATCTGCGTTCCAACTCAGTGGATATGAGGTCTTTACCACCGTCAGCATTGGCATCGCTTTAAACAAAGGTAGTTACAACCATCCAGAGGAACTCCTGCGCGATGCTGACATTGCAATGTATCGCGCTAAGGCATTGGGTAAGGCACGCCATGAGATATTTGACTCAAGCATGTACAGGCAAGTAACGGAGCTATTAGAGTTAGAGATGGATCTACGGCGGGCAATTGAACGCCAAGAGTTTCAGGTTTACTACCAGCCAATTGTATTGTTAGAAACTTACAAAATTATTGGTTTTGAGGCTCTTGTTCGCTGGCAGCACCCGCAACAGGGATTAGTTGCTCCAGACAACTTTATTCCACTAGCGGAAGAAACTGGGTTGATTATCCCTATTGGTTATTGGATACTGCGCGAAGCTTGTCGGCAGATGCGTGCTTGGCAAATACAATTTCCTATTGACCCACCCTTGACAATCAGTGTAAATCTTTCCACTAAACAGTTTTCACAGCCTGGGCTAATTGAGCAAATTTCCCAAATTATGCAAGAGACTGGTCTAGAAGGCAGCAATTTAAAGCTGGAGATTACCGAAAGCGTACTGATGGAAAATATTCAATCAGCAACTTTTATGCTCTTGCAACTGCAACAGATGAATATCCAATTACATTTAGATGATTTTGGCATAGGCTATTCATCCTTGAGTTACCTGCACCGCTTTCCAAGTAATGCCTTGAAGATTGATCGTTCTTTTGTTGCTAAGATTGGTGCTAACGGGGAAAACTTGGAGATTGTTCAAGCGATCATCACCCTAGCCCAAAGTCTAAATATAGATGTAATAGCAGAGGGCGTAGAAACTGTAGAGCAACTGGCACTACTTAGAGCTATGAAATGCAAATACGCACAGGGATATTTGTTCTCAAAACCCCTGGATAGTAAGTCGATAGAAACATTAATTGCATCTGGCATTCAGCCGAGACAAGGATAGAGTTACGAAGCATAAGCATTTAGCGGCAGGTTATTTATTCTCTTTTTCTCCTCTGGCTCGTTCCTGTGTCAAGCTATCAATAGCATCACCCAAGGCAGTAGTAAGGCTATTGCGGGTTTGAGCGTGGTTATCCTGCTCAGTTTTCAAAGCTTGCAAGACGCGATCGCGTTCTTTGATTACGGTAATGAGTTTAGCTTGCAATTCCTCTACAGATTTCAGTTGTTCTATTTCTTGTTGGATCGCTGTTACTGGTGTTCCAGCAGCCAGTGTCTCCATCTCAAGACCCTGGAGTTTATGCAATTCTGCCTTGAGGGATGCGATCGCCTGTTGAGACAATTGGGCATCTGTGCGCCGTTGTTCTGCTTCTGTGTTGTAAAGCTGACGCCATTTTTGGGCGCTTTCCCAAGCAGCATCGCGATCGCTCTGAAGTCCCGCCATCTGCTCTTTGAGTGTCTGGATTTCGATCAACCACTCTTGTGTTAAATCTTGATTCATAAATAATTTGTCATTTGTCATTTGTTTTTTTCCCCTGCTCCCCCCACTTCCACTCCCTAGTAAGTATTATTGCGGTAAAAAGATAAATGCGATCGCTACACAAAATTTGGCAAAGTAGTTAATAAAGCCAACCAAGTTTTAACTCTAAATCATGCCAAAGCCTCGTTTTTTACGCTTCTTTCGCCACCTCAATTGGCGCACGCTCAAAAAAACTTTTGCTAGGACAATCGAAAGACGACTTTTTGGACTCGCCTCAGAAATCGCCTTCAATGCTATGTTATCTCTGTTTCCGGCAATTCTTGCGATCGTCACAGCCATTGGCTTATTAGCAGAATCTTTACAAGCTACCTTTAAACAACTGGCGACACAACTCAGTCAAGTTCTACCAGAACAAGCCCTGGCTCTGATTCGTGATTTTGCCACTACAGAAATTACCAGCTCCAAAAACAGTGGTTTGTTTTCTCTCAGCTTTGTATTAGCCATTTGGACTGCTTCTGGAGCAGTAAGTACCGCGATGACAGCCTTCGACCAAATCCATCAAATTCCTTCAGAAAACATCCGTCCCTTTTGGAAAGCCAAGCTCGTCTCTCTGGGTTTAACAATCGGTACTATGTTGCTTTTAGTGTTGGCTTCTTTCTTAGTGTTTACCAGTGACCTACTGTTGGCAATGGTAGTCCGCGGAAATGGTTCTTTGATCTTCTTGTTGCATCTTTGGCAGCTTTTACGCTGGCCTTTAGCTTTAAGTATTGTTGCTGTCGCCTTTGGCTTTGTCTACCGCTATGGCCCAAGCCAGTGGAACTCAGGCACGCCAATGATGCCTGGAGCAATTTTAGCAGCTGTTTTCTGGGCGATATTGTCTGCTCTATTTCGGCTTTATGTGGCGAATTTTGGCAATTATAATAAAGTCTATGGCGCAGTAGGGGCTGTGATAGTTTTAATGCTTTGGCTATCGATGAGTGCTGCGGTTCTGTTAATCGGCGATCAGTTGAACGTGACTGTCGGCGAAGATATGCGCCCAAAAGCACGCCAGGATCTCGTAAAAAATATTAATTTGTAAATATCGTTATAAATCCCTGAGAAAATTTTTGCAAAAGTTCAATAGGGGAGTAGAATGTCTAACGATTCAAGACAAACTTAGCGATCGCCTTCATGCCTGATTCTCCTTTTCGATTTTCGATGATTGAACCTGATGCCAAAGCACCCACCTTGAAGCGTCTGCGTCAGTTAAGTCGGCTGCTGGATAACGTTATTACCATTCCTGGTACGCAGATCGGTTTTGGGCTAGATCCAATTTTAGGACTTATACCTATTGGTGGTGATTTTTTAGGAGTCATGTTTTCTAGCTACATCATCCTAGAAGCAGCGCGGCTGGGTGTATCTAGAGCCACTTTAGGCAAAATGGTTCTAAATGTAATCATTGATGGCTTAGTAGGCGCTGTCCCAGTATTGGGAGACATTTTTGATTTTGCCTGGAGAGCTAACACTAATAATATCAAGCTCTTGGAAGACTACTTAAAGTTTCCTAGCCAGCAAAAGAGTGCGGACAGGTGGTTTATCTTTGGCGTTTTGGTGGGATTGTTGCTGATTGCCATTGTCTTAGTCGCATTGCCTGTGATACTAGTTAGAATGCTGTGGAACGCCTTAACTGGCGGTTAAATTATTTATTGATAAGGGAATGAAAGATTGGTGGCAAGCTACTTTTCCTAAAGGGCGGCAAAGTCTAATTATTACTGATGTAAAAGGGTATCCTGTACAAATTGCTTATGGCGAAAAAGGTAGAGGGAAACCGCTAATTTTATTACATGGCATGGGTAGTTGGAGCTATAATTGGCGCCATAGTATAGCACCATTATCTAAATATTTTCGGGTAATTTGTTTTGATGCTAAAGGTTTTGGTTTTTCCGAAAAACCATTGTCGCGCAGAGAACACAACGGTCATCAAGTTATTGAGTTTAAAAGAGTTATTGAGGCATTATGTGACGAACCCGCAGTGATTGTGGCTGAATCTTTGGGGGGATTGGTTGCTCTTGCCCTTGCTCAAGAAAATCCGCAGTTAGTCGGGCGGCTTATAGTCGTAAACGTACCTATTTTTGCCGAACGTCTACCCCATTGGGTTATGTGGTTACTTGCCCAAACACCTTTGGAAATAATACAAACAATTGATTCTTTACGTCTTGCATATTTGTTTGCACCTCTATTTAGAGAAATTATGGCGATCGAAAGACGTAGAGTATTATTTGATCCCTCAATTTTGACACAGGAAGATGTCTATTGGATAACTTACCCATTTATTGAGCTACCTGGTACAGTTGCAAAAGTCGCTGAAGAGTTACAAATAGCAGCGCGAGAAATTGAGAATTGGCAAGAAAATAAGCCGAATATGCTTACCAAAATTCAAAATAACCTAAGTGCAATTAAGTGTCCTACATTAGTTTTGTGGGGCGATCAAGATAGTTGGTTTCCTGCTAGTCATGGTGAAAAACTGCATCAACATATTCCCAATTCTAAATTAAAAATTTTGTCTAACTGTTATCATGATGCCTCTGCTGGTGCTTTTGAAGTGTTGAATGCAGCAATTATTGAGTTTTTACGCGATACTGATTTCTAAAAATAATTCATGTTTTAATAAGAGCATCCCAACCATGTAAAAATACCTGACAATTTTGCGCGATTTTAAACAATAATTACGAATTACTAATTAAATAAAAAGAGAGTGGGAGGAAGCATATCAGTCAGCTTTCAAACTCCCACTCAGCTATTTACTGCTGAAGTGAACAGGAATATATACAGACGTTGCCCTTATTTTAGGGTTAATGCGTACTTCAACAACAACGCCTATTGCATTTAATATTCCTGTTGCAGCAAATACCAAACTTGATTATTAATCTTTATCTGCTAATGAAAATCCTCTGCAAATAATTGGTAGAGATAGTTTTTTCTTGTAAATCACTTAGTAAATAGTGTCTTACAAAAGGAATTTGCTTACGTGGTAGTCCCTGATAACAAAACCCTTGAAGTCGTTTATCTTTGTACAATTTAACTTGGTTAATTAGAATCTGGTTGCCATTTTGGCAAATTTTTAAATTTCCGAATTGCTCGCCTGTAGCAGTACCATCGCCTTCTCTTGCTTTTCTGCTAGATAACCATATTTCCGCAGCAGGTACTTAACTAATCAGGAAAAGGCATGACTAAATGTATAACTTTGACCAGGTTGAATAATTTGAGGTCGATTCATAAATTTTGATTAGAATTTAAGTAAATACAACTACCAGACCTAGACGAATAGACGAAGACGATAAAGATAAGCTGACTGGGGATTCCTGATAAACCACTCTTGGGCGATAGTATAACTGTAGATTCTTTCAATTCTCTCACCTACTATGCCAAAACAGTCTATAGGTCTTGATCGCCAAGTATATAATTACCTTTTATCCGTTTCGTTACGGGAACCGGAGATTCTTTTGAAGTTGCGCCAAGAAACCGCCAGCCATCCCCGAAGTAGAATGCAGATTTTACCAGAACAAGGGCAGTTTATGAGACTTTTGGTGCAGCTTATTGGAGCCAAGAAAACCCTGGAAGTTGGAGTATTTACAGGTTATAGCTCACTTTCTGTAGCTTTGGCGCTACCGGCTGATGGGAAGATAATCGCTGCTGATGTGAGTGAAGAATTTACTGCGATCGCCCGCCGATATTGGCAAGAAGCTGGAGTTGCCGATAAAATCGATCTACGATTAGCACCAGGTTTAGAAACTTTAGATCATCTGTTGGCAACTGGACAAGCCGAGACATTTGATTTTGCTTTTATTGATGCTGATAAAGAAAATTATGATGGATATTATGAGCGATCGCTGCAATTGGTGCGTCCAGGTGGATTGATTGCTATTGATAATGTTTTATGGTCAGGACAAGTTGCTAACCCAGAAAATCAAGATGAAAGCACCCAAGCTATCCGGGCGCTCAATGAGAAGTTACATCATGACGAACGGGTAACACTTTCCCTTGTACCTATCGCTGATGGGCTTACTTTAGCCATCAAACGGCCTTAATACAGTTTGATATAAATTTAGTATTGAATAGACTAAGGGCGCACAAATGTGCGCCCCTACCGCGTGTTTTATTTCTATTTACTTAGAAGTTGTAGCCAACGCCAAATAGTAGCCCTACATCAGTGTCATCCAGAAAAGCAGCATTCACACCACCTGTCAACGTAAATCGAGAACCAACAGGAAGGTCTACACCACCAGTTAACAGTAATCCAACATCAGTATTAGCATTAGCTTCAATTGCTACACCAGCACCAATATAAGGAGATATGGCAAAGGTTCTTGCGCCTACCGAACCTGCTGTGCGGGGAGAAAAATCCAAAGTCAAGGGAACCAGAATTAGTGTATCATCCCCAAAAATGACTGATGGTCGCACTGATATATTGCGTGTCAGACCAATTTTACTGATCGCTGCAAAATTACCGCTACTCAGAGCTGTATCGCTGCCACTCAAACCAATGTTACCAGCAACTCCAATATAGCTAGGGCCACCAAGAGTAGTTCTACCTGGCCTCACCTCAGGCGTTGTAGCATTTGGGGTTCCTGTTCCTGGTTGATTTAACTGACTAATGTTAACATCAGGCGGCACAAGGACTTGGTTAATTGCATGGATAACACCATTGCTAGCTTTCACGTCTGCCTGGATAACTGTGGCATTATTCACCGCGACTTGATTATTAGCGCGATCGATTTTAATATTTACAGGGCTTTGTTCAGAGGTTCTCAGTTCTCCAGCCGAGAGTTGACTAGAAGTTATTGCACCAGGAACTACATGGTATGACAAAATCTTAATCAATGCATCTCTGTTTTCTGGTTGCTGTAACTGCTGTAAGGTAGCAGCAGGTAAAGCAGCAAATGCTTGATCGGTGGGAGCGAAGATTGTATAAGGGCCAGGCTGTTGAAGAATATCTGCTAAACCTGATGTCTTTAATAAAGAAGTCAGAGTTGTCAAAGAACTACTGGATGCAGCAAGAGAAACAATATCAGTACCAGTTTGAGTTGCACCCACAATATATTGACTAGCTGGAAGATTGCTCGCAACGGGTTGCACCCTTCCTTGTTTAGCCAAAGCTTGATATAAAAGTGCCGCAGCTTCAGCACGAGTTAGGGGCTGTTGCGGATTGAGTTGTTTTACATCTGGATAATTAACAACAATATTAGATTGGGTTGCTGCTGTCACACTAGCAACAGCATAGTTCGGGATAGCTGAAGCGTCGTTGTAATAGGTGCTAAGGTCAGTACTGCTTCCAGTGGTGCTTCCAGTGGTGCTACCAGTTAAACCCAAACCACTGGTTATAGCAACGAGCGCCTGTACCTTCGGTATTTGTTCATTTGGTCTAAACACGTTCCCAGGATAACCTGCCAAAAATCCGGTTTCGTAGGCGTTCTGAATTGCAGAAGCCGCCCAATAGCCAGCAGGAACATCTCTAAATCCACCTGCGCTTAATTGCCGAACTCGATTTTGGCTAGGGAAAGCTTTTTGAATTAGGGCGGCAAACTCTGCACGAGTCACACCTTGATTCGGCCTGAAGCTGCCATCAGGAAAGCCACTAATTACGTTATTCTCAGCTAAGGCCTGAATGAAGGGACGCGCCCAATAATCTGAGGAAACATCAGACAAGTTTACTGATGAAGTAGGCGATGGTGTCGCAGGTGATTGTGTTTCAGGTGATGGTGTTGTAGGCGATGGTGTCGTAGATGGAACAGTATTTTGAGATAAAGCTGGGGTAGAAATTACTATGGGAGTGATTGTAGCAGCTGTCATTCCCAGAACTACTAAAGCAACCCTTGCTGATGGCCAACGAAAGGAACTAAACATGGAAACATCCTCTATTATCTAAATTTTCACCACACACAGTACAAAATTCCTATTTGGTTTTTGAAAAACCGCATACATATAACACTAATAGGCATAAGCAACGATATTGTGCTATATGGTATGTTGCAAAAATAAAGATTCTTACATGCAAGTAGGCGATTTTATCAGTTATAAAATCGCAGCCAAGCACTAGAATAATTAGCTTTTAATAGCCATATCTTTATAATTGCAGAAGATGGTTAATGCCGTCAAGCTACATGCATCATGATCTTTAGCAACATTTAAGAAATAAAATTTGTCTTGGCGATATCTTGTATTATTGATCTTTGAGCGAAATTATACAACTAACTAATGGCTGGGTTCCGAGGAATAACTTTCACTCTTTAGATAGTTGTCTCTGATACTAAATTTTCAAATACTAGACTGAAAATTAGCGATCGCAATCAAAATTTTGGGCATGATTGCGCCAAGATTTTTGGCTAGGAATTATTTTTTTGCAAAATACAATTTTATAAAAATGAATCCACGGAGAAATTAGGATTTTTAAAGTGTCTAATATGTAACACTTTTGCTCATAACTCCTTTAGAGTTAGGGTAATAAATCTGGTTTTACTCCACCCTTGAACCCGGTATTTTCACATAAATACAACGTTTTCTCGCGTTTTAAGCTACTGGGAAGCATGATTATAAAAAAGTTTTAGTTATACCCTTGCACTAGCAAATCTGCAATCGAGGTTAATAATTCAGTTGGTTGTATTGGTTTGGCAACGTGTTTTGGAAACCCAACTGCTTAGACTCACCCAGCGATAGCTTTCTCCAGCATAGGGGGTAAGGGCGATCGCACTTCAAATTATTGTAGAAAAACATGGCGGTACTCTGGAGGTTAATTCCATACAGGGTGAGGGTACAGAATTTGCAATTCAAATTCCGATTTAAATTTATTCCTATTGGCGCGGGTAGCCGAAGCTAAGATGGCTACCAATGAGTGTATAGAAGTCATTTGGCGCGTGTGCAGTACCACCTACGCAACCCGGAACCTTGCACTTATCGCTAACAGTTTGGGCGACTTTGTACAGCTTGGCGGTATGTGGTGTCATGTCCCATCCTTCGCCACTATAGCTGCTTATGGTTTTTTCAATATTATGCAAAACGACCACTTCAAGCCGCCAACCATTGATTTTGCACTCGCCCAAGCGATAAATTTTAAATAATGCTGGATCTGATAGAGCTAAACGTAACTCTTTTTCTATTTGCATGAAGTCAGGCTTTTCTGGCTGCATCTGCAAGTAAGCAAGCAATTCTGCGGCTGATGTGCCAGTTCTAAAAAATACTGATGCATAGCCGTCTCCCCCAGAAACAACTCTCCAATCAACTAAGGTGAGTTCTGGTGATTGCGCCAGTGCCATAATCAGTAAAGTGTCAGCTTGGTTATCTGTGCCAGTTATCCCACCATAACCAGACTCAATGCCAAAGTTGCGATCGCAAACACCAATAATTTCCCAGACACAGTGTGCAACAGTAATTATAGGTTCATCTCTTTGTATACCCGACATAACTTCAGCATAGTTGCTCTGGTCAACATACAAATCGTAAGAACCTTGATAATTGGCATCTCCACATGGCGCATTGATTAAGTTGCCAACAAAGTGACAGTGTTCAAAGCCAGACAGTGGATGCTGCCGCACCAAAGCCGCAAGGCGTTCAGCATCAGACAGAGCAAAAGAGGCACTAAAGTAGTAATGAGGCCCTTGTCCACACTCTTTGATTTCCCAGAACCAATCCTGAAATGTACTCACTATCTAAAGGTAGACACAACGACATAACGACTAAGATAACTGGTAGCAAATAACATTGAACAGAACTCTATAGATGACCTACTCAACTTTTGGAGTTTCCTGAGCATTTATCATTTCTTGCTGGCTCCTAGACTCTAGCGCTTCACGAGTTGTCAAAAACTGTTCACCCAAATCTGTAACATGAAAATATTTAGTCAAATCGATTGATTTTTGACCATAATTACTCGCTTGAACCACATCACTGATATAACCAGAGTTCGTCTTAATTAATTTAAAATCTCGTAAGCGTCTTAACTCATCACCTACATTATTTGATACATAAAAGTTATAACTCGTATTGGCTTTGGAGTGTTTATAGAGTTGATCAATCTTCTCATAATCCTTCTTGGCAAGCAAAAAACCAAACATAAAAGCTTGTGTTTGTTCTAAGTTTTTTTGCTGTTTTTCTAGTTGTTCTAGCTGTTGTGCTTGAAGCTCATCGATTTGTTTTTTCTGTTTATCGACCTCTTGCTTCTGTTTATTTACCTCTTGTTTTAGTTCTTTAAACTTAGCTGTAAAGCCGCCATCCTTAGAAATAGCAAAATCCTCTATTCTATTGAGCAAACCAGAGTTAAACAATAAAACAATGGCAATGATTATAATGTCAGGAGCTTCTATCTTTCTTGGTTGTTGCCCTTCTTTGAGAAATATTGGGCTAATTAGGCTAAAAATCAAATAGCCTACTGCTAAAAATGAAATAATTTCAATCCACCAATTTATGTGATTATTGTTCTCGTCTTTGCTAGAAGGACTTTCTGGTAATTGCTGATCTATTTGACTCTGATTGTTTTTATCACTCATAAGTAGCCAACCTTAATTCAATTAAGCCTTGCTTAGGACTACAAGATATCATCCACTAGAACCGTACCTTAGTAGACTTATGTCATCATTGTAAAACGAAACAGTTTTTATATTAGGTTAAACCATATTTATGTTTTACAACCCCATAACCATGCGATAATGAGCTTCAATTTGCACGACAGTCTCAGATTTACGCTTTTTCTCCCATTGACTGCGGTTAAATAATTCTTGTCGCAATTCATCAACGTTAATTGTGGTAACTTTGCCATCAGCAACAATTTGCTTACCATTCACCCAAGCACTATCAACAACATTCGTAGGATGACCTAAGACTAATAAGCCAATGGGATCTGTACGAGGTAATAATGATAGATTGGTGAGGTCATAAAGTACTAAATCTGCTTGTTTACCTACAGTTAAAGAACCGAGTTTGTCTGCTATATTCAGCCCCTTTGCGCCTCCCAATGATGCCATTTCTACAGCTTGTCTGGGCGTAATCCAGTTTTGATAATCTGAGTCTGTAACATTATGTAAAATAGAACCCATTTTGATTGCTTCTAACAAATCTTGAGAGTCATTACTCGAAGCACCATCGCAACCAAAAGTTACATTTACTCCAGCTTGACGATATTTTAAAATGGGGGCGATGCCACTGCCTAAACGCAAATTACTTAAGGGATTATGAACAACTGTAGATTGAGTTTCGGCGAGGATGGCGATATCAGCATCATTTAACCAAACGCAATGGGCAAGTGAAGTTTTATTGCTCAAATATCCGATTCTTTTCAAATGTTCCACAGCAGTACAACCGTACTTTTCTTGAGCGAGTTTTTCCTGTGCCTTGGTTTCAAGTAAATGGGAGTGACGACAAAGATTGTAGCGATCGCTTAACTCACTACATCCTTCAAATAAAGCATCAGTACACAATTGTATCCCTGTTGGTGCAACTAAAATATTTATACCCTCATCCGGGCGATGAAATTTTCTTACCGCCTCTTCGATGATTTCCAGTGTTGCCGCAGTTGAGCGAAAATAAGGTTCATGTTTTTGGGCTGATTCCCCAGATGGAATACCTGCGCTGAGGGACTCATCTTGAATTAAGGGGGCGATAAAGGCGCGAATTCCAACTTCTCGGTAAGCGCGATTTGCAATGGCGATCGTTTCTAACTCAAGTCCCGGAATTAACACTAAGTGATCTACTACACTCGTACCGCCAGAAAGTAGGGTTTCCACCGCAGTACCCAAAGCACTGAGATAAACCTGTTCGGGATCGAGGGGGGCAAAATCATACAGTTCCGCCAACCATAATTCTAAAGGGAAAGCTGACATGATTCCCCGTTGCCACATCTCTGATGAGTGGGTGTGGGCGTTGAAAAAGCCAGGTAGCAACAGCTTATTTTTGCCATCGATAGGTGTGCCGATTACCTGTAGATTGGGGGCAATGGCTGCAATCGCACCATCTACAATTTGTACATCTACTGTTGCATAATCATCACTGGCAGCAATTAAAACATTTTGAATGGTGAAATTTACCATATTTAACCTTAATTAAGTAATTGTACTCTCAACTGAATTTCAAGTTACAAAATAGAAAATGGTGTTAAGTATTGCAATTTTATGAATTTACCATTACGGACATTGGGAGTTGCACCAAATGCGTGGACAGTGAATGATGCGATCGCAGATATCACTCGTCCTCAAAAGGCCCCACAACCCGTTATTTTATCAACAGAAACTAAAACCCTGCGCCTAGACTTGGCAAAAGCTGCTATCCTCGTCATTGATATGCAAAACGACTTCTGTCACCCTGATGGCTGGTTAGCGCATATCGGCGTGGACGTAACTCCGGCGCGTCAGCCTATTGAACCTTTGAACAAATTACTTCCAGAACTGCGTGAAGTCGGTGTTCCAGTAATTTGGATAAATTGGGGAAATCGTCCTGATTTACTCAATATTAGTGCTGCTTCGCGCCACGTCTATAATCCCACAGGAGAGGGTGTAGGATTGGGCGATCCATTGCCAAGCAATGATGCTAGAGTACTCATGGCAGGTAGTTGGGCCGCAGCAGTAGTAGACGAATTAGAAAAAATTCCTGAAGATATTTGTGTGGACAAATACCGCATGAGTGGATTTTGGGATACGCCATTAGATAGTATCTTGCGGAATCTGGGAAAGACAACATTATTTTTTGCTGGTGTTAATGCCGATCAATGTGTGCTAACTACGTTATGTGATGCTAACTTTTTAGGATATGATTGCGTGTTAGTTAAAGACTGTACCGCTACCACTTCTCCTGAATATTGTTGGCTGGCCACATTGTACAATGTCAAACAATGCTTCGGTTTTGTGACTGACTCCCAAGAGATTTTAACAGCACTGCAAAAAGGTGAGGAGTGAATCTATTTTAGATTTTAGATTTATCCCATGCATAAATTCTCTTTCTTCCCTACGGGACGCTACGCGAACGATTAAGAATTTTAGATTTTTTTTTCGTGTTGAAATCGCTTCCTTTGGGACATTTTTAAATTTAATAATTCAAAGTCCAAAATACAAAATCATGTGATTCAAAACTCGGATTTTAAGAATTTTCATACCCATCTATAACTTCAGAAGGAATAAATAAATGTACGCTACTCGTTGTGTAATTCCGGTTATCAAATCTAGCAAAGATTACCAAGTATATCGCATCAGTCCGGACGCCTCGAATCGATTAGCAATTATTTTTGATTCGACAAGTGCTAATACTTCGTTGACTTGCTGCATAGAAATTTTCGATGTTGATGGACAAACACCCCCAAATCGCCATCAGTGGGCGGTGGAAATGTTTTTTGTCCTCAAAGGCGAAGGGATCGCCATCTGTGATGGTAAGAGTGCCACAATCAAAGCTGGAGATAGTTTATTAGTGCCTCCCACTGGTACTCATTTGATTAAAAATACTGGTTCTACTCGCTTGTACACATTGACTGTTATGGTTCCCAATGAAGACTTTTCGGAATTGATTCGTAGTGGTGTTCCGGCGGAGTTAGATGCAGAAGATATGGCAGTATTGGGGAGATTCGATGCTTTGATGCCCTGTTAAAATACTTCGTAATTTGTAATTCGTAATTCGTAATTTAATTTATTGGGAATTCCTCATTTCCATGTGAAATACGGGAACGAGGAAATATTATGAATTACAAATAATTTATTGTTAAAAAACTTTTAGCTTATTAACTACGAAGGGTAGTGAAATACACGCTGGAAGACTTTTCAAACATCCTCATAAGGGCAATCACTAGAAAACTGCACATTTGCCAGGAAATAATCATTGATATTCGCGTGATTAAAAGTACCAAAGCATCGGCTGTACTTAGGAAAGATACAAAGGATACGTCGATGTTGCGAGGGAAAGTAGCTAGTTCTCTTAGTGGTAGGAGCGGTTTTTGAATCGGCCGCTATATGGGTTAGGTTTTCTAAAGACTTCAGATTTACAGTCATCGCAAATTTAACCCCGAAAAACTGAGCAGCTAATTTAACAATTTATTGACACAATCACTTGTAATTCCAAGTAGCTTACCGTGATATTTCAGAAGTTTTTAACTGTAAGATAGAAAACTTACCTTGTTCTTTTTTAGGATTTTACCGATAATGTTGGTTAAAAGTTGGTATTACTGGTACGATTTTACCTAGCATCAATTTTGGAAACAACCTACTATTGCACCTTTTCTATGAAAAGAAAACAAATTCTTGGCTTTCTGGGTATAGCAGTTGCAGGCTTGCTCCTGGCAATTGGTTTACCATTGGTTACTCCTTCTCCTGGAATAGCACAATCAAGCACCAACATAACCGTATCCGCAGCTTCTAGCTTAAAAGATGCGCTAGAAGAAATTAAGCCTTTGTACCAACAAAGTAAATCAAATATCAACATTAGTTATAACTTTGGGGCTTCTGGCGCTTTGCAGCAACAGATTGAACAAGGTGCGCCTGCGGATATCTTTATTTCTGCTGGTAAAAAGCAGGTGGATGCCTTAGAACAAAAAGGACTATTGCTACCAGGTAGCCGTACTAACCTAGCAAAAAACAGTCTAGTCTTGATTGTGGCTCAGGATGTTGTTGGCATCAATAGTTTCTCCAATTTAATAAATAGCAAGATTAAGAAAATTGCGATCGGTGAACCCAGGAGTGTACCGGCAGGGCAATATGGAGAGGAGGTCTTAAAGAATTTGAAACTTTACGATCAGCTTAAATCAAAATTTGTCTTTGGTAACAATGTGCGTCAAGTTTTGGCAGCAGTAGAAAGTGGTAATGCTCAGGCGGGCATAGTTTATGCCACTGATGCCAAAACTTCCAATAACGTAAAAGTCGTAGTCACTGCTGACGAAAAGCTTCACTCACCAATTGTCTATCCAGTAGCAGTAATTAAAGCCAGTAAAAATATTTCTGCTGCCAAACAATTTGTCAAGTTTTTATCTGGCAGTCAAGCTAAGACTGTATTGAGAAAATATGGGTTTATTGTCTGAGTGTCTAATTAGTATTTGTTTGCAAGTAAGCTGAAAAAACATCTATCAGCAGACATTCCTCCGTGATAGAAAAAAGTCTTGCCAGCATCCACAAAGGCATTTCAGTAATGCTAAACGAATAATTGTGAAATGTCAGCTTATTGAAGATCCCTGTCTCTAAAGAGGCGGGGAATTTCAATAGCTGGCTTTCGTGTGCATAAGCATCTACAGTTAGCGGGAACTTAGACAAAAATTAAGAACATGATGATAACTATATTAGCAGTTATCAGTGGATCGGATACCTGGGTAGCAATTGAGACTTATGCCCAAGCCAAACGGGAATGGCTAGAAACGTTTCTGGCATTACCCAACGGTATTCCTTCCCATGACACGATTGCAAGAGTGTTTGCCAGGTTAAATCCCCAAGCATTTGAGCAATGCTTTCATCGGTGGGTGGGGTCAATTACTGAAGCTATTGGCGCTCAAGTAATACCTATTGATGGGAAAACAGTGCGGCAATCATTTGACCGCAATAGTGGACAAAAAGCAATTCATGTTGTCAGTGCTTGGGCAAGCGAACATCGGCTGGTGTTAGGTCAACTTAAAGTTGATTCCAAATCGAATGAAATAACGGCAATTCCGAAATTATTGGAGTTGATAGATATTGTTGGATGTATCATTACAATTGATGCGATGGGATGCCAGAAAGAAATCGCTGCCCAGATTCTCGCAAAAAATGCAGATTACGTTCTTGCTCTCAAAGCAAATCAAAGTAAACTTGAGGATGCAGTTAACAGTTGGTTTGAAAAAGCTCAAAGCAACAATTTTGAAGGTGTTGACCACAGTTATCATCATACAATCGAAAGCGCTCATGGTCGGATTGAAATTCGCAAATACTGGAGTGTCCCTGTTGAACAGCTAAGGGAGATGCCAAACCAGGAAAAATGGTTAGGACTGAGGAGCGTAGGAATGGTCATGTGCGAACGTAGGCTTTGGAATAAAACAACTATTGAAGTTCGCTTTTATATTAGCAGTTTAGAGCATGATGCTGTTGTTTTAGCTCATGCTGTTCGTAGCCACTGGGGGATAGAAAATTCTGTGCATTGGGTACTGGACATGACATTCCATGAAGATGCTAGTCGTATCCGTAAAGATAATGCCCCTCTTAATTTTTCTGTTCTACGGCGTTTATCTTTGAATCTTTTAGATAAAGATAAAACGGTGCGTGGAAGTGTTGCGATGAAAAGATATCGCGCAGGTTTAGATAACAATTACCTACTTCAAGTTATCGCAGCCATCTAAGTCTTCTCTCACGTCGAAAATTTAGCTATAAATGGTAGTTTTAGGTTGTCTAAAACAATTTTCTCATGAATATATTGCAGTAAATACACAACTTTACATTTTAATAAATTGCCAAATACATATGTAAATTACAATACATGCAATTGGTTATTTGTCAAATAAAATTAGATGCGTTTGCCCTGGTTGTATCTTCTAGTTAATATTACTACTATTATTGTATTAAATATTTAACTCATACGTAATGGGTGATTAGCGATGGCTACGCCCGCCGCAGGCATCGCACCTTTTTTAGCCGACCTCACAAAATCGCATTGCTCCCTGTGAGAAATCTGGGTAATGGGACTTCCAAAAAAAACTCCATTTCTACTTCAGGATAAGTGATTATTTCATTCTTAGCAATTTTTGATTTAATCGCAAAATCATTATTTTCAGCTTTTGATTATGTGTTTAATTAAATATTCCCCCTATAATCAAGTCTATAAGCTAATTCTATCGATTTTTTATGCCTCATCTCCATAATGAATTTGTGATAAATTCAGCACTCTCTCTTTAAGTACTGAGTGTGTTTCAATTCGTACTTACTCTCATTTATACAATCTTATTGATATTAAGTTAGACAGCCCTCTATTGCTATAAAGTTTACTCTGTCAAGTTTTTAGACTTTTTCTTACATCGAACTCAGGTATAGTTAGGTGCGCACCGAACATGCCGAAAATCCGTACGCAATTGCTGCGGGTGCCGGCTCAGTTGATCGTCCGTGCCGGTCGTTGCTGAACATGTCGCTGGTGCTGCCTGTGGCCGACCCCGGGCGGCTGCCCAATTCCGCTTCCGACCCGAAGCGGACATCACCGGTACGCCACGACAGCGGTGCGCGCTGCCCGCGTCATCGCCCGAAGCGCTACACCATGCTCGATGACGGTAGGCGGTTTAGCCTCGTGACGTGGAGCTCAGTGAGCGAGCATCGCCTTAGTCAGCAGATCGCAGTGACGACGCGCGGAGATTCGATCTCGTGGGAAATTGGGCGGAAAGTGGGTTCGTCGACCAACTGACCAATCTCAGCACACATTGAATTCCGACGTCTGCACCGTCAGGAGTCCGGCCTCCCGGTAGCTCTCTATCAACTCGTCGAAGAGGGCGATATCGGAACGACTTCTTGCCATGAGCTGTGCGCCAGCGACGGCGGCAAAGATGGCTCGAGCCCGTTTCTCCCTCTCCTCGGAATTCATCGCCGTCGCAGCGGAGAGGACCCTGCTCAGCCAGGCGACATTGACATCCGCAAAGGTCTGAACTTCCTTCTTCACTGGGTCCGGCAAGTTTTCGTATTCGGCAGCCATGAAGCTGCCGAGGCACAGCCGGTTCTCGCTCTCAAGCGACTTGCGAAATGTGTCGGGGTAGTTGTGCAAACAGCGGTTTGGGTCCGCTATCTCGGCCGAAATGGCCTCAAGGACAGCAGCTGAGTCCTCCCAATACCGCTTGGCTACTGCAGCCCCGAGGTCGCCCTTGGTCGGGAAGTAGTAGTGAATGCTTGAACTCTTGATGCCTACGTCGTTGGCGAGATCACGAAAGTTCAGGCCGCTGTAACCGTGCGCCTGGGCCTTTTTTTTGGCAGCCGCCAAGATGGCTTCCCGATAATTTGAGCTCACTGAACTGACTTTCCCCTGCCCCGAATAGCTGAGATGGATGTTTCACCCCCAATTATAGAGCAGAGCACCAAATCTATCAACTGGAAGATAGTTGTTGACACCAGCCCAGCTGGGGCATACAATTCGGTCAGTCTACCACGTGATAGATAGACAAAGAACTTGGGAAGAACCCAGTTTTATCAACCGATCAAAAGATAGAAGGCACATCATGAACACTGACATCTTCTTTTATGACGCAACGAAGCTGGCTGAACTGATCCGAAGCCGCGAGATTTCGCCAGTCGAGGTCATGGAGGCACACCTAGATCGCATCGAAGCCGTAAACCCCAAGATCAATGCGATCGTCTCAGTCGCCGAGGGCGCGCTTAAAGCGGCCAAGGCCGCAGAAGCGGCAGTTCTGGCCGGCGAAGAGCTTGGGCCGCTTCATGGCGTGCCTTTCACGGTGAAGGACTCGATTGATACCGCAGGGGTGTTGACCCAACGCGGTTCGCCTATCTTCCGGGGCCGCATCCCCGATACGGACGCCACGAGCGTCGCGCGCATGAAGAAGGCGGGCGGCATCCTACTGGCAAAGACTAACCTTCCCGAGTTCTCTTACTGGATCGAGAGCGACAATCTGCTCTCCGGTCGATCGAACAACCCCTGGGATGTGACCCGCACGCCTGGCGGTTCAAGCGGGGGCGAGTCAGCAGCCATTGCGGCGGGCATGTCGCCCATCGGGCTCGGAACGGATCTGGCCATCTCCGTACGAGGCCCAGCCGCGCAAACCGGCATCACTTCTATGAAGGCAACGCATGGCCGCGTGCCCATGACCGGCATCTGGCCCCGTGCACCGCGTCGGTTCTGGCATGTCGGGCCGATGGCCCGCTCCGTACGGGATATCGCGCTGGCATTCTCGCAACTAGTGGGGGCTGATGGCCAAGACGCATTCTCGAGCATCACTGTGCCGTCCGATGCAGGCATAGGCCGTCAGCCCTACCGCCAGCTGAGGGTAGGCTGGATGGTCGGACCGGGCTTTGGGCCTGTCGATCCCGAAGTTGCGGCAACGGTCGAGGCTGCCGCCGAGGCCCTCAAGGACCTCGGCATCGTGGTCGAACAAGTGCGGATCCCGGCGCTGGAGCGCGATTTCGCCCTCGACGTGTTCAACCGCCTGCATGTGATGGAGATGAAGGCTGCGTTTGCTCAGGCGACGGCCGGCCACGAAAGCGAGATGTACAAGATGTCCAAGACCATGCTTTCGCTGCCCGATACATCAATGAAGGACTTTATCGAGGCCGAGCAGGCCGCCGAGCGCATCCGCGACGGGTATGCCGACTACTTCACCCGCTACGACGCGCTGATCACGCATGTGCTGCCGATCCCGGCCCACAAGCATGGTGTCGAGATATTCACCATCGACGGTCAGACAGTTGATGCAACCTACCTCCAGGGTGCGACGGTACCCCTGAACGTCACCGGCTTACCTGGCCTGGCGATGCGATTCGGCACGAGCAAAGAAGGAATGCCGATCAATGTGCAGATTGTCGGCACGTGGCAGGCGGAGTCCACGATCCTGCACTTGGCTTCGCTGCTGGAGTCCGTGAGCTTGGTTCGCAGCCTCCGCCCGGTCATCTAGGGATGTATTCCAAGAGATCGGGGTAAATATAGCGAAGACACTGTTGGCGAAATATTGCTTAACAATTTTGGCAACGTAATATTGCACGAAAATTCTGATTACTTCCGCAGCGATA
>NZ_JBALBZ010000156.1:0-29902 GCF_036919495.1 Nostoc sp.
TCAGGATGCTTTAAGGCTGACTTGAGAATATTTTTAACCTCTAATTCCTTTTGATTTGCGTTCTCTCTTATCGCTTTTAGTCTAAACTCCAGTCAGGAGTAATTCATATAGATGGTAGAGAATACCCCCTGCTTCCAGGGAACTGCGTAGCGATAGAACCTGGAGAAGTACACGAAGTTGTCAACAGTGGTTCAACTGAGCTTGTTTTGACCTACTTTGGTTTGCGAGTAGAAAAATCAGCGTAATTACGCTGAGATTATCCGATTAAATCTTACAGTGCAAGTAAATATCTATCAGGAATATTGCTAGTTGTATGAGCAATTTTAGTTACTTTCTGCGTCGCTCTTGCATTTCTTGCTGACGCATGGGCATAGCGTCAATTTCTTCAAAAATTGCTGTCGCCTGCACTGGTGTAGCATCACTGCGCTTAACACCACCATCTTTGCCCACCAAAATCACGCGGAAATTTTCTTTGTCAACCCCAAAAGACTCGCGCAACTTGGTAGCAGAAGAATCATCTATTGGCTGTTTGTTGGCATAGCTTTCATCTGTTGCCAAAACCTGAACGAGAACTAAATCCCGATCTGCAAAACCCCTGTTATGCTTTTGCAATAGTTGCATTTGCTGTTGATAGATATGGTTATCAACAGACGGTGCAAAGACTAGTAGCACACGGTTTTTCCATTTTTGGGAACTGAGGTTGAATGAAGACATTTTGATGGCATGATTAATTGAACTTTGGACAGTATCAGCTTTGCTAACTGGTGACAAAACTATACACACTAATAGGGGAAGGGCAATTAATACTGAATTATTCATAATGGGTTGTTGTCTGTTTTCTATCCTCTTAACCTATCATTATCCCCACTTTTTCTCTATCTGTTGATGGTTTTGTATTAGGTTAAGTAGGTTGGTGAAAATCACTCATAACAGCGCTGATCATGGCTACTATTCGCTATAGCGACGCGGCGTATAAACCCAGATATTACCATCGCTGCGCTTGATAATTCGGGTTTTTGTGGAACCAACGAGAATAATTGTTCGCATATCAGCGCTTGCTGGTGCTAACTGGTCAAGTGTAATCACTTTCACCGTCTGTCCTGGTCTACCGAGATTCCGGGCCAATACTACTGGGGTATCGGGTTTTCTATGTAGCAGCAAAATATTTCTCGCTTCTGCCAGTTGCCAGGTACGCTCTTTGGAAACAGGATTGTAGAAAGCAATTACGAAATCAGCCTCGGCAGCAGCAGCAATTCGTTGTGCGATCGCAGACCAAGGCTTTAAGATGTCAGACAGGGAAATAACACAAAAGTCATGTCCAAGGGGCGCACCAATGGCTGCTGCTGCTGCCTGCATGGCGGAGATGCCTGGGGCTACATGAATGTTGATAGTGTCCCATTCAGGTTTGGCATAGCGATCGCATACTTCAAAAACTGCTGTTGCCATTGCATAGATACCGGGGTCACCAGATGAAACTACAGCTACATATCGCCCAGATGCGGCCAAATCAAGGGCCATTTTTGCCCGTGCTTCTTCTTCGCGGTTGTCAGACTCATGCCGTTGCTTGCCATCAGCCAGAGAACCAACTAAATCTAAATAAGTTTTATAACCCACTAGGTCAGTTGCCGACTTGAGTATCTCCTTGACTTCGGGAGACATCCACTGCGATCCACCAGGGCCTGTACCAATAATCGCTAACCGTCCGCGTGGTTGACCGATGGTGTTGGGGTCAATTGGTTGAGGGGCAATGGCGATCGCAATGTCGGGAGATGAGGAAGATAAGGGAGATGTCCCTGTAGCTGCGATCGCTACTGCTTGGGCGGGGCTATAACCTTGTGATAACAGACTTTCTAGCTGATTTGGGGTAAAAAAGCGGGCAGGCACTCCGAAGGCGTTAGCTACGGCGTGGATTGCGGGATCAGCTGCGGCGGTGATGGGTGCAAATATCCCGGCGACTGATGCTTTTTCTAGTTTGGCATCAGCTAGTAGCTGCTGTACTAAAGCTACTGCATCATCAATGATGTCACTAATTGCGATCGCGATCGTTGCTGGGTGGTAGACAAGGCAGTTGGCTGTAGGAGTCACCAAACGTTCCGTAACTTGAATGGTCAAATCTCCCTGTGGATCTATGGGCAATTTACTATGGCTCAACCAAGGTGCTGTGCCTTCTAACTTGACTTGTGTCCCGGCTAGCAAATCGGAGATAAATTTCTTCGCATCGTCTGGGTTTGCCAAATGGTATCCGGGGGGAGGAGATAACAGCGTTGTACCCAAACGTATATCGCCTGTGGTCGTAATTGCAGGTTTGATATCAAGGGCTTCAGCAATGCGACGGGCTAAATCGTTTACCCCACCAAGTCCACCCAAGAGGGGAACAACAGCACTACCATCTTCAGCCACAGCTAACACTGGTGGTTCCTGTTGTTTATCTGAGAGTACGGGAGCTAATGTCCTAATCAAAATGCCGGCGGCACAAATGCCAATTAGCGGCGTTCCCTGAGCAAATAACTCGCGCAACGTCTCGCCAAAGTTATTAAAGCTGACATCAACTCCCGATGTGCGATCGGCTAGACCGTATAGTGTCGCCCCTGGTAGCACAGTAATTATTTTGCGTGCTACTGTCACGCTATTTTGACCTAGTATTACAATGGCGGGTGCAACGTTCATCAACATAAGTAGATATCTTGCAAAATTTGATATCCTTCAAATCAAAGCACAGATTTAGATATACTTAAAAACCTATTTTGGGTTTATCCCATATTAGGTTTTAGAATTTAACTGAGTTCAGCAATATGTCATAACTCTCATCGAGATCGAATAAACCATCGCCAGAAAAAAGGCAAGCTAAAGTGCCTAAATCAGTTTTCAGCGAAGAGTACAATCGGTTTCGCCAGCTACTTATCGAAGCCCGAAAAGCTGCCAAGCTCACTCAAGCAGAGTTGTCAGCAAAGCTAGAGCTTCCGCAATCCTATGTATCAAAGTATGAACGTGGAGAGCGTCGTCTTGACGTGATTGAATTTTTACAAGTTGCCCAAGTGCTTGAAATAGATCCGCTTGCTTTTATAGAAGAACTTTTGAAATACCAAAAGGAGACATAATAATCATTATTCAATATGTTGACTTTAACTCAGCAGATACAATCATTAATAACCAATATAAGAACGAATGGCATGAGATTAGTACTAGTCTCACTAGAATGCCTTTGCACATCAAAGCTTCAGATCAAGCTGGAATTCAGGGTAATGCAATATTCGATCCAGTAGGTACGAACGAATACATTAAAGCTGCCTTTATCGATGATGGTTGGCAATCAAATATACTTATTCCCGCACCGTACAGATTTTTGGGTACAGAGGTTGATTTTGCCAAAGCTGGCATCATCATTGAAATTCAATTTTCTAATTATCCCTTCCTACTCAATAACACCTTGCGCTCAGAATTGTTCTTCAAAGCTAAAACTGAATTTGTTGGATACCCGACTAATTTAGTAATTTTAGTGACAAAGGCTTTAATGTTTCCTGCTTCCAACAGCACTCTTTATTATGAGCAAGCTGTTAATCAGTTAACAGCTTTGACTAAATACCAAGTTTTTGATGTACCAATCAGGCTGGTTGGATTATTTGAACAACAAAATACAATAGTGCCTATCATCTGGACTGAGTATTCATCTAAAAGATATTCTAGAACTGTGAATACTAGAATCAATCGCCAATGCCAAATCATTGCTGGACGTTCAGCCCGTAGTCGCTGCCTATTTAACTTATTGTAAAAATTAATCTATTAGCTCCATAATCTTAATTCAATTTGTTCTATTTCTTCTACTTGTTTTACTATTTTATTTTGCAAAGAGGTCTTTTTACCATTACCATTAAGCTTTCGATCTACTGGAATCTCTTCACCTCTTAGATTAGCTGCAAAAGCAGATTCTTCATAGATTAACCTATCTTCCATTTCTTGTAAGTGATACTCTTCTGGATAAATTTTTGCTTTACTGCGTTCTGAAGCCTTATTTCCTACTTGCACATCAAATTTAAATTTATCAATAGATTGACCAGTTTTTTCAACATAATCGCGTAAAGTTTTTAAATTTGGAAAAAAACCATTTTTATCTGGATTGCCACTGAGACGACGCAATGCAACTTGATGATATTTTGGTTCAATTTCTGAGCCGATAAAATGGCGTTTATGATCTCTCGCAACCACTGCCGCAGTACCAGAACCCATAAATGGATCTAAAACAATATCATTTTTGTTAGTTGTAGCTAATATAATTCGAGCTACCAAGTCTTCTGGAAATTGGCAAGGATGTATAGTTTGTTCTTCATGGTTATGTTTAACATTCCGAAATAGCCAAATATCACCAGGATTTTTCCCTTCTGGATTGCATGAAAGTTCACCTTTTCGATTTCCCCGATAATGTTTTTTATTTTGATACTTTTGGGGAACTCTAATAGCATCCAGATTAAATTTATAGTTATCCGATTTAGTAAACCAAAGAATAGTTTCATGTCTACAAGAAAACTTTTTCTGGGCATGAAGACCATGTTGCCTAGCCCATATAATTCGGTTGCGAGGAATTAATCTGCATGACTCTAAAATCGGAAAAAAGCGAATATCCAGAGGAATCAGCATTCCTCGGTCAGAAAAAGCACCAACTTGCCAAAATAGCGAACCTGTATTTTTAAGAATCCGGCTACATTCAAGCAAAACGGTTGTTTGTTCTGCCAAATAGATATCAAGAGCCTGCCTTGATTCGTATTCTTTGCCTAGATTATAAGGTGGAGAGGATACAACTAAGTCAACACATTCATCTGGCAGATTACTAAGCAGTTGTAAGCTATCCTCTAAGAGAATCTGGTCTAAGGGTAGATTCTCTCTATTAGTCTTCATTACGATACCTACCTTACAATTAATACTAGACTTTCGTCATCATAACCTATTTTAGGTTATCAACCAGTTCAACGTCTTTGGGTATAGAACGTCCTTGTTCTTTCTATTCTTCCTGAATCATTTCAAAAACATAGACAAGTTCAGCACGGGCCTCATCTGGCGTTTCTCCCCAAGCGTGACAACCGGAAATCAATGGTACATAGGCAACAAACGTACCATTGTTATCGGGACGGATAACAGTGGTGTAGTCTTGTAAAGACTTCATGGGGATAGCTGCGAGTTTGAGTTACACCTTTAATTTACAGCGATCGCCTCTTTAAAAAAATGCGATCGCTTGCTTCTTATTTCAATTAGCTTTCCGCTCTTTAAGGACTTGATCTAGCAAGTTTCTAGCCGATTGTGCTTTAGCCAACGCTATTTGATGGTCATTATAAGCCCGAACAAGACGAGAAAGACTGCTCACACCTGCCTTAAGCTGCTCAAGTTCTTCACCAGCAACCAGTTCCCCATCAAGCATCCGCCCAATTAACGGTTTGATGTCACCCACTTCCTGCCGAACTTTTTGGAGTTTTTCTAGGCTACTCAGTAAGGTTTTGAGTGAATTCAAGATGTCGTCAATATCCTGAACATCCTCCACTGCTTCCGGTAAATCTTCAATTGTCACTGTATCTTCATCTGATATTGTAGGCAATTCCTGTGCAGACATTTCACTTGTAACCCCGTTTGCTCGTGCCATCAAAGCTTCCTCAAGGAATTTTCCTTAGTGTATCGCTGATTCAGACTATGTTAAGCAATTTCGCCATAGCCAACCGTTGCAGTTTGCCGGTAGCACCACGAGGTAGTTGATCCAAAATGTGAATTTGCTTGGGAACTTTGAAGTCTGCCAGCATGGTTGAACAGTAAGCTAAAAGTTCTTTTTCGCTGACTTCTCCCTTGAGGACAACAGCAGCGTGGATATCTTCTCCTAAAGATTTGTGGGGGACGGCAAAGGCTAAGGCTTCGGCGACGGCGGGATGGCGCAGTAAAACATCATCCACTTCTAAAGGAGAAATTTTTTCTCCACCCCGATTAATCAATTCTTTAATGCGTCCAGTCAAGCGGAGGTAGCCGTCTGCATCCAGTGTTCCCTGATCCCCTGTGCGGAACCAACCGTTTACAAAAGCTGTGGCGTTAGCTTCCGGGTTGTTTTCGTAGCCATCTATGACATTGGGTGCTTTTACTACCACCTCGCCCAAGCTTCCTTGAGATAATAGGTTGCCTTCGGAGTCCATAGTGCCGACTTCTACACCGAAACCATAACCGACAGTACCCGGTTTCCTGACTTTTGGCGGTAGGGGGTTGGTAGTCATTAAGTGAGATGCTTCAGTCATGCTGTAAGATTCCACCACCGGAGCATTAAGAGTTGCCTCTAGTTGTTCAATGATAATTGGGGGCAAGGGAGCGCTACTAGAGCGAATGAAACGAAAGCGGTTAGCTTTGACAATTTCTGTGTTGCGGCTAGCGCGGGCCAAAATTGTTTGATGCATGGTTGGCGCTGCGGAGTACCAGGTAGGTTTGTAGATATCTACCAGTTTCCAAAATTCCAAGGCATTAAAACCATTGGGACAAATTAATGTGCCGCCCGATGCGAGAGTTGCCAGCAAACAGCCCACCAATCCGTGAATGTGGAACAGGGGCATTAAGCAAAGTGTAGTGTCAGCTGCTGTGAGTGAGTAAGCACCAATGATGTTGTTGGCTGAGGCGATTAAGTTGCGATGACGAATTGGCACACGCTTGGGACGGCTGGTGGTGCCGCTAGTGTGGAGAATCATCGCTAAATCATCGGCGTTGGGGGCTGCGGGATTCGAGGATTCTGCTGGTTCTGAGCCTGTTTTAACTAATTCAAAGCTCAGTGTACCGTCAGAGTTTACCTTGGCATTAATCAGTATCATGTCGGATATGACGGCGGCAATGGCTGCTTTTGGCGACTCAGACAACGTAATCAGTGCTTTTGCTTGGATATCTTCGTAATAGAAGGCAAATTCTTCTTGTTTGTATTTAGGATTTAAGGGTGCAGCAGTGCCACACAGAGCGGCAGCCAAAAAGGTAATAGCCATTGGTGAACCGTTAGTCATGGCAATAGCAATGCGTTCGCCTCGTTTCAATCCAAAGCTGTTGAGTTGCGATACCAGTCCAACAATATTCTCGCGCAATTGCTTGTAGGTTAGCGATCGCTCCTCTCGCTCCTCAGGCGTAACTAGGGCTAGATGATTGTCTTCCCCCGCTAAAAGCTCAAATAAGTTCATTAGTTTTTCCGGTCTGTCAAGAGATGATTCAATCAGTTTTAAGAATAAATTACACGCCACGGGTAAACAACCTTTAGCCCGGACTTTGCGAGATAGTAATATTTATTACATGAAAACTGTTAATGACTATCATTGACAAATAGATAAGTTAATCATAGTTTAAGTAGGGTGTGCCGTACATAAATATTTAATGAATTTATCTACCCTAAATAAGCTCTTTTGTTATGAGTCCTATAAAGATTACTATGTTAGGCGAAAGCTTGGAGCGGCAAGGTGGAATAGTTTCCGTGCAAAAGCTCATCCTTGAAGAAGCCACTGAAGCTACTTCCGATATTAAATTTACACATATAACTACTTTACCGAATGGCTCTGCTCCTCAGAAAGTATTAGTGTTTGTGCAGGCAATAGTGGAGTTATTTTGGAACTTATTAAATAAAAAAGCCGATCTAATTCACGTTCATGTTTCAGAGAGAGGTAGCGCTTTTCGTCACTCAATCACTAGTGTAATTTGTTGGCTATTTAAAAAACCGCTAATTATTCATGCTCATAGTGCTGACTTTCATTTGTTTTACTCTGAGCTTCCTCAATTGCTTAAGCAATGGCTCAGTTGGTCTTTTAGAAAATGTACGCGTTTTATTGTTTTATCAGATAGCTGGAAAAAATTCTATATCGAAAATCTTGGTTTGAAGCCAGAGCAAGTTATTGTTCTTCCTAACGCGGTAAGAATTCCTGCCCAAATTCCACAGCATATAGATTCCAATCAGGTATTTTTCTTATTTCTAGGGCGCATTGGTCAGCGCAAAGGTGCATTTGATTTAATTAACGCATTCGCTTCTCTACCTGCCCAAGAGAAAAGTAAAGCAAAGTTGACTATGGCAGGGGATGGAGATGTAGAAAAAGCTCGTAGTTTGATTGAAACTCTAAATCTTGTTGACCACATCACTATCCTTGACTGGGTAGACAAAGAAAAACGCGACGAGCTTTTAGCTAAAGCTGATGTATTTGTTTTACCTTCTTACAACGAAGGTTTGCCGATGGCACTACTAGAAGCAATGAGTTGGGGTTTAGCTGTCATAACTACTAAAGTAGGAGGGATACCTGAAGTCGTTACTCAAAACCAGAATGGTTTATTACTTAATCCAGGTGAGATTCAACAGTTGTCAGAAGCAATGCAATCTTTAATTGCAGATAAGAATTTGAGAATATCTTTAGGAAATAATGCAAGGATAAGTGTTAAACACTTGGATATCAACAATTATCTTACATCCTTAAAATACATTTATGCATCAGTGGTAGGTTAAGAGCCATATTCTGATGATCATTGATTAACCATAAGTTTGTGTAAAGTAGACAAAGAGGAAATAACAATGGATACGAAAACTTTCCCTGAAATCAAGTTGTTTGATACAAGATTCCATAAAGTTAAAGTACAAGAATTAATCGATTATTTAGTAGAATCAGTCAAAAAACCAAAAAAGACAATTGTCGAAAATGTGAATATTAGAGCTATGAATTTTGCTTATGAAAAGTCTTGGTATCGAGATTTTTTAAATAATGCAGATTTAGTATTTTGCGATGGATTTGGTGTATTATTAGCGGCTAACTTAAGCGGTTATTCGCTGGATTCTGCACATCGCATGACAGCACCAGATTATATAGAAGATTTAGCATTAAAATGTGAAAAAGAAAATATTTCTTTGTTTTTATTAGCTGGAAAACCCGGCGTAGTGGATGAAGCAATTACAAAGTTGGTATCAATTGCACCAAAGCTTCGGATAGACGGACATCATGGTTACTTTGATAAATCAGGAAAAGAGAATGATTTAATAATAGAAAAAATTAATAATTTTAGACCAGATATTTTATATATTGGTTTTGGTATGCCATTACAGGAACGGTGGATTTTAGATAATTTCAATAAAATTGAAGCTAGTGTATTTTTACCTTTAGGCGCGTGTCTAGATTTTTATACTAACTCTACATATCGTGGCCCCGAGTGGTTGACGAATAATGGCTTCGAGTGGTTAACACGCTTAGTTACTGAACCTACTCGTCTCTGGGATCGTTATATCATAGGTAATCCATTGTTTTTTTATCGTTTATTTAAACAAAAAATCGCTCAAAAATTGGTAGCAAACCGCTAAAAGGTTGTTTGAAAATTCCTATTGCCGGTATAAAAAGTTTTAGATACGAATGGTACTAAGATAACGCCAAATCCATTATTTATAAGGCTTTTGGATGTGGGGTTGCAGGTTCGGGTGTGGGTAATTAAGAAGATGTTGAACTCCTTGACGTACTGGCATTGAAATTGTCTGAAACACTACACCCTACACCGCGATGCCCTAACGAGGTTTCACCTTTTCTTAGTGCCATTCGGATGTGGTAGATTTACCAATACCGCCTTTACCGTAGAAAGCAATCTGCCTAATTTTGTTGTCGGACATAATAATTTATCTTGCAATTGTTTGCTGAGTCTTGTTGTTTCATGAGCGATCGCTTCCACTACATGCGATCGCTTAACTTTGCAGCACAGTCCCGATCATCTCTGCGTATAAGCGCAGAGATGATTTGATATAGGGATCAAAGCCTGGAAAACTTGACCTAAGCATTATCAGTTGTTGTCACAAAATCCCAAATGGTTGCTCAAGCCTCAAGAGTGGTTACAGCAGGAATTCAAATTTATGCAGAGTTTTTCCCGATAACCAAACCAACCAAAAATGCAATCCACTCTAAATGGTCGCTACAACTTCCCCGATTTTGCTTGTGTCATAGCCGCCGAGAACTTCAAATTGCGAATGAACTAGCCGAGGTTATGCCGGGGAACCCGTCCACCGCAACTACCTCACCATCAGTTGGAATCATGTCGTAGCGAAAAGCATCCTTGCCAATCAAGGGATAAGCTATCAATTGTCCCTCAACCCTAGCCAGATCCCCAATTTGACAGCCAAGCGCTTTTGCTAGGCGGAGTGTAATCGCAACTGAGGACGCATATTGCCCTGACTCTACACCACTCACTAATTATCTGACGGGTAACACTAGCTATATTCGCCAAGTCTTGCTGGCTCATGCCTAGACGGGTTTTAATTGACTTCAAGCTATTACAAAGATTACTATCCTGCTTCATTGGCTTTAATCTCTCAATTTCAAAAAGCCGTAGCGGATTTAACTCCCATCTACCAACGCAAAAGCACAATCTTTGAATGTATAGCATTTTTATTCAAAGACATTTTGTGCGATGGCGTACCCGCCCTTTCCGGTGGCGATCGCACTCTTGATTCCCTCTAAAACCAGAATATCATAAATCTCGCCAATTTTATTGCGAATTGCAAAAATTTTTGCTCTGATTCATCCACCACTTGCACAAGAGTTATTCTGGCTGCTTAATTCTTTTTTCAGTAACTTCGCTTTATACCAATTAATTTGATTTAAAGCAGCGATTGATACAGTTTTAGTAATCGGTTTCAGCTTTGATGCTTGATAGGAAAGTAACAAAAGCCGTAGAAAACTTACCAACAAATTCTGCCGCATGGGTAAATTTTACCCCAACTAAAAATTGTTAATTTTACTCAGATAAAAATGCAGACAGCATTAGCAGTGCTGCGTCACTTTTACTGTGCATAAATGAGATGAAATTACAGTTTTTAGCAAAAAAATAATGGAGAAAGTAATGATTACCGAAGAAGACTTAGCCCAACAATTTACCCTTATTATTGAGCAAGCTCACCCAAGAGCGTGGAAATTACTAAACCAGTGCTATGTAAAAGTGCTAAATTCTAAATCAAAAGGCGTGTATATTCCTCATGCCAAATATATAAGGATTTACTGTCCTGACAGACTGATTGCTGCTATAGTGGCAGAAAAAAACTTACTGATAGAAGTGGCAGAATATCTGGGTTTAGTTGAAGTTGTTTGCGTAAATGCTACAAATTTGTTACACGACCCTAAATCGCAGGTTAAGAAGGTTTGTCCTCAATTATGGTTAGATTTGCAGTGGATTGTTACGCAAAATCAAGAATTATAAAAATTATATTTTTGCGTAGTATTAATTCTGCAAAATCCTCAGCTTCTTAATTTATTAAAACGTACAAAAATTTTATGAATCAGCCCTACCTATCTCCAGATGATTTGCCTTCTAATCTGACAATTCAATTGAGTGAAATACTTTTTAGACAACTTGAAGAAGCGACGAAGAAAAACTTTTTCTTAGCGAGCGATGTCTGACGACAAGCCGCTCCGCGTCTACGCATCACACGCATTTTATTGTCAAGTTGCCATTGGTATTTCAAAATTAATAGTGGGATTCTGATGTTAATCATGATTTGCCCAGATATAGAAACTTATCAGAACATCATGAGAACTGTTCCCCAATTCACCGACATGTTAAAAAGATTTACTAACAGAGGTCGAATTACTGTTAGCCCTCCATCTGATAAAGGTATCCCTTGGGTACTCAGCATAGATGAAATATTGCCTGAAGAAGACTTACCCACTACCTGATGAATAGATTATCTATCCAAAATAACTCACTTGGCTGACGAACTTGTTACGTAATATTAAGTTGTGGTGGCGTTAAAAAATTGCATTCACTACTGCTGACATATCAACACTGCGTTTTCTACCGACTTTTTTAGCTGCTGGAATTAGTTCCGATAGCAATTTTCACTCCGATTAAGTTAAGTTACTTAGGTATGATGGATTCATGGCTGTCGTAACGCTGTCATACTTAAGTATTTTTTCCTACTGACAGGATAACGTTAAGTGGGCTTTCTTACTTTTTAGACATCCTCTTAGCTCGACTTTAGACATTTTTTGGGAACACTCAAGCTGACGCTAAAACCTTTGTGGGATAGTAGCATTATTTTTTCGATTTCACCAAGAATCAGTGACATCGAAAAAGTTTTTGCCAAAAAGCTAGGATTTTTGCCGTATCAACAAAACCGAGTTCTTAATTTTGGATAAAGTCGAGCTTAGATTAAAACATCAACAGGTTTCAAACATCATTTAAGCAAGGAAAATAAGATGACTAACACAAATAATCTCACAATTGCGAGTAAGCAGGCTCTTGTGATCATCCCTCCCCTGACTGGTAGCACTAATCCAAATACTGCTGAAAAATTGGAAGTTACTGGTCAAGGAGAAGTTAACGTTCCCACTACTTTAACCGAGGTACAATTGGGGATTCAAATACAGGGAAAAACCTCAACCGAAGTTCAAGAAGAAACTGCTCAACGTTCAGCAAAGGTAGTTGATGTGTTGCAAAAGCTTGGGGCGCAAGAACTTCAAACTACATCTATTCAACTAAATCCCGTCTATAAATATGATAAAGATGGTAATCAAACTCTAATCGGCTTTAGTGAACTCAACACACTTCAGTTTGAGTTACCAACGGCTCAAGCTGGAGGAGCAATTGACAAAGCTATCCAAGCAGGTGCGAATCTAATACAAAATATAACCTTCACTGCTTCAGACGAAGCATTGCAGCAGGCACGCTTGCAGGTTCTTAGCGAAGCGGCTAAAGACGCCCAAACTCAGGCTGGGGTTGTTTTTAGTACTTTGCAGTTAACCCCCGGAAAGATTATTGACATTAATATTAACTCAGCTAGCAATCCTAGCCCATCTCCTTTGCGGTTTCAAGCAGTAAATTCTTTTGCAGCAGATACTACAACTCCTATAATTGGTAGTCCTCAGACGATAAAAGCTAGTGTTTCTCTAGATATCGGTTATTCTCCAAATTCAGCAGGTACTCTCGCATCGGCTACTGATGATAATCTGACAGGTGCGATTAAGCAGGCTCTTGGGATTATCGATCCCCTGACTGGTAGCACTAATCCAAACACTGCTCAGAAATTGGAAGTTACTGGTCAAGGAAAGATCACCGTTCCCACTACTTTAACTGAGGTGCAATTGGGGATTCAAATACAGGGAAAAACCGCAACCGAAGTTCAAGAAGAAGTTGCTCAACGTTCAACAGCAGTAGTTGATGTGCTGCAAAAGCTTGGGGCGCAAGAACTTCAAACTACATCTATTCAACTAAATCCCGTCTATAAGAATGATAAAGATGGTAATCAAACTCTAAGCGGCTTTAGTGAACTCAACACACTTCAGTTTAAGTTACCAACGGCTCAAGCTGGAGGAGCAATTGACAAAGCTATCCAAGCAGGTGCGAATCTAATACAGAATATAAGCTTCACTGCCTCAGACGAAGCATTGCAGCAGGCACGCTTGCAGGTTCTTAGCGAAGCGGCTAAAGACGCCCAAGCTCAGGCTAATTCAGTTTTTAGTACCTTGAAGTTAACCCCCGGAAAGATTATTGACATTGATATTAACTCAGCTAGCAATCCTAGCCCATCTCCTTTGGAGTTTAATCTAGTAGCAGATAGAGCTTTTGCAGCAGGTAGTACAACTCCTTTAATTGGTGGCCCTCTGACGATAGAAGCTAGTATTTCTCTAGATATCGCTTATTCTTCAGCTCCAGCAGGTACTCCCAATCTAGCTCTTTATGGATTGCAGCAATCTACTTAATCAGGACTTACGCAACTGTCAAATAACTAGTACCGCAAGGCGGAAGTCAAAAGTCGAAAAGCTTTCATTGAAAGCGGCGTGAAACTCCATTTCCTTGTGAATGGAGAGGGATAGCCGCCCCAATCCCCATGCTCAAAAACTCCATCCCGCAAGTGGCGTGGAGTTTTTCATTTTGGGCTTTCTGGCTGTTTCAAATGGTAGGTTTATTTCCGCCGAGCTGTACTAGGCGATAAACATGGGAATATTTCGGAGGTTTTACTCGAATTAGGAATGAGGATTTATTAATTTCCAGATTTCCTGCATAGAAGCATTTGAGTGCTATGCCCCAGATAAAAAGTTATGGATCTAATTTAACCTCATTCCTTAGTACAGCTTTGCGTAAAATCGTAGCGTTTTTAATGCAAGGGGACGCATTGCCATTGTTAGCCGATGCGTTGCCATTGTTAGCCGATGCATTGTAATTGTTAACCGATGCATTGGCATTGTCAGCCGATGCGTTGCCATTGTTAGCCGATGCATTGGCATTGTTAGCCGATGCATTGGCATTGTCAGCCGATGCATTGGCATTGCAGGGTATTGCCAAATCTAATTCGCTACGAATAAATGAAATGCTGTACTTAGTCCTTATACGACTCCAAAATCCCACTGCGAATCATTAGTTGTGGCCAAAACAATACAAAAAATCCCATCCATATCATTACAGGGATAGAGACGAGAACTGTTAGCCAGATAGTTTTAAATAGTAACCAGCTACCACCAATCAAAGTTACACCTGTGAGAACTATAGACCAAGGTTGACACCACCAAGGTTTGTAGTTCCACGGGCTTACAGGCTTTTGTTCAGACATTGGTTTCTATTTAGTAAAGCTCCAAATTTTTCAGGACAGCTTGCCATCTTTATCAATCTTAAAGTGAAACGGTATAAGACGGTAAAGTTATATATATCTTGCACCTGTCCATTTTCCCGCCAGAGAATAAATTCTCTTGCTAATAGCGCAAGTCCACTCAAGTGGACTCCAATCCTTATTAATACCAATTCTGTAAAATAAATTATCCCAAATTCATTTATACGTTTGTAGGGCAGCACAGCTGTGCTACCCTACGATGGGATATTTTTTACTGGAAGTCCCTTAGCACTCTTTAGCTTACGAAAGCACTGGTTCTGCTTCCAACTTCTCAGATGTGTTCTTTAAGATGGTTGGTAATTGGCTATTGAACGCTTCACCTTCAACCACTTGCGATCGGAAACCATCGGGTCCGATTGGAACATCACCCGTTATGGTGGTGCGATAGAGGACGCGCTCGACTTCGATATGATCCAGATCCTGCGGGGCTAAATGCGAGGTGGCGCGATTGTCCCAGAAGGCAATATCACCGTTGTTCCATCGGAAGCGGGTGGTGTAGGCAGGCTTGGTGATCTGGTTGAAAAACAACTCAAGCAGCAGGTCGCTTTCTTGCCGTGATACGTCAAGAATGTGTGAGGTGAAGCCAGGATTCACGTACAATGCTCGTTCGCCTGTCTCAGGATGAACCCTGACGACTGGGTGTATTGAAACCAGGGGATTGGCTGCAATGCGCTGGGCAATTTTGCTATTGCTGGGCAGATTCAAACGCGCATTGAAGCGATGTTCGGCTTTCAATCCGTCTGCTAGCGCCCGCAGGGGTGCTGATAGACCCTCGTAGGCTGCGACTAAGTTAGTCCACTGGGTGTCACCACCGAAGCTAGGAACGTTAACCGCACGCAAAATCGATGCCGCAGGTGGGTTGACAACTGCTGTCACATCGGTATGCCAACGGCTCTCGTAACTGGAACGCCGCAGACCGTTGCGCCGTTCGTAACGGCTGCGGTCAATCGGCAATATTTCTGAGAAGCCTTCAATTGGCTCATCCTCGTGGGGATGCGCGTAGGTAACTTCGCCAAAACGAGCGGTGAACGCAACCTGTGCAGCATGATCGATGTTCTGACCGCGAAAGAACACGACTTTCCACTTCAATAGCGCTTGACGAATTTCTTTGACTGCATCATCGTGCAAGGGACGCGAAAGGTCTACGCCACTGATTTCGGCACCGATGAAACCGGCTACCTGCTTGACTTCAATGTGTTTGTTGCTCATGTGAATTCTCCATAGTTTGATCTATAGGGCAGTCTTCGCACTCGTTCGTTTCCTTTGATATGTGCTTGCACTTAATCACTACATATCAAAGGAAGCGATCGCACTTGCAAAATATTATACGATAAATCTATCAACTTATAGTAGTATAAAACCATCCTATTTTTATACTTGCTCTAATTCCCTCCTAAAAAAGAGGGTTAGGGAAAATTAAGGCAGAAGTCAAGCGTAATAAACGTTAACAATTAATAAGCGTGACGCGTTTGCCAGATATGCATCAATCCTCAAGCATCTCCAACAACTGCGGCTCGCTTAATTGCGTAATTCCTAAGGACAGCGCTTTTTCTAATTTAGAACCTGCATCTTCGCCTACTACCAAATAATCTGTTTTTTTACTGACTGATTCAGTCACTTTCCCACCAGCTTTTTGAATCAAGGCCTTGGCTTCATCTCGCTTTAAGGTTGGCAATGTTCCCGTAATTACAAAAGTTTTACCTGCAAACTTTTGATTACCATCACCAACTATTTTTGTTTCCTCTGTGGCAACTAATTGCAATCCTTCTGCTTGTAAACGTTCTATTAACCTTTGGTTGGCATCAATCCGAAACCACTGGTACACAGATTGGGCAATTTCAGCACCGATACCGTAAATTCCTTCAATATCTGATTGCTTTGCTGTAGCTAACTGGTCTACTGTGAAATATTTCTGAGTCAACAATTGGGCATTCACGCTGCCAACGTGACGGATGCCTAGACCATACAATACCCTTGACCAAGGTTGGTTTTTCGATTGAGCGATCGCATCCACTAATTTCTCTGCCGACTTTTCCCCCATCCTTTCTAATGCACACAATTTATCTGCTGTCAACTCATACAAATCGGCAACAGAATGCACTAAACCTTTATCAACGAGTTGATGCACCAGCTTTTCGCCCAAGCCTTTAATATCTAAAGCATCACGACTTACCCAATGTTCAATAGAACCTTTGAGAATTGCTGCACAGGAAGCATTGACGCACCGAGTCACCGCCTCACCTGATTCTCGCACCACTGGTTGACCACAAACTGGGCAATGGGTGGGCATAACGAAAGGTTCAGTGTCAGAGGGACGGAGTTCTTTTAATACCCTCAGCACTTCTGGGATAATTTCTCCAGCCTTGCGGACAATGACAGTATCGCCAATGCGAATATCTAATTGAGTAATGCGATCGCTATTGTGTAAAGTAGCGCGAGAAACTGTTGTCCCCGCCAGTTGCACCGGGCGCATCTCGGCTAACGGTGTTAACGCCCCCGTTCGCCCGACATTTACAGCAATATTTTCTACACGGGTGGGGGCTTCTTCAGCTGGGTACTTTAAAGCGATCGCCCAGCGAGGGAATTTCTGCGTAAACCCTAGCTGTTCTTGAAGTTTAAAAGAATCCAGCTTTACTACTACCCCATCAGTCATGTAGGGTAAATTCAGCCGTTCCGTATCCCAGTATTCATAATATTTTGCCACTTCTGCGATCGAGGTACACAGTTTGTGGTTGGGGTTGACTCGAAAACCCATCTTTTCTAATAACTCCAATGCTTCCCATTGGGTATTGGCAATACTGGCGTCATCTCTACCAGGAATGTGCAAGGTATAGCCAAAGAAATCTAATCGCCGTTTAGCAACAATGCGCGAGTCTAGTTGCCTGAGTGTACCAGCTGCGGCATTACGGGGATTGGCAAATAATTGCTCACCTGCTTTTTGCCTTTCCTCGTTTATTTGTTTAAATACTTCCAATGGTAAAAACGCCTCGCCGCGTACTTCCACCCTTTCTAGAATTTCTAACCCTTCAAAATTCAAACGCAAGGGAATTGAGCGAATTGTCCGTACATTTTGGGTGATATCTTCACCCGTCACCCCATCACCCCTAGTTGCACCCCTAACTAGAATGCCATTTTGATAGGTAAGAGCCAAAGCAGAACCATCAATTTTGAGTTCACAGACATATTCCACCGAGTCTATTTTTGGTACTTGTCGCCGCCAACGCTGATCCCAAGCTTGCAACTCATCGATATTAAATGCATTCTCAAGACTGTACAAAGGGATATTGTGCCGCACCGAGCTAAACTGCGTTGCTGGCCTCTCACCCACGCGCTGAGTCGGACTATCGGGAGTCGCCAATTCTGGATATTGAATTTCCAGTTGTTGCAATTCTCGATATAGCTGGTCATAGACTGCATCCTCCATAATTGGAGCATCTAGGACGTAATAAGCGAAGCTTGCTTGTTGTAATAACTGGCGTAATTCTTCTGTACGCTTTATTTCAGGCTTAATCTGTGTCATTAGAATTATTACAAAATATCTAGGAATAAAATTTAAAGATGATCAAACCTGCTTTTGCAGCCTTTGTTTAGATAGCCATGAGTGACCGTCATTGAGTCAAAGTACTTCACATAAAAATTGGGTTTGGCTTATCATTTTGCCATTAGTAGAGGTACTTTGGGCAAACACGAGTACCGCAAGGCGGAAATCAACCTACCATTTCAAATGGCGAAAGAAGCTCGGAATACAATTATGCCTGAATGCATGACTTCTGCCTTGCGCCATTAGTACAGTTCGGCGTGCCTACTCTTTAACAAGTTGCTTTAAGCAAATTGTCTGGTTAATTGTGATGGTAGCTGGATTTGAGCCAAGCTGTACTACAGACTTTTCCAGGTTATTCGTCCCATCCATCGGTAGACTTAACATTTTATGTGTAGCGCTTCCTGACAATAAATCATTCTCTGCTGAATACTTTAATAAGTTTTTATTATGTATTTAATATAAAGCTCATAAGTATTACTTACTAAAAATTTTATAAAAATTTGCTAAAGATATACAAGCAAAAGATCAGTATCTAGAATTCCGTAATCGTTTGTAAATTAAGGGTATCTACCATTATCAGCACTGCTAGATGGTATTTTATAATACAAACAAATGCCAATCTATTTAGTTAGTGCAGCCCAAACAACCAATACTCTTTACAGATTTATTTTACTAATATGTTGAACCGCTCTTTAAAATTTATTGCTTCTAGTGCAGTCTTAGTTTCAACTTTAGCCAGTTCTGCTTTTGCCGCTCCCAGCAATATTGCTAGTAGTGTCAGCAATGCCCAGACAAACACAAAGGTACTTGCTCAAAATGTCATCCAGTTACAGAAAATTCCTCATAACACAATACAAGCGATCGCTAACGGACAAGACCGATACGCCGCTATTTGGGAGAAGTCTGGTGGTGGGGCTTGGCAAGCACGACATGGATTGACTTCAGCCCAGTATCAAGCAACTTTTGACAAACTAGTTGGTGAAGGATATCGCTTGGTTGATGTTAGTGGTTATGATGTCAATGGACAAGACCGATATGCTGCTATTTGGGTGAAGTCTGGTGGCCCTGCTTGGCAAGCGCGACATGGATTGACCTCAGCCCAGTATCAAGCAACTTTTGACAAACTAGTTGGTGAAGGATATCGATTAGTTCACGTTAGTGGTTATAGTGTGAACGGACAAGATCGATACGCCGCTATTTGGGAGAAGTCTGGTGGTGGGGCTTGGCAAGCACGACATGGATTGACTTCAGCCCAGTATCAAGCAACTTTTGACAAGCTAGTTAGTGAAGGATATCGGTTGGTTGATGTCAGTGGTTATGATGTCAACGGACAAGACCGATATGCTGCTATTTGGGAGAAGTCTGGTGGTGGGGCTTGGCAAGCACGACATGGATTGACTTCAGCCCAGTATCAAGCAACTTTTGACAAACTAGTTGGTGAAGGATATCGATTAGTTCACGTTAGTGGTTACCGTGTAAACGGACAAGACCGATATGCTGCTATTTGGGAGAAGTCTAGTAGTCCAGCTTGGCAAGCGCGACATGGATTGACCTCAGCCCAGTATCAAGCAACTTTTGACAAGCTAGTTAGTGAAGGATATCGATTAGTCGATGTCAGTGCCTACTAGTACAAGCATCTTTTCCCCTCTTAAAAAGGCTACGGTGTACACACAAGTCTTGTCACAGTAATAAATCTCGCACTACGTTTCTATCCCGCCCTGAACTACGGGACAGCGTGGGGCTGCTGTCGGAAATAGCTCAAATTTGGCGATTTGTATTATGGTTTAGCGATCGCTCCAGATTGCAAATGCCTTAAAAAAGTGTCAGTATGATCTGTGACTGACAATCTGCAATTTATTTATTGCTAAAAGGCTATTTATGTCAGACCAATTCACCTTTACTGTTACTAATAAAACTGAACTGACAATTACAGAGTTGTGGGTATCTATTGATGATGAAGAGTGGGCTTCATTTAACTTGGGTGAGTCAGGGATTCCATCAGGTGAAACAGCAACAATTGCTTGGGCTGAATATACGAATGGTTCGCCCTGTGAATGGTACATCTCTGCTGTATTTGAAGATGAATCAGAAACTGAGTCAGCCATATTTAACTTCTGTAAAGAACCAGCTTTAACAATCGGATAAATTCCCCACTGCGATCGCGCTTGATACATGATTGCATATTGACTCCAGACATAAAAACAACCATGTTCTTTTTTAACGAACCGCCTTTCCTTCTCTTCGAGAGGCTTCTCTAACGAGACGCTACGCGAACGCGCAGCGTCTCGTTAGAGAAGGACGCAAAGGACGCAAAGAGAAGAAAGAAATGCTTAACTGAACTGTATTGGTCTTTATTAATAACTAAATTTTAGTATCTTGCGTGATAAGTCTGACAATTTTTCCTGAGCAGAGAGGGTAAATAAAGTTCGTAGTAAGGACTTTAATTTATGGATTTTTAAGCACGTTTTGTGCTTACTACAAACTCACATTCTTCAAAATACTTAAAGCCACCGCTTCTGCTACCTTAATACCATCGATACCCGCCGAGAGGATTCCCCCTGCGTATCCTGCGCCTTCACCAGCCGGATAAAGACCGATTGTATTTAAACTCTGATAATCTTCTTTGCGTTTAATCCGAATCGGTGATGAAGTGCGGGTTTCTACCCCAGTCAACACGGCATCATCCATTGCAAATCCTTTAATTTGTTTGTCAAAAGCGGGAAGTGCTTCACGGATGGCTGCGATCGCATAATCTGGTAAAATCTCACTCAAATCACCCAAATGTACACCCGGTGTATAAGATGGCTTAACTGTACCAAATGCTGTAGAAGGGCGATGGTTGAGGAAGTCTCCTACCAACTGCCCTGGAGCTTCATAAGTTCCACCGCCTAACTCAAAAGCTAGTTCTTCCAAGCGCCGTTGGAAATCAATTCCCGCTAAGGCATTACCCGGATAATCTTCGGGGGTGATGCCCACAACGATCGCACTATTGGCATTGCGCTCATTGCGAGAGTATTGGCTCATCCCATTGGTGACAAGTCGCCCCGGTTCAGATGCGGCTGCAACCACCAAGCCCCCCGGACACATACAAAAACTATAGACGGAACGACCATTTTGGCAGTGGTGAACCAGTTTATAATCGGCAGCACCTAAAAGCTTATGACCAGCTTGAGCGCCGAAACGACATTGGTCGATGAGAGTCTGGGGATGTTCGACTCGAAAGCCGATAGAAAATGGTTTCGGTTCTATGTAAACTCCACGTTCAAATAGCATTTGGAAAGTATCACGGGCGCTATGACCTACTGCGAGAACTACATAATCACTGGCGATATATTCCCCACTGGCGAGGGTGACTCCCCGCACCTGTCCATTTTCGATGTTGATATCTTCCACCCGGCTTTGAAAGCGAATTTCACCGCCAAGGGATTCGATTTTAGCACGCATACTTTGGACGATTCCCACAAGTTTGAATGTGCCGATGTGCGGTTTGTTGATATAGAGAATTTCCGGTGAGGCTCCCGCATTAACGAGTTCGGTTAATACTTTGCGTCCATAGTGCTGAGGATCTTTGACTTGACTGTAGAGTTTGCCATCGGAGAATGTACCCGCTCCACCTTCGCCAAACTGGGCATTAGATTCTGGGTTGAAGTCTGATTTTTTCTTCCAAAAGCCAAAAGTATCAGCAGTGCGATCGCGAACTTTTTTGCCACGTTCTAAAATGATGGGACGGAAACCCATTTGCGCCAGCATCAAACCCGCAAATAATCCACAAGGCCCAGTACCAATGACGATGGGGCGAATTGTCAAATTGCTTGGTGCTTGTGCCACTGGGCGATAACTCATGTCTGGAGTCACCATTACATGAGGATCTTTTTTCAGGCGCTTAAGTAGATGAGTTTCCTGAATCGTTTCTACATCCAGAATATAAACAAGGGTAATCTCTCCTTTCTTACGGGCATCGTAGCTACGCTTGAAGATGGAATAGCTAATCAAATCTTCGTCTGTGATTTGCAGCTTTTTGAGGATGGCAGTCTTGATCTCATCTTCAGGATGATCAAGCGGAAGCTTTACTTCTGTTAGTCGTAACATAGCGAGGAGAAATGCATACTGTCTATCAAAATTTTAATCAAAATTACTGTGGCGCGGCTGATTTCCTTAAACCTCTCTCTGCCTTGAACTAAAATTCAAGTCTGTCTCTCTCCGAGTCGGAGAGGGACGGTTTTGCGTAGTAAAACCTTCTTAGAGGTCTTTTTATGATCGTCAATTCGACAGATAAGATATATCGCGTTAAACAAGACTAACAGCTGCCTCTAACATTCGTATTGTCCCAAGTTGAGCATTTATTTCCACTTCTACACCGATTGGCAAGGTAAATTTATCCTTAATATGACCAATCATTGAACCATACCAAGCAGGAATACCTAAAGGAAGTATGTGTTGTTGCAATACTTGCATTAATGTGAATGATGGTTCATCTCCAAGACTACATTTAGTGCATTGCCCAAAGATAAAGCCAGCAATTTGATTAAGTATCCCAGCAGTTTTTAATTGCGTCAGCATCCTATCTATACGATAAACATCCTCGCCAACTTCTTCCACAAATAGAATGCTTTTGTTCCAAGAAGGTAGGTAAGGTGAACCTACCATTGCTGATAAAACTGACAAGTTTCCACCCACAATTTTACCCCTCGCCTTTCCCGGTGCTATTATCTCCATCCGCACTTCGCTAGGGTTGAGATTTTGCATAGTCACAGCTTCAGCATTAAATAGAATGCGCTTGAAGTAATCCACTGTAAACTGATTCCAGGTAGAGGTAGCAACTGGCCCATGAAAAGTAATCATTTGACTACGGGCATTAATTGCTAACAACAGCGTCGTAATATCGCTGTAACCGATGATAATTTTTGGATGGGAGCGGATTAGCGAGTAGTTGAGCAGGGGTAAAATGCGATTACAACCCCAACCTCCACGCATGGGAATAATTGCTTTTATGGTGCGATCGCTAAACATCAAGTTTACATCATCGGCGCGATCGGCATCTTTACCAGCTAAATAGCCGTAACGATCTAAAATATGCTTTCCCAGCTTGACTTTTAACCCTAACTGTGAAAGTGATTGCTGCGCTGCTTCGATGTCTTTAGCGTCAACGATACCCGCAGGAGAAATCAATCCTACGGTATCGCCAGCTTGCAGGCGGGGCGGCTTGCTGCTGGCGTTTGGAGATAGTTTACCTTCAGCAGTAAATGCTGGTATCTGAGTGGCTAGGGTAGCTAGCCCACAGGTTGTGATAAATTCCCGACGTTTGATAAGCATAACTATTTAGTTGCGAATTAAAAAGTTAGATCCCCGACTTCTTGGAGAAGTCGGGGATCTTGACACCGCGAATTTTACAAATCAAATAGGATTGTGATATGTATAATTAAACTTCTTGTACCACATCTGAAATCAAAAATCCATTATTAGCAAACTTACCAATAGGATCAAATGAGTCATCAATTAGAGGCAAAAGATGGTCATATAATTGCATCGACTGTAAACAACTATTAATATTAGAAGCTGCTGAATTATATGCTGCAATATTTTCTTCAACAACACTCAATAATCGCCGATTATTCGCAATTTTTTCTTCAGCTTCTTGTTCCAATGTTTTCTCTAAATAAGCCCGCGCCTGTGGGTATTGCTGCAAAATTTCATCTGCTTGCTGTTCTGCCATTGTTAATAACTGAGTTTTGAGTGTTTGGTTGATGGTTTGACGGAAAGATTTACGAATAGTTTGGGAAACTTTTGGTTCAAAATCTAACTTCAATAATTGCCTAATTGCTGGTTCTGCTTCTACGATACTTTCAGCGTCGTAACCTTGAGAAGTTTGTGATAAAGTCTGGCGAAACTGATATATAGAAAAAGTGCCTTCATCGTAAAATCTGGGACTTTCTCGCACAAAGCGATCGCACTCTACACTAGCTGCACTAAATAATGCTTGAGCAACTCCTTTTTCTAACATTCTAATCTCTTGTTCAATTCCACCATCATTATCTAATAAACGATACAAGTGACGATAATATTCTGACTTGCGAATCTTTTCAATCAATCGCTGAAAATAATTTGCTACTACTTGCTGAGAAGATTCAACCAAAATATCTTCTAATTGATTTGCTAAGTAATAAAATGCCTCTACTAAAATAGCAATTAAAGGTGCGGTAGCGTTGCGAGGATGGCTGATAGTTGCACGTTGATAAGCAGAAGCTACAGAAAAAGTATCTAGCAATTCATCTAAACGGCGAATCATTCTTGATTGCAATTGCTTAAAATCTGCTTCAAAAGCATCACAATAATTATTAATTATTTGGTTAACTTCTTCTGTGATATGCTCGTGAAAGTTTCTACCAATTTGCTGGAGTTGCTGATTTAGGCGTTGTAACTCTTGCGCCTTCATCGTCTCAATTTCTTGGGGCTGACTATCTAAATCGCGTTGGACACTCTGATAATATTTTTTCAGATTAATACAAACATCTTCCAAATCATCAGCAAGATTTTTAAATAATTGGGGACGTTTTTCTTCGGTAAGATAGCGAGTAATTGCTGTGCGAAATTCTTCAGTACCACTATCTTTAATTAGCTGTTCTATAATTTCACTGCCCCAATCTCCCAGAATTCGCACATAATTTTGATTTGGGGTTTCAAAACCGTTAACAGAGACACGAAATTTACTGGAAGACAGCTTTCCTGAATTTACACAGTAGTTGTTAAACGCATAGACAAATTGTGGTGTTTCTTCTTTACCATCTAAACCTTTAATACTTTCTGCAAAAACAGAATCTAAACCAAATCTATCTTGTTGGTTTGTCTGTTTAATCTGACTGCCATAAAATCCTAATAATCCACTTGTTTTATAAACCTTGGTTGAATTGTGAAATTGCCCACTAATTAAATCGTCTAATCGTTGCCGCAGCTGAGTATTATACCAAGTTTCATCGATGCGGTTGAAGATATAGAAAACGCGATCGCGTACTCCCCCATTCTCCCGCATTAATTCCAAAAGTTCTGTTTCTTCTTTTGTCATCTCACCCGCCGCAGCAGGTTTTAGCACACATACCACCGCCGAAGTATCAGGATGTTGAATTTTGGCATAAGTTAGTTGTGCATCTTTCTCTACTGGTGCATCTATACCCGGCGTGTCAATAATTACATTACCATCTTGTAGCAAAGGATGATTGCAGTAATATTCTATTTGCTTCAATACTGCACTATTACTACCACGACGGGCATATCCAGCTGCTTCCTTGAGATTGGAAAAGTTAAATTGCTCCATTGAATATGTAGCATTATTAACCGTGTTGATGCGATCGCGGTTTGCTATATATCCCTCTAATAACAAAATTAACGCTTTCGCCTGTTTTGCACGTTCTGATTTATTCTCACCACCCTCGTGCTGAATAATTGCTTCACAACCTTGGCGTAGCAAGTTAATTACATCAGCTTGGTTGATATTAGCTACTGTCTTAAATCCTAGTTGCTGACACAAAGAAACTGCTTGTTCCCGAATCTCTACTTCACTTAAAAAAGTCAAAATAACACGTTCTTTATCTACTTCTGCATACTCGATTTTGCATTCTGTACCTGTAGCGTGTCCCTCTGCGCTGTAAAGTAATTCTCTCTCTAATAGTGCATTTATAAGCATTGATTTACCGGCACTAAACGCACCTGCAAATACAATTTCAAACTTTGGAGAAATCGCCTTATTTAAGGAAGTTTGTACAGGTGTAATATCTTGGAAACGTAGCGTTGGTTCTTGCTGTAAAAGTTGTAATATAGACTCAACCTGCTCTTTCAAATTTTTGCACTGAAGCGGTAAATCTGACATATTCAGCATCTTGATAAGATTTATGTATATGTTAGTTACATTTATTGTCTAAGTGGTTCAGTATAATTTCTGAGATATTTGATGGGGTTTGGCTGCTGGATATCACTTAACTTAATACTGACTTTTCACGGTATCTGGAAAACCTCTCTTCTATTTCTCTCATCCTTTAAGGAGAGAGACTTTGAATTTTCCCCCTTAGAACGTCGGGAAGGGGGTTAGGTTTTTCGTGCGCTTTTGCACATAAGGGACTTCCAAATAAAAAAATGTTCCAAAACTGAGGCAAAAACTCTCTCTATTTCTTCTCTCTGCGTTCTCTGCGCGGCAGTCGCTCATGGGGAAACCCCTAAGACCGCGCTGCCTTGTCTCTGTGGTTCGTTTCTTGGAATAATTTATTTCTTGGAAGTCCCTAACCTGAAAAGTCAGAACTTAATATGCTTCGGTTAAGGCTTAAAGAAACCTCACCCTGGTTTTGCTATGCAAAACCTGTCCCTCTCGGATGCTTTGGAGAGGGATGTCTGTTAGGACTCTTTGAGGTTTTTGTTTTGGGTAATTCGATGCTCAAAAAAGCATTTACTCAATCTTCAAGTTAAAAGGCAAACGGGCGTAAACCCCTTGTGGATCGTTCATCTTTTGCAGAAGTCCGATTTCCTGTTGCAACTTTTGGAATTCATTGGTGAGGGGATTGGGTTGTTTGAGTTGCGTTCCCTCAATTCCTAAAGTAGTCCGCACCTCTTCAGTTGCACGTCCAAAAAACCGTTCTCTAAAACTGTTAGTGCGAGGATATTCTTGCACTTCCCAATCTTCTCCTAGTTTCGCCTGCTTGGCAGCATAGGCGATCGCACTATTCAAACCGCCAATTTCATCCACTAAACCAATGTCCTTAGCGGCTACACCAGACCAAACCCGTCCTTGAGCAATTTCTGCAACTTTTTGTTCTGGGAGCTTCCGACCTTGAGAAACTTTATTCAAAAACATATCATAAATTCGGTTCACACTACGTTGATAAAGTGCCAACTCTTGAGGGGATTTCGGACGCGAAACTGTTTGACTATCAGCATAGGTTGCAGTTTTTACCGAATCCCAGGTGATGCCGTTATCACTCGCTAGCTTTGCACCATTGAACAGCAACCCAAATACACCTATTGAACCTGTAATGGTATTCGGTTCGGCAAAAATGCGGTTAGAGTCGCTAGCAATCCAATAACCACCAGAGGCGGCTACATCACCCATTGAAACTACAACCGGTTTCGCTTCACGAGTTAATTTCACCTCTCGCTGCATAACTTCGGCTGCGGTAGCGCTACCACCAGGACTGTTAATTCGTAATACAACAGCTTTTACATCCTTATCTTGTCGGAGTTTCTTGAAGATTTTAGCAAAGCGATCGCCTCCTACTTGCCCATCTTCTCCTTTACCATCGACAATCTCACCTTCAGCATAAACAACGGCAATTTCATTTTTTGAACTACGTTCTACACCCAAAGATTTGCCAGAAACTTCTGCATAACTATTCAGGCTAATTTGTTTGAATGTTTTGTCGTCTTTATCGCTATCTGTCAACTTTTTGAGATCAGTTACCACTTCATCGGGGTATGCTACTCGATCGACTAAACCGCTAGTTTTGGCTTGTGTGGCTTCGAGTAGCGCCTGACTATCTGCGATCGCTTGCAACTGGTTAGGTTCAATTTTCCGACTTGCGCCTACAGTAGTGCGCCACTCTCCCCAAACATCATCCAACAATTTCTGAGTTTGTTCGCGGTTTTCTGGACTCAACTTTTTGAGGATAAACGGTTCTACAGCGCCTTTAAATTTTCCCACCCGCACGACTTGAACACCAATGCCATATTTCTGCAATGCACCCGCTAAGAACATCGGTTGTGAACTCAAGCCGTTGATTTCCATCATTCCCAGAGGATTCAGTACAATGGAATCTGCTACTGAACTAAGATAATATTCTTTTTTACTCCAATCACTGCCATAAGCGACAATCTTTTTCCCCGCTGCGCGAAACTCCTCTAACGCTTTCCGAATTTCTTTCAGGGAGGCATAGCCGACGTTACCAGCTTGGCTTGTGCTTGTTGCATCTAAATAGATCCCGACAATTCGCGGATCGCGCCGCGCCTTTTCCAAAGTTTCCACAACTTTGCGGAGTGCCATTCTTTCGTCATCTACACCTGATATTGTGCTTTGAAACAGTTCGTCTGAACTAGGTTCGCTATCAGTAATTTTCATTGACAAGTCAAAAACCAACACTGACTTATCTTTCACATTTGGCCCAGTATCTTTAGAGGAAGTAGCAGCCAATATCAGCAAGAATAATCCAGTGGTTCCCAGACCACCGAAAATAATTAGTCCTAGTAAGGTGCCAATTAAACTAGCAAAAGTTTGTTTGATAAAATTACGCATTAGTTATTAGTTATTGGGAATTGGAAATTGGGCATTTACAAATGACAAAGAACAAATGACCTATTTACTTATTCTATGCGCTGTAAACTATCAGAGTGCTTTAACTGATATAAGGTGGCGTTGCCAGTGCAAAATAAGACTGTGGTAATTTCGGCAATTAATACTTCAGCAAGTTCCGCCACTGCTGTCTCTGATATTGCTGCTACTTGCAAAAAAGGCATTGCTAAACCAGCTATATCTGCTCCCAAGGCGATCGCGGCTGCAATATCCAATCCATGACGCAAACCTCCCGAAGCAATTAAGGGTACATTTGGAGCGATCGCTCTAATAGTTGTAATACACTCTGCCGTCGGTAAACCCCAATCAGCAAAAGTCCTTCCTAAGCGACGTTGCAAGGGATTTTCTGCCCGTTCGCTTTCTACTTTTGCCCAAGAAGTACCCCCCGCACCAGCTACATCAATTGCTGCTACTCCAGAGGCGAGAAGTTTTTGTGCGATCGCTGCTGAAATGCCGTTACCAACTTCTTTCGCAATTACTGGTACTGGTAGTTTAATGCACAAATCAGATATCTTGTCAATCAAACCCCGAAAATTAGTATCACCTTTGGGTTGAATGCACTCTTGTAGAGGATTAATATGTAAAATTAGGGCATCAGCCTCTAAGATATCAACTACGCGCAAACATTCATCTAAGCCGTACTTGTAGTTAAGTTGCACAGCGCCCAAGTTCGCAAATAGTAGAACGTCAGGGGCATACTTGCGGACAGCAAAAGTATCAGCTACCTGGGGTCTTTCTACCGCTACGCGCTGGGAACCGACACCCATTGCAATTTTGTAGTGTTGCGCGACTTGGGCTAAACGTTGGTTAATGATTGCGGCTTGTTCTGTTCCGCCAGTCATGGAAGAAATTAACAAGGGTGCGCCAAGGTGTTTCCCCAGGAAAGTTGTACTGATATCAATATCGTTGTGGTTGAGTTCGGGTAAGCAAGAGTGGGTGAAGCGATAACGTTCCAGTCCATTGGTGATTTGATGAGACTGAACATCTTCCTCTAAGCAGATCCGAATGTGATCGGCTTTGCGATTCTGAGTTTGTGCAGAGATGTTGGTAGGGGCTTTCACTGGTGGGTATGGCTAAAAATATTGGCTTGCGATCGCTATTGTTACATTGTCTGCAACCGTATTTGTATAACAAAAATATTTATTTTCCCTATCTTTAGGGTACGTTACGCTATTGATAACATATCCATTCCTTCATTTTATGAGTTAATTAATATGGTTTTACAAACAGAAAAGCGCTACTACACCCCAGAAGAATATTTGGAATTAGAAGAGAAAGCTGAATATAAAAATACATTTTGTAGAGACGCGATGAATCGCGTCTTCCTTCCCATCATTTACATAAGTAGGTGGGCGGGAAAATTTATAACTATGTAACGAAAATTTAACCAGAGAAATTAGAGTTAAATTTAATACGTCGCGTACTGTAGTTGCCT
>NZ_JBALBZ010000157.1:0-38822 GCF_036919495.1 Nostoc sp.
TTTTATCGTATTGACTAGCTAGTTTTTGATGCAAGCAGAGTGCATCTTATAAGCTAGCCACAGCAAAGCTTTGATAGTTTTCGGAGATGTCTCTTCGGTTTAAGAGACCCTAACGCCTCTGTGGTGAAAGCAGAAAACCCAAATCAGCTTAAATTTGTCAAAGTCAGCCTGAATAATTCGTCTTTGGCTTCCCAGGCGGTCGGGCCGCCACTCAGTTCCTTCGAGTCGTCTGCTGATGGTCGCACTTTTCAAGAAATTGGTAATAAGTTTGGTCAAATTGACCTCAGCAAATTTATAGTTGTCAATGGTTCGCTGGAAAATATTCTGTCAATTGGGGGTACAAAGCTCCCCAGAGTCCTGGGGCAAAAGTTGTCTGGACTCACACCATTAGGCAAACAGATTGTGCATCCACAAGACAGCGTTTTAGGTGCAGACAGTGGATATCCTCAGCCCGGACTCAAGGATAAAACCTACGAGGATCTGGTTAAAGATGCCTTTAAGCCAGAGTGGTGGAACTCTAATCAACTCATCCAAGTTGATGCTGAAGGTAAACGGACTTTTGTAAACGAACCAGATAACTCTTCCCAAACCGATGAGTACAAGCTGTTAGATTATAACTTCTCGCTATTCTTTGGGCTTGCACTTCAGTTGTACGAGTCTACACTCATTGCCAACGATACACCCTACGATCGCTTCTTAGAAGGAAATACCACTGCCCTCTCCGTGCAGCAGCAACGAGGCAAACAACTATTCGAGGGTAAAGCTGCCTGCATCTTCTGCCATAGTGGGTTGGAACTCACCAGCGCCTCGGTTAGCAACGTCAAGAACCAAAGACTTAGAGCCACTACCACTACTCCCAGAACCATCTCGGACAGAGGTTACTTCAATATCGGTGTTAGACCCACCCTAGAAGACATCAGTATTGGTGGTCAAGATCCATTTGGTAATCCGCTTTCGGAGTCGCGGGTCGCTGCTTTGGGGAAATTTTCACAACTTCTTGGTTCAAGCCCCAATGTTACAGTTAGTTCCAATGACACAGTAGTTGCAGACGGACAGTTTAAGGTTCCTGGACTACGCAATATAGAACTCACAGCTCCTTACTTCCATAATGGTGGTTATTTGACTTTGCCACAAGTGGTGGACTTCTATAATCGTGGTGGAGATTTCCGTCAGGAAGGGGTTCTCCGCCCATTGGGATTAAGCGAAACTGAAAAAGATGACTTGGTGGCTTTCCTGAAAGGACTCACTGATGAGCGAGTTGTCTCTGAGAAAGCGCCTTTTGACCACCCACAACTGTTCGTTCCTAATGGACATCTAGGTAACTCTATGTATGTTGTCAATGATGGTACTGGCAAAGCTGCCGATAATCTACTAGAAATTCCTGCGGTTGGTAAAAATGGTGGTAAAGGTACTCCAAATTTCCTGAACTAACTAGAAATTTGAGTTAGTCGCTCAGGTTTCAGAGCAGGGGCAATACGCTTGGGTTAAAAAGAATAATAGGTTGGGTTGAACGAAGTGAAACTCAATAAAGTCTTATTAATGTTGGATTGAGAAACGAAACCCAACATTAATAAGACTTTATTTTTTAGCCTCAACTGAACTGTATTGAGAACAGGGGGAGATAAGCGAAAAAAATTGGCGTTGCAGAACAGTGAGATGAATTGGGGCAAGCAGGGGAGGCAGGGGAAGCAGAGGAAGCAGAGGAAGCAGGGGGGGAAGTTTGAAAGTTGTTAAATCATCCCGCAAATATGCAACACCAAAAAATTACTTCCTTGCCCCCCGCTCATTGCATAGTTACAAACAGAGAAACAGTTGAGATTTGCCCTCGCTGACGTTTAAAATAGGTATTCAAGCGGAGGAAATGAAAGCTTGAAATTGATATTGGTAGCTCCTGACTCTTTGTTGTATGCAGCCTTTCAACAGCATTTTTATTACTTACCCAATGTCGAAATAGTGAATAACTATTTCGAGTGGTTGCCTGATTTTGATTGTATGGTCAGCCCTGCTAACTCTTTCGGAATGATGGATGGTGGCATAGATGCGGCAATTATCCGTTTTTTCGGTGATTCCTTAATGACAAGAGTCCAGCAGCGCATTCTTGAGGATTATTTGGGTGAACAGCCTGTGGGAACATCAATGATTGTGGAAACAGGGCATTACAAGCATCCTTTTTTGGCTCACACACCTACTATGCGAGTTCCCATGATCATTGCTGGGACAGATATTCCTTATATAGCGATGTGGGCTATGCTGTTAGCAATTCGCCACCATAATCAACACGTCAAACTAGCTTACGATCATTTTCTGTATCCACCCAAGCATCTCAATTGTATAGTTGCGGCTGAAAGACAACTTCAGATATGGGAAGGAGGAGATTTCCTCTAGGAAAATAAAAGTCACCCTAGCATAGTATTGTGTTAGGGCGATCGCTAATTTTTCACTCTATGCCAAATAAACGCTTTTATCACATTGGCTTTGGACAAGACGATTTAGGTTCATCGCCTCCCAGCATTGCCCTATTATCGGGCGATCCAGAGCGATCGCGTCTAATTGCCCAAACTTATTTACAAGATGTGCGCGTGTTGTCAGAAAATCGCGGACTCAATAGCTATGTAGGATATTTGCCTAATGGCCGCCCCATCTTATCAGCTACTAGTGGTATGGGTGCGCCTTCATTAAGTATTGTTGTCAATGAGTTAATCCAAGTAGGAATCCGGCAAATTATTCGCATTGGAACTTGTGGTTCCATTCAACCTTATATAGCAGTCGGTAGCGTTGTTATTAGCAGTGCAGCATTGTGTCGCCAAGGTGCAGCTTATGATATTGCACCTGTGGAGTATCCAGCCGCAGCCGATCCTTTTCTTACAGTCGCTTTAGTTAAAGCAGCACGAGAATTAAAGGTTGAACATTACATAGGAATTACGGCATCAGTTGATACTTTTTACGAAGGACAAGAACGCACTGATTCAGCGAATCCAAATTTAATGCGATCGCTGCATGGTATTACAGAAGAATATCGGCGATTAAATATCTTGAATTATGAGATGGAATGTGGCACATTATTCAAAATGGCAGGAGTGTATAATTTTGCTGCTGCTGCTATTTGTGGTGTAGTTGCTGGGCGTACTGTTAGTGAAAATATCATCTTAGAACAAAAAGATATTGCTGTTAAAAATGCGATCGCAATTGCTGTACATGCAGCAGAAACCCTTGAATAATCACAAATTTATCTTATCTAACTTCTTAGTTTGCCAGATTTAATATGATCTAAGTAGTTTTATCATGTCTTTACCTAATCTTTAATTTATCAATCAGTAATTATAGATAAAATGTATTGAGTTAAATGCAATTTAATCTTCTGGAGACATTTAAATAAACAGCAAATTAAAAAACATCAATAAATAACTTAAAAATACAAACTTTGTGTGATTAATATAAAAAACAGTTATAACAAAAATAACGCCAATTAGTTTAAGTTTTGTTGTATCAACATTTATAAAACCTAGATTTTATCTTAAAAAGATGGTTTTATAGTACCAACTATTACAGCGATTATGATAAGTTAAGCTATTAAAAAAACTCAGCGAACTTGGAGAGAATATAACATGAAGAATGCTTGGAAGCGTTGGATTATAACCGTTAACCTAGCTGCAATCGGACTAATGCCGACGCTAATACTTTTAGCATTCTCTCATCAGGCAACAGCTGACGATCTAGGAGCATGTTATATGATAACCTCCTCTGGTAAAACCGTTGGATTGGGAAGGCTTTGTGGCAATGTACCTGTAGCTTCAGAGAACAGAGTTTTTCGAGTCTCAATCAAACGCCGCTTTGGTGGAACTCCTGTGATTGATGTCACCTTCAACGACAAAAAAACTTTTGAAATGATTGTAGATACAGGTTCTAGTGAAACTATTATCACCCAAGGGATGGCGAATACACTTGAACTCCAGGCTACAGGGACAATGCAAGCCCAAATTGCCGATGGTAGCCAAGTAGAATTCCCAACCAGTAAGGTAAAATCTATTGCAGTAGGTGGAGTTACAGCCAATAATCTTCGGGTAGCGATCGCACCAAAAGCAAGCATTGGCTTACTGGGCCACGATTTCTTTGGTAGCTATGATATCAAGATTCTGGAAAAAGAGGTCGAATTTAATCATCGCTAATGTCCGCAGCTAAAAACGTAGTATTCTACATTTTGGTATCTATAAAAGGACGGGGTTTCTACCCAAATTTTCGATGACTAAGCTGATTGAATACGAAGAAGCCAGCGACGAAGTACGTGCAGTATATGACGACATCCGCGCTACCCGCCAGAATGACTATATCAATAACTTTTGGAAAGCTATAGCCAATCATCCCCCTACCTTGCAACGAACTTGGCAAGCGGTGAAGGAAGTGATGACTGGCCCCGGTGAGATTGATCCACTAATGCGCGAACTAATTTACATCGCCGTGAGTGTGACGAATGGCTGTGAGTATTGCATCGCCTCGCACACAGCAGGGGCGCTGGCCAAGGGTATGAATGATACCATGTTCGGGGAACTCATGGCGATCGCAGCCACTGCCAACATGACCAATCGCCTCGCCAACGGCTATCAAATTCCGGTGGACGAGAGATTTAAGACATAGGAGTGTAGCCTTGTCCATCCCTGCTTAAGAGAATTATTTACTATGCCCAAAGTTCAGATTAACGGGATTGAGTTGTTCTACGACATTAAGGGAAAGGGTGAGCCTTTGCTATTAATAGCTGGCTTTCTTTGCGATCATGCCTATTGGTCGTTGATTATGCCATCGCTGGTTTCGCACTATCAAGTCATTCGCTTAGACAACCGAGGTATGGGACGAAGTTCTGCTCCCGAAACCCCCTATAATCTGAAGCAGATGGCCAATGACGTTGCAGCATTGCTCGATCATCTTGCGATCGATAAGGTGCATTTAGCAGGTCATTCAATGGGTGGTCAGATAGCCCAAGAGTTAGTGTTAGCACATCCTGAAAAGGTAGAAAGTCTGATACTACTTTCGTCCTTGGCAAAGGGTGATCGATTATTTAACAGCATTATCGAGACTTGGGGCGACCTCTGCAAAAATGTAGACTTGAAACTTTATGAAAAAGTCGTATTACCCTGGATATTTACAGATACGTTCTACTCGATTCCTGGGATGATCGAAGGTCTGATTGAATTTGCAATCAGATATCCTTTCCCACCTGCGGCTCATTCACTCTATCATCACAGCCGAGCCATGCTTGACATTGACACAACAAACCGTCTTCAACAAATTCATTGTCCTACCCTAGTTTTAGTTGGTAAACAAGACATTCTCACCCCGCTAAAGTTTTCCCAGCAACTCGCTCAAGGGATTCCCAACGCTGAACTTTTAGTCCTCAACGCTGGGGGTCATGGCTTCTTAATTGAGTCGCCGGATGCTGTGGTTTCAGCTATGCTTAACTTCCTGGGGAAGTTGAAACCAGCTTATACGAATTAATAAAATCGGTTCTACCGTTCCCTTTATGGCTTGTCGTTACGCACATATTTGTCACAGTCAAAGTGTCGCGCTAACCTCATATCCCGCCTCGGAATAAATTCCAAGGCTAATAGCTAAAGTCCACTCAAGTGGACTGAAATTTTCTCTTTTATATCAGGTTCGGTTAAACACTTATAAGCAACAGATACTCCAAAATCGTGTTGAAGTACTTGAAAGTCGTGTTGAGGTACTCCAAAATCGTGTTGAGGTACTCCAAAGTCGTGTTGAGGTACTTCAAAGTCGTGTTGAGGTACTCCAAAGTCGTGTTGAGGTACTCCAAAGTCGTGTTGAGGTACTCCAAAGTCGTGTTGAGGTACTCCAAAGTCGTGTTGAGGTACTCCGAAGTCGTGTTGGAGTACTTCAAACTTTGTCGCACTGCAATCAAGTACAGAGGTGCGTAAGCGTAGCCCGCCGTAAGCATCGCTTTCATAAATCTCCACAAACAAAGCGATGTCTACGACGGGCTACACCTACGCTTGACTTTTAAAACAATCGCTACATTGATAGATTTTATTAGAAATCATCTGAACTTGATATTTATACATGGCTAAAAATTTTGTATTTAGTCCTCTTTAGAGGACTTTAGCTATTAGCCTTGGAATTTATTCCGAGGTGGAAATGGTAACGAAGCCCAATATTTAAAAAATGTTGGTAATAACAAAGTATTAAAGGCAGAGGTTAAGTTTTGAAAACTAGATAGAATAATTTAAATACTCAGCGACTTTCTAATTTAGAAACTCGCGCCTCTAATTTGTTAACTTGTTGCTTCAATTCAACCACCAAAGTTGCCAGCCGATCAAACATTGGATCTTGCTGTGATAAGTTCCTTCTGGAACCAGTTGACTGCCGTGGGGTAAGTGTTGTTCTTGGGGATGAAGAGTGGCCACTTCGACCGAGTTGAGACTCTATCTGGCTTAATCGTGACTCGACACGATTTAAGTCCGCTTCTAGGTTGTAGATGCGAGACTCCACTTGCTGGGATGAAGCAGTGTTTCCAAATAATCCACCCCAGAGAATTGTTGCTAAAATCCCAGCAAATATTAGCACTTGGATTTTTTTCATAACAGTCTATTTAGACAGGATGTGTTGGGATGGCTACAGAGTATAAGTCTGTAGTCACTTCACTTATTTATCCTTTACCAAATTAGAAAATAACTTCTGCCCATCGATAGAGTTAACAGTATTATCTCCCTGTTTTACTTCAAACGTGACATTAGAAGCTTTTGCTAGTTTTAAAGCTTGCACGCAAAGTTCTGCCACATCCTCACGGCTGATTTTGCCCTTAATATTATCACCTTGCTCGAATATTAATTCCTTACCCCCTGGTTCTTCAGTTAAAGCACAAGGTCTAACAATCGTATAAGGAATTCCGCTTTCTCTTAAACTATCTTCTCCCTTCAACTTCCAAGTTAAAATTCCTCCTAATTGGTCATTTAATTTCACTGCTGGCGGTTCTTCATCTAAATTAATGCCGGGGCGTCCAGGACGAGTTACGCCTGCTGAACTGACGAGGATAAATTGTGGTAAACTTGTCCCGCCGTAAGCTTTAATTGATTCCAACTGCAAAGCAAAACCACCGGGAGAAAATTTAGGATTCAAAGCACCATCATATTCAAATTTGCTCAACATCAGTTGGAATGAACAAACTCTATTCTGCTCAATTGGTGGCGCATCTTTGACAACTTTTGCCCGAAAGACGGGAATCAAATCTGCAAAGGGAATGTGAACATCTATCCAGGTATCAGCTACGGTATCGAAAGAATAGCTATAGCCAATACCATCCCATTTTGTATCTGTCCGCAGGAATATTTTATAACGCTGACCGTCACCTTTGACGCGCAATTTCACACCTTCGCAATCAGATAAATTGAAGGGTGGATCAAAATTCTTGGTTCTAATAGAAGCAAATCCACCAGAGTTAGCTGTGGAGACATTACCAGCAAACAAAGCTGTATTTTCTACTAATTGAATATTACTGGCACTTACGCCACCCATAACGACATCATCCAGCGCCCCCCAGTAATCTTTTAATTCTGCTGATGGCTTGGTGAAATCAAATATCGGTTTTTCGTTTGCTTGGGGTAAATATTTTGCTGCCGCTTGGACTAAATTTTTAACACCTTGATATTCTACATTTTCTGGGGTGTCGCCAACAATTTCTGGTTGGTAAAATTTAACCCCTTGATAATATTTGGCTCTATCTGCTGTGTCTCCCTCAACTGGTTGCACGCGCACTGCTGTGCAACAAACTACAGCTTGGATATCAGCCATAACTAAAGAATTTAAAGTTTCTGCTTGGGTGATATCCGCAACTACTAAGTCTATATTATTACCAAGAATTGACCTGGCTCTGTCAATATCTCGAACTAGGGCGCGAACTTTATAACCTTGTTGGAGCGATCGCTGCACTACTCGTTTACCTACACCACCTGTTGCACCTGCTACTAATATTACACCCATATTTCTTCCTCCATTGGGTCTATTTTGATTATCCTTAGGACGGCCTTGGATTAACTGCTGTACCCAGTTAAGGAAAGGAATTACCTCAAAGTAAGTCAGGGTTTCAATAAACCTGCCTAAATCCCATTGAGAACGATTTTTGTCAGTCATATTTGCGTCCTCATAACTTTCTTCAGTTTAGCCCAATGTTTGTTTCTCTAAATCCTCCGGTACTCAGAGCTTGGATAATGCTGAATTGCTTTAATTAGGGGAAAGGGTACAGGAGAAAACTATAACCTGTAACCTATTCCCTTAAGCCAAATCTTTGGCATTCCATGCGACGCAGAATAGCCCGTCGTAGACATCGCTCAATCACGTTAGGATACTTAATGAGGTGTTCCTAATCAAACGGTAATTTACTTATGAGCCAACTTGAAGACATTCAAGCTGAGTACGAAAAGTTTCCAGAAAAATTTGAGAGTGTAATTATTAGCACTGTGAGCGCACAGGCAATACCCAATGCTAGTTATGCTCCCTTTGTAATAGATGATTCCAAAAACATCTACATTTACGTCAGTGGTCTTTCAACTCATACCAAAAATCTCTATGACAATCCTCATGTTAGTGTCTTGTTTATCGAGGATGAAGCCAAGAGTAATCTAATTTTTGCCCGTCGTCGTTTAAATTTTGATTGTACGGCAAATTTGATAGAGCGTGAAACTGATAAGTGGAATCAAATTGTTGAGCAATTTCAAGGGCGGTTTGGTCAAATTATCGAGGTTTTGCGCGGCTTGTCTGACTTTCGGATTTTCCAGCTAACACCGAGTGAAGGCCGTTTTGTAGTTGGTTTTGGGGCAGCCTATCACATCAGTGGTGATAACCTAAATCAACTTGTTCAGATCACAGGAGATAGTAATCAAAAGCAAGGATGAATTGTATGCGAATTAAATATGAAATAGCTTAAAAGACAAAAAGTTTACTTACCCAGATAATTATCAGTAAGCTTGACTTTATACCTCGTAATTTTGCCTTCGGGTAAAGTGCCATTAAACTATACTTTTTAATTTTATGCTTCAGTTTCAACCTCCTGGCTTTGGACATAAACTTATCCATACATCCTTGGGGGCAATGGTTTACTATACCCAAACTAATGCACCTTGGCCCTTCGCTGATACTGAAGATTTACCTCCACTACTGTTTCTCCATAACTTTGGTGGTGGGGCATCTGCGTATGAATGGTCTAAAGTTTACCCGGCTTTTGCCTCTAATTACCACATTTTAGCTCCCGATTTAATCGGCTGGGGAGAATCGGCTCATCCAGTCCGGGATTATAAAATTAGGGATTATCTCAGCACGATCGCAGAGTTTATCATTGAAACTTGTCGTCAACCTGTGACGGTGGTAGCCTCGTCTCTAACAGCCGCTTTTGCTATTCGTTTAGCTATTGTTCAACCCAATTTATTCAAAGCACTGTATTTGGTATCCCCTTCTGGATTTGATGATTTTGGACAGGGTGCTGGACGCAGACTTCCGCTTTCGGCGATCAATGCGCCTCTGTTGGACAATTTTATTTATATGCTTGGTGCTGAAAATGAAATTGCAGTCCGAAATTTTTTACAAAGTTTTCTGTTTGCCAAATCACAACGAGTTTCTCAAGAAATGGTGGAGGCTTATTTAACCTCTGCACAACAGCCTAATGCCAAGTTTGCCGCTTTGTCATTTTTGCGGGGTGATCTTTACTTTGATCTGAGTTTATATATTAAACAACTGACAATTCCTACTGTCATTTTTTGGGGAGAAAATGCACAATTTACCAGCATCAAATTAGGACGACGCTTGGCAAATTTAAATCCAAGTGCAACTCAAGATTTTTATGCGATCGCAGATGCAGGAATATTACCTCATTTGGAAATGCCAGAAGTTGTAATTGGTTTATTGCAAAGGTATCTTGGGGAAGTGGGGAATGGGGGATGAGGGAGTAGGGGGAGCAGGGGGAGCAGGGGAGGCAGGGGGAGAATAACTAATGACTAATGCCCTATTCCCTATTCCTTATGACTACTTAGAAATTAACTGTGCATTTAATGCTTTAGCGATGCGATCGCCAGAAGCTTCTAAATGGGCTAGGGTGTAAATATCAAGGCTTTCACTAAGTTGTTTGAGTCTGACATCAATGGCTTTTTGTAGTTGGCGCAATTTATACCAAGCCAGTGTTCGCCCATCTTCAGGTGTATCATTAGTACCCAACATCATCTCTAGCAAAATATTCAGATATTCCTGTTGCAATGAACGGCGGATGCTAGAAATTGGCTTTGGTTCTCCTGGGGTTAAAACTTCTGTCCAAATGCCTGTTTGCAGGGTGTCGAACAGTTCCGGGATGGAAAGCGCTTCTCCAGGCTGGGTTTTTAATTCTATATCTTGTAAACGATTCAGGCGATCGCTGTCTAATAGCGATCGCAGTACCGCACTTTGGAAACCCAGAATGCGATCGTGAATCGGATAATCAAGGCGGTTGTTAGGTACAGAATTACCCCAATGTTCCCAGCGCGATGGTGCTAGTTGATTCAACAATTGTGGTGAAAAACTGAAAGCATTCTCAGCAAACACATATTCTTGCAGCTTTGTCAATGCTTGACGTTGTTTTAAAAGTGAAACTGGTACAAATGTCCAAGAAGTATCATCACTAGCATGGAGACGCCGAAACGATTGTCCACCAATATATTTAGAAAGTAAGGTGGCGTTGCGAAAATAATATTTAAGTACTCTATTGAATGAGACGCGCAGGTTACTATAACTTTCGCCTTTCGATAGATAACCCTTGTCAAGGCGTTGCCACATAAAACGGGCATTATCCATTTGCCATTGCGAATAAAGTAGTACATCACTACTCATGTCCCAGACATTTGCCAAAGGATTAATATCCCAGATATCTTCATCAGTTGCATAAGATAATTCTGGTTGAGGCGACACCAGTGCAATCTGCTCCAAAAAAGTTTTTTCTGATTCTGGAATGATTCCCTCAAGTGTTACTGATGGGCTTCTTTTATAACCATACTCAATTGCCCATTCGTCGTAAGGCCCAACAACTCCTGGGAAATAGTCACCTTGTTGTATTCCCTGTGGTGCTATATTCACAGGTAGATAGTCCATCACCGAACCCACTAAACCTTTAGTGCGAGTGATTTGAGTATTATTTAATTCTTCGGGCGTTAACATGGTGCTGCCGTGAAAGTTGTGGCGCAAACCGAGAGTATGCCCGACTTCGTGAGCAATCAGAGAACGCAAATATTGATGCACATACTTCTTCATGGTTTCACTACTAGGTGTAGTGTTTGGCAAAATTGACAATGCCAACGCCCCCATTGCGGCTTGAGATGAAGACTCCATGCTATAGCAGAAGTCATTGTCTACTAAATGTTGTTTAGGAAAAGCTTTAAAACCTTTCGAGAATGTTGCAGATAAATTACCTGGACATGGGTTTTTGCCCAGTTGAGAAAAGTGTCCATCCGTAAAAGATGAATTTTCTTCCATCAGCGCGTGATATTCTTGCTGAATTGAACGCACCATATTGGCATCCACAATAATATCTGCATCCAATATTTCCCCGGTAAGTGGGTTAACGCGCACTGGGCCTTTGGCAAAACCTGCATCTAAAGAATTGAACCAGCGAATAGTGTTGTAATGTACATCTGCGGGTTGCCAATCAGCATCATTTGGCATTTGCTGCACTTCAATAGCATTTTGAAATCCAGCTTTTTCAAACGCTTTGTTCCACATCAAAACACCTTCATGAATCGCATTGCGGTACTCTAGTGGCACAGCATTTTCAATCCAAAACACAATTGGCTTTTTGGGTGGAGATAAGGGAGCGTTAGGATCTGATGGCTCTAGATGCCAACGATTGATGTAACGGACAAATGATTCGTGAGCATTATTATTAGATAAATTTTGGAAAGCAGTAATAAAATATCCTACTCTGTCATCTGCAAGTCTAGGAATGTAACCAGTACTTTCTCTAAGCTGAGAAAAACTGTAGTGTACCTTCAGAGTAAGTGCCCTGCTATCGGGTACTGTAACTAAATTTGCTCCTTCTAGTGATGAAAAGCCGTAAATAGAATCAATTTCTACATTTTCTGCGAAGCTGTTAACATCACCTAAATAAGACTTTCTTGTATCCAAGTGATAATCAGCCTGCAAAGAGTATTTTAATAAGGTAGTTAAGCCTGGAAAATCCTGCATTAGCAGTTCATCTAGGCTGATTAGAATATTTTTACCGCCTGGTTTAATAGTGTGTATTTCGAGTGAATAAAGAACCGAGTCGCTAAATGAACGAGCAAGCGATCGCTGTTCGGGTCTAGTTTCTGCACGGAATTTAACATTACGAATCACAAAGTGCAATCTATTCTTTACTCGTTGAAAGTAGAAGAGAAAATCAGATAGAGGTAATCCACTATAAATTCCCTTTTCCCCAATGCCCGATTCCAATGTAACTATAGCTAGATAGTCTTTATTTAGCTGCTCTGGTTTAATTTCTAAGTAAATTTTGCCCGAATCGCCACTGCAATAAAGTGTAAATAGTCCCTCTAGTTTATCTATTCTTTTGACAATCTCATCAAATTGGCAAAAATTTTCTTTTCTACTCTTAGCAAGATTATTGTCAGCACTTGCTAAGTTTTCAACCGTCGGGAGTGCATTTAATTGTTGCACATCAATATTTGAAAGTTGGTTTGCTCCTGCGTAATCACTTGATAGGAGCAAGTTATACAGTAATATTATACAGATTGCGAATTTCCTAATCCAGTATTTCATCCTTTGGCTTTCCACCTGAACCAGTTCTCGTATTGAGGAAAAAACGTGGATTAATTTGCCGTCTGCAAGCCCTTCAATATCTAGGGATTACGGTATAAATCCACTAAGTTAGACAAAACTTTGTCTCTAGCCTAAAAGTCGTCTTACTATTGATTGTTATTAGTAACTATTTATTTTTATACATCAAGTCTCTGTTTCTTAAGATAGATAATTTATCTAACCAAAGATATATGTTTTTTTAATTTCTATCTGTATTAAAGAGCAAATGTAGCATTAAAAATGTATTTAGTGCTACATTTGCCAGCCGAAGTAATCTTAAGCATCATTTATAAACAGAAAGAGAGACTACTAAAAAAGCTGTTATTGAGGATTAAAAAGCTTTTTTCGGATGAATTGTGGAAATTTATGCTAATCCCAATCGTTTTCTCACATCCTCTCCTCAATTGCTTTTTCCCAATGGTCTTTAAAGCGTTAGCCCAACAGAAAATCAGCTTTCTTGCCTAGTTCTCGCCCTTGTACTAGGGTGGCAAAAATTCCTTTGATTTGTCAGGGAGCCAAGCAAGATGGAATAGAGCAACTTAGCTGATGCTTAATGGTTTTAGTTAATTTACTTGCGATTGGCATATTCTCGCCCAAAGGAGCCTTTAGGGTATTGGCTTAATTGCTTCAAATCAATTACGGGATAATATCCCGCGACTGGTTGCAATTTGGAGGCGACTGTTGGAGAAACTTTAGCACCGAATCAATCAGATTTAAGAATGCCAATATCACCCAAGTTTTCTGAGTTTTTGTGAGCGATAATCCCTTGGAGTTGTTGTAGCGTTTTGAACATAATAATTTTCTTTAGTAGATTTAAAAAAGGGAGCATCCCAATGCAAGCAAATTTACCAAAATCGTTACAAGTCAATTGCGAATGAAGCGTATAGCTTCGCTTAACGAGCTAGCTTTTCTAAAAGTTGCAAAATGAAGCGATCGCTTTGTTTCACTGCGTTCTGCTCGCAATGACCAATTAGCGACAAAAAAATCACCTCTTCCCAAAGATTTAAAATATATTTCTTTTTTATAACTAAAATATGCCTTTTGCTAGAAGGATAATTACCTTTACATAGTTAATCTTTATTTGTAGTCTAAAAAGCTAATTGGCATGATAAATTTGATTTCTAGAACGATTGCTAACATCAGTTCCCTACTTAAAGGACTTCAGGTAAAATCTTTTTTGGCTGTTGCCGTAGTTGGTTTTCTAGTGCTGACAACGAATGTTAATTATGAGCAGGGGCAGAATGATAAAGGCTTAAAGGAGAGAGTCCGCCAAGAGATACAGCAAAATGATGCTGAAAGACCGAAAACAGTAGGGCAGTGGTTTAAGGATGCTCGCGAAACCGAAAATTCTCCTGGTGAAAGACTTCAGAAGATTGGGCAACAGTCAGGAGAAGCCCTTAAAGAGTTTGGAGGTGGATACGTAAAGGGCGCTAAAGAAACTGCTAGCGATGTAGGCGACAGTGCGGCAGAGGCAGCCAGAGATGTCTCAAACAAAGTTGGACGCTAAATGCGTTACGATATCCTATTGGCAACAAGTACTAATAACTTTTCGCCAATAAAAGAGTAATAATAAGGGCGCTGGTGTATAATCACCGAATTCTAATACCTGGGTAACGCGCTTACCCTTGCTGATCATAGATTGTAGTCTTTGTCTTTCTCAGTTGCATAAAATATAGTGCTTTAGTAGGGGCGTACAGTTAGCTGTGCGCCCCTACTGCAATATTCAGATTAAGACAAGATAAGAAATAATTTAAGTAATATCCTCATAAGTTGGCATAAAAAAAGAGAACTATTAAGGCTTGTTATTTGCAAGTAGTAAAAGACATTTGATCCAGAAGCGTCAACAGCTTTGCATAGGACAGTAAATATAACAATCAATACAATATAGTTATGTTTATTTATACCTATTTATATATCTGCTATTAAGTATTTTTGTATAATTTGTTACTAAATATTAGTAGTTTAGTAACATCTAAATAACTGCATGAGAACTGTTTAAAAACATGAAACAATGAAGAGATAGTTAATAAAAAGCAGATAGATGATTAGCAATATGAAGCACTCTAAAAGCACGCGAAGACGAGGAGTTGTTCTAACGAGTGCTGGGTTGAAGCGTTTACAAGCGGCAATTCTGGCTATCGAAAAAGTTCAAAACAGTTGCGAACACTTCACTCTAGAAGAATTAGGCGATCGCATGAATGTTTCTACCAAAACTCTGAACCGATTATGGTCGTTGGATAAAGGCGTAGATCAAAAAACCCTGAAATTATGCTTTAGTGCCTTTAATCTAGAATTACACAGGGAAGACTATGCAATCTTAAGTGAACAGAATAATACTGAAAGTTCTCAAAGTATTTCACCAAGTTTAGATACAGAAAAAAAAATATCACCGATTTTATCCTTAGATTCATTTGTTACTCAACAGCATAACCAACTCGAAAATATTTGGTCATACCCAGATGGCCCCGTATCTCTAGATTCCCCCTTTTATGTCGAGCGTCCCCCCATTGAGGAACTAGTTTATCGAGAAATAATTCAACCAGGCTGTGTGATTCGGATTCGAGCACCAAGAGAAATGGGAAAAAGTTCTCTTGTACTGAGGCTTTTAGCCTTTGCTCAGATGCAAGGTTATCGCCCAGTCAACCTTAATTGCAAGCAAATCGATGACAACTGTCTGACAGACTTAAACAAGCTTTTGCGTTCTTTTTGCTGGCAAATTGCAACAGCATTAGGCATTGATCCCAAGCTAGATGACAACTGGCATGAGGAAATAGGTTGTAAGTTGAGTTGCAGTTTCTATTTACAATCTTATTTGCTCAAGCAATGTCAAAGTCCGGTGGTTTTAGTGTTAAATGACGTTGACCGCTTTTTTGAATATCCTCAAATTGCTCAGGAGTTCTTTGGTTTGTTGCGCTCTTGGTATGAGGAAGCACGACAACAGACAAACTTGCAGAAACTGAAGCTAGTGGTAATTTATTCCACAGAAGTATATGTCTCCTTAGATATCAACCGCTCCCCATTTAATATCGGACTACCTATCCGTCTACCAGAATTTACTGACCACCAAGTAGAATACTTAGCGCAACGGCATGGTTTAGACTGGACTAGTAACGAGGTTACTCAACTGATGTCGCTCGTGGGGGGACATCCAGCACTAATTCGGATTGCTCTGTATTATCTATGCTGTCAAGGAATCACCTTAGAAGAACTGATACAGGAGGCTATTGCTAACGGCGGTATCTATCGTTATCATTTATGGCGACACTGGGCAATCCTAAAAGAAAATACCAGTTTAGTAAAGGCATACGTTGAAGTTCTGACAGCAAAGCAAAGCATTTTCCTCAATCCTATTTATGCTCATAAGCTCGAAAGCTTGGGGTTGATCGCTTATGAAGGCGATCGCATTCTACCGCGTTGCGAACTCTACCGTGCTTACTTTAAAACACAACTAGGCGTGGGTGTTGCTGAGTTTGAATATAAATCACTGCAAAAACGTGCTTGAGAAAAATTTATCAGGTGCTTTTTTCTCACGCTTCTATGCTCACTAAAATTCTGGGCGAAGGTTTCCTTTGCTCAGGTTTTTCTGAAGCGTCGTTAAGTTCTCTTATATGTTGAATTAGCCAAGCCAACAACTATCTACAGTTTTTTAATAATAGCGGCTGGAAAAGATTTAAAACTATTGTGTTGTCGTCATAATCATCATTTCGGATAAAATAATTAACCCGATGATTTAATTGATAATAGCTAGATTTAGCAGCATAGACTGATTCTAAATCTAGCTATGCGATCGCTTGTTCCTAATTCCGGTAATTTTTCAATCCAACTTTATTGTTTGATTACCACTTGAAACCATTTACAGTTGACTTTCTTAACACAGCGATCATAGCTATATTCAGTTTCGCTGATTTCGCTCAATCCTATCGTTAGTTTAAGGATGCAAATTTTGGTATTTCAACGAGAAATAATTAACTAGCTAACCAATAAAGTTGATAATGCTCAATAAAAAACGTTCCATTATTGGAAGACATTTTGAAAAAGAAGTAATAATCTCCTAGTTCCCAAATACTAAATTCTCCCTCTTGTTCTTGAGCAGTAGCTGTTGAACCAGCATTGGGGATTGTCATACTAGCAGTTCGTGTTCTATTGTGCGCTCTCATCAGAAAAACTTCCAGCAAGCAGAAACCTTTTAGTTCAGCAGAATAAAGAATTTTGAAACGGATTTTTCCTCCATCACGCAGGGTCTTTTGAATATAAAAGTTTTCAGTCTGAATGGGATTACCAGACAGTTTAACACCTTGTCCTTGTGTTAATATATATGTCTGATTTGGATCTCTTAAACTCACTGATTTTCCTCCTCACAAAAAATAGGGTATATTGAGATAATTGCGTTGTTAACAAATGTTTTTGCCGTCACGTCCGTATTTTCCCGCCATCGCCAGGAAAAGGCAATGACAGATAAGACAGTTAAGACAGTTAAGAAATTGATTGCAGCAAAAATAATCAAGACTTAAGCATTAACCAAATATTTAAGGCTCTTCGTTACCAAGCCCCTGATGATTTTAAGAGTTATGCACTCTAAAAATTTCTGCCCGTGTGAATTAACAAAACTACGTCTTTTTATGAAACTTGTATATCTTGTAGCTTTGCCACCATTTCTGCACGCGCCGAAACCTTCAACTTACGAAACATCCTCTTCAAAGCTTGTTTGACGGAATTTTGCGTAATCCAAAGTTTTTCCCCAATTTCTGCGTTCGTTAACCCCTGTGCCACTAATTCGGCAATTTCTAACTCACGCGCTGTTAAAGGATTTACTAAAAGAGAATGGGATATTTTTGGTTTTGTCCGTAGAGTTGCCATTTTTGCTGATAAATGAATGCATAAGGCACTCAAATCAGCTAAATCGTTGCCATTAAAAGCCGGATTTCCCTTGTCACGAGCCAAGTTAAGCGTTCCTACAAGACGGCCATTGCAAACAATTGGCCCAGTCATCACATGTTCATGATCGGAACGCGAGCAAAAATGCTTCCAGTCTCCTGGCGATAGTAATAACTGTTCATGGGCGGGAGCGTGACGCTCAACCACGTAGCGCCCGACTGGATTGCTTTCTAAGCATACTGCCGGAATGCCCTGAACATCCATTTGGGCCGTTGGTTGCTCATCTAGGAAATAAATGCCCCAATTTTGCACACCAAAATGCTCACCAATTTTATCCGTGAGAGCTAGCCTTAATTCTTGCTCATTTTGGACATTGGCGATCGCATCAAATACGGCGTGAAGAGAATTAACCATAAGTGTACCCAGTTGGGGACTATCCAAGCCTCAACAATTACTTCTATGCTAATACCAAGGAAACTAAAACGCTAATTACAGTAGCGACTAGGAGAAGCACATGACAGTTACACAACTCTCTGCTCAGGAACTTTTCCGGGCTGCTTATGAGAACCGCTACACTTGGGACAAGAATTTCCCTGGTTATACTGCAAATATTACCTTTAAGCATGATGATAAAGTGTTTACAGGCAAAGTTATCATCACTGCCAATCTGAAAGCCGAAGTTTTGGATGTAGATGACGAGCCAGCCCAGAAAGCAATTCATGGTCAAGCATGGGAGATAGCAATTCACCGCATCCGCCGCAGCTTTGAAGATACCCACAGCGCCAATACCTTTAGCTATGGCAAAACTGACGAAACTGGTGCGGTTGAGCTTTTAATGGGTGGTAAGGCTGAAGGCGATAAATACAAAGTCCGCAATAATGAGGTATGCCATGTTCACCGTCTAATTCACGGTACTTATGTGACAATTGACACCTTCAGCAGTCACGACACCGGGGAAGGCTATCTATCCCACCGCTATGACTCTGTGTACCATGACCCCAAAACTGGGGAACAAAAGGGCGGTAGAAGCGAATTTATCGATGAGTATGAAAAAGTTGGTGACTATTTTATTCTAAATCGTCGGGAGATTCGCACCGAGACAGCAGGACAACTTTCTATTCAAGAATTTATCTTCTCTGATATTAAGTTGTTGGAACCTGTTGCTGCTTAAGCTGTATTTTGTAATCTAAAAATCAGCGTAGGCTGCGCCTACGCTTTTTTTTTGATATTGAGTAATAACAATCAACTGTTATAGTCAAGCAACCTGTACGCTTGTGGGGTTTTTCATGTCCATCGCTTGAAGGCACAGTGAAATGCACTCGGTTCAGAAAAGCCTAGTAAAAAAGCTACATCATGTATTAAGGCATCTGTTTTTTAAGATGTCGTAGCGCTAATTCTTTACGTGTTGCATCCCAGAGTTGTTGATATGAAGTACCCTCTGTTTCCAGTTTTATCTGCAACTTACGAACGCTGATAGCTAGATTGTGGGCAATGGTCTTGAGTGCAAGAACTTCCCCTTTTAACTGTTGAGAAATTGCCTGAACAACAAGGTTGCTACAAGTATTTTCTTGGCTCAACTCATCTAACATGGCTTTTGCATGTTGTTCAAAATCGGATTAAAATCAATCTTGCTTGAAACCACAACCCAAACATCGCATACAAACAAAGAAAGCCGCTAAAACTGAGATTATCTCAAATAGCAATTGAAATGACAAAGGAGCCAGAGCAAATCCCCAAACCAGAACAATTGTCCCAACTACCATAGCCGCAATGCGATGAATTTCCTCCTTAGTCTTCCAAGCAAAGAAGAAAGTCGCTAACCCAATTAATAAGAAGACTAAGCTACTCATAAAGATATTTTTTAATTAGAAGTGAAAGTAAATCATGCAAAGCTAGAATGTTGACAAAGATTGCAGATGCCAATTATCTAAAATTTAGCATATAAAGATTTTACAGCCTAGCCTAAGTTCGGAAATATTTGTGATTAAATATTAATACGGTTCAGTTTACAGCAATACAGAAAGCAATAATTTACTAGCCCTGTAAACAGTAATAAATTCATTTTTGATGATTTAATCTGCAATTGTTATTACAACATTTGTCTTACTTATATTAAGTATTAATGTTTGTTTAATTTGAGTTTAAATCAATGGTGAGTCCTGGTTTACTATTGTTTACAGAATTTTTGAGCATGATTTTTGGTTCCAATATTGGCACAACTAGTAATACTAGCGATGTTTACAATGGGCTACGCCTACACATTTTTGCCCTACACTGCCTGCCCGTCGTGCATTGGAACGGCTAATCCCTGATGAAAAAACCAAAATCGGCAGACTTAAAGACTGTAGGTGGGGTGCTGACAGAAGTAATGGTGATTTTGAGTTATTCTCACCGGCCTAATTAATTCTATTTGACTTATCAATGTTTCCTGACCTATGTCAGCATTTTTTGTTTTAAAAACCAGTTAAAAAGCGCATTTTCAAGCTCTTAGCGATTTTTTGGGAATTTATCTCTGATTATTTACTCAGATGATCTCCATTTGCGGTGTACTCTCAATATACGGTAACTATCACACTCAACCTTTGAGATAAATTACACGCAGAGGTGAATACCATGAATAATTATGCTGCTCAACAGGAATTGATATTAAGTCAAATCACAAATAAATATTTTCAGCGCCGAGATTTCAGTGGATGTGACTTGCGTGGAATCGACCTGAAAGGAATTGATTTAAGCGGTGTTAACTTCATAGGAGCAGATTTACGTGATGCAAATTTGTGTGGCTGTATCCTTACTCGTGCTAATTTAAGTGGCGCAAATCTGATGCAAGCTAGCCTACGCGAAGCTAATTTGTATGAAGCATCTTTGTGCGAAGCTAATTTGATTAATGCTGATTTAACACGAGCAAATTTGTGCGGAACTTTCTTATGGCGGGCAAAATTTACAAATAGTAATCTTTGGGGTGCTTCTTTATGTGATGTGGATTTGAGAGAAGCAGACTTAAGTGAAGCCAAATTAATTGAAGCATCACTGATTGAAGCTAATTTAGTTAGAGCAAATCTCACAAGAGCAAAGCTATGTGGAGCAAAACTACTAGAAGCTAATTTAACTGAGGCCAACTTAACTGGTGCAGACCTGACATGGGCAAATTTAACCAAGGCAAACTTGAATAAGGCAAACCTTTGGGAGACAAACCTGATTTATGCAAAGCTCCGGGATACTATAATGCCTGATGGCACAATTGAGCAACCTCAGATAGTGATTTATTAGTCATTAGTCATTAGTTAGGAGAGAAGAACTTTCTGTTTACCCCAATGCCCCATGACTAAAACTCACGTTGTGAGAAGATAAAAATAGCGATCGCTAACAACATAGCACTATAAAGTAAGCCATAGCCAGCATTTGTAATCAATGCAGTTGTGTCAGGTAGTGCTTGCAGACCATAAACGGCATCGTTTTTTAAATCTAATCGAGATAAATCTGGTAAAATAAGAAACAAACCTTGAGTTAGACGTTCTATACCAGGGTTGTGGCTCAGGCGACCAAGGTGTACTAAATATTGAGTAATGTTTCCAATTAAATATACTGCAAAGGTTAAAACGGTCGCCAGTAAAGAAGCAGTGAAAACACCGAAGGTAATAGCCACAGCCGTGATTAATGACAACTGCAAAAATAAGAAAATTGCAGCAATTAAAATGCTGGTCGTTGAATGAGAAATGTTACCAACTTGCACAAATAATAGATAAATTGCTGTCATCGTGGCGATAAGCACAGCTAGTACTGCGGATAAACCCAAGTATTTGCCGACGATAATTTCGCTACGACTGACAGGTTTAGCAATTAACACCAAAATAGTGCGTTTTTCAATTTCTTTATTAACCAGTCCCGTACCAATAAATATCGTTACAATTAACCCGATGGCATTCATAGCCGCCATCCCAAAGTCTAAAAATATTTTGTCTTCAGTCGTTGCTGCAAATTCAGGAAGGACACGGAAAGCAATGGCGATTATCAGCGCATAAAAACCAATAATAAATAGGATGCGATCGCGTACCACTTCCTGAAACACATTCTTCGCCAATACAAAAATTCTGTTAATACTCATTTGTTATTAGTCATTAGTCATTAGTTATTGATTATTGTTCCCCTGCTCCTCGCCTGCTTGTGGAGGTGGCGATCCAACAAAAAGTTTACTGCCGCGATCGCATTCAATTTCTGCAACTGTAGTCTTATTGTCTGAATTGCTAGTTGCTGCAACTGGTTCAATGCGACAAGATTTTTTCAAGTAATAGCCCCGTGGGTTAGAACTTGGGCCCATCCAAATACTTAATAAATCTAATATATATCCAGACTTAGTATTAGCTACACGCGGTTCAACACGCCATACTTCCTTCTCTTCATATTTACCCAAGTTCTTTTGAATTACTCCTCTACCTAGAGTTACTACCCGAGGTTCGACATCTTTTTTCGGGATCAGCCATTTCTCTACTTCCGACCAAGGTCTTTTAGCTATTTCTTCTATTACTAGTGGTTGAAGTTTTTCTAGAATTATAGCGCCGTTTCGTGGGATTTTTAGGCGTTTTTCTGTACTGACAAGAACGGTGCTACCTTTAAAAGTATCTGCCTGCAAACTAGGATATTGTTGGAACCAATTATTCATCACAAAGTGAAACTGAATCCAGCAACTTAGCAGCATACTACTAGCAACTAAAATTATGATTCTTTGCCGGTCTTCTGGTTTAGGAATTCGAGCTTTGGCATCGGTATCATTACCTTCAATAAATTCTGGTATTGCCGTAATTAGCGCTGAGATTGTCGGCCAAAAAACAATTGTTCTTGGTGTAATGACATCTTGTTGATTTCCAAAAGCAAAAACACTCACTAAGAATCCAGTGATCACTGCCCCAACTGGCATAAAAGTACCAGGAACCCTCAAAGGATCTTCAGTTGTATACCAAGCTGTGCCAGCAATTAAAAATAACCAACCGAAAAAGGCAATTATATCTTTTATATAACCTATGGCAAAAAATGAAACTCCCCAAGAAAAAACGCTCAAATAAATAAATGTTTGCCAAGAATAAGCTTTAGGTGGAACTAATACCTTTCTAATTCCTGCATAAAGCCCTTCAGCAAATTTAAAAACCCCAAATACATCTTTAAATAACGTATTCATCTTCTTCCTTCCACCTGATTAACCAATCACTAGTGTTCCTTTAAATGAAGTAAATTCTTGCTACTTGGAGCGAAAGAATAAAATAATGGTTATAGCACTAAAACTTAGAGAGTTCGCAATTAATGTAGTAATTACTAAATTAGTACTTTGTAATTTAGCAGTACTAAAACTACGCCATCGCCGCCGTTGAGATGTTTGAGGTTCCTCTTCTTTTTTAGCAACTGCTTCACTCAATGATAGTAGTAATACCCTTAAAATGAAAAACTTCATTATAAAAGTAGCAAAGAATATTATACAAGCAGTTAAAATGATTAAGCTTTGTGTATTTGCTGATTTAAAATTATTAAAAAACATATAGCTAATTAATTCTGATTTCAGATGTATCGGTAACATTGGTTCTACTACAAAAAATATGATCCAACCTATTACACTAGAAAACAGATTCATAGAGATACCATAAAAAATGCTAGTTTTTTTATCAAATTTTAGTCGCTTGTGCAAAACATACGCTTCAATGGGGATGGCAATCAGTACAAATAAAAAGTCAAACAGAATTCCACCAATAGGAAAAATGCTGGGAAGCATCCAATTTTCAGGCATAAATGGTCAAGGGTAAGAGTTAACTGTAGAGAGTATAACTGGGATAGTGAGGGTGATGGTGGAAATTATCCGATTGTTTTTGTCCTTTACTATGTTGGTGTGGCAATATGATATTGTCGATATTATTTATACATGATACGGATGCATGAGAAGAGCAGTTTCTCTACCTAAGATTACAAGACGTTAGGTAAGATTAAAGACTGCCACTTATAGCTTTTCGAGAAATGACAAGGAACGGTATTGGTATTCGCACGGCGCAAGTGCGTCAAGAACGGCTCGTCGGTCAAATTCATATCTACGATGGACTGGGTAAAGGTAAGTCCCAAGCAGCTTTGGGGGTGGTTTTGCGCTCTATTGGCTTGGGGATCAATACGCCTAGCAATTCTAATCGCGTTTTATTGCTGCGGTTTTTAAAAGGGCCTGAACGTGATTATGATGAAGATGGGGCGATCGCAGCTTTGCAACGTGGGTTTCCTCATTTAATTGATCAGGTTCGCACTGGGAGAGCCGAATTTTTTGGTCATGACGAAATTACCACTTTTGACAGAGATGAAGCGATGCGGGGTTGGGATGTCGCTAAAGGCGCGATTGCTAGTGGCTTATATTCAGTTGTTGTCTTGGATGAAATTAACCCGGTTCTGGATTTGGGTTTGCTAGCAGTAGATGAAGTGGTACGGACATTAAAATCTAAACCCCAAGAGTTGGAAATCATCGCCACCGGACGCGCCGCACCGCAAAAGTTGCTTGATATTGCAGATTTGCACTCAGAAATGAAACCTCATCACCACCCAACAGCTAAAGCTCTCTTCCTTGAAGGGATTGAAATTTACACTGGTGCTGGTAAAGGCAAGTCTACTAGTGCTTTGGGCAAAGCCTTACAGGCTATTGGTAGGGGAATCAATCATCCAGGGTCTACCCGTGTGTTGATTATGCAGTGGCTGAAAGGTGGTAGTGGCTACACAGAAGACGCTGCGATCGCTGCCTTACAACAGTCATATCCAGAAGTGGTAGATCATCAGCGCTGCGGTGGAGATGCGATCGTCTGGCGAAATTCCCGACAAGAATTAGATTATGTAGAAGCCGAACGGGGTTGGGAAATTGCTAAAGTTGCGATCGCCTCTGGATTGTATAAAACTATTATTCTTGATGAACTAAATCCCACCGTTGACTTAGAATTACTCCCCGTTGAACCTATTGTCCAAGCTTTACTCCGCAAACCCCGCGATACCGAAATCATTATTACTGGTCGCTGCCAAAATCCACCTGCGTACTTCGACTTGGCTAGCATCCACTCAGAGGTTTATTGCCACAAACACTATGCCAATCAAGGTGTAGAACTTAAACGAGGGGTAGATTTTTAAGCATCGCGGATTAGGTTAGATCAGTTACCAGTTAAAGACTTGATGAACCAAGGTGTAATTCCTAAGTGTCGTTTAATTGCCAAGAATAAGCCTGATTTGGTAAAAAAGTTACTGCAATTTTTCGGTGTTGCCTCGCCCGAAGATTGGCAGAATTATTATGCAGGTATGGAAGTTGCTTTTCGTCGTACACGCTCATCTAATTGATCGGTCTTGGATGAATAATTTAAAGCTGAGGAAGAGCATTTTCAAAGCATAGAATAAACAGACAATAATCCCAGCCGATACGTTGAAAATAGGGTGGAAATGTGTAAAGTTTGGCGCTCTAGCGGGAATTTTTACTTATGGGTAGTTGAATATTTTGCACAAAGCGATCGCGTCCTGCTGCTTTTGCTTGATACAACGCCCGATCTGCGGCGTAAATCATTTCTTCTATATCAGAATCTGGCTGAGGAATTTCTGTTGTAAACCCGGCGCTCAGGGTTATATGAGGACTAACTTGGGAATTTTTATGAGGAATTGCTAGTGTTCGGACAGCATCACAAATGTTTTCGGCAACATGAGTTGCCCCCTCGGTGTCTGTGTTAGGTAAAATCACAGCAAATTCTTCCCCGCCATAACGGGCAACTAAATCTCCGGGACGTTTAATAATATCTTTGAGCGCTTTAGCAATTTCTTGAAGACAGCGATCGCCTACCCGATGACCATAAGTATCGTTATATAATTTGAAGAAATCAACATCGCAAAGAATCAGCGAAAGGGGGCATTTATCCCGTTTCAGGCGCTGCCACTCTTGGTTAAAATACTCTTCAAACCGTCGGCGGTTAGCGACTTGAGTTAATCCATCGATAGTAGCTAATCGTTGTAATTCCCCATTAACAGCTTCCAGTTTTTGCTGTAACTGAGATTGCTCAATTAAGCGTTTTACCCGTTGTCGCAAAACTGCCCAGTGGATCGGTTTGGTAACATAATCCATTGCCCCCACAGCAAATGCCCGGTCAACTGACACTTGATCTTCAAGCCCTGTAACCATTAAAACCGGAGTGTACTTGCTACAATCAAAATTCTGCAACTGAGTGCAACACTCGAACCCATCCATATCTGGCATCATGGCATCAAGAAGTACTATATCAGGATGCAATTGCTTAAAAACTTTTATTGCCTCTATGCCATTTTGAGCCTCTGCTATTTGATAACCTTCCCGCTCCAAGAAATGCCGCATTATCAGGCGGATAAAAGGTTCATCATCAACAATTAGAACTAAAGATTGGCTTTCTTGAGCATCAGCTTTCATGGTACATCCTTCGTAAGTTCTTGTTCTAAGGCAGCTTTAACTTGTTCATATTCCTGATATAGTTGTGAGATTAATTCTAGGCTGTTTTCTAATTTACTGCTGTATCCCTGTGCTTCTAACACCTTGCAAAGCTGTGATAGGGCGATCGCTCCAACAGAAGCACTGCTAGACTTAAGTTGATGGGCTGTGTTCAATAGAGTTTGGGCATCCTGAGTTGTGATAGCTGTGCTGATATCTTGCACCAATCTCGGTGTCTCTGTAAGATAACACTCAATCAGTTCAACAAATGCCACACGATCTCCTCGGAGCATATTCTGCAAAGATTGGAGAATTTTGGCATCGATTTTGGCGGTTTTTGATGTCTGGTTTTGCTCTGATTGTAGGATATTTTGCGAAGGTTGCAATTCTAAGCACATCACATTACCTTGTTTTCCTCTGGAAGTGAATTCAGAACTTCTTTGGGGTGGGCATTTGCTAAGTGCCTCAGCTAACTCTTGAAGCTGAATGGGTTTGCTAATGTAGTCATCCATACCAGCAGCAAGACAGACTTCGCGATCGCCCCGCATTGCATTGGCAGTTATCGCAATGATATAGGGACGAAAACCCACTCCCCATTCTTGACAGATTTTTCGAGTTGCTTCTAACCCATCCATTTTGGGCATGTGGACGTCCATCAACACTAGGTCATAGGGCTGTTTTTGCAAAGCCTTTAGCACTTCTAGCCCATTAGTTACGACATCCGCCACATAACCAATTTTCTGGAGCATCAGTAGGGCAACTTTCTGATTGACAATCGTATCTTCTGCCAGAAGAATCCGCAATGGCAGTCGATGGGCTAAATGCCGATCAACCAAGGGAAAATGAGAAATATTGGCTGGGATTGGCTGATTTGCCAAAACACTGGTAATAACATCGTAGAGTTGAGACTGTTTGATCGGTTTACTCAAAGAGGCAGCAAACTGGATATCATTAAAATCAGAGGAAGTTTCTAGTCTACCCAAAGAGGTCATAATCACCAAAGGCAAGTTTTGACAACCAAATTGCCTGCGGATTTGACGAGCTAGAGTTATGCCATCCATTTCCGACATCTGCATATCTAAAATGGCAATATCAAACTGCATTCCTTTAGCAAGTTGAGCTAAAGCTGCTTTACCAGATTTGGCAGCATAAACTTGCATTTTCAAAGACTCTGCTTGTAAAGTGAGAAATTGGCGATTGATCAGATTGTCATCCACAATTAACAGCCGCTTAGATGCAAGCTGCACTGGCGAACTGCTTAATTCAGTTTGTTCTGACACAGCAGCCGCTTTCGTACTAATAGTGAAGTAAAATGTTGAACCTTGGGAAATTCCACCTTCCCATAGAGGTTTAGGGTTGCCACCGACAAACCCTTGACTTTCCACCCAAAGAGTGCCGCCCATCATCTGACTGAGCCGCTTACTTATGGCCAGTCCCAATCCTGTGCCACCATAGCGTCGAGTCATGGAGACATCAGCCTGAGTGAAGGGTTGAAATAACCGCTCTATCTTTTCTGGTGCGATACCAATACCTGTATCTTTGATAGCAAATTGAATTTCGTATAGATGTTGCGGCTCTCCAACAGATATAGGGGGCTGGGGACTGGGGACTGGGAACTGGGAAGAAGTTTCTTGAGCCAAATCCCCATTACTCCTTATCCTCAATCCTCGATCCCAAGTTGCTAGATCAACAGAGAGTAGCACTTCTCCATTTTCAGTAAATTTAATGGCATTGTTGAGAAGATTCATCAAGACTTGGCGCAGACGTGTCATATCGCCGATGATCTGAGTAGGAACTTGCGGCTGGACTAGGTAAGCTAGTTCGATATCCTTTTGGGCAGCTTTATGAGCTAATAGGGAAATAGCCTGCTCCACACAAGCTCTCAAATCAAAAGGCTGTTCTTCTAATTCCAGTTTGCCTGACTCAATTTTAGAGAAATCTAAAATGTCGTTGATGATGTTGAGCAAAGCATCTCCGCTACTATGAACTGTTTCCACTAAGTCTTGTTGTTCAGGTGTGAGGTCAGTATCCCGCAATAGATCAATCATGCCAATAACAGCATTCATTGGAGTCCGAATTTCGTGACTCATCATCGCCAAAAACTCACTTTTTGCCCGATTTGCCGCTTCTGCCTGACGTTTTGCCTGCTCTAAGGCAAAGTTTTTCAAGGTAAGTTCTTCACGTTGGCGGGTTTCTTGTTCTAGTAAGTGAGCCTGTGCTAGAGCAATACCCAGTTGAGCCGCCACTGCTTCTAGTAATTCGATTTCGTCTTGTGTCCACTGGCGAAAATAACTGTACTGATGTAAGCCGATCGCACCATTGGGTTCTCCTTGATAGGAGGTGCGAATTGACAGCATAGACTTTAGTCCAATTTGTCGGCAGATCGATTCAACCGCCTGGAGTAAAGGATCGAGGTACACATTGGCAGAAGCGATCGCTATTTCTTGTGCCATCATCTGCTCGGCGTGAGGATTATTGATCATGGGAATTTCCAATTTCAACATGGAGCAATAACCAGGGACTATACTATACTCTGCTACGAGGGGAATTTGGGGTGTGGGGTCGCTAATGAAAGAATGGATCAGACAGCGCTCAACTCCAAATGCTTTGCCAATTTGGGTAGCAGCCGTCTCGAATATTTTTCTGCTATCAAGACTTTGACGAATTTCTTGAGTAATTTGTTCAAGTAGTAGAGTTCGATGCAATTGCCGTTGCAGTGCAACTTTTGCTCGTTTGTTTTCGGTAATGTCGTGATTAATGCCCACAGTGGCAACAGTTTCCCCCTGCTCATCTTGTAAAGAGATTATGGTTGTTTCACAAATCCCCTCAGTACCATCTTTGCGAATAAAGTGTATCTCCCCTGACCAGCGTCCTTCCTGGTTGAGTCTTTCGAGAATTTTGTTGGTCAGCACTGCGGCTTCTTCCGGTTTATGCAAAATACTGGGAGTTTTAGCTAGAACCTCTGCTTTGCTATAGCCAAACATGGTTTCGGCAGCAGGATTCCAGTCAATAATATTTCCGGTTAAATCTGTGATTATTACGCCATCATGCATGTTCTCAAAGGTGAGGGCTTGCCGATGCAGACTGGCTTCAGCAAGCTTGCGTAAGCTAATATCTGTCTGAATTCCAATGAAGTGGCTTAACTTACCATTTTCGTCATGAATGGGAGAAATACTCAATTCATTCCAGAATAAAGTGCCATCTTTGCGATAGTTGCGGAGAACAACTTTGCAACTTGTTCCAGATTGAATAGATAAGCGCAGTTCATTAAGTGCTGGTTGCTGGTTATCTGTGCGTTGCAAAAATCGGCAGTTTTGCCCAATCAAATCATTAGCACTGTAGCCTGTTATTTGCTCAAAAGCTGGGTTGACGTAAATAACTGGATGATGGGCAAGTCTGGCATCGGCAATAATAATTCCATTACTGGTAGCAGCAAGTGCCCTCTCCCTCAGTCTCAAGGTTTCTTCAACCAACTTCAAATCAGTAATGTCAAACATAAACCCCCTTAGCATAGTAGGACTTCCTGCTTCCTCAACTACGCTAACAACATCTCGCAGCCAAACAACTCGCCCATCGGCTGCTAACATCCGGTATTCCAATTCGTAATTTTCACGCCTAGCAGTTGCTTCTTGACAAAAACGAACAGACTTTTTTAAGTCATGTGGATGTAGATGATTGCTCCAAAAATTTTCTTCGTACCACTCTGCGATCGGATAATTTAGCAAGTTTACCGCTTGCGGCCCAACGTAAATAAATCGCCAAGTTTTCAAGTCTAATTCCCAAGGGATGACTTTGACGGTTTCTAGTAACTGCCGCAAACGATTTTCGCTGGTGCGGAGGAAAATTTCTACCTGTTTCTGTTCAAAAATCTTATGAGTTAAATCCCGATTTTCTACTGTTATCTGCTGGTTATTTGCTTGCAAGATTAAGGCAAAATAGATTGATAATGTCAGTGTGACAATAACCAATAACCCTGCAATCAATAGAAATTGTGTTAATAAAGCCAGAGTTTGGATTAAAAGTCTCTGCCAGAGTAAGACTACAGAAATTGAGAATAAAATCCCTAGCAACAGCGCTAGTAATTCTCGTTTGCGGAAAAATTTCACAGCTTTGAACCAATTATATCGGTGCTGTTTGACCACTTATTAACCCTCCAGCACTTTCAGGGTTTATTGCACTAACTTTTACTTTTAAGTAATTTGAAATATTAATAGCAAGGGGGCAATTACGGAATTTACTTATAGGTTAGATATTTGGGTATCATCTTGTCAGAAAAAGTTAATAATTTCTGGTTATAATTATCGTTTTTTTGATAGCAGCAAATTGTCTGTACTAGTACACCGGGCACGGAAATAAACATACCATTTCAAATGGCGCAAGAGGTTGGAATACAATTCTTTTGGCTTCCCCAAAGGGGCTGACTTCCACCTTGCGGTACTAGGCTTTTGGATGAGACGCGATCGCTATGGCGTACCCGCCTCGCTAATGTGCCACTGACGCTAAACTCGGATTTGAAAGCGTAAAATACAAAGGTTGATATGCTTATTGACAACATCCAGAATTTTTAAGTGAAGCGTGAATTGGAATCTGGAGTTGTAAGCGATGTCTTTGATGGGCTACGCCTACACATTTTTAATTTTTTATCAAACAAGGCAGAGGGCAGTTCTAGCTTACAGAAAACTGCCCTCTTTCAAGATAGGTTTATTGCCTATACTTATGCCTTAAATCACAGCTTCTTGGCGTTGACAATCAAAAACAACCATGTAAGAAGCATTTGGTTTTTCCTGGGGAAGGTGCCGCATATAGCCTTCGGCATCAGAACGGCTGCGGAAGCGAGCAACAATCTCCCGTTGCGTATTAGGAAGTAGACGAGCGATCGCCCAAGAATTGAGGCGTTCTTTATAAGCAATAGCCTGATTGTCTGATTTAGAAGCTTGGTAATCCGTATTTTCTGGCATAATTATGTTAACCGTATGAAGTTTAATGAAGGGCGTTAATTAGTTTCTAGGTAGGAATGCACTAACGCTTTTTTTTAATGCTGCTGCCACCTTGTTATTCGATTATGGAAAAATTGTCAACACTGAGCGCTATATTTTAGACCACTTAAGTTGGAATTTTCAGGTGGTAATGAATCTCAAATCCTTAATTTGCAATTGTTTCCAGTGCATAACAATGCTCAAGCAGAAAGTTTGGCAAATATTGAGTTTGTATGATTTGTATGCATACACATAAGTAATATCTGTATCAGTGTTAAAATTAACGCAAACGTCTTAAAAAATACTATTAAAAAATTTATATCTCCAAGTTCTCAAAGCACTTGAAAACGAAAACAACATAAAAAAGCGTGCATTGTGACTGAAGGTGGAGCAAGAGTTGCTCCACCCCTGAATTCTTTTTCAATTTTACCTATCTCTTCCTTCAGCACTCCTTATCTAGTAAGGATTCAAATTCAGCTTGTAAGGCGTTTATATCTGCCAATCTTGCGACTAGTAAATTATCTTTGCCAGCATCAGTTAAACGTACTTTCCAATAACGAATGCTGTCTGAGTTATTCAACCAAAACTGAATCACGGTATCTACCACTTGATCTAGATTCCAATCCCATTTTGTTGGAACTGATTCCACTGATTCTATAAACGTATCTAGTGTACAGGTACGCATTCCCAAGTATTCCACGCCTTGGCTGGGTGGTTTTTGCCTATTTTGATGTTGCTGATTAAAAAACTGCAAAAGTGGAGATACTCCGACAATATCAAAAGTGTATTTCATGCTAGCACTCCCAATTTTAAATTACTTGCAGTAAAGCTTTAGTTTTCTTAACATAACATCTAAGAAGTAACTAAAGCATCTAGAAAAAGTATAGTTTATATCTATATTATAGGCATTAAACCTTAGCTAAAAATTAGCACTAACAAGCATTGAGTGCTAAGTTGTTTTAATAGTTTGATTGATTATTAAAGAGTTTCAGTAATTAATAAATAGGTGTATATAAGAATCGTAAATTATTTTTGAAAAAACCTAATTAGTTTTATAGTGGCGTGGTAAGTCTAAAATGTTACAAAAAAATTGTAGGTTTAGTTGAGGAACGAAACCCAACACTCCGATCAATCTTGGGTTTCGCATTGCTCAACTCAACCTACATCTAATACCGTTTATTTGTGAAGCTGGATATATTTACCCCCCGGCTACGCCATCCCCCCTTGTCAAAAGAGGCAGGGGAGCAGGGGGCAGGGAGCAAGGGGGAAAACACCAGACGAGCTTGTACTCCGCCCCAGTAAGAGCGCCCTTTATGGCGGGGCTTCATACCCATGTTCCGCTCCGCTCCACGGCTCCAGGTCAGGGCTTGCTCCCCAAGCTTTGAGCGCCCTGCCCCTCCGCTTCTTCGGTGAAAGGGGGGCTAATTATCTGCATCTTCATACAGAATTGGTATAAGGGACTTCCAAATAAAAAAATATCCAATTAATTCTTGTGGGGTGGGCGTCTCGCCCGCCCTATGGACTGGGCAGGCAAGATGCCCACCCCACAATATTGGATAATTTATTTCTTGGAGTTCCCTAACGCACTATTTTAACCTGGCCATGCCACTACGTTGACTTCAAAAATCAAATCGGACTTCTATATATGTCGTTAGACATCGCTCGGCATTGAACCCGATGTAGATTAGCTTTGCTTTTTTAGAAAGTTGACGCTCCCACCCGTTAATTCTTCACAAGTTTGCTCTTTTGTGAATAATCTGTATAGCCTTGAATGTTTTCTGGTTCAAATTGACGCAGTACGCGCGTAGCTTCGCGTATTAAATCCTCATTTCCGGTAACTGCAATTAAGTATTTGCCTGCATTCAGACGGTTACGATAAGGTAAAGCATCGCCACTGCTAACTGTAAACCCGACACTTCGACCGATTAAACTAGCGCCCAAAGCACCGCCTATACCTCCTAAGATCCCAGCCAGAAATTCATTGCCAAATCGAGCAAACTGAGGAAATATTTCAACTTCTGTGAGATGGTTGAAGGCATAACCTGCAACAAATCCAAAGATTACAAGCCCCCCAAAGAGCCGATTTGATTGTTTACGGGCTTGCTTATCGGGATCAATTAGTCCAAATTCATCAGCGCTTAAATAACCATCGCCCAAAATATTGACTTGTGAAGTTGGCAAGCCTGCTTTTTCCAGAGCAGAGTAGGCGGCTTCTGCTTCTATTCGATCTGGTAAAACTGCAACAAGGTAATTCATAAGACCTCACTTAATAAAGTTTTTTTGTACAGTAATAAAACTGCTCAATACAATCTGATATCAATTTGAAAAATGATTTCGACATATGAAGGTCTAAAAACAATTACCAGTAATATCATATCCCGCTAATTAGTTAAAGTTACCACATTTGTGCAAAAATCGGAAAACCCTCTTTCCCCTCTGCTCCTGCGGTCTTAATGATAACTTTTTAACCGGACACGATATAACTCAATACGGTTCAGTTAAGGGCTACTGGCAATAATTTTGGGTTTTTGAGACGCGATAAATCGCCGTCTCTACAAGTGTTTTGGGCTTATCTGAACTGTATTGCGATATAACTAACTTTTTACCAATCTAAAATGCAAAATAGTATGAGCTATTCTGGCTTTTTATGCCATTGTCCATCGTTGCCTTTTTCGTAATCGCGTTTCACAGCGCTCCAAGCAACACGAAAGGCACTTTCTTCTTCACCATATTCTTCTTGAGCATTGTTAAATGCAGCCCGAAAAATTTCTTGGGCGTGCTTGGGTAAGTGTTCTTTGACTGAATCAGGTAAGTCTGCAATCTCTTGGTAAGGCATAAATTTCGTTTCCTTACTTGATGGAATAAATTCATAGGACTTATGCAAAAAGGCAGTGAAAGCTTTGATTTTCTGTAGGAGCAATTCATAAATTGTCCCTACATTTAATTCTTGATGCGTAAGTCCTAATTCAATCTCACGCTTTGACAAAAATTTTTAAGTTTTTGGCTTTGACTTGCCCAAACAAGTTAAAGTTACTGATTAATTATTCGATATATCAGACATAATATACCTCTTAATTAAATTTCAAATTTCTGCTTAAATCAACTGTCGTACCTGATCTGAGAGGATTGTCAGAGCAATCTTCTCGCGGTTAGGTTCGCCTTTAGCGAGTGATTCGGCAAACTTGGTTGCTTGTTCTAGGGTGATTTTCGGAGGTAAAGGTGGTTCCAAAGGGTCAACGATCGCTTCTACAATTACTGGCCCTGGTGTAGCAAGTGCCCGATCTAAAATTTCACCGCATTCAGATGGATCTTCAATTGTCATCCCTACACCACCACAAGCTTGGGCAAAGGCTGCAAAGTTGATTGATTCTAATTCACAGCCATACTCTGGGTTGCCTAGAAAAACCATTTGTTCCCACTTAATCTGGCCCAATGTGCCATTTTTGATAATCACTATCTTGATCGGCAAGCGATATTTTATGCAGGTAACAAACTCTGCCATCAGCATTGAGAAACCACCATCACCAACGAAGGCAACACACTGGCGATCGGGGTAGGCTATTTGAGCTGCGATCGCATAAGGTAATGCACAGGCCATTGATGCTAATGTTCCCGATACCGAATGCATTTGTCCGCGTTTGGCAGGAATTTGCTGCGCCCACCAACCTGTAACTGTACCCGAATCAACAGAGAGGATCGCCGTATCAGATAGCCGTTTACCCAACTCCCAAGCTACCACCTGCGGCTTCATCGGCTGACTGTTCCTAGTACCGCGCTGTTCCATTAATTGCCACCACTGCTTCGTGCTAGACTGCGCTTGTTCCAGAAAACTGCGATCGGCATTAGGTTGCAACAGTGGCAGTAGTTCTTGCAAAGTGCGGCGACTATCCCCCACCAGCCCAACCTCAATTGGGTAGCGCATACCAATCCGATATGGGTCAATATCAATTTGCACACCCCTTGCTTGACCAGGTTTCGGGAGAAACTCCATGTATGGGAAAGAAGTTCCAACCATCAATAGAGTGTCACAATTCTCGATCGCATCTTGGGATGGCTTTGTGCCAATTAAACCAATTGTGCCCGTGGTATAGTGACTGTCATCTGGAACGGATGTTTTACCTAGTAATGCTTTAACAATTGGTGCGCCCAATTTTTCGGCAAGTTGTTCTAGTTCATCAGTTGCTTTTAACGCTCCCCGTCCTGCTAAAATTACCACTTTCTTACCAGCATTGAGAATCTCTGCTGCACGTTGCAAATCATCCTCAACTGGTAGACGCGCACCACGGGCAAAGACATGAGAAGTGTGATGGGGGACGTTCCGCATCGAACCCTTTCGTTCAGCATTTTGAGGTTGAAAATCTAAAGGGAAGTTGATGTGTGCTACACCCCGGTAGCTCAACGCCGCACGACAAGCCAAGTCAGCGAGACTCTCAACGTGAGTCGGCCCCATGACACGGGCATTGTAAACTGTCACATCCATAAAAACCTTATCTAGGTCAACATCCTGCTGAGAGTGAGTGTTGATCAGGTCGTGGTAATGGTGTCCGGTTATTGCTAAAACTGGTTGACCATCGAGTTTAGCATCATATAGACCATTGAGTAAATGCAGCCCACCAGGCCCAGATGTGGCAAGACAAACCCCCAACTTGCCTGTATATTTGGCATAGGCACAAGCCATAAATGCTGCTGCTTCTTCATGCCGCACCTGGATAAAACGGATTTTATCTTGACGCAGGCGCAGAGCTTCCATAATGCCGTTGATGCCATCCCCAGGCAATCCAAAGATGGTGTCAACACCCCAGTCGTAGATAGTATCAATAAGAACTTCAGCCGCAGTTGTAGCCATAATAAGTTTCTCCTTATATTAAGCGTTGGGAATGGGGCATTGGGAAGAGGCAGAGGTGCAGAGGGAAGGATGCAGCAGAGAGGAAGGAATTTTCCCCCTGCTCCCTGCCCCCCTGCTCCCTGCCCCTGCTCCCTCACTCCCTCATCTCATGTCTGCACTTGACTCTGAGGTGGAAAACCATGTTGGATTCTGCCTTCATCAGCATCAAACTGCTTGGAACTTTTGAAGAGTTCAAAACGCCCATCGGCAGCATATTGGGCGCAACGATCGCGCAACGCTTGCATTTCTTTTGCCTGCATCGGTTGAAAACCACGAGCGATCGCTAAATTTTGCCGTAGTACTTCCAGCGAATCAATACCACTGACGAGTGTAGCGATCGGTAAACTCATGGCGTAGTGGATGGCTTCCTGGGGAGTCACGACACCTTTTTTTACTGCGTCAGCATTCCCACTGAGACTTTTCATGGCAATGGCCGCTATTTGGCGTTTGTTGAGTTCTGGTAACACCTGCCGCTCAAAACTGCGGAAGGTGGCATCAAAACAATTAAGCGGCATTTGCACTGTATCAAATGGGTAATTGTAGGAGAGCATTTTTAGATGAATAGCGGGGTCTTTGTGACCCGTAAAGCCAACAAATCTGACTTTCCCTTCTTTTTTCGCCTGATCCAGAGCTTCAATTGCTCCGTTAGCACGAAAAATTCTTTCTGGATCGTTATCGTAAACAACTTCGTGGATTTGCCACAAGTCGAGGTGATCGGTTTTGAGACGACGCAGAGATTCTTCAAGTTGCTGCATTGCCACTTTGCGATCGCGTCCGTGGGTGCAAACCTTCGTCATCAAAATAACCTTGTCTCGTCGCCCTTGCAACGCTTCTCCCATCCACTCTTCACTACGATGCTTGTTATACTCCCAAGCGTTATCCATGAAGTTGATGCCATTATCAATAGCTTCGTGGGCGATGCGAATTGCCTCTTCTTTGCTTTTTGCTTGCCCTAAACTTGAACCTCCAAGTGCGATCGCCGACACTTTCACCCCTGTTTTTCCCAGTGGACGGAGAGGAATTTCACCACTGTTTGTGCTGTTCGTTGGAGTTGCAGATAACGCTGGAACCTCTGCCGCTTCTACTTCGGGATTGGCATTGAGAATGTGGTCAGCAAATATTGCCCCTGCACCTGCACCGATAAAGCCTATTCCTTTTAAAAAATGTCGCCGCTTTACCTCTAAAAGTAGATGCTTTTGTGCGGCTTTATCATTATTTGGTTCTATCATTGATTCCTCGTAATTAAAAATAATTATTCTGCCAATTTTGCCCAATAATTACATAGTTGAAGATAATTCATAATTAGTAATTAAATTAATTACTAATTACGAATTACGTTAGCGAGTCCGCGAGCGTCATTAGTAATTACTTAAAGGCGTGATGGTGTCAAAAAACTAATTGTTTGTGGTTTGAAACTCGATGTACTATCCCAATAATTAACCTGGTTAATATTCACCTTAAGCAAAGCAATATCGGGTTCGTCCAGTCCTTTAGGAAACCAAGTTTGAAGTTCCGGCTTCCATAGCTCTCGCATCTTGTTGCGGTCTTTTACGAGTTCTGCTGAACCTGAGATAGAAACGTATCGCTGCTGTTCGGGTAACGAAAAACTAATATTTACCTGTTCATAGTGTTCAATCTCAGTCACCTTATGGGAACCAGCGTATGTAAAGAACCAGAGTGTGGCTTCAGAGTTAATCTCACCACTTTTTGACATAGGGTAACTATGCAAACTGCCATCATCATCGACTGTGGTAAACATACCATAATCAATATTTTGGATTAGTTCATGCAGCTTTTGAATCTGTTGATTGCGGTCTGTAGAAGTTACCATTGTTTGTACTCTTTTATCTATTTGCTTTTCCTCGATCGTAATCTTTGATTACAATCATGTTTCATCCTGGTAAAGTTACTTTTCAGTATTAACCTTTTTTGTTTAAATTGCGTGAGCCTACAGATGGAATTATCCTAAAATTATGTTTTTTAGTTATATCTTTAGAGAGATTGGTTGATAGTGATTATTATGTAGATATACAGCTTTTGGATATACAAATATGAATTGTGCGCTTATTTCTTTAGACATAAATTTTATAAGTTTTGCATGAATTTTTACCCCCTAAAAAGGTACAAAGTCAACAGGCTAGTACCGCAAGGCGGAAGTCAAAAGGAGCCAAGGCGTTGGGCGGCGAGCCACTCTTGTTGCAACTGGCGTTCAAAAATAAAAAGTATTATGGAATCAGCTTTTTAGGGATTTCAAATAGTTTCTCTATTTGTGCCGTAGCGTACTAGGCTTCGCTTCACTTAATGGCGGTAGCAAATCAAGGGGTAGCATTAGGGACTTCCAACAAAGAAATTATCCAATGTTGTGGAGTGGATATCTTGTCCGCTTTTAGCTAGGGGCGCTCGCGTCGCTCACCCTACAATAAGTAGTTGAGTATTTTTTTATTTGGAAGTCCCTTACTAGTCTCTGGCTGGAAACGAGATTTGAAAAGGCTTTCACGTTAAGTTGACAGTTGTACGCTCTTACAGCCGATTCATTTAGTAGAAAGATTTTTGTAAATGGTATTACTTACTAGAAAGCAAGAGCTTCTTTTACTTCGGAAAACACTCAAATGATTAAGCAAACTGGGGTTTGAGAAAGCAAAAGCTTCTTTTACTTGCGGAAAACACCAAAATGATTAAGCAAACTGGGGTTTGAGAAAGCAAAAGCTTCTTTTACTTGCGGAAAACACTCAAATGAGTAAGCAAACTGGGGTTTGAGAAAGCAAAAGCTTCTTTTACTTGCGGAAAACACTCAAATGAGTAAGCAAACTGGGGTTTGAGAAAGCAAAAGCTT
>NZ_JBALBZ010000158.1:0-815 GCF_036919495.1 Nostoc sp.
GTAAAATGGCGAGGATCAACAATTGGGCGTAGTTGACCTGCATCCGCCAACTGCGTAGCCTGATGCAGAATCTCACCATGATGAGTACGCCCTTCACCATTCAGTAGAGGCAGAAGCACGAATATGCCTGAATACGTAGCAGCCTTCCGCGAGAGTGGCATCAAGGAGTGCTGACCCCAGCCGTAGCTACTAACGACATGTCCGTAAGTGCGTACTGCCTGAAATGCATCGTCTAAAGTGGAACCACCAACGGTATCGTAGACCAAATCAAATCCGTGACCGTCTGTATACATTTGTACAATCTGCTCAATTGATACACTGTGGTAGTCTATCGGCACAGCACCCAGTTGTTGCAGCATATCGTGCTTAACAGCCGAGGCAGTGGCAAACACTTTGGCACCACGCGCTTTGGCAATCTGCACAGCGACATGACCAACACCGCCAGAGCCGCCAAGTACGAGGACTTTCTGACCATCGCGTACATTAGCGCGATCGACAAGTCCTTCCCATGCAGTCAAGACCACCAAGGGTAAAGCTGCGGCTTCACGCATACTGAGGTTGGTTGGTTTTTTTGCCAGTAGATCGGGATCAACTGCGGCAAATTCAGCGAGTGAACCTTGCAGTCCACCGACTCCACCCGTCAGTCCGTAGACCTGATCACCGACTTTAAACGCGGTGACATTTTGTCCAACTGCTTCAACGACCCCAGCCAGATCGGTTCCCAGCACGGCAGGGAGTACAGGTTTGGCATGGGGCGCTTTACCTGTGCGGATTTTGCTGTCGAGCGGGTTGACACCGCTTGCCTTGATTCGCAC
>NZ_JBALBZ010000159.1:0-43160 GCF_036919495.1 Nostoc sp.
AGGGAGTTAGTCGATCCAGATTCTATAGATATTGGCTTTCACTTTCCTGGTATCAGCAAATCTTGGCGAAGTCGCAGTATTTTAATTCAAATCCGATTTTATCAAGATCCCATCAATAATTCCCGCCGTGCGATCGGCGTGGAGGTAGCTGGATTCGATCATCGCGGCGAAGCGTGGCGACTTTCTACGGTAGAAAACTGGAATGTTGTCGGCGCATCTTCACCTTCTAGTGAAATCGAGGATAAGCTCAAACAAATTTGCCGACAGATTTTAGAAGTTTTTAATAAACTAAGTGAATGAAGGGGGCAGGAGGAAACCTCTCCCATGTTCGCGCAGCGTCTTGTAGAGAGCATCTTGCAATTTTTAATTAATAATTTTTAATTTTTAATTGGAGCAAAGCGACTTGACCACCGTAATCTTTGTACATGGCACTGGCATTAGAGAACGAGAATACAACGAAACTTTTCAGATAATTGAGCAAAACATTCACGCCCAACGTCCTGATATCATAGTTTCTCCCTGCCTTTGGGGTGCATTAGGTGCAACGTTCAATCAGAATCGGGCATCAGTACCCTTGGAGAATGCGACACTGGCTTTATCTCAAGGAGAAGAAGACGCAGAGATTGTACTGTGGGGGCAATTATACCGCGACCCTCTGTATGAATTACGGGTGTTGTCTTTGCAACCGATTCAGTCAGGAAATCCCTTTGGGGAAGAACCAGGAGATATTTTACAATCTCGTGTAGCGAGTTTCACTCCGGCGTTGGAACTGCAAGCTACGTTGCAAGAGGCGGGAATTGCAGAGGTATTTGAGCCAGCACGAGAGGTGGTTATCCAAAGTGAACCATATCAACGGGCATTGCTCACAGTTTCCGAATCTGATTTGAGCGAATATTACACACCAATAGTTAGAGCAGTTGTGGCTCAAGCAATGTTTATTAGCGAACAGCAAGAAAAATTTCCCGCCATACTCACCGATGCCCAATTTCGGGATGATGTTGTGGAATTGCTGACTCTGGCTTTAGGAGAGCCGGAGTTAGGATTGGGTGGCTGGTTCTTAAAGCCACTTGTTGAACTAGCGCAGCACGGCGGAACAAATTATATAAGAGGAAACCGCCTTGAGTTAACTGATAAAATTTCGCCTATGCCTGGTGATATTTTGTTGTATCAGACGCGGGGTGAAAAAATCAGGGCATTTATCCAGCAACAAATTGCCCAAGCAGAACCGCCAGTGGTTTTAATCGCCCATAGTTTGGGAGGTATCGCTTGTGTAGATTTGCTAGTGCAGCAGCAGTTGTCTCAGGTGGAATTATTGGTAACAGTTGGTTCCCAAGCACCATTTTTATATGAGATTAACGCCCTCAACAGCTTAGAATATGGGCAATTATTGCCAGAGCATTTCCCGCAATGGTTGAATATCTACGATTTACGCGATTTTCTCAGTTACGTGGGTAATAAAATGTTCCCTGAGCGCGTGCAGGATGTGGTAGTGGATAGTAGACAACCATTTCCCCGTTCCCACGGTGCTTATTGGACAAATGCCACAACCTGGGAGGCGATTATTTCGAGGTTGCCATAATGGTTTACTTTTTACGGTATCTAGAAAAACCCACTCAAAACCTCTCAAATACAAGGCTACGGTATACAGACAAGTCGAATTACCCCCCTCAATCCCCCCTTGGAAAGGGGGGAAGCCGGAAATCTAGTTCCCTCCCCTTTATAAGGGGAGGGTTAGGGTGGGGTAAAAACCAGATTCGTAAACTACTTCAGACTTGTGTGTACAGCGTAGGAGGAACGCTAAAAGCCCCCTTCTTAATGGGGTTAGGCGATCTCTTGTGCGTAATTCCTAATAACGTGAGAGGCTAAGTCATCATGCAGTTGATGGCGAAACCTGAGCGAACATTTGGTTTAATTGTGGGTATTGAAAAATACCACGAATCTGGTTGGAACGTGCCAGGTGGGGGGCCAGCCGATGACGCGCTGAAATTTGCTCATTGGTTGCATCGGCACGGTGTACCGAAAGAGAATATCCGGTTATGTTTATCAGCGCTGGAAGAAAATCATCAGTTAATTGGGGAATGTGGGTTAAATGTAGAGTTAGCAACAGAGCAAAATATCTCCGACATTGTGACTAACTTTTTATCCCCAAAGTCGGGCGATTTACTCTACATTTTTTGGGCGGGACATGGTTTGATTACCTCAGAACGAGAGCGAAGATTGCTTTGTGCTGATGCGAATAAACAGAATTGGCAGAATTTAGATTTAAATTCTTTATTAGTTTTGTTGGGTTCCGATAAATTTCAGATTCGTAATCATATTTGTATTATTGATGCCTGTGCCAATTATGTTTTAGAGTCGAAGGGAAGACCAACTAACTTAGGTGGCAAAGCTTTTTTGAGTGGTCAGCCACATAAAGATAGTCAACAATTTGTGTTACTGGCTACGCGGGAAGGAGAGACAGCAAAGGTAAATTCGGAAAATAAAACAGGATACTTTTCTCAAGCTGTGCGGGAGGCTTTAGCCGCAGCTAATGGGACTTTTCCCCCGAATATGAGAGAAGTTACTGAGGCAGTTAAGCAGCAATTTATTAGTTTAGATAAAAAACAACTGCCGACTTATTTTTATTCTCGCAGTTGGGATGGAGATATTGAAAAATCTCATTTCAACCCGTTTGATATCCCGCATAATATCCAACAGAGTCAAGCTCGTAAATTTGTTGGCAGGGATGAGCAAATAGAACAATTACGTGAGCTATTACAAGCAAACGATGTTGTGGTAATTAGCGATGTGACTGGACAAGGTGGCGTGGGTAAAACAGAGTTAGCTATTCAATACTCATGCCAGTATTTGGAAGATTATTCTGGCGGGTGTTGTTGGTTAAATCCCCAAGGTATTGATTTGGGAACCCAGTTAGTAGAGTTTGGAGTTGTGAATTTACCTAACTTTAATCCACCGGATGGATTAAGCCTAGCAGGTCAAGTTGCTTATTGCTGGAAGAATTGGCAAGCTGGCAAAGTTCTATTAATATTTGATGATGTCAAAGACTGGAAGCAAATTCAACCCTACCTACCACCCAAAGGTTCTCGGTTTAAGGTGTTGATTACCACTCGTATAAATACAGGGTTAGTATATCCATCAATGCCGTTAGGTGGATTGTCAGAAGATGGAGCCTTAGAATTATTAGCAAAGCTATTGGGGGATGAATATGTTCAACAAAATACGGAGACAGCAAAAGAAATTTGTAAATTAATCGGTTATTCACCCATTGCACTCTACCAAATAGCGGGGCATAGTCAAAACCGAGGAGGAGTATTATGCTAGCAGACATTCTCGCGCGGCTACAAAAGCAAACATCAGCAGGCGAGTCTGGTGTAGCAGCAGCTTTTGAGTTGAATTGGCAAAGCTTAGAACCAGAGGCGCAAAAATTGGCAAGTCTTTTGAGTTTGTTTGCTTTGGCTCCTATCCCTTCGTCTTTGGTAGAATCAGCAGCAAGTTATAGCCATTGGGAATTTGACCTCAAAGCTAACTGCACTATTTTAGTTGAGCGTTATTTGCTGCAAGAATTGGCAGAGGACACCTACCAAGTTCATGAACGCATTCGGGAATTATTGCAGCAGAAGTTAGAAGATTTGGCTGAAGCTGACGAACTCAAGCGCGGCTATTGTCAAGCAATGGTAGCCGTAGCAGAGGATATTCCTCAGACACCCACATTGATAGACATTGCTCAAGCAACTTTTGCCATTCCTCACCTTAGGGAAGCTGCCACAGTTTACCAAGCTTGGTTAAGTGATGATGATTTAATCTCACCTTTTGTAAGCTTGGCTAGATTTTACGAAGGTCAAGGAGCCTATGAGCAAGCCTTACCTTGGTGTAAACAAAGTTTATCAGCCGCTAGAAAACGTTTTGGGGATGAACACCCTGATGTGGCAAGTAGCCTGAACAATTTGGCAGGACTCTACAATTCACAGGGAAGGTACAGCGAAGCCGAACCTTTGTACATCCAAAGTTTGGCGATGAGAAAACGCCTGCTGGGGGATGAACACCCCTCTGTGGCAACTAGCCTGAATAATTTGGCAGGACTCTACGATTTACAGGGAAGGTACAGCGAAGCCGAACCTTTGTACATCCAAGCTTTGGCGATGACAAAACGCCTGCTGGGGGATGAACACCCCTCTGTGGCAACTAGCCTGAACAATTTGGCAGGACTCTACAAATCGCAGGGAAGGTATAGCGAAGCCGAACCTTTGTACATCCAAAGTTTGGCGATAGACAAAAGCCTGCTGGGGGATAAACACCCTTCTGTGGCAACTAGCCTGAACAATTTGGCAGAACTCTATCGTTTACAGGGAAGGTACAGCGAAGCCGAACCTTTGTACATCCAAAGTTTGGCGATGAGAAAACGCCTGCTGGGGGATGAACACCCCTCTGTGGCAACTAGCCTGAACAATTTGGCAGAACTCTATCGTTTACAGGGAAGGTACAGCGAAGTCGAACCTTTGTACATCCAAGCTTTGGCGATGACAAAACGCCTGCTGGGGGATGAACACCCCTCTGTAGCAACTATCCTGAACAATTTGGCACTCCTCTACGATTCACAGGAAAGGTACAGCGATGCCGAACCTTTGTACATCAAAGCTTTGGCAATGAAAAAACGCCTGCTGGGGGATGAACACCCAGATGTGGCAACTAGCCTGAACAATTTGGCAGGACTCTACGAATCACAGGGAAGGTACAGCGAAGCTGAACCTTTGTACATCGAAGCTTTGGCGATCGCTGAACAACAGTTGGGGGCAAATCATCCCAATACAATAACCATTCGTGGAAATCTGGAAGACTTGCGGCGGAATCGTCAGCCTTGATTCAGGAGAATGGTTGCTTTTGTCTGGCGTTGGTTTCAGTAATTTAGGTAATCTGCGCCGACTGCATTACCCGCCTGGGATTCAAATTTTAGTCTAATAAGTAGTCAATATAATTAATTACACAATGTCATTGCAAATGCAGTGAAGCAAAATAATGCGATCGCACAACCTAAAACTACTTCTCTACGATATGCTTTGCGAAGGGTGCGATCGCACTAACTGTAAATATTTTTGTTTATCTACTTAACGAGGCTTTTATCTCCGTCAACGAGGCTTTTATCTCCGTTAACGAGGCTTTTATCTCCGTCAACGAGGCTTTTAGCTCCGTTCACGAGTCTTTTAGCTCCGTTCACGAGGCTTTTATCTCCGTTAACGAGGCTTTTATCTCCGTCAACGAGTCTTTTATCTCCGTTCACGAGTCTTTTAGCTCCGTTGACGAGTCTTTTAGCTCCGTTGACGAGTCTTTTAGCTCCGTTAACGAGGCTTTTATCTCCGTCAACGAGGCTTTTAGCTCCGTTAACGAGTCTTTTAGCTCCGTTAACGAGTCTTTTAGCTCCGTTAACGAGCCACTGAACTCATTTATGATGGTAAAATTTGAAATCCAGCTTGATAAAAATGATTATCTAAGGTTAAAGCTGTAACAATCTCTCGTTGTTGCATAACGATAAATGATAAACAATCAGTGAGAGAATACGATTTATCTTTATGCTTTTGAAAATATTCCCATCCCTGATTAAATAGAGTTCGATCGATTTCGATTAATTCTATATCAGGACTTTCTAATAAACGATTACCAACTTCAACTGCTTTATAATGAAGGTTCCGACTATTAAAAAAAGTAACAATTTCATCAAAAACGTATGTTGTTGTGATTAAAAAAGGTTTGGATTTTATTAAAGTAGCCCAATTTTGTAATACTTTTTAATGAGCATCTTCATTTTTGATTTCCAGAGCTAAAATATAGCTGGTATCTAAAAAGTAGATACTTCTCATGGGTTATATAGGACTATGATTTGATTTCTGAAAAAATCTAAGTAGTAAGTAGGGTGCGTTACGCCAAAGGCTAACGCACCTAACCTTTGGGCGGTGCGTTAGCCTTTGGCGTAACGCACCCTACGTATATTTCAATAATCAAATATGAGTCCTATAGAGATAGCGATCGTGGTTAATTGCACCATCTTTTACGTCACATTCCACAGGATTTGAACCTAAATCCCAAATAGAAGATGTTTGTTTAATGCTAGTAATAATAATCTTTCCATTTTCTTGAATAATCTCAAACTCTTGGTTTTCTCCTAATAGTTCTTTAGGGATTAATAAGCCTTTTTCTGTTGCTGTTAATTTCATGTTTAATTACCTCGATTGATTTTGTAAGCTAATCAAATGAATTTGCTTTAAGGCGGGCAAGATGCCCACCCCACAAAATTGGATAAGGCTACCAGTTACCTACAGGTTGAGCATTATGAGAAAATATTGAGGGATCGATTGAAATGCCTAACCCCTCAGCTACACGACTACCATAAGAAACATCTGCCCGGAAGAAGTGGCAAAGTTGACGCATTTGGATGTCCTGCCTTGCTTGAGAGAGACTACCGACAATATTTTTAGCAAGCCGCTCTTGCTGTTCAGGAGTTAGTAACCGATAGAGATTACCTGCTTGGGTGTAATCGTCGTTTCCTTCACGATGACTGTAACGATCAACTGTGACATCGCCCAAATGACTAGGTGGTTCTGCATAAGTTGGATTTTCTTTGGGCGTACCCTCAGCACTATTCGGTTCATAGTTAGGAACGCTACCGCCGTTGTTCCCCGATGCCATAAAGCCATCTCGCTGATAATGCATTACTGGACATTTGGGCTGATTAACGGGTAGTTGCTGATAGTTACCACCCAAGCGATACCGTTGAGCATCTGGGTAAGAAAAAATTCGAGCTTGCAGCATTTTGTCTGGAGAGAAACTAACGCCAGGAACCACTGCACTAGGGCTAAAAGCGGCTTGCTCTACTTCGGCAAAATAATTCTCTGGGTTCCGATTTAGCTCTAATATCCCGACTTCAATTAAAGGATATTCGCCTTGTTTCCAAACTTTGGTCAAGTCAAAAGGATTATCAGGATGTTTTGCCGCTTGCTCCTCGGTCATCACTTGAATACACATCCGCCATTTGGGATAATCTTTGTTAGCGATCGCTTCAAACAAATCGTGAGTTGCATGATCGGGATCTTCGCCCTTAATCTTGGCTGATTCTTCCTCAGTCAAGGTTTGATGCCCTTGCAGAGTCTTAAAGTGAAATTTACACCAAACGCGATCGCCTTCAGCATTAATTAAACTGAAGGTGTGGCTACCAAAGCCATCCATGTTTCGATGGGTTTTCGGAATTCCCCGATCTGAAAACAAAATCGTCACCTGGTGAAGCGATTCTGGACTGAGTGACCAAAAATCCCACTTTGCATTCTGGTCTTTGCAATTGGTTTGGGGATTGCGCTTTTGGGTATGGATAAAATCAGGAAACTTCAAAGGGTCGCGGATGAAGAAAATAGGGGTATTGTTACCTACAAGATCCCAGTTACCCTCCTCAGTATAAAACTTGAGGGAAAAACCTCTAGGGTCGCGCTCGGCATCTGCTGAACCTTTTTCTCCTCCGACTGTAGAGAAACGCAAGAGAAGTTCCGTTTTCTTGCCAATTTCAGAAAAAAGTTTGGCTTTACTGTAGCGGGTAATGTCATTGGTAATAGTCAAAGTGCCGTGAGCAGCCGCACCTTTAGCGTGGACAACTCTTTCAGGAATACGTTCTCTGTTGAAATGAGCCAGCTTTTCTAAAAGGTGGAAATCCTGGATTAATACAGGCCCGCGCGATCCAGCCGTGAGTGAGTTCTGATTATCAGCAACAGGAATACCGTCAGCAGTTGTCAAGTTTTGGGGTTCAGTCATCGGTAAAGAAGCTCTCCATTAAGTTACTCAGATTGCCCACAGTACATTTTAGTCAGTAGATAGATACCTACTGATAGAATAATGTAATTCATAGTCATAACGAGTTTATCTATAAATCATACTCGAAATGATTATGAATTACCATAAATTTTTTTGTATTTTGGTAAGATGCAGAGGCAATATATCTTCTTTACACTGCCTTTCAGGTATTTAAATGTTTGAGAATCAACGAGCAAACATCTGTCGCCTCAATTTGATGTTCACCAACTAGGTGAGTTTGATGGGTGATAAATAGAGGCCCTTCATCTGGGGAAGTGGTGATATTACCGTGAGAGCCACGCACCAGGGAAGCATCCAGAGGAATCACATCCATCAGGTAGCGAAAACCCAGTTGTTTCTTAAGTAACTTGAGAGCAATTTTTCCTTGAGGAAATTTTATTTGCGGATCGAGGAAAAGTTCTACAGGATCGTAACCAGGTTTGCGGTGGATATCTACTGTTCTGGCAAAATCAGGCGCTTTCGCATCATCAAGCCAATAATAATAGGTAAACCAAGCGTCAGATTGAGCGATCGCTACCAACTCCCCCGATCTAGGATGATCGAGATGGTAGGTTTGTTTACCCTCTTCATCCAATACCTGGGCTACGCCTTCAGTCGCTTCTAAAAGCGATCGCACTTTCGGGATGTACGCCGGATCATTCACATACACATGAGCGATTTGATGATCGGCAACGGCAAAGGCAATGCTAGCACCAAAATCGAGCAGTTCTCGCCCTAATTCTTCCCGCACAGCAATTAAACCGTTTTCCCTTAATACGCGGTTGATATCCACTGCTTTGGAAACTGGGGTAATACCATACTCAGAAAGAATAATTACTTGAGTATTACGTGCTTGATAATATTCAATTAAATCACCACAAACAGCATCAATTTCTTGCAAATCAGCTTGGATGTGTTTTTCATCATGACCAAATTTTTGCAGACAGTAATCTAAATGTGGCAGATAAACTAGTGATAATGTAGGGCTATAACGTTCCTCAATCCATTTTGCTGAATTGGCAATCCATTGACTAGAACTAATGGTAGTTTTTGGGCCCCAAAAATCGAATAAAGGGAAGTTTCCTAAATCAGATTGAATTTGCGATCGCACATCACTAGGATGGGTATAAATATCAGGTAATTTTCTCCCATCTGCGGGATACATTGGGCGCGGCGTAATGGCATAATCTACTGAAGAATACATGTTGTACCACCAAAAAAGGTTGGCACAAGTGAAGTTTGGATCAATTGATTTAGCTATTTCCCAAACTTTGGGAGCCTGCACTAGTTTATTAGACTGCCGCCAAAACTTCACTTCACATTCATCGCGGAAGTACCAACCATTAGCGACTATTCCATGTTCATCAGGCAATTTTCCTGTTAAATAAGTAGCCTGAACAGAACAAGTTACAGCAGGTAAAACTGTTGCGATCGGGACTACTTGCCCAATACCCGCCCAAGAAGATAAGAACGGTGTGTTTTCTCCTAGTAAACTGGGCGTTAATCCCACGACATTTAGAACAACCGTTTTCTGCATGAAATTAATCTCCTCTTAATTTGCGGCAAATTCTTTTAATACCCACTCATATTCTCGTTGAATAGAAGTCAGCAAATCTATCTTCATTTCTGCTGGTAATACATCCCAAGTGTAAGTTTCAATTTCTAAATGTGAGCAAGCATTGTTTGTTTGAAGTAGATGTAAAACAGTAGCAATATCATCTTGCGTAGACTGCAAAATTTGATAATCATGAATAAAAATTGGGACATGGAAGTGAGTTCGCCACTCTTCAGCTAAAGATTGCTCTAAATGTGGTAATGCATTTATTAAATCAGGATAGTGATGGAGTGTACCATCACTGCGACGTTCTATTACTTGGTGAAGATAAGTAGATTCAGCAAAAGGACGTAAACGTTCAACTATCAAACTACGCTTTTCAATATCAGCAGGAATTTTTACTTTAATTGCGGCGCTGATTTGAATTTTGCCAATTTTAATTCCTGCTGATTGGAAACGTGCAAATACAGATTGTGGTTCCTCATATTCAACTGAAAAATGGCAAGTATCATAACAAATCCGAACGTGTTCTAGCAATTTAGTTTCTGCTAGACTCTGTTCCATATTTAATTTATCTGATAAATAATTACCACCAATTGGTAATAGCCAATTTTGATAGAAATCAATTACTTCTGAGGTATTTTCAATTAAACCATCAGGCTCAGGTTCTAAATCAATATGGAGTATTTTTCCTGTTTCTTCGTAGATGCGAATCATTTCTATAACAACTGATGCTATATTTAAACAACTCTTTTTCAGAACTGTCTCGAAAGTTGCTTGGTCTTTTTGCCACCAAGGTTTATAGGATAATGGCAGCGTAGAAATTCCGCCATCAAGTTCTTCTGGTAATAGAGTAGCTAAGATTTGTACCAAGTTTAATGTATAATGGACTCGTTCTTGTGTAGACCAATCTGGTGCATAAACTTGGTCTTTTACTACCTGTCGATGGAATCCGCCATAAGGGAATCCATTTAAGGTGAAAACGTATAAATCTTCTTGACTAAGCCACCCTTGGAATTGAGCCAAGTTATTATTTTGTAACAGTTCTTTAGCAGCTGCATCTGCTAATCTTAAACCAATACCAAAAGGTGCTGTTGGCGATAAACGTGACTTGAGATTGAGAACATACTTTTCTAAATTGGCGAAAACTTCTAGCCAACTTTCACCAGGGTGAATATTGCTGCAATAAGTTAAGTGATGATTGTTTTTTGTAATTTTCATTTTCTAGCTTTATCCCTTGTATATGTAATTTATTTGGCTTATATTATTTCACAAAATACCTGCCATATATTCAGTTGTATGGGCGCACATCTATGCGCCCACACAGCCAATTCATGGTATTACTGGGTATATACATTCAAATTTAAGTAACGGCAAATACTTTTGCTAACTTCATCGAAAATGGCAGCAAAATTAGAATCAATAAACCGTAATACAAACCAGCAAAACCAGATGCAATAGTTGCATCTAGAACTATTAGAGATAAAACGCCTATTTTCACGGCATTTCGGATATTTTCGGCGACTGGTTCACGCGCAGCTTTGATAAAATTAGGCAAAACTCTGATAGCTAATAAAGCAGCAAATGGTAGTGCTGCGATCGCTGCATAGTCTCCTAATAATCCTAAAGTTAAAACTGCCGTTAAAACTATTGCAATCAGCAGTAATGCAAGTACTCCCGTAATCTTCTTACCTCCGTGAACTTCACCCTGACTAATTGCGGTGATAGCAGCAATGTAAATAATAGGAATCAGCGCTAAATACCAACGTTCTCCTATCATTGCTGGTACGGCACTTACGCCTAATAATAAGTTACTGCCACGACACAAACCCATATTTAAAGGGCCAAAAAAAGGATGATGTTTGGCGAGTGAGTTATACAATAGGCATGAAAGAGTGATAAATATAGCGATCGCACCACTCACCAACGATACTTGAAAAGCAGCTATAATACCAATCGCAAACAGTATACTCCCCAATAAAGTAGCATTTTCACGAGATACGCGACCACTGGGAATTGCTCTACTTGGTCGCTCTTTTGCATCTAATTCAGCATCAAAAACATCGTTAAAAACTACACCACCGCCGTATAAACCAGTTGTAGCTAATAACAACCAAGCTAATGGAATTAGTATGGTAAAACTTGCTTCTCTATTAATTATTTGAGCAAAAATCATCCCAGAGCCAGAAGCAGCAAAACCAACAAGAATATCCGCCCAAGCAGTAACAATATTAGCAGGACGCATCAATTCAAGATAACCCCGCCAGCCTTGAAAATTTAAGCTTGCAACATTCACTTATCTGCCTCCCTGCCTAGTAATTTTTCAAAATAAACTGCATATTAAGATAAAAATCTCTCTTGCAATGCCCAATCCTCCCTTCCAATTTTTTACTCAATCAATACATAATCTGAAACTGATTTAATTCCTGGTTCTTGTCCCCGCAACACAGAATTGCCATTGAACAATTGACGCTGATCAATAGATTGGGGATTGAGCCAGTCTGATGCTTGCATCTGCCCAGTTTGACTGTAAGCAGCTAGGGCATTTTCATAACAAACTGCTCGCACATGTTCTTCAGGAATGCCCCTATCTAACATCAACTGAGCCGTTTTTGGGACTGCCAAAGGATCGCTAATACCCCAATCAGCACTACTATCTACAATAATGCGATCGCGTCCATACTTACGGACAACTTCTACCATCCTGGCGTTACCCATCTTCGTCTGTGGATAAATCGTAAAAGCTGCCCAAAAACCCCGTCCTAATACTTCCTCAACCGTTTCCTCGTTGTTGTGATCAATAATTACTTGTGAAGGATCTAAGCCATATTCAATACAGCGATCCATACTCCGACTAGCACCCGCCTTTTTATTACGATGAGGGGTATGAATTAGCACCAACATATCGAGTTCTTTGGCTAATGCTAACTGTTGACAAAAGTATTTATCTTCTGCTTCTGTCATGTCGTCGTAGCCAATTTCACCAATGGCAACAACACCTTCTTTACAAGCATAAAGTGGCAGCAGTTCTATAACTTCTGCTGCTAGTGCTTCGTTGTTAGCTTCTTTCGGATTGAGGCCAATTGTGCAGTAATGTTGGATGCCAAATTGACTAGCACGAAACCGTTCCCAGCCCACAAGACTACTGAAATAGTCTTTGAATGTGCCAGCGTTCGTTCGCGGTTGTCCTAACCAAAAGGCTGGTTCAATAACGGCGACAATGCCATATTCTCGCATTACTAAGTAATCGTAAGTAGTACGCGAACACATGTGAATGTGAGGATCGATGAACATCATGGTGTGATTTAATGAGCAATAAATTTTATGAGGAATTGAGTATTTGGAAAATTTTTACCTAGTCCCCAGTCCCCTTTATTTGTAAACAAAAAGGCGTTAGCGCAGCTCGCCGCAGGCATCGCGGCTAAAATTATTCCAAGTCAGATTACCTTTTTGAATGGATGACTGTAAATCTGGGTAACGGGAAAGTAATTCTTGTGCTTGGAGTAAAGAAGACTCAGCACAAGCTAACGCTGCTGCTTCTTGCTCGTGTATATCCCCATTAGCCAGTACTTTTTCTAAATCTGTGATGATTGCACTATCCGCAAACCGTCCTACAGGTCGCCAAAGTTCTGGCGTAACTGAGCGTTTAGCTGCCCAACGTTCATGGGCATAGTCTGCTAACATCCTTGCCAATTCTGGATTAGCACGCCGATCCAGTCCCCAAATTAGATGCAACGGACTACCGACAAACACAGCCTTTAGCACCATCTGATTCCAAGCAGCATTATCTAAATAATCTGCTGGATAAGGGTTACGTAGTGCGATCGCTTGAAATACATTACTCATATTGCTGCGAATTCCCTCAGCAGCACGGTGGCGATGTAACTCTGGATGTGGTAACAACGACAAACTTTGATAAAGGACAACTAACTCCCCCATATCGGCAGTGGAGAATAATTTTTCAAGCGTTGGCGCAGCCTCTCCAAAGGAGACTCGCACATAGCCCTCAGCATCATCATGGGGCAAAGCTAGAAGCAAAAGTGTACGACCTGCTTGATCTACACTCCAATGACCAGGATACCAACCAGGAATCACATCCTGGGCTGCTTCCAAGTCCTGGAATGTTAGCTGCAAATCCTCTTTACCTAGATAACGCGGCACACCACTAAAAGCGGTAAAAAATACTCTCTCAGCAGCACCGTTAGCAATCTGTGCCTGTTTCTGTTCCAGCCAAGCAAAAGCTTTCTCTGAAACAGACTTTAACAGCCAGTGATGCAGTAACTCGTTTACTTTACTCATGATGAATTTCAGGAAAAGTTGCCCAACTTTTTTATGGCAACCAAGTATAAAATCTAGCACTAAACTTGATACTTTGTGATTCAAGCAGCTAGTTAATATACTACTGAGATTATAACTTCACTGAATCTATAAAAATCTCTTGACTTTCAATAAGATACTGTAAAGATACCATTTCAATTAGATAAAGGATCAAATTTTATTACGGAATAAAATTAGAATTTAATGTAATAATAATATCTATAGACAATCTTAAATATAAAATTCCGACAATCAATAAAGTTGTTAATAGATGTAATTTTGAAGGCTTTAAATTAAAGTAAACAAACTTCAAAATTACGATATATTTCTTATTTAATTTTGATGTTAAATTATTTTAAATTTTAGCTTTTAAAGAACTTAATTTTCCAACTTTCTATCATTTCAATTGCAGTGTTGCATGTATTTACACTTACTTAATAAGTAGTAAGATTCCAATGGCTATTCAACAAAAAACCGTTCTTAATCTTCAACCAATTAACCAATGTGTTCGCGTGACCTTCAATTATGATGTTCACTTTACTAGAGGTCTGTTTCAGTTAGAAAATCCTTTACTCGCACAAGCGATCGCCGCAGATGGGGAAACAGCGCCAAAACAAGTGCTAGTAGTCGTAGATGCAGGATTTTTACAGTATCAAGATGGGTTGCTAAAAAAATTATCAGTTTACGCTCAGTATTATCAAGATGTACTAACACTAACTGGTGAGCCGATAGTAGTTCCGGGTGGAGAAGCAGTCAAGAACGATTCTAGATTTATAGAGCAAATTCATCAGCAGATAAATGTAGCTGGATTGTGTCGTCACTCCTACATCTTAGCAATTGGAGGTGGAGCCGTTCTAGATATGGCAGGATACGCAGCAACAACAGCTCACCGAGGAATTCGGCTACTACGAGTACCGACAACAGTATTAGGACAAAATGATTCGGGTGTAGGAGTAAAGAACGGAATCAATGCCTTCGGCAAGAAAAACTTTTTGGGTACATTCATGCCACCTTATGCTGTCTTGAATGACTTTGATTTTCTTACTAGCCTTGACGATCGAGATTGGCGATCGGGTATTGCAGAAGCAGTGAAAGTAGCGTTGATTAAAGATGCAGATTTCTTTGATTTCATTATGTCTAATGCCGATAAATTGGCTAATCGAGATATGGACATAATGGAAAGGCTGATCTATCGCTGTTCTCAGTTGCACTTAGAGCATATTGCTGGTAGCGGCGACCCCTTTGAAATGGGTTCATCGCGTCCTTTGGATTTTGGACACTGGGCTGCTCACAAACTAGAGCATTTAACTAATTACAGCCTACGTCATGGTGAATCTGTAGCAATCGGCATTGCTTTAGATACGACCTATTCATATTTAACAGGGCAACTCTTAGAATCTGAGTGGCAAAGGGTTCTAACTACGCTCAAGAAATTAGGCTTTACTTTGTATGTATCAGCGCTGACAGAACAATTAGATCAACTAGACCATCCGCATTGTCTATTTAGGGGGCTTACCGAGTTCCGTGAACACTTGGGAGGAAATTTAACAATCACTCTTTTACAAAGAATCGGGCAGGGAATAGAAGTTCATCAGGTGGATTTGTCTTTATATAGAGATGCTATTTTAATGCTGCAAGATTGGGAAGTTTTGCATTAATTCTCCTTTGGATGCATCGCCCAATTTTTTAGGCGATCGCTACTTCGTGGTTCTAAAAAATTGCAAGGCGATCGCGGTAATGCGATTCTGCTTGCCCAAGAAGACTCTTTACTTATTATCTATCCCTGGAATGCGAGAATCTATCAAAGAAGGACTAGCAACACCGAGCCAAGAATGTGATGGGGAGTTGGATTGGTGAGTTAGCAAGCATCTGAGGAGCCACTTCTAAACCCAGAAGAAGCGAGTTGGAGTTTGATATGAGGTCATTGAATCCGAGCAAGTAGTTAAGATAATTCGCATGTGAACGCATTACGAGTAAGTTATCTCCTCAACCCCACTTGGTGTTCACAATGAAAACCTTGATGCTCCCAAGCTTGCATATCTACTTGGGCAAGTCTTGTTACATTTGAGCATTGCGGTTGAATAACTTGGCTGAAAATCGCCCAAAATAAGCTGCGTGTTATATCTAATCCAGTTTTGGCCCAAGATTCACTATTACCAGGAACACCCAACTCCTCAACAATCTCTGTCTCTACCCAAATACCATGAGCGCCCAAGAGAATCTGTGCCATCCATTTGGCTCTGGGTAAATGACTTGGCGAAGTAATCAACATGACTTTATGCACTCCCCAATGTCGCAAAATTGGAATACCATAATAAAAATTTTCAAAGGTAGAATTCGCGCAGTTTTCTAACCAAACGTTTTGTAACCTTGCTAATTCCGCCTGAAAAATTAACCATATACAGGGGTCTGGGGAACCATGAGAAATTAAAATTGGCGTTTGCGGGTATTGTTTTGCTTGTTGGGCAACATAGGTTTCTCGATGAATACTCCCACCAACCACAAAAAAGGCATCTACTGGCTGCGAAGAAGCAAAAACTAAGGTTATAGTGGTAAAAATCAGCCAAGCGCCCAAAACAAAATATAATCCACCAGTTAGTTTTTGTAACGATTGCCACAGATTAGCAAAAAATTTTTTAATAGAAATTAACGATTTGATGGTAAATTTACGTTTCATGACTTAGGTATGAAAAGCTGATTTAATGGCAGTCTAACAGTACTGCAATTGGACGATCAAAATGCTATCTTATAAAAGTAATGAAAAAGTACAAAAATGACGCTGGTTAAAGTGTCACATGTTCAGTATAGCCTTCCGGAGAAGGCTAAAAAACTGAGAAATGGTTGTTAAGAATGCAGTATTTTCGGCATCATTCAACTATAAAAATGATGAAGGGAGCAGAGCTTAGTTTGGGGTATAAAAACTTAAAAATCTGTTGAAAGCCTGATTGTAAAACTTGTCAATAACACAATTATTTCAGCTAATATACATGAACCAATCTGCGAAAAGTTACTCGCCGCTCCAAGTAGCCTTGATTGGTGGAGCGATCGCCACTACTGCTACTATATCTGTGTTTGGCCCCGCTTGGACTCGTGGTGTCCGGGCTGCTCTAGCCCTACAAGACAGCCCAAAAGTGATAGTTGACCAAGTATGGCAACTGGTGAATCATGAATATGTTGATGGCAAATTTAATCAACAAGATTGGCAAGCAACCAGACAAAGCTTGTTGAGCAAAGACTATTCTTCTCGGGAAGAAGCTTATGCTGCCATCCGCGAAGCTTTACAAAAGTTGGGAGATCCTTACACTCGATTCATGGATCCCAAACAGTTTGAAGCCTTGACTAGCCAAACATCTGGGGAAGTCTCTGGTATTGGCATTCGCATGGAAGTGAACGAAAAAACTCAGCGTCTGACTGTTGTCGAAGCCATAGAAAATTCTCCAGCACTGAAAGCCGGGATCAAAGCAGGCGATGAAATTTTGGCAATTGACGGCAAACCCACTCTCAAAATGAAAGTGGATGATGCTTCTAAGCTAATTCGTGGCAAAGCGGGTACTCCTATCAAGCTAAAGCTGGGACGGGCGGGGCAAACTGCCTTTGATGTGAAGCTGACCAGAGCAAGCATTGAAGTGCCAACGGTACGTTATACCCTCAGACAAGAAGGGAATCGCCGTGTTGGCTACATCCGTTTGCGGGAATTTAGCGCTCACGCCGCAGACCAAATGCAACGAGCCATCCGCGATTTGAACACTAAGAAAGTTGATTCTTATGTCTTAGATTTGCGAGGAAATCCTGGCGGGTTGTTACAGGCGAGTATTGAAATTGCCCGGATGTGGTATAATGACGGCGGCATTGTCAAGACAGTAGACCGTGTGGGCGGGACTGAAGAAACTAAAGCCAATCGCACTGCTCTAACAAATCGTCCTTTGGCAGTGTTAGTGGATGGTAATTCAGCAAGTGCTAGCGAAATCCTCACAGGCGCACTTAAGGATAATAAGCGGGCGGTAGTCGTAGGTGGTCAAACCTTTGGTAAAGCCTTAGTGCAGTCAGTTCATGAACTCGCAGATGGTTCCGGCTTGGCAGTTACCATAGCCCATTACTACACCCCGGCGGGAACGGATATTAACCATAAAGGGATTGCTCCAGATATCAAGCTAGACTTGACAGAGGCACAAGAGCGGCAGTTGGCTTCTAATCCAGATTTAATTGGAACTAAGAGCGATCCACAATATGCCCGGGCGATCGCAATTTTATCAAATCGCAACTTTGCCCAACCGCCAGCAAATCAGCCCACTCGACCCATGAGCCGCGCCGATAACTTAAAATTTTAGGTGAGTGATTTGTTTTTAGGTGTTTATATAGTAGTATCCCCAAATCCAGATTTTTGGAGTTATGAAAACTGCTTGATATACCCTTCTAGGATTTTGGATTGGGAATACTAGTTAGTAATCTCATCTCTAAAATCTCAGATTTATGAATCATCAGCCAGTTGATGCAACCACCGCCACCAGTTTTTTCCCAATGGTGTCGGTGGTTGTTCCTATTTATAACGGTGAGGCAGATTTGCCAGAGTTAATCAATTGTCTGTTGTCTCAAACCTATCCGAAAGACCGGGTAGAGTACTTGTTGGTGGACAATAATAGTAGCGATCGCACTCTCACCATCCTCAAAACATCTGCCGAAAATTGCCCGATTACAATCCGCCCATTGAGCGAAAACCAAATTCAAAGCTCTTATGCTGCTCGTAATACTGGGATTCGCGCCGCTACGGGTGAAATTATTGTTTTTACCGATGCAGATTGTCGCCCACAACCGCAATGGTTAAATGCATTAATTCAGCCTTTTGTCAACAAAGAAGTGGTAATTGTCGCTGGTGAAATTTTGGCACTACCAGGCACAACTCTGCTAGAACAGCACGCAGATCGTCAAGAAACTTTGTCGCAAAAGCATACCCTTAACCATTCCTTTCGTCCCTATGGTCAAACGGCTAATTTAGCGATTCGACGCATTGCCTTAGAAAAAGCGGGTTTATTTCGTCCCTATCTTACCAGTGGTGGCGATGCCGATATTTGCTGGCGGATTTTGGCCCAAAACATCGGGCGTTTGGAATTTGCCCAAAATGCGATCGTTCAGCACCGCCACCGCGCCACACTTCAAGAACTGCAAAGTCAATGGCGGCGCTATGGACGCTCAAATCGCTATCTGCACGAACTGTACGGTGTAGATTTGATGCGAGATATTACACTCAAAGAATGCGGCTATCGTTTAGCACGTTGGTTAGTTAAGGAAATACCAAGGGATATGAAAAAGGCGATCGCAGGTAAAGCCACCCTTGCAGATTTATTAAATACTCCCATTGGTTTGTTCACTGTTAGGGCGCGTGCTGCTGGTCAACGAGACGCCAAGTTACCAGAAAATGCCAAGATAATTGAGCGACTGTAACAATATTAGGTTGGTCGTTTACTTTCGAGAACTTCTGTTGCTTTCTGGACAGAAAGTGGTCGGTAGAATAAATAGCCCTGTACATCCTCACAATTAATAGATTTCAAGAACTCCAGTTCCTCTTCTTTTTCTACCCCTTCGGCTATCAACTTCAATCCCAAGCTGTGTCCCAAGGTAACTATCGCCTTAATGATATGAGCTACTTTGACATCCTGCGTCAAATATTGAATAAAAGATTTATCTATTTTCAGATTGTGGAGTGGCAAAAGCTGTAGACGCGAGAGCGAGGAATGACCTGTACCAAAGTCATCAATGGAGAGACAAACACCCATCTGCTGTAGATCCTTTAACACCGTTCTGGTAAAATCTAAATCTTCAATGGCTGTAGTTTCCATAATTTCTAATTCTAAAAAGTGCGCCTCCAGACCCGTTTCTTCTAAAACTGTAGCTATAGTCTCCACCAATTTGGGTTGGCGGAACTGCTTAAGAGAAAGATTAACAGCGATCGTTATGGGTGGCAATCCTGCATCTTGCCAGATTTTATTTTGAATACAGGCTGTCCGTAGCACCCATTCGCCGATGGGGACAATTAATCCACTTTCTTCGACCAGGGGAATGAAAACACTGGGTGCGACCAATCCCATCTGTGGGTGCTGCCAACGCAATAGAGCCTCCATACCAGTAATTTCTTTTGTAGCAATGTTTACGCGAGGCTGATAGTGTAGCGTAAATTCATTCCGTTCTAGGGCATAGCGCAAGCTCTTTTCTAAAGTCAGGAGTTCCGGATTTTTAGCACTGAGAGAAACACTATAGAATTGGTAGTTATTCCGCCCTTTGTCCTTGGCGTAGTACAAAGCGGCATCTGCGTGCTGGATTAGTGTTTCAGCGTCAGGACTGTTGTTATCAAGCAACGCAATACCGAGGCTGGCAGTCACATAAAGTTCATGGTCTTGGAGATAGAAAGCATCCTCTAATGCCTGTAATATTCTATACGCTACCAGTGTTACCTCTTCAATATCATTGACTCGCGGGAGTAAGATAGTGAACTCATCACCTCCCCAACGGGCTATAGTGTCTCCGCCTCTAAGTGAGCCTTGTAATCTTTGAGCAACGCTTTGTAACAATTGGTCTCCCAGAGTGTGCCCTAAAGTGTCATTAATCACCTTGAAGCGATCCAGGTCGAGGAAGATCACAGCTAAACTTTCACCATTCCGAGTGGCGTTGGGGAGAGTTTTATTAAGCAACTCATTAAATAGTAGGCGATTGGGCAACCCTGTCAGCATGTCATGTAGGGCTTGATAGCGAATCTTTTCTTCTACTTGCTGACGTTGCCGCGCACCAATAATACTGGCGGCCATCGTCAAAAGGGTAGATTCTTCGTGCTTTGACCAATGACGCTCAAAGGTGCAGTCTGCCAAGCCAAGGTAACCCCACAACTCATTCTCCAAGCAAAGAGGTACCAGGAGAAGGGATTGAATGCCATCTCGAATCAGGAATTCTTGTTCGGCAGCAGGAAATTGTTGGGTTAGTCCGCTAATCGACTTGCCGCTAGAGAGAACAGTGTACCAACGAGCTAATCCAGAACCTTGATAAGGCTGATTCTGCCAATGCTCAAAAGTAGATTCAATAGAAGGATGTGTCCATTCAAACCCCAGGCTGACTACTATTTCTCCTGTAGCAGGATGGGGATGGTTCTGAAAGAGATAGGCACGATCTGCTTTGGCAGCTTCACCCAATACAGCTAGAGCTACATCAATACCAGTTTCATAATTCATTTCCCCAAGCAAATAATTGGCAGCTTCTGCAACTGCCTGTAGCAAGCGATCGCGCTGACGTAGTTCGGCTGTGGCTTGTTTTTGCTCTGTAATATCCCTAATAATAAAAGTTCTAATTAGATCACTTTCAGGTAAGTAAAGAACGGATTGTTCAAAAACTTCTGTACCTACTTCTACCTCCCGCACAAAAGAATTTTTTTCTACATTATTTGTACTCAAAAGTCCTGTTAAAATCGGGTGTTTTGTTCCAATTTCCCTAAGTTTGGGAAACTTGAGAGCTGCGGCTGGATTAAGATAAGTGACTCTTCCCTCCAAATCCATCTCAATGATTGGATTGGGGATGAGTTCAGGGAAGGATGCTAGGCGAGCTAGAGCAGACTCACTAGCTACTTCAAAGCTGGGATCGAGAGCTAAGGTTTGAAAAGGATTCGCGGGACTGCCTTGCTCTGATAAGAAATCAGATAAGTCTTCAACATTAAAAGATTCAGAAAATGCTTGTTCTGAAATGTTAGAAATAGCATAATATTTAGCTTGAGCTTGATTACTACCAAAGGCAATGACATCTCCACTTCTAAGATTATGGGAAAAGCACTTAGTGCCATTGACAAATAAGCCATTAGTACTCCCCTTCCCCTTATAGTTACCATCAATAATCTGAAAGCCATATTGATCAGTCTCTGGAACAGTTACTCGCAATAAAATTGCATGTTGCATTGATACTGACCGGGAAGACAAGATAATAGTGTTTGCGGGATGCCGCCCCAGAGAATAAGTCGTCTCTTGCAAGGAGACAGTTCGGCGGCCTTGCAGGTCTTGAATGACCAGCAGATGGCGTATTTTTTCCCGCTCGTTTCCTAGCATGGTTGTTCCTCAATCTTTCATATTTTTATGTCTTAGTCTGAATAATCCTACTCCCACAAGTTCCAATACCGTTAGGTTAAGGCTAACCTTTTTAAAAAAGCAGGGCATTCAGCTTTGCGGTAGAAGCTCTAGCTGTTTTCTCTATTTATACATAATTTATAAATTTTCTCCCTTTGTCTATATCATCTAAGCTTGTCTTTCTTAGGATACCCAGAATAAAATCAAACGCTGAATAGAACACTTGGTATATTTGCGGTTTTTTATTCTGAGTAATGGTAAAACTCTGAATAAAATAAATAAGCGTCTGATTTTTATTTTTTAATCAGTCAAATAGTTCTGTTTTACGGAATTAATTTTGTAAAATAGATTAGAGCAAAGCAGGAATTAAATAAATTGGGGGCATCCCAGTAGGGAAAAATATTCTAAGGATTTGAAATCGCACGCCAGTTGCTTTAATGGAGCGGGAACTCCAATTGGCGCAGCCTATGTTAGAGAAGGCAAAGGAAGGAGAATGAACCCCTAAATTTTAAAAAGGATTATAGAATAAACTAAAATATAGTCCGTTTTCTTGTAATGTTCTATCATTCGAGTTAACAGATACTAAAGGAATGCCCCAGTCAAGACGAACGGTGAAGCGATCGCCTTGTGACCAACGCAACCCTAGACCAACAGCAGCTAGAGTATTAGGGTCGGGGTTCTCTCTACCAGAACTGTTCCAGCCAACACCGAAATCCGCAAAGGGGACAACCTGTAACGTGCTATTTATCTTGGGTAAGCGCAGAATCGGTACTTGAACTTCCGCAGAAACAAAAGTGCCGTTATCTGTCAGCAGATAATCTTGACGATATCCCCGAACGCTATCCAGCCCACCTAAGCCAATTTGCTCTATGGGTAAGAGTGTTGTGGATGCTAGTTGCGTATTTAAACGAAGTAAAAGTAAGGTTTGAGGAGCTAAAAGGCGTGCCCACTGCGCTTGCGCTTGCCAAGCAAAAAAACGGCTATCAGGACGATCTTGATTAACCGTGGCATTCAACACATCTAGACCCAAACTGAATTGAGAGCGTAGGGCAATGACTTCACGGCTGTTACGACTCGTCCATTCTTGAAAAAATCGCAAGGCAGATACCCTGGTGCGTCCCTGTTCATCAGCACCAGGCGAAAGTATAGAGGGAGAAATCCCTTCTCTCTGTAGTATCCACGAGATATCACTTTCGCGTCGGGATGCTGTTAACCCAAGAGCGAATTCTTGTGTCGGAGTTTGGACTATGGGCTGACGGAATGTCAATTCGTAGTAGCGAGATGCCGATTCGATATCTAAAGATTTAAAAGCAGGTTCAATGACATTACTTGATGTAGTGCCATAGTTAAAGCTAAGTGTCCCGTTACGGGGATTGAGAGGCAATGTGTAACTACCGTCCAAGGAGTTGCTACCATCAGTGTTGGTGTATCCTAAACTCAGATTATCTCCAAATCCCAGTAAGTTGGCTTCATTCAATCGTAATCCGCGTCGGAAACTGCCAACACTAGGCGATCGCCCATTATCAAGAATTATTGGGCTACTAAAGGTTTTTGCCTCGCTGATCTTGACTTCCAAAAGACTCGTACCAGTCCGCGATCCTGCGGTAAGTTCAGCAGTCACGTTTTTAATCAAAGGATTAAGTTGCAAAAGTTGCAGTGCCTCTAGTAGACGCTGCCGATTTAGAGGCGCTGATGTAGCTATTGCTAGTCGGCTACGGACATAATTCGGATTCAACCGCCGAGTTCCAGTTACCTGGATATCTTCTAATTTACCTTCGACCACCTGAATTTTTACAACACCAGATTGGATTGTTTGAGGTGGGATATAGGCACCAGAAGTAATGTAACCATTTTGAACGTATAAATCAGTAATTTTAGAACGTGCTTGATATACTTCAGTTAGCGAGATCGGTCGTTTAGTAAATTCAGCAGTAGCTTTAGCTAACTCTTCGGGACTGAAGACTGTGCTACCAAGAACTTCAAAACGTTCAACAACAATAGTTTGAGGAAAGTTACCAGGGAGTGGTTCCTCAGGTGTGGGAGTTGGCGCAGAGGGTGGAAATAGTTCTGCTGGCGGGGGGAGTGGCTGTGGTGGTTCAGGTGATGGAACTGGCGAAGGTGAGAGTGGTTGGACATCCTGTGGCAGTGGGAGTTGTTGTTGTGACAGGATGAAATTACTAGTTGGTAATTGTGTAGTATCAACAGCTTGAGCTTTCACTGGACTAGAAGTTATGCTGCCAAGTAATAGAAGCATACTTAGTGGTAAGCAGGACACTATAAGATTTTGAGGATATTTATCAATCATCGTACCGGGCTATTTTTTGTTAGAAACTATGGAATTATTCAAGGACTGTTTCAGATGTGAATCTTACTTCATCTTTTGTCACTAAAGTTGATATCTTGGGCAAATTTAAATTTAAAAGCTAAATCAACTGGTTATTGCAGACTTAAAAACATTGATGGTGTTCGATCTGCATAAGCAAGCAGATATATTGGAATTATCTGTTGCTGCGGGAGTACGGTGTACATACAAGTCTCTTGACCTGCACCTTTGTTGCATTGACCTGCACCTTTGTTGCATTGACTTGCACCTTTGTTGCATTGACCTGCACCTTTATTGCATTGACCTGCACCTTTATTGCATTGACCTGCACCTTTATTGCATTGACCTGCACCTTTGTTGCATTGACCTGCACTTTTATTGCATTGAGTTTTTTTTGACTTGTGTGTACACCGTAGGTTGCTGCGGGAGGGGAGCAGGAGAAGCAGAGAAGTACACGAAGAAGAAGGAAACAAAAGAAAAGGAAAGAAGAGAAATTCTTCAATTTCTCTCCTCGTCAAAGTTGACTTGATAGGCTACTACTACTACAGGACGGCGTAAATCCACCTACTATTTGAATTAAAAGTAGGCAAACTTGCGTTTTGTTATGGTTTAGGGTTACTGCATATCCCTTTGCTGAAACATTCCCATCAATTTACGTTTACGAGCGTGGGTTTGCATCAAGTTTTGACGATAGCTTAACCAGTCAGCTTTATTTCCAGATTCCAAGTAGGCATTACGTGCCTTTTTCAACCATTCAACTGCGTAGTAATAGTATTCGGCTTTACCTGCATCCATAATCTTTTCGGCACGGCGACGAGCATTAGCAATCACCCAACTAGGATTGTGAGGGATAGCAGCATCCATGACTCGGTAAATCAAGTCTGAATTATAAGAACTGAGTTCACTAGCGATCGCAATTGCATCATCAATTAGCCCCTCATCCAAGAATATATCCACCTTGGCTGATTCCGTTCCCCCACCACTAACAGTACGAATAATTCTCAGCAGGTCTGTTTTGACACTTTCCCAATTTTCCCCAGCCAATTCTGCCATCTTCTGGTAGTCAAAAAAGGAGGGCTTCACTTGAAAAGCCGCCTTGATTGCTAATAAAGCAGCTTCACTATCACCCAATTCAATAGCCAAATCACTTGTCCAAATCCCCAATTCATACTGACACTTACCCGGTAAATTTAATCCACTCTGGGCTATATTTAGTGCTTGCTGTAATGCCCCTTGAGAGGTTAGTGTTTTCGCTAGGGCAAAAGCCTCTTCCATTGAGATCATCTGGGTTTGAGCAGCATCCATTGCTTCTTCTACCCTGCCTAAACGCCCTAGCATTGTCAGATACTGTTGGGTTTGCCCTTCCGCTTCTGCTAAATATAAGTATTCTTGGTAACGTTCCTGACGTTCGAGGATTTTTAGGCGAATTAGTGCCAAATCATCCGCGTAGTCTGGCACGTCTTCTTCCCAAGCTCCCCTTTCAGTAATATTACCTTGGAGAACTTGCAGCAGTGGTGGATAATCCCAACCTTGGCGTAAAGCTTCCATAATCATGCCAAAATCAGCATTCCACTCATCTTGCCAAGCTTCTAAATTTATTTGAATATCAACTTTTTCTTCTGGGGTAAGTTCAGCACTGAGAATTGCTTCACACCAGGCATTATTTAATTCCCCGATAAGTTCATCATTTTCGGCACCGTATTCTGCAACATCATCCCAATTTTCCACACAGGTAGAGGTAATCGCTTCTAAAATAGCGATCGCATTCTCACCCTCTCCCCGTTCGCTAAAATCTACCGCAGTTTGCACTACACTTAGCAATTCTTCACCAATTGGGTCTTCTTCGCACCCTTCCTCAAAATAGCGCACGGTATCCTTGAGAATTTGCCGCACTTGCCGCCGAAAGGGAGCCGGATCAATAGTAATGTAGAGCAAGGGTTTTGTGGCTGTTGGCTTGTCAGTAGGATTCGTCATCCAACTTACATGGCGGTCAATCGCCTCAATTAGTTGTGGATGTTCTATTACCAACTCTTGCAGCACTCTTTGAGTTTGGATATAGTCCAGGCTATTAAGTAGTTGTTCTAGAGTGGGGCGCTGTTCAATGTTTTCTGGGTTACGCGCACAAACAAGCATCGTCGCTACAATGTGTTTGCACCACCCGTCAAAGTTGTAGGCACAGGTGCAGTTTACTGAGGTTAACCCACTGCTCTCGAAACTCAGGTTGACATGATAAGGTTTGACTTCACTGCCTACAACATCTGCCTGAAGCAGATTGCCACGTTGGGTAACTGTATTAACAGCACCAGCCTCATAGTATGCCTCGCCCCGTTGGAAAGATTTGGCGTTGGCATGACGGCGGATAGTAAATTCACTAATTTGGGGAATAGACATCGAGCGATCGCCTGCGTAAATCTTCTGGATGAATCCTAAATCCAGCTTAGTGTTAGGCTAACGCGCTGTAAAGAAATTCTAATATGAAATTAAAGCTACATATTAGCTTGACAGAGCTATCCTCAGTCGTTTTGTAGTATTAAAAAAATAAGTATATAGATTTGACTATAATTACTGAAAACATCCATATTTTCGTCAGAAGCGAGTGAATCATAATTTGAAGCAACACCCGAACCTGAAATTAGTAAACAGTCAACAGTGAACAGTTGTGATGGTCTATGGTGAGGGATTAAGAGTCAAGCAATAAAACTGATAACTGTTGAAAGGGTTGCGCTGATTGTCAGTCAAGTTGAGAATAAATAGGCGAAGCACACGGGGAAACTAACGTGAGTCAAGGATTTGATTACGATTTAGTAATTATCGGCGCTGGTGTAGGCGGGCATGGCGCAGCCTTACACGCCGTAAGTTGCGGTCTGAAAACAGCGATTATTGAAGCTGCTGATATGGGAGGAACCTGTGTTAATCGGGGCTGTATTCCTTCTAAGGCGTTGCTGGCAGCATCTGGACGTGTGCGGGAGTTACGTAATGCCCACCACCTGAAGTCACTGGGAATTCAAATTGGTAGCGTGGAATTTGATCGCCAAGCGATCGCTAATCATGCTAATAATCTCGTCTCAAAAATTCAAGGCGACTTAACCAACAGCCTCAAACGTCTAAAAGTCGATATCATCAACGGTTGGGGAAAAATTGCTGGGGCGCAAAAAGTCTCTGTTACCGGAGACGGCGGTGAAAAAACCATCACAGCCAAAGACATCATCCTTTCCCCTGGTTCAATTCCTTTTGTGCCTCCAGGAATTGAAGTAGACGGCAAAACTGTCTTTACCAGCGATCAAGGCGTTAAGTTAGAGTCTCTACCAGACTGGGTGGCGATTATTGGCAGTGGTTACATCGGCTTAGAATTTTCTGATATTTACTCAGCTTTGGGTTGTGAAATCACCTTGATTGAAGCCCTAGATCAGTTAATGCCAGGATTTGACCGAGACATTGCCAAACTTGCCGAACGGGTACTAATTACTCCCCGCGATATTGAAACGAAAGTGGGAATATACGCTAAAAAAGTCATCCCCGGTTCACCAGTGGTGATTGAGTTAGCAGATTTCAAAACCAAAGAAGATGTAGATGTCATCGAAGTAGATGCTTGCTTGGTGGCTACAGGACGCATCCCAGCGACCAAAAATCTTGGTTTAGAATCTGTGGGTGTAGAACTGGATCGGCGGAATTTTATCCCAGTTGACGATCGCATGGCAGTGCTATCATCTGGTGAAGTAGTGCCGCATTTGTGGGCAATTGGCGACGCTAATGGGAAGATGATGTTGGCACATGCGGCTTCTGCTCAAGGCATTATCGCCGTAGAAAATATAGTTGGGAGGAAAAGAATAGTAGACTATCGCAGCATCCCGGCGGCGGCGTTTACCCACCCAGAAGTTAGCTATGTAGGCTTAACAGAAACCGCAGCTAAGGAGTTAGGACAAACCGAAGGTTTTGAAATCGCCACCAGTCGGAGTTACTACAAAGGGAATTCCAAAGCGTTGGCAGAAAATGAAGCCGATGGTATTGCTAAGGTGATATATCGCAAAGATACCGGAGAAGTCTTGGGTGTCCACATTTTTGGACTACACGCCTCAGACTTAATTCATGAAGCCTCAGCTGCGATCGCAAACCGTCAATCTGTCCAAAGCCTCGCACATCTAGTTCACGCGCACCCGACACTTTCGGAAGTGCTGGACGAAGCTTATAAACGAGCAATTGCAATTTAGGAGGGAGTAGGGAGTAGGGAGTAAAAAATTCCCCATTCCCCATTCCCCATTCCCCATTCCCCACTCCCCAATTATGCAAATCCGTCGCCGTTCACCTAACCCAGCTATTGATGTATCGATATTGCGTTATCAGGCTGTCGTACCTGATGCAGCGCCAAACCACATCTTGGAGGAAATTGTCTGGCAGAAAGAAGTAGAATATGACCAAATGCGGGAAAAAGTTCCTTTGCAACAATTGCTGAAACAGGTACTGACTGCGCCGCCAACCCGTGATTTTGTCGCCGCTTTGCGTCAAGGTAAGACAAAGCCAGCATTGATTGCCGAAGTTAAAAAAGCTTCACCGAGCAAAGGTATTTTACGAGAAGATTTTGACCCAGTAGCGATCGCCCTGTCTTATCAGCAAGGTGGCGCTAGTTGTCTTTCTGTGTTGACAGATGTCAAGTTCTTTCAAGGTAGTTTTGAAAACTTAGCCAAGGTTCGGGCTGCCGTAGATTTGCCCTTACTGTGCAAAGAGTTTGTCGTTTATGCTTACCAGATATACTTGGCGCGGGTTCAGGGTGCAGATGCTATTTTGTTGATTGCGGCTATTTTGAGCGATCAAGATTTGAAATACTTCCTTAAAATTGCTAACAACCTAAAAATGGCAACCTTGGTTGAAGTCCATAGTTTGGCAGAACTTGACCGTGTATTAGCTTTAGATGGAGTCTCCTTAGTAGGAATCAATAATCGTAATTTAGAAGATTTCTCTGTTGACTTGCAAACTACTTGCCAACTTTTGGCTGCAAGGGGTAGGCAATTGCAGGAGAAAAACATCCTTGTTGTCAGCGAGTCAGGACTACACAACCCAGATGATCTGAGTCTGGTACTGACAGCAGGTGCATCTGCTGTACTCATTGGAGAATCTTTGGTAAAACAACCAGATCCCGGCACTGCGATCGCCCATATATTGCCGAAAAATTTCTGAAATAAACACCTTCCCTAAGCTCCTTAGCATAGGGCAACTAACTGCATACAATAGTTGGTCAATTGGGTACACTATCCGTGGACACGCAGCATATTGCCATCAAGTATCATCATATCTTTGCCAAATCTTCATTGCTAATCAAATCAAAGCCATAAGCAACTAGTTATTTCTTATGTAACAATTTATTGAGAAAAGCTAAATTCTGACTAATACAAAATCTCAAATATGAAATCAAAAGTTAACTTCATGGAGCAAATTCCTCTACCTTCTCCTATTCACTACGAACTTATACTTCAACTTTTAGAAAGACAAACCATGTTAGCTGTAAATGATAATCCAGATTTACGGCATCAGGTAAATCAACTAATTATTACTCTGCGGAAAGCTGCCGTACAGCAAAAACGCCTAGAAGAAATTTGCGAGTTTTCCTCTATGACTGTCGATCACCGTTGGTCAATCAACCATCATCACGATAACAAAGTTATTGCTCCCGATTGAAACTGATAACTTAATATCTCAACCTCAGATTTGGCATCTTTGTTAAGTTAGCTTAACACCTTCAGAAAGTGTCTCTGTGTATTGAACAAATCAGTATTCAAAAATTTCGCCGCACTTGCTTGACTCAAATGCACAGTTTGGGGTGTGATTTAAAATGATTCTGTAAGCAGAATCTCTGCTTTGTAAAAATATCTAGAAATGCTAGATGAGAATTTTAAATAGGTAGTCAGTCTGAACGCTTAGATTATATTTGATAAAAAGTTTACTTTACTATAGCTAATTTTCTAAATTTCTACATAGTTATTTTTTCTAATTTTTAAATCGATTGCTTACAATTTATACAATAATTTTATTAATACTGTAGAAAAATGTCATCTTTATAAAAATTTTAGATGGGGAAAAGTTCATATTGATTTATAGAAAACTGTAGATCAGCTAAAATATTTATGAGATTCTCTCTCGAATTTGGCGAAAGATGAAATATAACAGTATTGATGAACTATTCAAAAATAATCAGGCTTGGGTTGCCGAGAAACTAGCAATAGACCCAACTTACTTTAAAGACTTATCAAGCGGACAAACACCACCTTTTCTATACATTGGATGTTCTGATAGTCGTCTAGCATTAACAAGCTTTACTCGTACAGAACCAGGAGAGTTATTTGTACATCGTAATATTGCTAATCAGATTTCTCTAACAGATATAAACTTTTTAGCGGTTTTAGAATACGCAATTTTACATCTTCAAGTGGAACACATTATCATTTGTGGCCACTACGATTGCGGAGGAATTAAAGCGGCTTTAGAGGGGAGAACTATCGGAATTCTTGATAACTGGGTAAATCCGATTCGGGAACTGTATTTACAGAAACAAGAAGAAATTGATGCCTTGCCAACAAGAGAAGAACGTTTGAATCGTTTGGCAGAAATAAATGTTGTAGCGCAAGTAAAAAATCTTTACCAAACTTCCATCATGCGTCAGGTACTCTATGAGCGAAAAGCGCCTATGGTTCATGGCTGGGTGCTAGATATAAGCACTGGGTTAATCAAAGATTTGAACGTCTCAACTGTGCAATGGCAATTGCACATTTGCCCCTTGCTTCTAGAGTTTAGACTCTATGCTATGTTAAAAAATGAGAGCTAATTCGGTATTTATTGACACACAAAAGCTCATATCTTTAGATTCCAAAGCTTTAGCCAACGTAGTCACCTTGCAGGTAATTTATTTTCCTCGTTTTCATACTCTGCATATAAATGCATTCATTGAGGTTTTGACTCAATTTATCACTGTATGCAGAGCCTCAAACCTACCCCTACGAAGAATTATTTCTTAGCAATTATCCATATTGCGTGAATAATCCCAGGAATGTAACCAAAAAGTGTCAAAACTATATTAATCCAAAAATCTATACCAAAACCTACTTGCAAAAAAACTCCTAGAGGTGGCACGAAAATGGCACACAAAATCCGAACTAAATCCATTTAAACCTCCTATTAATCTCAGAAAAACAGCTTGTTAGCAAAGTTATCTCCCAATGCTCAAGCATATTTGTATCTTTCAAAGATAACATTCTCTCTCTTAATTTAGGTCACGGTTAAGATGCGGTAAACCGCACTCAAGATTAGCCACCGCTAATTTTAGCTTTGTAACCTAGTTTGCTCAAAATCTCGACAATTTTTTGCTTGTGTTCGCCCTGAATTTCAATTTCGTTATCTTTAACTGTCCCACCTGTGCCGCACTGGGTTTTCAACTGCTTCACCAAATCAGCCAAGGTTTCTGGTTTGGCTTGAAAACCGCTAATCACAGTAACGGTTTTGCCTTTGCGTCCTTTGCGGGAAGCTTGTACTTTAAGATTTTGCTGTTGTGCGGGGAGTTCTGGAATTGGTCTTTCTGTGGCGGCAGAGTTGTCGTTGCCAAATTCGCGGTAGACAAAGCTTTTGTCAGAAGATTTGGGATTTGAAGAAGACATAAAATGAATATTTAAGAAAAATTTCAAAGGCAGTGGAAACTTCTACGCAACCATTCTGCTGAGATATCAATTTCTAGGCTAACATCACAAATCCATTGGGAGGGATTCAAAGTAATTGGGCATAGGGGATTGGGCATTGGGTATTGAGGAATAATTTAGCTTCCAGTCTCCAGATATAACCTGGATATGCCCCAGACTTTCTATAATAATTAAGTCATTCCCCTCATTGAAAACAGCCCGTGACTACCACTCCTCTATCTCCAAATTCAACTGCTCAGGTTCCAGATACACTAGGTCGCTTTGGACGCTTCGGCGGTAAGTATGTACCTGAAACGTTGATGCCTGCTCTTACTGAACTAGAAACAGCTTATCAGCAATACCGCAATGACCCTGATTTTCAAGCAGAACTACAGCAGTTGTTACGGGACTATGTAGGACGTGCCACACCATTATATTTCGCTGAACGCCTGACTGCTCATTATGCCCGACCCGATCGCACCGGGCCACAAATTTACTTAAAACGTGAGGATTTAAATCATACTGGCGCTCATAAAATTAACAATGCTCTTGGTCAGGTATTGCTGGCGAAACGCATGGGTAAGCAACGGATTATTGCCGAAACGGGTGCTGGACAACACGGTGTTGCCACAGCTACAGTTTGCGCTCGTTTTGGGCTGGAATGCATAATTTACATGGGCGTTCATGACATGGAACGCCAAGCTTTAAATGTGTTCAGAATGCGATTGATGGGGGCAGAAGTGCGTCCGGTGGAAGCGGGAACTGGAACCCTAAAAGATGCTACTTCTGAAGCAATCCGCGATTGGGTGACAAATGTGGAAACAACTCACTACATTCTCGGTTCAGTCGCAGGGCCCCATCCTTACCCGATGATGGTACGTGATTTCCATGCAGTAATCGGCCAAGAAACTCGCGCTCAAGCAATCCAAAAGTGGGGTGTATTGCCTGATATTCTCTTGGCTTGCGTGGGTGGTGGTTCCAATGCTATGGGATTATTTTATGAGTTTATGAATGAGCCTTCTATACGGTTCATTGGGATTGAGGCAGCAGGAGAAGGTGTCAATACTGAAAAACACGCAGCAACCTTGACAAAAGGACGAGTTGGTGTATTGCACGGAGCCATGAGCTATCTTCTGCAAGATGAGGATGGGCAAATTATTGAGGCACACTCAATTAGTGCAGGTTTAGATTATCCCGGTGTGGGGCCAGAACATAGCTATTTGAAAGATACTGGTCGCGCTGAATACTATAGTGTGACAGATGCAGAGGCTTTAGCGGCATTCCAACGATTGTCAAAATTGGAGGGGATTATCCCAGCATTAGAAACAGCCCATGCGATCGCCTACCTCGAAACCCTGTGTCCCCAACTAACCGATAGTCCTCGGATTGTAATTAACTGCTCTGGGCGTGGTGATAAGGATGTACAAACAGTAGCCAAGTTATTAATGGATGCGTAAATATACGTTAGCGACGTAGGAGTATTTGACTCGCTAACGCTAACGTAATTCATAATTCGTAATGAGAAAGTCAGATTTCCTCTGGGTTTCTTTCTTTGTTATGTCTAGTCTTATTTTGGGAGAATTGGTCTTAGATGGCAAAAATAGCTAAGGGTAAACGACCTACTTAGATAATCCGCAAATTGATAAATTGGGCGTTGCTGAATCATGGGATGATTTCGCTGAATTTGAAACGAGTTTTCAATGGTTTCAACCGGCTATTCATGCCACATTTATGCAACGCCATAAATTGTTAGCGATCGTCATGGCTTTGACTGGTGAGGTGTCCCTACTGCGGGTAAACACCATTGAATGGTTGCGAGAGGAAAGGTATTTTATCGCCTTCTGAGATTGAAGTTTACGAGCCGGATGCCAAAGTAATTAAGGAATAGGAAGAGTGGTGTGCAGAATATATTGCGCGGGTGCTGCCTTTGGTACAGGAAGAGTTAGAAACTTTTAACCAAGGCTAGTTTAAATTACGTAGTCATTTTACTGAATAAATCCGTGCAATCTATATCTTACATTTTGCAGTCTCAAATTTTACAATCGGTTTTTACTGTGTTTTAAACAAAAACAAAGCTATTGAATATACCTAAAAACAGTAAAATACCTGAAACATGAAGACAGATAAGCATAAATTAGAACTAATAAAACCAAAAAACCTAGTAATTACACTCTGCAAATACTTAGGTACTATATGTAGTTATCTAAAAACAATCATACTAGTGGTAGAAGGCAATTAGGCATTAAACAGTACTATTTGTTCGTAAAATCATGAATTTAAACGTTTGTTGGTAGTTTTTGCACATATAAAGCTATAAATAAAGCTATATAGACCTATAAGCAATTTGTCACATTGATATTAGTTGGTTACATTGTCTAAAAGTTTACTTTAAGCAGATGATTAGACTATTTTTTTACACTGTTGCTTTAGGCACTATAATTCTCAGTGGTGGAGCGATCGCTACTCCTGTAACAAATCCAGCTTTTATGCCAGAATCTTCACATGTATTAAGTGATACTGGTTATATTGCAGCTAGCATCAATACTGTTGCTCTAGAACAGTCAATTTTCAACAAAATTAATGATTACAGAGCTTCCCAAGGGCTAGTAAAGCTGACAAGTAATTCTGACATCGATAATCAAGCCAGGATTCACAGTCAGAATATGGCTAATGGTAAAGTTCCCTTTGGACATACGGGATTTTCAGAACGTATTAAAGCAATCGGTATTCGTTACAGTTCAGCTGGTGAAAATGTCGCTTACAACCAGGGATATAGCGATCCTGCGAAGACAGCTGTTGAAGGCTGGCTCAAAAGTCCAGGGCATCTAGCCAATATCAGAGGTAATTTTAATAAAACGGGGATTGGTGTCGCTAGCAACAGTAGAGGCGAAATCTACTTCACACAAATTTTCCTTCGTTGATAGATGTGGTGAAATTTAGGTTTTTTCTTAAATTCCCCAGAGTTCAGCCTGTTAGCAGGCTGAATAATGTAGTTTCAATGGCATTTATCTGCTGAATACTACATTATTTTTTACTAATTCATGAAAACCCTAAATTATCAGCAAAAGTAACTGTGATTTTACGATGCTGACCTATTGAAGTATTGACAATTGGAAACGATTTTTTATACTTCCTATACAAGGATGTAGTCAGATTGCCAAAATTCATCAATCCTTAATAGTATCGTGCTATATATCGTCGGAACAATAGGGTAGAGTATAAGTCTTATATCTCTACATATTACGTAATTCTCCATGTTCCGACAAACTGCTTTTGGCATCGCTTTAAGTGCGCTTGTCCTTGCTAGTGGGTTAACGACTGTTCCGATACCAAATAATCCTTCTACGAATACATCCACCCGTAATAAGCTGTTGTCGCTTTTTTCGAGTCAGGTTGCAATATCGACTCCTACTTTTAAAACTACGGAGCTAGAAAAATCCGTTTTTAACGAAATTAATCGATATCGGGTTTCTAAAGGATTGCCAAAGTTAACCCTAAATGCAAATATCACTCGACAGGCAAGAATTCATAGTCAAAATATGGCTAAAGGTAAAACACCATTTAGCCATCAGGGATTTGAACGGCGAGTCAATGCTATCCCTATTCGCTACAGCAGTGCGGCAGAAAATGTTGCTTTCAATCGGGGATATAGTAACCCTGTAGATGAAGCTGTTACTGGTTGGATAAAGAGTCCCGGACATCTAAAGAACCTTAAAGGAAATTACAACCTGACTGGAATTGGCGTTGCTACCAATAATCAAGGCGAAGTTTACCTTACACAGCTTTTTTTTCGCACTAGGTAGATTTAATTTCTGATTGTTTTGCACAATAATAATGTAGTGTCTGACAAGACTTATATTTGCTGGACACTCCTATTATTTTTGAACAATTCATGACATTACAAGATTTTCAGGTGAGCGATCGCGATCTGGGCGACGCAGCCCTAGTACAGTATTTAGAATCTACAGCGATCGCAGTTGATACAGAAACGATGGGATTACTGCCACAGCGTGATAGGTTGTGTCTTGTCCAGTTGTGCAACGAATTCGGGAAAGTGACTGCAATCCGCATAGCCAAAGGACAAGCTGATGCGCCAAACTTAAAAAAACTCTTGTCAGCGACGAATGTAGTAAAAGTGTTTCACTTTGCTCGCTTTGACCTTGCCACTTTGCGAGCTAATCTGGGGATTCAGGTTAGACCTGTTTTTTGTACCAAAATTGCTAGTAAATTAGCCCGTACTTACACAAATCGCCACGGACTTAAAGATGTGGTGCAAGAGTTAGAACAAGTAGAACTGGATAAAAGCTCTCAAAGTTCTGATTGGGGTAACGCCGCTAGTTTGTCTGAAGCTCAACTGAGTTATGCTGCCAATGATGTGCGCTATTTACTTAGTGTGCAGCACAAGCTAACAGAAATGCTCAAACGAGAAGAACGTTGGGAAATTGCTCAAGAATGTTTTGAATTTCTGCCAACAATTGTTTCGTTGGATTTGTTACAATTTAAAGATTTGTTTGAACATTGATCCAAGAATAAACCTCTTGCAAAAGTTTTTGCTCTGGAGTACAAGCATTACAAGAGGAAATATTCTATCTTTTGATTTCTCAATTGTGACTTCTCTGACCATGAGAAATCAAGATTAGACCTCTTGAAAAAATCCTTAACATCCCTAACCTGTCCCCGCAAGCAAAGAGATGAGACTTTAATGTAAGTCAAAGTTAGAGCGTGGGTCTTCTGATTAATTTATGCAAGAGGTCTATTGCTAATTTTCTAAGTTATTTTTTGCCTAAGATCCAATATTGGAATCATCAGTGTTTTTAGGAGTGTTAGCTTTACTAATGCCTTCTTTGACATTACTGGCTCCCTCTTGAATGCCTTCCTTGAGATTACTAGCTCCCTCTTGAATGCCTTCCTTGAGATTACTAGCTCCCTCTTGAATATTTTCCTTGAGGTTACTAGCTCCTTTTTTAATGGCTTCCGTCGCGCTAGGGCCTCCCTTTGGCTGATTCTCTTGGTGATTTTTTAGCCGATCTACAACATTGTAGTCATCTGCACCTGGAGGAGTTTTTGATTCAACAATGCCTTCTGTTGGGCCACCGATAGCCTTCCATGCAGCAAGACCACCTTTGAGTTGAGAAACATGCTGAAATCCATTAGAACGCAGTTGTTGCGCGGCTTGGGCAGATTCTTCTTCGTTAGCACCGTAAACGTAAATATCACGGCTTTTATCTAAAGAAGGTACTGCACGCTGTACCAATTCATCTATTGGCATTGGCATCGCTCCCATAATGTGACCTTCGTTGAAGGTGTTGCGATCGCGCACATCTAGTATCGTAAAAGCTGGTTCGCCCCATTCTAGACGAGACTTCAATGTATGAACATCAGACTGTGCTTCTACTGGTGGCTGTGGGGGAACTATGCCGCCGACTAAGTTGTTAACCATAAGTATCCCTGACTTAACGATATTGATAGCAATTTAACGGACTAAACATATTGAATTACTCTTTCTCTGGGCTGAATTTACTTAAAATCAATCTTGAGGTAGAGTACCTAATTAAAATATTTTATGCCATTGAATGCATTGCAAATTCAGTCATATTAGACTATTAAAAGAAAACTATTTTTATATTAATTGTATTAAGCATATTTAAAATTCGATTTGTGATATTTCATTCTTAAAAAAGATTGTGAATAAAATTAAAATATTCAGCTATTCGTACAGGAATTACGTGCATTTTCAATATCTGCGATCGCTAACAATAAGGGCTTATAGCTTTTCCTAATTAAATGAGTTAAGTAGAGCGGTGTAAATAATTCAAGGTTTGTAGTGAGCGGCCCCAGCCATCATTTGAGGACTAAATTCCTCTCTTCGAGACGCTGCGCGAACACTACAAAATAATCTCAAGATTTTTTACATTACTTAATCTAGTTTGATTTATTCTTACCGACTTACTTACATTGGGCAAGCTCCTCGTTTGCTCTTAGAGGATGTTTTAAAAGTCCTCAAGCCATTCTTCTTTAACCTATTTTCTCTGTGTTTTCTGTGAATCTGCGGTTAAATAAAATACTTTTAATCCGCAGATTCACTGAGAAACCAGAGAGAAAAAAGAGATTTTACCAGTCACCTTAAAAGAGCTGTAAGTAAGTATTGAAATTATAAATCATACAACAAAAATCCAAAATTAGACAAACTTCATAGAATCAATACTTATAAAATTTATTAGCATTACAATGGCTAAAGTTTTGATAAACTTCATGGAAGATTAATTGTAAACAGGTACTACAGTAGCAATCTTACTCAGCAGAGACGCGGGTGAATACTCTATTAACAGAAACACGTAAAGCAAAACTGGCGCAACGAATCGCCCAATCTACAATAGGCAGCATTATGGTTATGGTTCCCGCTACTACTCCCAAAATTCTGATCGTCGATGACGACTTTGGTGTGCGAAATCTGGTCTATCGTTTTTTAAGTCGGAAATATCAGATAGAGTCCGCAGCAGATGGTAAGACTGCCTTATCGTTGTTTGAGCAATTCAACCCGGCCTTAGTAATTCTGGATTGGAATTTGCCGGATCTTAATGGTTATAGCCTCTGCCAAGAAATGCAGAGCCGTACTAATGTTTTAGTGCTGATACTGACTAGTAGGACTGACGAGGCTGATAAAATTAAAATCTTAAGCGCAGGTGCTGATGATTTCATGACTAAACCGTTTAGTCTTGCAGAAGTTGAAGTTAGAGTGGAAGCTCTTTTAAGACGGATACGCTACATCAACCCCTCCCCAACACAACGGATCATTTTTAAGCAGTTAGCAATTAACCCAGAGGGCCGGGAGGTAACACTTAACGAGAAACCTCTTGCTTTAACAGCACTGGAGTTTAATATCTTACATTTTTTGGCAAGTCATCCTAATCAGGCTTGGAGTCGCCCACAACTAATCCAAAAAATTTGGGGTTGCGACTACGTGGGAGATGGCCGAGTGGTTGATGTGCATATTGGTCAGCTTCGCAAGAAGATGGAAGTCGATGCCAGCATACCGGAGTTTATTAAAACTGTACGGGGCTATGGTTACAAGTTTGAAGCGCCCTACGAAAATACTCATTCCTGAGTTTTCTGATTTCAGAAGTAATTCATAAAAAGAATTACTCAGATGAGTCAGCATTAGTATTATTGCTGATTTAAACAGTTTTACTGAGAATTAACCGTATAACTTACGCTAATTTTGGACGTTGCTCCAAACTGATTTTGACGATTTTGAGAAAGGCTTTATCTAGTGCTAAAATCAAGACTGCAACTACCGACCGATTGAAAATAGGTGATTTTGCCTTGTCACCTGAGTACGTGAAAGATTTTCCTTAGTTTGAAATTTATCAGAAATTCGGGTTTTAAACCCCGTCGTTCTACGACGGCTTTTCTTGGTATTGGATGTACTTTTTAAGAACTTCGAGTGGCGCACCCCCAACTGTTGACACAAAGTAACTAGGACTCCAAAGAGCATAGTTGCCATAGGGTTTAGGATATCCTGCTTGACCATACCGAGACCAGATACTCCTTTGAGTGAGTTGACCATTTGAGATATTGAAAGCTTTGGTGGATACTCCAGCAAAACATGAATATGGTCAGACTCTCCATTAAATTCTAGGATATTAAAATCCATTTTTTGGGAGACTTCTACAAGTGACTTGTGAATTAGTTCAAGGCTTTCAGTAGTAAATATCTTCCTCCGATATTTAGTATTTAGTTACGCAGACCAAATGTATTTTTAAATCTGAAACGCTGTGTCTTTCTTGTCTCAAACCACTTGTCATATCTATCTAACCAATGTAAAATCCCATAGCAGACCAATTTTAATATGGAGAATGAAAGCAAGGTATCAATACAGATTTTACCCAACAGACCAACAAGAGGAGAGATTATCTCAGTTGTTTGGATGTGTTCGTGTAGTCTGGAATGACGCTCTAGCTTTCTGCAACCAATCTGTTAGCGTAGCGGGCGACGCTACGCGAACGACAAAACTGCCGGGGTATAGTAAGCTGTCTGCAATGCTTACCCAATCTAAAAAGACTGAGGAGAGAATTTGGTTGTCTGATGTTTCTTCAGTCCCATTGCAGCAATCTTTAAGGCATTTAGACGTAGCTTACAAAAACTTTTTTAATTCTCGTAACGGAAAGAGAAAAGGCAGCAAAGTTGGTTCACCAAGATTTAAAAAGAAAACTAATTCGCAATCGGCTGAGTTTACCAAGGCAGCATTTTCTATTAAAGATGAACAAGTTTACCTTGCTAAAATTGGGGAAATCAAACCAATTTGGTCGAGAATTCTATCATCTGAACCTAGTTCAGTCATAGTAATCAAGGATTGTGCCAACCGTTACTTCTTGAGTTTTGTTGTAGAAGTTGAGCCAAATCTTACTCAAGCTAAACACATAAGTGTAGGTATTGATTTAGGCATTAAAACTTTTGCTGTAATGAGTAATGGTGAAAAAGCGGAAAGCCCTGATTACTCAAAACTAGACCGTCAGGTTCGGAAATTACAAAAAAAACTGGGACGTCAACAGAGTAACTCAAAAAGAAGAAATAAAACTCGCACAAGAATTGCTAAATTACATAACCAAATTACTGATATCAGAAAAGACTTTTTGCACAAGCTGTCAACTAGGATAGTTAACGACAATCAAGTAATTGTCCTAGAAGACTTAAATGTATCAGGGATGGTGAAAAATCGCAGACTATCTAGGGTAATTAGTTTGCTAGGGTGGCGAGAGTTTAGAAATCTTTGTGAGACAAAATCAAACAAGTTCGGCAGAGAGTTTTGCACGGTTAATAGATGGGAACCTACAAGTCAAATTTGTTCTGACTGTGGTTTTAGATGGGGTAAAGTTGACCTCTCTATTCGCTCAATACTCTGCTTAAGTTGTGGGATTGAACACGATAGAGATGGAAATGCCAGCAAGAATATAGAAAAAGTCGGGATGGGGAATCGCCACGACTCTAAATGGACGACGAGGGAAGGTAAGACTATTTTGGTAGCACAGCCCGATGAAGCGTCAAGAATCATCGCACCTTCTGGTCGGTGAGTATTTCAAAAATCCACCAAAAATTACTAGAGTGAATCTAACGGATTTAACCGATAGCCCACCCAATGTAAGACAAACCATTGCGCCCTTTCTCCATCAATGATGGGTGTGCAGATAAGCTAATGAGCATTTAAGTTGCATAAAAGCAGGTCTGTAGCCCCTACTACAACCGAATCAAGCTGGAAAAATGAATGACAATTAGCTTACTATTCGATATCGCCAAATAGGCGGTTTTGGACTCTGACTTGTGTAGGCTAGCAAAAACCGTCAGGCATCGCTCCATAAATTGTACAAGGTTACCGGGGGCAAATCACCGAAAAAAGTACACTTGGGTCTTGGCTCAACCTTTCAAATTAACCTTCCCCTCAAGCTTTGACCCATCTTGATGAGATAAAAATTTTTCACTACTGTGATAGCTTCTTCGCCATTTTTCCAGATGCTCTATAGATATTGATTTAGAAATGACGTTCACGCTATTTCCTCGCCAAGCAACTTCTGCATCTGTTGTGAAAACCCCGCATTCTAATTGATCTAGCCTTATATTCCAATATTCACTAAACCGGCCTTTCAAAGTAATAACTTGCTCAAATACCTTATTTCTGTGTTTATTTCTTCTTTTTCTTTCAGTAGCTCCTGTTGCTTCTGTATCAATAAACTTGGTTTCTATTAAAAACAGGGTTCCTTTAAAAGTCTGATAGACAAAATCACACTTTCCTAAATCTGTATAATCTGAAATTGGAGATTTTTCAAATAACAGTAATTCAGCGCACGAGGGAAATAAGTCTTTAATATTCAGAAATAAATAAGCTTGCAATAGAAGTTCCTTATCATAAGGAAATAAGATAACTCCTTCAAAAAATTTTTTAATGTCCTCCTGAGTTTGGGGTTGAATGATTTTACAGTATGAAACAAATTTATGTAGCTCGTTCACGATCATCAAGTTATAACTCCTTCCCCCGGTCGCAGCCTTAAGGGTCTTAGCATAAAAATATACCATTGCCTCAAGGAAATCATCATCCGCATAAGTAACTAAAAAACCTACTATAAGCCTAGATACTTAGGGCAATTTACAGTTGACAGTTCAGTAAAACTAATTATTAAGCTGCTTTTCAGTATTGGTAGATTTTTCACTTTTGGCTTCAGATACCAGTCAGCGATTTAATATGAGCAGGAAAACTGGCATTTTGCAAAGCTTGAACGGTTATTCTAGAATCTTGTACGCAAAATTGCCAACCCAAGCGAACAAGTTTCCGAGAATTTTCAGTTTGTATAATTCCGATCACTGGCATTTTTGCCTTTTCTTTGTCTCCTGAGTGTTCTTGTAAAATTATTTTCAAGCGATGTAGTTCATCGATATTACCTGCTTGCTGGGGATTTAATTCCACCATTACCATTTGTACTGTTTCCACTGGCTCTGCATCTTCAAGAATAAATTGAGTTTGCTCGTCACGTCGATCTACTTTTCCCCAAATAATCAATCTAGTGTCAACTTGGAGTAGTAAACTAATGCGTTCATAGGTTTTGGGAAAGACTACAGCTTCTGATTGTGTAGTGAGGTCTTCTATTTGCAAAATTGCCATTTGATCGCCTTTTTTAGTAACCACTTTTTTGACGTTATTCAACATGACAACTGCACAAAGCCTTGTTTCTTCCCTTTGCTCTCCCAGTTGCGAAAGGTTAATTGGAGTCAAAAGTGGTGCTATTTGCCGTAAGGATTTCAGTGGATGATCTGATACATAAAATCCTAATAATTCTTTCTCCATCTGCAACTTTTTCTGTGGTGGCAAGTCCATCACAGGTTTAGATTTGGGAGCAGTTTCAAAGGCATTATTTGCTCTTTTGGTGGGAGTAGAAGAAAATCCGTCACCTAATAAATCTAAAAGATTTCCTTGACCACTAGCTCTGTCTTTAGCGCGAGATTGTGCCCAATCATACACTAATTCTAAGTCGTTAATTAACTGTTGACGGTTGGGTTCAATTTTGTCAAAGGCTCCACAGTAAATCAACGATTCCATAGTGCGGCGGTTAACAGCACGTAAATCCACGCGATCGCAAAAATCAGCCAGGGATTTAAATCCTGTCTCATTTCTCGCTTCCAAAATACAAGCGATCGCACTCTGTCCCACGTTACGCACCGCCGAAAATCCAAACAGAATCTTTCCTGCTGTTGGCGTAAAATCAACACCAGAACGATTAATATCTGGCGGATCTATGGAAATACCCATATTTGTACAGTTAGTAATATATCTCTGTACCTTATCGGTATCACCACTGTTAGCCGTTAACAGCGCCGCCATATATTCTAATGGGTAATTA
>NZ_JBALBZ010000160.1:0-19850 GCF_036919495.1 Nostoc sp.
TGCAGGTCGATGCATCTAAGTTGCAGGTCGATGCATCTAAGTTGCAGGTCGATGCATCTAAGTTGCAGGTCGATGCATCTAAGTTGCAGGTCGATACATCTAAGTTGCAGGTCGATGCATCTAAGTTGCAGGTCGATGCATCCAAATTGCAGCCTGATGGGGGGCAATAGCTCTCGGTTAAGACAAGAGACGCGATAAATCAGGTCTTTGGTATCTGGTTCAAAAAACCAAGGAAAATAGAAAAACTCTCCAGATTATTGAAATATCCAAAAATCTGAAGAGTTTGTGTTTGATTTTTCCAATTGTGATAACTTTTATTTTTTCAGGCGAAGCTAACTAGTGGTCTGTCTCATGAAATTTGAGGGATAAGAGAACGAACCGCATAGGGAAGAAGGAAAGAAGAGAAATTGAAATTTGATTCACCTATGAGATTTAATGGGACAAACCACTACTAGTCCACCAGACCAACTTTGATAAATAAGTTTGTAGTTAGGATTTTAGTCCTTAACTTCAGCGCTTTAGCGCTCACTACAAACCAAGCATTGTTGCCTTGCCAGAGCAGTACGGCGGAAATAAACCAACCCTTCGGGTGACGCTCGCAGGCTCGCTAACGCTGCGCTAACGGCAGTTCCTCATGGGGGGAACCCCCATCGCCTTTGGCGTCTCCCCTTGGGAGAAGACCGGACTGCCTCACCATTCCAAATCAAAGAAACACTTACGCTGTATCGATTTTGAATTTGGAATTTGGAATTCCGCCTTGTGGTACTAGTTTGTTTCCAATTTGAAAATATTTGCTGTCACTCCCAGGCTTTCTTCAAACAGGGACTCACGGCCCCAGCGTTGCACCTGCTGACTCAGCAAAGCTTCCGCCTTTTGTTCCGAAAGTGAAGTCACCTGTTGAAACAGACCGGCAGATTGAGCGCCACCGTGGGTTTCCATCCGCATACAACCACCAGTTTCCGAGCAGATAACTGTACCACAGTCTGCCTGGGGATTTGTCGAACTGAGGCGCAAGGCAATCAAGTCGCCGATAATATCGCCCACATCAGCAACCGGAACTCCTGCTAACTCTGCTTCTACTTGTCGCTGTTCTTCAGCAATAAAACGGATGCGAGTGATGTCATAATCACCGCTTTCCTTTTCATAAGAAACTGGCTGCCATTGCAACCGGCTTGCCAACCAACCCAAAAACAGCAAAGCCTGGGCAGGGTTGCCTTTTTCATAATCAATCGTAACGCGGTCAATTTCTTTGAGGGCGGCGCGACGGTTAGGTGAGTCGTAAGCCTCAGCTGTCAATTCCTGCCATGATGCGAGGCGACGCCAGTTCAAGTCAGCTACAGGTACACCCGTTTCTACCAACTCTTCTAGGCGAAGTAATTCTTTTTCTGGCTCGTTAAAGTTGCAAGAATCTACAATCACATTATTGCAGACTGCTGCTAGGCGCTTGAATAGACCATTGTTAGGGTCTGGTGTTGCCTTCCACCAAAGAAACTTCGGCAAGCCGCCAATCAACAAGGCTGGAATCATACCACCGATGCGTTCTAAAGCAGCAGCAGTTCCACTGAGAGTTATGTATTCACAGCAGATAAGTGTGCTTGACGATTGCTTTTGGATGGGGCAATAGGCAGAAACTTGAGCCTTAACCCCTTCATCTTCGCCAGCAATGGGAAATAGCGCAATGATGCGGCAGGGGTTGCGGAGAGCGATTTCATCGGCAATTCTGGGGCTACCGCTACTTAACCCACTAGCAGGATGTTCACCTCCAGACCCGCTTCGCTGACCTTTAGCGAATTCTTCTCGTAATACAGTCAGAGTTTCTGGTGTTGCTGTTCCACTTTCAGGTAGATTATGTTTCTTTTGCACTTCCCGCAATGCTGCTGCCATCTGTGGCCCTAAAATTCCATCAATTGGGCCGTTGTAAAATCCCAAAGCAGCCAACAAATACTGAGTTTCTTCTGGTTCGTAGACCACTAAAGTAAATGTAGTTGCCCTAGTAGCACTGGGAAGTCTACCGTCCTCGCCAGTAATACCATAACTTTGCCAAATTTGATTGAGTTCGGTATCTATTTCGTTAAGCGAAATATCTTTCGGTGCCTGGAGTGAGAAAATTGTAGAAGTTTGGGTAGGCATAGTAGTTTTAGATTTGTCATTTGTCATTTGTCATTAGTCATTTGTCATTCGTCATTTGTTTTTACTAGTGACTAATGACTAATGACTAATATTTACAGTCTGCGCCAGCGACGGCCATCCTGGTTAATTAAGAGTTCTGCTTGTTCTGGTTCCCAAGTACCGGCTTCGTACTGGGGAATATTATTAGGATCGGCGGGTGCATCCCAAACGGAAAGGGCTGGTGTTACTACTTGCCAAGCTGCTTCTACTTCATCCGCCCGTGTGAACAATGTTTGATCGCCCATCATACAATCAAGGAATAGGCGATCGTAGGCATCGGATGTTGCTTGGATGCCAAAGGAACCATAACTAAAGTCCATGTCAACGGAACGGGTACGAAATTCTGCCCCCGGCATTTTGACATCAAAACGCAGGGAAATACCTTCATTTGGCTGAATCCGCATCGTCAAAATGTTGGCGTTTGTCTGTTGGGCGGCAGATTGGAACATTCGAGATGGAACTTCGCGGAAGTGAATGGCAATCTCACTCACTTTTTTCGGCATCCGCTTTCCGGTACGCAAGTAGAAAGGAACACCTTTCCAGCGCCAGTTATCCACCACAAATTTCATCGCTACATAAGTGGGTGTCGTAGAGTTGGGGTCAACGCCTGGTTCTGTCCGATACCCTGGCACTGCTTGACCTTTCATCCAGCCAGCGCTGTATTGCCCACGGACTGCTGACCGCGACAGATTGTGAACATCAGCTAAACGAGTAGCTTTGAGTACCTTCACTTTTTCTGTGCGGATGCTATCGGCATCCATTGCGTTGGGTGCTTCCATCGCGGTTAAGCAGTAAAGTTGCATGAGGTGATTTTGCAACATATCCCGCAGTGCGCCGGCGCTTTCATAGTAACCAGCCCGGTCTTCCACGCCCACGGTTTCTGCTACGGTAATTTGTACGTGGTCAACAAATTGACGATTCCATAAGGGTTCAAAAATCGCATTGGCAAAGCGAAACACCAGCAAATTCTGGACTGTTTCTTTACCTAAGTAGTGGTCAATGCGGTATACTTGGTTTTCTTTGCAATATTTCTGTACCACTTGGTTAAGACTTTGGGCAGAAGCCAAGTCCCGACCAAAGGGTTTTTCAACTACTAGACGATGTTTGTAGGGATCTTCTAGCATCCCGCCGCTTCCTAGCTGCTTAATCGCTTCGGGAAAGAATGAAGGGGCAACGGAGAGGTAGAACATGCGATTACCTCGCGTGCCCCGTTTTTCGTCTAATTCACTCAATAAGGTTTTGAGTTTCTTATAGCTTTCGGGGTTGTCTATATCCCCAGGACTGTAGAACAGACCTTGAGAGAAGTCTTGCCAAAGTTCCCCTAAATCGACATCAGGATGTGCCTCTTCCATGCCCTTCTGCATTTGTTCACGGAAGTATTCATGGCTCCACTCTCGACGCGCTACGCCGACAATAGTAGTTTCTGGCGGTATCCGCCGTTCTCGCCGCAATTTGTAAAGTGCTGGCACTAGTTTGCGCCAGGTGAGATCACCAGAAGCGCCAAAGATAACTATAATCTGGGGTTCGGGCATCCCTTGTTGTTGCAGACCAACGCGCAAGGGATTTTCTAGCAGACTAACCATAGGAATTTTGGATTTTGGATTTTGGATTTTGAGATTGGGGATTGGGTATTAGGGAGTGGGTATTGGGTATTGGGTATTGGGGGTTTAGTATTAGGAAAATTGTTTACCAGTCCCCAGTCCCCAGTCCCCAGCCACCAGTCCCTAGTCCCTAGTCCTTACACTGGTGACAATACCTTGATCTTGTCTTCTAAAGAGTTCATCAAGGACTGGAAGGGCTGAATGAATTTGTCAATACCTTCAACTAACAGTTCATCCATTACGGCATCAAGATCGATGTTGATGTCAGAATCTTTGAGGTTTTCGATCAGGGTGTAAGCATTATCTACATCTGTTTCTAAGCGATCGCCTACGTTACAATGATCCGCACAAGCTTTAATCGTCGCTGGTGGTACGGTGTTAACGGTATCTCGCCCAATCAACTCTTCGATATACATCACGTCGTTGTAGTTGGGGTCTTTGGTGCTGGTACTAGCCCAAAGTAGCCGTTGTACTGTGGCCCCTTTTTCTGCCAAGGCTTTCCAACGATCGCTCTCAATAATTTTCTTGTATTCCTGGTAGGCAATCTTGGCGTTAGCGATCGCTACTTTTCCTTTAACAGCTCTTAGCCTTGCTTCCACAGAAATATCATCAACGCCTTTTTTCAACTTAGCATCAATTTTGGCGTCAATGTTGCTATCAATCCGACTGAGGAAGAAGCTGGCAACTGAAGCAATTCTACTGATGTCCTTGCCCTCAGCCAACCGTTTTTCTAAGCCACGAATATAAGCCCAAGCTGTGTTTACGTAGCTTTCTACAGAAAACAGCAACGTAATATTAACATTCATCCCTTCGGCTATTACCTGCTCCACTGCTGGCAAACCAGGTTCTGTACCGGGAATTTTAATCATCAGATTTTCCCGACCAATTTCTTGGAAATAGCGCCGGGCTTCGCTGATTGTTGCTTCAGTATCATGGGCGATAGTTGGTGGGACTTCAATACTCACATAACCATCTAGTCTATTCGAGGCTTCATAAACAGGGCGTAAAATATCACAAGCATTACGGATATCTGCAAAAACTAGCGATTCGTAAATTTTGTCTATGGGTAACTTAGCACGAACTCCGGCTTCTATATCGGCATCATAAATGACGTTACCTGCGATCGCTTTCTCAAAGATAGCTGGGTTAGAGGTAATCCCAGAGATACCTTGATTTTCGACCATATCTTTGAGTTCGCCGGATTGAATAATGTCACGGGTCAAGTTATCCATCCAGATACTTTGACCGTATTGCTTAATTTCTAGTAGATGATTGGTAGACATAGCTCTAATTCGTTTCACTCCTGTATAGTGATGATTCTAAGTAAGTTGGCAAAACTCATCAAATATTTGATGCTTACTTTTGAATTGTGGCGTTGCCAATCACTTATCGCATCGGCCAGCTGAGATAATCTTTAATACATGTTCAAAAAGTGCTATTCTGCATCGCCAATCTTAAATCACCATGATTAACTTTTAATTAATGCCAGATGCTAGACGCATCCTTGATCCTTTTATTACCGTCTTCTAGTGCAGCATGGCAAAAATAACTATCCAGTTGAAACAGTTTAAAAAGCTTTATTTGCAAGCTTTGTTTTCTCTAATTGTGCCTTTTTACACTATTACAGGTCAGCAGCCATTTCATTACAGCCAGAAAGACCAAAATTAAAGCCTTTTGACTTTTGACTTCCGCCTTGCGGCACTAGTGTCCGTTTTGAATAAAAGACTCCACCTTTGCTACATCCTCTTTGCTACCAATAATTAAAGGTGTGCGTTGATGCAATTTTTTCGGTACCACATCCAAGATATTTACCAATCCTGTAGTAGCGCGACCGCCTGCTTGCTCAATCAAAAAGGCTAAAGGAGCAGTTTCATAAAGCAAGCGCAATTTCCCTTCTGGGTTTTGAATTGTGCCTGGATAGAGAAACACGCCGCCTTGAACCAAAATTCGATGAATATCGCTCACCATTGCGCCGCTATAACGAGCGCTGTAGCCTTCTGTACGATGAACGTAGCGGATGTATTCTCGAATTGATTCTTCCCACTGCCAGAAGTTACCCTCATTCACGCTGTAAACAGAACCGTGGTTAGGAATCCGAATGTTTTCTTCTGTGAGAATAAATTCTCCTAAGCTGGGATCAAGGACAAAAGAATGAACCCCCTTACCTATACTATAAACCAGCAGGGTGCAGGGGCCATACAGGATGTATCCAGCAGCAAGCTGTTTACGTCCGTTGGTAAGGAGGTCAGTTGCCTTACCATCGCTATCACTCCCTTCTTGTTGGCGAATGGCAAAAATGGAACCTAAGCTGAGATTATTATCAGTATTGGATGAGCCATCAATTGGGTCATATAGTAGGGTATAGCGACCAATAGGGCAATTTTCCGGGATATAGTAGGGTTTTTCCATTTCCTCAGAAGCTAGGCGACAGACTAAGCCGCTTTGCTTAAAAACTGAGATAAATACATCATTGGCATAAACATCCATCTTTTTGACGGATTCTCCTTGGACATTAACTTCCCCAGTAAATCCTAGAACGCCTTCCATTAAACCAGCACGACTCATGCGGCGAGCAACCAGTTTGCCGGCCAAGGCGATGCGATTCATCAACGCACTTAAATCCTGTGCATCTGGCGAAAAACTCTGAAGTTGCTGTAAGACATGACGCGATAAGGTTGTACAATCACGATCTAAGGATTTGTCTGTAATTTCATTGATAGACGATTCTATTGAATCTGGCGCTTTAGCCATTTTTATGTTCTCCGCAGCCACTAGCTGTTGATTGGGTTTTAGGCGTGTATGGCAACTTATGGTTGCTGCTTCTATCTTAGAAAGGTAATTTGATAACTTAGATGCGACTTTAGATAAACTAAAGAAATGAATTGTCAGTGACTCCTGCACTCAGAGCCTAGATACGTAGTAATTCGTCTAATACATCACCAGTATTAAGTAAGTGATTTACCTAAATCAAGCGAATACAGAAGGTAATAAAGGTAGCTAAATCACTGACTATTATTTGCAACCAGAGCTATTCTGAAGTTATAGGAAAATAGGTCTAAGTAGCTAGGCGTAAATAAATTAAAGTTTGTAGTGAGTTAGCGCGGTCTTCTCCCAAAGGGAGAGGCTATGCCAACGCGGAGCGTCTCGTAGAGAAGGGTGTTTCCCCCATGAGCGACTAACTTTCCCGTTGGGTAAAGACTTTAGTCCTTTACTTTTATATGTAGGGTGTGTTCTTGCGTAGCGTAATGCACTTAGAGCTACGGATGTTTTGAAGTTATTTCAAAAATCAAATATCAGTCCAGGCGATCGCACTGAACCACTTTATCTTACATAAAATCTGGCTATGTAAAGAGCAACAGTTAGCATTGAACTTACACTTTGTTCAAATGTATTTTTGCAACCCTAAATCTAAGCCGTTATGATAATATAAAGAGTCTTGGGCGATTAGCACAGGGGTAGCGCACATCCTTCACACGGATGGGGTCACTGGTTCAAATCCAGTATCGCCCACTTAGTAATATCAAAGGTTTCAGCTAACTAACTAATATCTCCTTCAGTAGAGTATGCCATTTTCTGATGGAATTGAGAACTGCTTATGTTCAACTACAATCCATCAGCGTGCCTACCTTCATCGGCAGACTTGTCAGATTCTGCTCACCGAAGAAGCGGAGGGGCAGGGCGCTCAAAGCTTGGGGAGCAAGCCCTGACCTGGAGCCGTGGAGCGAAGCGGAACATGGGTATGAAGCCCCGGCATAAAGTAAAGGGCGCTCTTACTGGGGCGGAGTACAAGCTCGTCTGGTGTTTTCCCCCTTGCTCCCTGCCCCCTGCTCCCCTGCCTCTTTTGACACCCCTGTGCATAACGAACTGGAAATATTATTCCCAATTTATTGTTAGCGATATTAGAGGTTATTTAAAAAGTAGCTGCCTGTATCTTTGCACTTATTAATCTCTCCTAACCCACGCCAGTCATTATAGTCTGGAAAAATAATTGCAATGCAGCTAAAGCGGTGGATAAACAGAGGATAACTCAATATTGACGGTGTAATGGTGGAAAAAGCACCTTGTTTTAGTTATTAAAAAATATACAATAAATGCTAAATGAGTAGGCATCATTAAACTAACTACGTAAACTTATGTAAAGCATCAGAAACACCTTAATTACAAGCTTTTAAGGGCTTTATATTTCTTAAATTAGTTGTGTTTTTTAGCGCCCACCTACTTAGTTGCTAGTTAAGATAAGCAGTGGAAACACTAAATTATCGGAGTAAAGAACATGGCAAATATTCAGGGTAACTCTGGAAATAACTATCTAGTTGGGACTCAAGGAAGCGATCAAATATATGGCTATGAAGGCGATGACACTCTAATAGGTGGGGCAGGTAATGACTACTTAGTGGGAGGAGGTGGTAATGACATTCTCACTGGTGGTAGTGGTAGAGATACCTTTGTCCTGAATTACTCAGGTGGTGGTATTGATACAATTAAAGACTTCTCCGTTAGTAATGACGTTCTTAAAGTTACTACATCAACTATTGGTGCTTCTAAATATCTTATAGGTACACGAGCATCTCTGAGCAATTATGAAGTGGGTGAAGATGCTGGTATGGTTTTTACTAAGTCTACAAATCGTTCGCTAACGCTCGGGTCAAGTAACACTAGCCAATCTTCTAGTCTTTTTACATATGACGCAAGCACTGGTGCTCTATTTTATTTGAATCAGCAGCTAGCTTGGCTATCTCCTAATCTTGACTGGAATACAGCTGTTGTAGTGGCTGCGAGAACTAATAATAGTTAATTATAGGACTAATATTTCATTTCTGAAAAAGCTCGGTACAACTCGAAAAGCCTAATTCCCTATTCCCTACTCCCCACTCCCCCTACGTAGATAATTTCAAAAATCAAATACGATTCCTATAATTAATATTAATGAATGAAAAATCTAACTCCCTAGCAGAGTTTCTTGCTAAAGTTGGGGGAGTCAAACTCGTTTTATACGGTGTATAGACAAGCAAGTGATTCGCGCTTTGATTACGGAATCGCTGTTCTAGGTGCGATCGCACTGTTTTGTTTTTTAACCAATCTCATCTGTAATGCTAATTGCCAGTTAAAATCAGCAGTAGAAACGCTAATTTCTCCTGGAGTAAGAACAATGGCAATTATTCAAGGTACATCTGGAAACAATTATCTAACTGGGACTTCAGGAAACGATCAAATATACGGCTATGCAGGTAATGACACTCTAATAGGTGGGGCAGGTAATGACTACTTAGAGGGAGGAAGTGGTAATGATAATCTCACTGGTGGTAGTGGTAGAGATACCTTTGTCTTAGATTGCTCAAGTGGCGGCATTGATACAATTACAGACTTCTCAGTTAACGACGATATTCTTAAAATTACTACCCCTACTATTAGCAGTGCTAACTCCATCTCTAAAGCTGATCAAGGTAATGACGCTCTAATAGGTAAATCAGGTAAAGACTCTTTAGTGGTAGGAGTTGCTGATGACATTCTCACTGCTGTCAAGGATCTTGACACCTTGTCTTCTGAGAATGCTATTAAATTGACTGACTCTATAACTAATGTTTTACCATCAAAAAAAGTTTCGAGTGAAGACATGAAAGTTATTACACCTATGAATCCATCTCCACAACTAGCAATAATTGGTGGCGGTGTGGGACTTCCTAGTTATTGTAGCTATAACGCAAATACTGGTGCTCTATTTTATCTAGATCAGCAGTTAGCTTGGCTACCTCGTAACCTTCACTTTGCTAACAATGCATGACTTAGGCGGTGACAGAAAAGCCAAAATAGCAGGTATGGTTTTTAAGGCTTCTAATTTAGATTTTTCAATTACTTTTTTGCATGCAATGCCTGTCTTGAAAAGTGACACTCCTGCGGAGGCTCGTTCCTCTCTACGAGACGCTACGCGAACGCTACCGCTTCGCTAACAGTTCGCTTTTGGCGTTGCCGACTTAATTAGCTCAATCAAAAAGACCTCTTCCTGATTTTACTATACAAAATTGTCCCTTTCTGACGGGCGCTCTACGGTGTACACATAAGTGCTATCCACATAGGTTTCAACTCTTTTATCCACATTTTGTCAGAGTTAAACTGTCACACTCACCGACATCCTGTCCAGAACTAAAGTTCAGCGGCTCATAGCCCAAGTCCACGCTTTGTGGATTTGGGCTATGAGACTTGGAATTCATTCCGAGGCGGCATAGAAACGCAGTGCGAAATTTTTTAATAAAGATATGACTGCGACAAGACTTGTATGTACACCGTAGCTCAATAGGGTTTAGTTAAGCATCTCTTTTTTCTCTCTGCGCCTTGGTGGTAGCGTGCGGCAAGCCGATGCAGCGTCTACGTTAAAAAAATGACTTTGGTAACAGACTTTTAGCCTTAACTGAACCGTATTGCACACGTAGCTGACGGGCGAGAGGGACAGCCTTGAACTAAAGTTCAAAGAAAAAAGAGGTTTGTCGAACTCACCTTAAGTCTTAAAATTCATACAGTCACTACTGTCACAACAGCAGATTAGTAATCAAAAACCTAACCTTCCCAGCAGAGTTACCTGGAGAGGGGCACGGGCAAAGGTTTGCATAAGCATTACTAAAGTGGTGTCTAACTTGCAATAAAGTAACTTTCAAGGGTTAGGAGATAAGTTCTGTGAGTTTAAGAAGTTGGTTTGGTCACGGTTCTCACTTAGGGTTGTCAGGCTTGGTGATTCTAGTGGGTGCGATTGGAATACAAGGAGGCTTACGCACATCCGCTCAGGTTACTGCTGATCCTTCTGTGGGAACTCAAGTGGAGCGAATCGACAGCACTACTTTGGATATTACAGGGGGTACAACCGTTGGCAATACAAATTTATTCCATAGTTTTAGCAACTTTAGTATTCCAAGTGATCAGGTAGTCAATTTTCAAAACGCCCCTACCATCAACAATATTTTGGTGCGAGTTACAGGAAGGAATCCCTCTGATATTGAGGGAACACTTCAAACTCAAGGTAATGCTAATTTCTTTTTAATGAATCCTAACGGCATCATATTTGGACAAAATGCCTCATTAAATATTAATGGTTCATTTATTGGAACAACAGCTAATGCGATCCAGTTTCCGGGTGGTGGAGAATTTTCCATGACTTCACCCGTCAATCCGCTTAACCCCTTGCTGAGAGTGAATCCTTCTGCATTTCTATTCAATCAAATTGCATCCCAGCCGGTGAAGCCGATTCAAGTCAATGAAGCATTTCTATTTGTTCCTGAGAGTCAGAATTTAGTGCTATTGGGAGGCGATGTGAATTTAGAAGGAGCGATCGTGTATGCTCCAGATGGTCGAATCGAATTAGGAGGATTGGCCGCAGGGGGAACAGTAGGGTTGAACATTGATAACAACAATTTCCGCTTAAGTTTTCCTGAAAGTGTAGCGCGAGGAGATGTATCTTTTACCAATCTAACTACAGTAAGTGCTAGTGGTGAAGGCGGTGGTGGTATCCAAATATATGGCAGGCGCGTTACATTTGATAGCTCAGATATTGCGGTTAATACTCTAGTCTCAAAATCGGGAGGAACGTTAGGGGTGAACGCATCGGAGTCAGTAGAACTCTTGGGAGGAAGCCGTCTATTAACTGAGACAACAAGGTCTGGAACTGCCGGAGACTTAAGGATTGAAACTGGGCGGTTGATTGTTCAAGATGGTTCGCAGATTTCAGCTTCCACTTCTCTACAATCTACAGGAGGGGGAGGAACTTTGTTTGTCAATGCCAGGGACTCTATCCAACTCATTGGAACCTCCCCAATTATAGAAGGTGAAAAACCCATACCTAGTGGCTTGTTTACTGTAACACAAGGTGCTGGAAATGCTGGAGAATTGAAAATAGAAACTGGGCAATTAATTGTTCAAGATGGAGCGCAGATTTCAGCTTCCACTTCTAAAGAATCTACTGGAGAGGGAGGAACTGTGTCTATCAACGCTAGGGACTCTATCCAACTTATTGGAACAAATGGTGAGAGTAGAAGCGGCTTATTTGTTGGGACTCAAGCTACTGGAAATGCCGGAGAATTGAATATTGAAACTGGGCAATTGATTATTCAAGATGGAGCAAGAATTTCAGCTTCCGCTTCTAAAGAATCTACAGGAGAGGGAGGAAGTTTGTCTATCAACGCCAGGGACTCTATTGAACTCATTGGAACCTCGCCAATGGGAGCTAGTGGCTTATTTGTTGGGACTGAAGCTTCTGGAAATGCCGGAAACTTAAATATAGAAACTGGGAAATTGATTGTTCAAGATGGAGCGCAGATTTCAGCTTCCACTTCTAAAGAATCTACTGGAGAGGGGGGAAGTATTATAATTAAGAGTGGAGAATTAAATGTCTTAGATAACGCTGACATAACTGTGAGCAGTCAAGGCACAAAAAAGGCAGGTGATTTGGAAATCACCGCTCGTTCTATTAAATTGGATAACCAAGGTAAGCTGATTGGGCAAGCTAACTCCGGTGATGGTGGCAATATTACGCTAAATTTACAAGATTTATTGTTACTGCGCCGCAACAGTGAGATTTCTACCTCAGCAGGCACTAGTGGGGCTGGTGGAAATGGCGGTAATATCACCATCAATATCCCTGACGGCTTCATCGTCGCCAACCCAAATGAAAATAGCGATATCACCGCTAATGCATTTAGTGGTAGTGGTGGGAGAGTCACAATTAAAGCTACTAATATTTTTGGAATTGCATCACTAACTAGCGAAGACCTCAAAAGGTTGCGCCCTACGGATTTAGACCCGCGTCAACTTCAGACAAATGATATTACGGCAGTTTCCCAAACAAGACCTAATTTAAGCGGCATTGTAGATATCAACACGCTCGATGTTGACCCCTATCGAGGATTAATTAACTTACCAGCCGTACCAGTCGATACTCAAGTGGCTCAAGCCTGTCAAGTGCGTCCTGGTGAAAATCAAAACAGTTTTACGATCACCGGACGCGGCGGCTTACCACCCAACCCTAAAACTGAACCACTCACTCCTGATGCAGTTGAACTAGATTGGGTAACTCTCAACCCAAAGGGTGAAAACCGTGTTAGTACAAATTCAAGTGAGGCAAATAGTTCTAGTCCAGCGCCGATTGTGGAAGCGCAAGGGTGGGTGAAAAATGCTAAAGGTGAAGTTGTACTAACGGCTGATGCGCCGAAAGCTTTGCCTCATAGTTCCTGGTTTACTCCTGCTTCTTGTTTCTAACGCACATTACAGCCAATTGCCTACTAAAACATAGGGTGCCCAAAAATATGGAGCTTTTTCCTTAGCAAAAACAACTAATTGGGCACCCTGGAGCGCCTCGGCTTTATTCGCCCCAGCCTTTAGTTGTCGATAGAACTCACTCATTACATCGGCAGTGGAGCGATCATCTATTGACCACAATGTTGCTAGTGTACTGCGTACCCCCGCCCGCATAGCTATCCCAGCCAGTCCTAAAGCTGCTCGTTTGTCTCCCTCAGCAGTTTGGCAAGCACTGAGGACGAGTAATTCAATACCACTAAATCTGTTTTTGTCGCTAACTCGCAGTAGATTATCAAATTCCTTGACTTTAACTAATTTATCCCAGGTGAGAATAAAGGTTTTTTCAGCATCAGAACTAAATTCACCGTGAGTTGCTAAGTGAACCACGGTGAAGGAAACTTTTTGCAACTTATTTTGCAGGTTTGTTTGGGTAAACTGTTGATTTAACAGTTCTTCACTATTAGGTACTTCAGATTTGATTTCTTTTAATTCCCGTGGTACATTTTCTAATTCAGGAAATTCTTTGCCTTCGACTGGGCGTTTTTCGCTGACTCCGGCTGTTAAGGCATTTAGCTGTATCTGTCGCAAAGGTTTAGGATCGAGGAGTTGCAAACCTGGTGTCAAGGCGATCGCATATTTCTCTAGTAGATATTGCTTCTGTTGTTTGTCGTAGAGAACCGCCATTGGGATATTCCGCAAATCACCATCCAGTACAAACACTAAGGTTTTTATCCCACTATTGACTAAATCTGTTTGTGCAGGTCGAATTAACCAATCATATATTTGTTGAGACTGCTGCTGAACCCGAGCAGTTGCCGTGACATTTAGTAAGTTTTTCCTCAGTTTTGCTATTGTCTTTTCCACATCCTTTTGAGCTATTACAGTCTTATAGTGGCGCAAGTCTTGATTAGGCAATTTGAGGATAACATCTAGGCGGTCTGGCAAAATAATTGGATAAATCACTGCTGCTCGTTGGTCTTTTTTGTCAACCACTGGGTCAAGTTCCTGCGTAGGGTTTAAACAGGCTGACCGAAAGAAGTTATCCAGTTCTGCCAATTGCAGAGATTCAATTACATCACGAGCAAGCTTTAGATTGTCTTGATTGATACCCTCTTGTGGCGATCGCGATAGTGAAGCGTTAGCCTTTAATAAAGAAGCATCTCGTTGGTCTAACTTCTCGAAGGGAACAGAAGCACTGCTGCCTTGGGGAGAACGCAACAGCAATTCAACTAACTCTCGATACACTGGTTCAATATTTTCCCGAAAGGAAAATTGAACGTCTGGATTGAGGGCTACTAAATCACCACGCAGAGATTGAAGGGTCTTGTAGGCTACATTATAGGATGCGATCGCGCCTTTAATATCTCCCTTTTTTTTCAGTATGCGTCCTAGTTGCCATTGCCACTGATAAGCAATATCCGATGCATTAATACTTTGCGCTGTGAATAAAGCTTTCTCGGTAAGCTCTTGAGCATCAGAAAACTGCCCGGTTTTTTCATACAACTCACCAAGACTACCCATAGCATAAGATTCTGCTCGCCGATCTTGTAAGTTCTGTGCCTGTTCGATCGCGGTGGATAATTGCTGGGCAATGTTCAGCCATGAGGGGGTATCTATGCTAATTTTTTCTTTTAATTGCCTAAGATTTTCGGCAAACTTAATGCGAGTATATACTGAGGTTCGGCTGGGTGGTAAGTTGCTAATTGCCGACTGGATTTGAGACGACAACGCCAATGCATCTCGATCTTGGTTTTTCTCTAAAAGTAGACTAAGTAAATTTAGGTGAGCCTGGATACGTGTAGTGGAGGAAGCAGATACAGCAGCCTCCTGATAGTATTGCAAAGCCGCTTCAGTGTCTTGCTGGGCGCGGGCTGTGTTGCCTAAACTGAGTTGAGCCTCTGCGATCGCTTTTGGAGATTGCACTCGTTTTGCCACTGCTAAACTTTTCCCCAACACCAACCGTGATACGCTTAAATCACCGACAAGTCGGCGGATGTTGCCAAGACTACGCAGCCCTGTAGCTACAAGAAGTGAGTCTGGAAGGGTTGTAAGGGTTTGCTGTACTTCGTTTAAAGTTTTGTTAGCCTGAAGGTAAAGCCCTAAAGCTTGCAAAGCTTGTGCAGAGTTAATTTGGTTACGAGTTAATCTAGCCTTGTCGCCTATTTGCTGATAAATATTAGCAGCTTTTTGCCAGGTAGTTAAAGCCGCTTCTGCTTGTCCTTGTGATAGTTGTAACTGTCCTTGCACATCTAGGGCTTGGGCAATAAGTTGGGAACGCTCACCGGAACTGCCCGTATTTTCCCCTGACTGTAATAATTTTAAACTTTGGGCGATCGCTTCCTCAGCTTCTGCCCACAAGCCAAGTTGTTGATAAGCCAAGGAGAGATTACTCAGTGTCATCGCTTCTTGTAATCCATCCTTAGAGGTTTTAAAAGCAGCAGCAGCCTGTTGCAAAACTTTTATCGCTTCAGTAAACTGTCCCCTGTCGTATAATGTTTTGCCTTGTTCCACTACGCTTGCCGTTTGGGATGAGCCGCTTTTCTGGGGGGGGAAGGAGTAGAAAGTAGGGGATTGAGCATTCAGCAGTTCCCTGTCACTACTTCCTTGTTTTCCCCACTCCCCTTGCTCGGCCAAGTTTTGTATGGCAGAGTAGACGGCAGGAGGTTTTGCTAAAACAGGAGATAAGGTTATGCATAGAAATGCAGTAAACAGCGCGAGGAAAAAATGATTTGAGTATCTCATAGTTCAGTTCTGTATAGTCAGACATTACTTTATTATTAATTGCGACTTGTTCACAGAACCTTAAAGGCATGTAATGCTCTGTCCCATTAATTTTGCGGGGTAATACTAGCTCCTGATTAAATATAGCGGTTCCCAATTGGATGAAATATAGACCTAACCCCCGGCCCCTTTCCTTCTAGCGTTGGGGAGTAAGATTTAAAGCCTCTCTCCTTTTAGGCTACAGTGTACACACAAGTCTTTTAAAGTTGCTGTGTAACGTAGGTGAGTTAATTTTTGTAGGTGGATGCAACAAAGGTGCAAAACGATGCAACAAAGGTGCAGGTCGATGCAACAAATGTGCAGGTCGATGCAACAAATGTGCAGGGCGATACAACAAAGGTGCGGGTCGATACAACAAATGTGCAAGGCGATACAACAAACATGCAGGTAGATGCAACAAATGTGCAAGGCAATACAACAAACATGCAGGTCGATGCATCAAATGTGTAGATAAGAGACTTGTGTGTACACCGTAGCCTTTTATATCATGTTCGGCAGATTAGTTATAATTCCTGCATCTGTGCAATAATTTGAAAACTTTTTTTCCCCCTGCCCCCTGCCCCCTGCCCCCTGCTCCCCTGCCTCTTTTGACTTCCGCCCTGGGGCATTAGTCTCCCGTGCCATGTCCTGAACTCTGAGTTTTAGCTTCTGATGGATCAAGCTGAGGTTTTTGATACTTACCTGGATACTTATGCTGAAAATAAGCTTCTAGTACTTGTAAAACCATCGGCCCGCAAATAGTACCGCCATGTTCGCCAGTATTTTCACCAAAGGCCACAACCACAATTTCCGGCTTATTACTGGGAGCATAAGCACCAAACCAAGTATGATTTGGGCGACCAACACCAGCTTCAGCAGTGCCACTCTTCCCAGACGCTGGGGCAATTGTCGGCACGTCCAAGTGTTTACCAGTACCTTCACTCACTACCCTCCGCAATCCGTCGCGGAGAACTTTGATTGTTGTCGGCTTCATATTTAAGGATTCTCGCCAACTTTTTGCTTGTTCGTTGTCTTTGAGCAAATGCGGCTGAACTCGATATCCGCCATTAGCAGGGACAGAAAACATAATCGCCGATTGCAGGGGTGTCACTTGCAAAGCACCTTGACCAATTGACATATTAATGGTATCGCCTACAGTCCAAGGTGTTTTCAAAACTCTTTTCTTCCATGTTTCATCTGGAACCAAACCTTTTGATTCTTCGCCCTGAAATTCAATGCCAGTTCTTTGACCAAATCCGTATTTGCGACTCCATTCGATTAAAGTTGGGCCACCGACTTTTCTACCAACTTGATAGAAGAAAGTATCACTACTCATAGCGATGGCTCGTGGAAATCCTAATGGCCCAAATCCGGCGTGATTCCACTCACCAAAAGTCACCCCACCAACGGTCAGAGAACCAAAGGTCTGTAATATTGTATCAGGCGAGAATTGCCCTGATTCTAACCCGGCTGTCGTGGTGACAATTTTGAAAGTACTGGCGGGGGGAAAGGCACTTAAGGCACGATTAACCAAGGGATGATCTTTTCCTTGCAAGGTTTCCCAATCTTTCTGGGAGAGTTTTTGTTTAGAGAAAATATTCGGGTCAAAGGTGGGGTAAGATACCAGTGCTAAAACAGCACCATTATTCGGATCGAGTGCTGCGATCGCCCCTCGGTGATTTCCCAAAGCTTTTTCTGCTGCCTTTTGCACATCTAAATCTATGGTCAGGTGCAAATCGTTACCAGCTTTTGCCTGTTTCTCCCCCAAAACCCGGATTGGTCTACCCGCACCATCTACTTCGACTTGCTGACCGCCCCATTCACCGCGTAGCATTTTCTCATAAGCCTTTTCCACCCCCATCTGACCGATTACATCTCCGAGTCGGTAGCCTTGCTGCTTTTTGTCCTTTAACTGGTCGGGGGTCAACTCTCGCGTATAACCTAGTACATGAGCCAATTCTTTGCCGTGGGGATAATAACGCACAGAATCTGTATTAATTTCTACTTCCGGCAGTTCATTTTTATACTCCTTTAATGCTGTGATTTCTGCTTCATTTAGATCGCGAGCAACCCGGATGAGTGAAGAAGAATTAGCACCAGCTTGTTCTAATTTCTTTTCCATTTCATCTTGGGGAATGCTGAGAATTTGCGCTAGACGCGGGCCGACTACAGACCAGGAAGGCTTAGTATGTGCCATCGGCCACAAATATACAGAGCTAGGATAGCGAGTAGTGGCTAAAAGTTTACCGTTGCGGTCAAAAATATTTCCCCGTTCAGGTTGTTTAAGAATCATCCGAACGCGGTTTGCTTCGGCTCGTTCCCGGAGTTTTGGCCCTTCAACAATTTGCAAATATGCCAAACGAGCCTCAATACCTGCAAGCATTAATACGGTAAATACGATTAAAAATATTGATTGAAAACTACGTCCAACTGTACGTGTATCTTTTTTGCTGCCAATTGATGGGAATAAAGACATAAGACAAATAATGATTCCAATAGAGGTATTATCTGTATACAATTACCCTAAACTCATGTCCAGTACTGGGTATAAAAGAATTGGGCAAGTATATTCTTGAACAATTGTTTTTGGCGGATACAATAAACCAAAGTGTCAAATCTAGTCTGCTCAATAGACTACTGACAAAATCACGCAATATCACGGCATTTTACTGAGGATTATGGCTCAAATTGTCATGCAGAATCAAAGGGGGATAACAACTTTTCAGCCACTTGATGTTGAACTGCGTAACGTGTTCAAGTTTTTTAACCAAGAACCAGCAGTAAATGGAATCGATTTAGATATCAGACAGGGAGAATTTTTTAGTATTTTAGGCCCCTCCGGTTGTGGTAAAACAACAACACTGCGTTTAATCGCTGGGTTTGAAATCGCTGACGCTGGCAAGGTGTTGATTCAGGGTCAGTCTATGACTAATGTGCCGCCTTACCGCCGACCCGTCAATACTGTATTTCAAAGTTATGCTCTATTTAACCACCTGAATGTCTGGAATAACATCGCCTTCGGACTGCGGTTAAAAAAAATACCCAAATCGAAAATTGAAGCTAGAGTCGAAGAAGCTTTAAAACTCGTGAAAATGGAAAGTTTGCGATCGCGCTTTCCCAATCAACTTTCTGGTGGTCAACAGCAACGAGTCGCTTTAGCAAGGGCCCTAGTCAACCGTCCCACCGTCGTATTACTGGATGAACCTTTAGGGGCGTTAGATTTAAAGCTACGTAAAGAAATGCAAGTGGAGTTATCAAATTTACACAAAGATTTGGGAGTGACCTTTGTGATGGTGACACACGACCAAGAAGAAGCATTGTGTTTGAGCGATCGCATTGCTGTGATGAACCAAGGCAAAATTGAACAAGTTGGCACTCCCAGCCAAATCTACGAACGTCCTTGCACATCCTTTGTTGCTGATTTTATTGGCGATACTAATTTATTTAGCGGTGAAATTGTAGCAGTAGACTCTTCTAATATTAAAATTTCGACAAAAACGGGACTCTCAATTATCATTAGCCGCGCTGAAGATACACCATCTGAATTATCGCAAGCAGTGATAGTCTGCGTGCGGCCAGAAAAAATACAGCTTTCGCTTTATCCACCCAATTTGCCAACTAACTGTTTTGAGGGACGGCTTGTCAATGTTATGTATTTGGGTACACATGTTAATTATGTTGTGGAATTAACAAATGGCATTAGCATAAATGTGTTGCAACCGAATAATTTTGGCGTTTTACCAGACTGCGACACGCCCATCTACGCTTGGTGGGCAGAAAATGATTGTTTAGCTATTAGTCAATAGTTGTGACATGACTCCGACCTGAAGGTACGGAGCTTCTAAGAATCACTTCTTAGATTTCCTAGTTGCTTCCTTATGGGTTTTCGACTTTGACCTAGACTGAGTTTCCCCAATCCCTGGCAAACCGTCTGCATAGGCGTTTTGGATTCCCAACTGTCCATTGGTACTAATGAGAGCTATTCCTCTGTTCCTAATTATTTGACCACTGGCAACATCACGAAGAGTTATGTATCCGCAA
>NZ_JBALBZ010000161.1:0-36396 GCF_036919495.1 Nostoc sp.
ATCATCAATGTTTGGCGAGCGATCGCAACACCAATTCAAGAGTCACCATTAGCAGTGTGTGACGCGCAAAGTATCGCACCCACAGACATTGTAGCTGGCGATCTTGTGTACCGCGATCGCGTTGGTGAAACATACGGAATTACGTATAACTTCAAACATAAATGGTTCTACTTCCCGCAAATGCACAGAGACGAAGCACTATTTATCAAATGCTTCGACTCCGCAGAAGACGGACGCGCCCGTTTTGCCGGCCATACAGCCTTTGAAGACCCCACCAGCCCAGCCAACGCTCCCCCACGAGAAAGTATCGAACTACGAACATTCGTCTTTTACCCCGCATAGATCGCAAAAACTTCTCTCATACTCCTACTCTCTACGCCTCTGCGTGAAACAAATTAATTAACCCTTGGAGACATAAATATTATGACTTCCCAACACTTTGACATCAAACCAATCGCTGGACGTATCGGTGCAAAAATCATCGGTGTTGACTTGAGTAATAACCTCAGCAATGAAATCATCAACGATATCCGTAAAGCTTTAGTTAAACACAAAGTCATCTTTTTCCGAGAGCAGAAGCTTGACGCTCAAGGACAAATAGCCTTCGCCCGACGCTTTGGGGAAGTCACCACAGCCCATCCCACGGTTCCCTCATTGCCAGAAAACCCAGAAGTTCTTGACCTGAATTACGGCAAGACTGTGAGCCGCGCTAACACTTGGCACACCGATGTCACATTTGTAGATCGTCCCCCTCTTGGTTCTATTTTGCGGGCGCTTGTCATCCCACCATCGGGAGGTGACACCATTTGGGCAAACTCCGTGACTGCTTATGAAGATTTACCAACTCACTTACGTAATCTTGCTGATCAACTCTGGGCAGTACACAGCAACGCTTACGATTATGCAGCAGCTACAATTGATTTGCCAGAAGAAGTCTTAAAGTATCGGGCTGTTTTCACCTCGACTTTATACGAAAGCCTACATCCAGTTGTCCGCATCCATCCTGAATCTGGTGAACGTGGGTTATTTATTGGTGGGTTTGTGCGTCGCCTGCGCGGTTTATCACAGAATGAATCTGATGAAATCTTGAAATTGTTGCAAGCTTACATCACACGTCCCGAAAACACAGTCCGGTGGCGCTGGAAAGTTGGCGATGTGGCTTTCTGGGATAATCGCGCTACTCAACATTATGCGATCGCAGACTACGATAATCAACCTCGCCACGTTCAACGAGTTACACTTGTGGGTGATATTCCTGTTGGTATTGATGGTAAGCAGAGTGAGGCTATTAAGGGAGATTCTTCTGCATATAACCGACGTGAACCCGCTTTAGTTTAGAACAGATCGAATGGCACGCTTGATAAGCGTAAATCCCTAGTATTCCTAGCTTTTGGGTGTGGGGTTGGATATATTGGGGAATTAAGAAAGTGTTGAACTCCTTGACATACTCGCATTGAATTGTCTTAAACACTATACCCAACACCCTACCCCCAACACCCTGATAAAAGCGAGGTTTCACATGAGTCTTCGTGCCATTCAGAACAGCAAACCCGTCTACACGGCTGCTCTTGCAAAATATTTGTTGGGCAATAATACTTATTTTGCCTTTTCAATAATATACGATTTACCTATAGACTTATCGTAGTTAAAAATAATTATAGATTTGACCAATAGATTTAACTAAATGCCTGTAAAGAACTTTTGATTTCTTCCACGGCTACGAAAACAAAGATAACTCTTGTGGGATGGTCATCTTGCCAGCCCAGCTTATGCAATTTCAATGTAGAACAGCTTATTGTGTCCGGAAAAGGTTGTCCTAGTACCGAATGACTGGAAAAGTTGAGATATTGCGAAGGTGTAAATTGAGCTTGTTGTAAATAATCTTGAGTCGCTAGTAGATAAGCTACGGCGTAACGAGGTTCAGTTTAGCGATAGCTCATTTCCTACAGGGTTGTTTAATTAAAGACCCTGACGGACACACAGCCTTGCTGATTGTGGAATGATGTCTATCGAAATTTTTCAACTGTTCTTTCCTAATTTAAAAGCTATTCAACTTGAGAGGTAAATGTTCTATTAATGACTCTTAAATACACAGTTATTATCTTTCACTAGGAAGACGCGATCGCATAACTGCTTCCGTAGCATGGTAAAAGTTGAAAGCTTGTAATCGGCTCAGACTGTTTAGAGTAAGCCATTGCAAGTAAGCATAAAGTTGGGGCGATCAAAACTGTTTTAATTCAATTTTGTTATCCCGCTTTTCTGTTAAATTTCTATAATAAATTTGTATTGCTCTAATTAACTTTAAAAAAAACGTAGCAGATGGGTAAAAATTACCTCTCTGCTACAAAACGGCGGAGGTATAAACTTGATTATTTAATTGGCATGAACCAATTCTTGAGGCGCTGCGGCATCATATTCAACAGCTTTCACAAATTCCTTGAGAACGTCTTTGAGTCTTTGATCAATTTCCTCATCTAACAGAACACTGTTATCAGCTTGTCGCTGAATTTGTTTGTCTACCGCATAAATAGTAGCTAGGATATGCCGCGCTCCTAATTCCGATAAAACAGGTTTAAGAGCGTATTCAATTGCCAATAAGTGAGCGATCGTTCCACCAAGGGCAATTGGTAATACAGGTTTACCTGTCAATGATTTTTGTGGGAGCAAATCTAGAAATGTTTTTAGCACTCCTGTGTAAGCAGCTTTGTAGATTGGGGTGGCAATAATCACACCATCTGCCTGTGCTAATAAAGCTTTTGGCTGTTCTAAAGCAGGACTATCGTATCGTCCAAAAACTAAATCTTCAGCAGGCAAATCCCGAACTGAAATAATGTCTACATGCAAGCCTTCTTGTTGTAAAAGCTTGGCAGTGTATTCGACAACACCATAGGTTCTAGATGGATGGGTTGGACTACCAGCGATCGCTAAAATATTTGTCATTCAATTAAACTCCCAATTTCTAAAATGGGTTCAGTATGTTTTGTGGTTTTGGTATTCATAGCTGATGCTGTATTAACCTGATCGCTCAGGCGTTTATAGGGACGGCGCAAACTCATATTCTCTACTTCCCAGATGTAGCCATGAATAACTACATCTTTGGGAATTAAAGCAGAATTACGCAGCAATTCCACCTGCTGTGTGCAGATTTCATCCACATCAGTAAACGTTTTAATCCATTTGGAAAAAACGCCTTTTGGTAGCTTTAACTCTGGCAAAGCAGGATCGACACTAACTTGATCCACGTTAATACCTTGATTTTGCAATACCTCACTGAGAAAGTCTCCTGATGCTGTCATCATGCCACATTCGGTATGATTAATGACGATGATTTCTTGTGTGCCAAAAAACTGTGTAGTTAACATCGCTGATCGGATAGCATCATCCGTAACTAATCCTCCAGCATTACGGAAAATATGAGCATCTCCTTCCCCAATTCCCAATACTTTTTCTATCGGTAATCGCTCATCCATGCACGCCAGCACCCACAAGCGTTTATTGTTAGGTATCCCCAACTGGCGACGTAACGCCCACGCTTCTTTTTCTGAGATTTTTTGGTCAATTTCTTGGTGCAACATGGCTGGTAATTTTCTAGCTCTTAATTACTAGGATATGGACGTTGCTCTTTCCTGATGCTGCTCCTTAGGGAAATCTTCATTTGCCACAATCTCGCCAAATGGACTTAAGACATGTTGCTTCTCCACTGTTGGCAGATTCTCTAATGGCAAATGGGGAAACAGAAGTTCTGCAACTCGATAAGCTTCTTCTAGGTGGGGATAGCCAGAGAGAATAAAGGACTCAATACCCAAAGAAGCGTATTCCAATATCCTGGCAGCTACGGTTTGGGGATCGCCTACTAAGGCTGTTCCCGCACCACCCCGCACTAAACCAACTCCCGCCCACAGGTTCGGGCTAATCTCTAATGCCTCACGATTACCGTGGTGTAGTTGAGTCATCCGCCGTTGCCCAACTGAGTCCATCCGGGCATAAGCTTTTTGGGCTTTAGCGATCGCCTCGTCATCCACATACTTAATTAATTGATTCGCCGCATCCCAAGCTTCACTCTCGGTTTCGCGCACAATCACATGTAAGCGAATCCCAAACCGCAAAGTTCGGCCTTCTGCTTCTGCAAGCCTCCGAACTGATGCAATCTTCTCGGCTACTTGTGCCGGTGGTTCGCCCCAAGTTAGATAAACATCTACGTGCTTGGCAGCAATTTTTTGAGCAACAGGAGAGGAACCGCCAAACCACAAGGGCGGATATGGCTTCTGGACGGGTGGAAACAGCAGCTTACCATCTTGGATATTAAGATAGTCGCCTTGGAGATTAGCTTGTTCACCACTAGCGATCGCTCGCCATACTGTCAAAAATTCATCTGTTAATTCATAGCGCTGATCGTGATCCAAATGCAAGCCATCTCCCGCTAATTCTACGGGATCGCCACCTGTCACGACATTAATCAGCAAGCGTCCTCCAGAGAGTCGATCAAAAGTCGCCGCCATCCGCGCTGCTACTCCAGGTGATACCAAGCCGGGACGAATCGCTACCAAAAAACGCATCTGTCGCGTCAATGATACCAGTGTTGACGCTACAATCCAAGCATCTTCGCAAGAGCGACCTGTAGGCAGCAATGCCCCCGTATAACCAAGGTCATCCACAGCTTGGGCAATTTGCCGCAGATAAGGAAAGCTTACTGCCCGCCCACCTGTAGCAGTTGCAAGGTAACGTCCGTCGCCGTGGGTTGGGATAAACCATAGTAGCTGCATGAGTCCTGTCCTTTTAAACTACGGTAATTTGATAGGATCACCGTGCTTTATTTTTTATAGTTTTCAGAGTATCACATATTCTACTTAACCAATCAAGAAGTTTTTCTGAAAACCTTTTAGGCTACGGTGTACACACAAGTCCTAGTGAAAAGGAAGGGGGCAAACAAGTTCTCAAACGGGTCAACTTAATGACTCATTTGCAATAATTGATGTGCGTGAGCGCCTTCATTATTCATAACTTTTTCTAGTACTGCTTCTCTGATATTTACGAATACTTCACTAGCTCTGTCTCGTGGACGCGACAATTTTACAGGTAAATCTAAGGCAACCCTTCCTTCTTCAATTACTATCACTCTGTCTGCCAACGCTACAGCTTCTTCTACATCATGGGTAACTAAAAACGCCGTAAAGCCTCTCTGTTGCCACAAATCCTCGATTAAATGTTGCATTTCTAAGCGAGTTAACGCATCCAATGCTCCTAAAGGCTCATCAAGTAGTAATAGTTGTGGTTGACTCACTAAGGCTCTGGCCAATGCTACTCGTTGTCGTTGCCCTCCAGATAACACGTAAGGCCATTCACCAGCTCTATCTTTAAGTCCTACTTGTTCCAATACCCGCGCAGCTTTTGCACGCCAATTTTCTTGCAAACCCAGACCCACATTATCTATCACACGTTTCCAAGGTAGTAATCGAGGGTCTTGAAACATTACTCTTACAGATTGACTAAGTTTATGTAGTGGTTGCCCATCTAATAATATGCCACCTGTAGTGGGTTTATCTAACCCAGATACTAGGCGCAGTAAGGTACTTTTACCGCAACCACTACGCCCCACAATAGCAATAAATTCCCCTGCTGCTACTTCTAGATTTAATGATTTTAAGACAGTTTTATTGCCAAAAACTTTGCTTAAATCCAAAATATTGAGTTGTGAACCTTGTAGAGTTGAAACCATGTGTATTTCCCTTGTGTTGAGTGACTTAGGTATTGGTAATATGAAATTTTTAGAATCAATTAATCAAATTCAAAAATTAAACGGTTGTTTAACCTTTGACTTAGTATTTTATCCAGCAGATGTGTAATTAGGATTCCATGATAAAAATTTGTTTTCTAGAGCTTTGGCAATAGAATTTGCAAGTTTACCTAACAGTGCATAAATGACAATACTTAATACTACAACGTCTGTTTGCATAAACTCACGGGCGTTCATTGCCATATAACCAATGCCAGAATCGGCTGCAATTTGTTCAGCTACAATTAACGATAGCCACATAATCCCCAAAGAAAAGCGGACACCAATCAAAATTGAAGACAAAGCACCTGGAAAAACAATTTGCCACAAAAGCTGCGATGTTTTTAAGCCATAAACTCTACCCATTTCAATTAGCTCAGGATCTACACTACGAATTCCATGATAGGTATTAAGATAAATTGGAAAGAATACACCTATAGAAACTAGAAATAATCTAGCTTGATCGCCAATCCCAAACCATAAAATTACTAGGGGAATTAATGCTAAGTTGGGAATAGTACGCAGCATTTGTAAAGAACTATCTAACAATTGTTCTGCAATACGAGAAAACCCAGTGAGTAGTCCCAAAATAAAGCCAATTCCGCCACCAACGATAAAACCAGATATAGCGCGTGCAGCACTAATTCCCATGTGTCGGAAAAGCTCTCCAGTTGAGGCTAACTTAAATGCCGTAAAAACTACACTACTTGGTGCTGGAAGAATTCTGCTGGAAAGTAAACCAGTTCTAGAAGCAATTTCCCAAAGTAGTAGCACTATAAGAGGTACTATCCAAGGTATGATTGGATCGGCGAATTTCTTGTTGAATAATACTTCTAGGGCTTTTTTGCTGCTTTTATTTTTCAAAGTAATAGTCATAAGCTACCAATTAGTTGTTTTATGAAGTTCTCTCTCAATTTAAAAGCTATTTCGTCAATATGACTGAATAGCTTTGGTGTGATGTATGTTTGTTTTACCGAGACAGGGACAGAATGGAATGGGGAACAAACCCAAAAAATTACCTTGTCGTTTAGGTATTTATTTTTAAACTACTATATATCGATCGAATTATCGTACATTTATGATATTTTACACGAAATTAACTAAAAAGCAACTCTCAAGATAGGGAGCGGGGAATATTCCTTTTTCAGCTTTGGCTATGGGATTTTCCTGTGATTTGCTGACTAGAAAGTAAAGATAGTGCAGAGAGAATCCACCCAAATCGGATCGTTTCCATCATTATGTTCGGGATGTTCGCGCTTGGTAATTAGATACAAGCTAGGAATAATTCGGATGTTGTTATTTACTCTGTAGGAATAAAAAGTCTCTAAATGTAAAGAAGTGTGTGCGTCTTGCCGATGGTTTTTAACAAAGTACTAAATGTCGATAGAGTTTTAGTAGTTTTACTGCTAACTTTGGATAATTGCATAAAATAATTAAAAAAGCAAGCCTATTAAGATATATTTTTCAGAAAAACTATTAGCAAACTTGTGTTAAGCAGTACTTGCCTTTTTCTGGTAAGTGTGAAAAACTCTGTTAAATAGATAAACTACGGTAAGTCAATCAAGTTGTAGTATTTTGAAAGGAATAAACTACAGCATTTCATGTACCGACTGACTACTTAGCTAGACCTACAAAAAAATATTGAGCCGGCAAAGATTAATCGTATACCTGATGCAAGTAGTAGTGAAATGCCCTATCAATGTTCTAGGTAATTCAAACAAACTTGGTAAGAACCTCGGCATTCTCATACTACAAGTCCTCCTTTATAGATTTGTTCTAGCAACAGAGACTAGGGAAATATTCAGAATAATTTTGCCAATACCTAATCCCCAGTAGCCAAATAGAGATTGATTCACCAAAAAAGTAACTTATGACCCAACTGAAAACACTTTCTACCTACGACCCAACATTATTTGAGGGTGCAGCTGAGGTTTACGCTCAATACAGAACTAAATACCCACCTGCTGTATTCGACAAACTAACCGAAATTTTTCATCTTAATGGTCAGGGACGACTGCTTGATTTGGGTACTGGGCCAGGTTTAATTGCCATTCCCCTCAGCACTAAATTTCAGGAAGTAGTTGCCATCGATCCCGATGCGGAAATGCTCAAAGAAGCGCAACGCCAAGCAGCAAGCGTAGGAGCAAATAATATTACTTGGCTAGAACAAGGCGCAGAACTGATTAATCCTAGTTTAGGAGAATTTAATCTAGCTACCATTGGCAGAGCCTTTCACTGGATGGAACGGGAACTCGTACTAGAACGCCTTTATGAATTGCTGGTGGATGATGGTGCGATCGCACTGCTCAATACAGGTGATAATCCTTGGATAAGTTCTTTACCCTGGAAACAAGCTGCCGTAGAAGTAGTGAAAAAATGGTTAGGTGAGGAGCGACGAACTGGACAACGAGGACAAGGTATTCGTAAACCAGTTGATCCTCCCCACGAAGTTGTAATTGCTAATTCAAAATTTGCTCGCCAAGAAGTGTATGAAGTGCCATTTGAAAAATCTTGGACAGTCTCTAGCTATCTTGGCTACTTGTACACCACAGCCTTTTCTCTGAAAATTTTCTATGGCGATAAAACCGAAGCATTTGAAGCAGATATCAAAGAAGCATTACTAGCAGTTGAGCCTTCTGGACACTTTACAGAAGAACTCACAGCAACAATCCAAGTAATTTGGAAGCATTAATTTAGATGCTATTTAGCTATATACAAAAAAGCAGATGAGTCAAACACGCAAGTTTCGTTTAGGTGCATTCATTCAAGCCACTGGACATCATGTTTCTGCCTGGCGACATCCAGATACACAAATAGATGCTGGATTCAATTTTGAGCATTACAAAGAAATTACCCAGACTGCCCAACGCGGCTTGTTCGACGCAGTTTTTCTGGCAGACAGTCCAGGAGTTTGGGGTGGCGCTCCAGAAACTCAAAAACGCAATGGTAAACTTGTTCATTTCGAGCCAGTCACACTCTTTTCGGCTTTGTCTTCTGTAACCGAAAACATCGGCTTCATTTCCACCGCCTCGACTACTTATGAAGAACCTTACACCCTCGCACGTAAGTTTGCCTCACTAGATCACTTGAGTAAAGGCCGGGCGGGGTGGAATGTAGTTACCACAGGTAACGAGAATGCTGCACTTAATTTCGGTCTTGAGCATCATCCAGAACACAGCCAGCGTTATGAACGTGCGGAAGAGTTTGTGGAAGTGGTGAAAGGATTGTGGGACAGTTGGGAAGATGATGCCTTTATTCGTGACAGAGAATCTGGTGTCTATTTCAACCAGAATAAACTACATATACTCAACCACAAAGGTAAGCATTTTTCTGTCAAAGGCCCTTTGAATATTGGTCGTCCACCTCAAGGTTATCCGGTGATTGTGCAAGCTGGAGCATCAGAAGCTGGACGGGATTTAGCTGCGCGTACTGCTGAAGTAATCTTCACTGCTAATCAAACCCTAGCTGATGCCCAGGAATTTTACGCTGATGTCAAAGGGAGACTGGCCCAATATGGGCGCTCTCCAGAGGATCTGAAAATCATGCCTGGGGCTTTCCCCATTATTGGGCGGACTGAGGAAGAAGCTGAAGAGAAATACGAATTTCTGCAATCGTTGATTCATCCCGATGTAGCTTGGGGTATTTTAAAGACCTATTACAAAGGTGTGGATCTAACGAAATATTCTTTAGATGATGTAGCTCCCGAACTACCCAATGATACCAACAATAATAAGAGTCGTCTGAAATTAGTCAGAGATTTGGCTACTCGTGGGACTCTGACGCTACGTCAGTTATATCTGTCTCTAGCTACTGCAAGAGGTCATCGCACCATACTTGGTACTCCTGAAAGTATTGCCGATCAACTAGAGGAATGGTTCAACAACGGTGCAGCAGATGGTTTTAATATCATGCCGCCAATTTTGCCTACAGGATTAGATGAATTCGTGAACTTGGTGGTTCCCATCTTGCAGAAACGGGGACTGTTCCGTACTGAATACGAGGGTAGTACTTTGCGGGAAAACCTGGGGCTGCGTCGTCCGGGTAATCAATTTGCCGTTAAACAAGTGGATGCAAGATTGGTTTTGGCGTAAATCAATAGGGCTTACGTAACGCCGCATACTCTTTTCAGTTCGTAGTCAGGACTTTGGTTTTCTCGTGCAAACGCTCAGATTGTTTTACTCAGCACGGGCTAAACCTTAGCTATCCGCTAACATAACTCATTTCTCAGCACTACTTCTGTCATTTACTTAAGGAAAAAAACATGACTGAATATAGCAGATTAAAAACTTCCCGTTCCGCCGCAATCAAAGCAACTCTTGATTATCCGATAATTGATACCGATGTTCACACTAATGATTTCACTCCAGCGCTGGAGGATTACATTGCTAAATACGGTGGCTCGAAACTTGTAGATGAATTACGCAAGGCGGAAGCTTCTCGTCTCAATTCCAAAAGCAATGGTAAAGATTGGTATCAACAAACTCCAGAAGAACGGCAGTACAACCGCACAATTCGATCGCCTTGGTGGGCAAGAGTTACTCGTAACACTTTAGATTTAGCCACTTACACTTTGCCCGAATTGTTCTATCAACGTCAGGCGGAGCAGGGGTCAGATTATTCGGTACTGTTTCCTAACAATGTTCTTGCCCCAGCTGGAGCCAGTAAAGAAAATCGTCAAGCACTACAACGCGCAGTCAATCATTATCACGCTGACTTGTACCGGAAATATAGCGATCGCCTGACACCTGTAGCTGGTATCCCTATGGGTAATCCTCAAGAAGCTATTGAGGAGCTAGAGTTTACAGTGAAAACACTAGGGCTGAAGGTAGCTAATATCCCCGGTGGTGTGAAACGACCAATTAAAGCGATCGCTGATAAATATCCAGCAGATCAATACCCTGAAATCGCCAAGTATGCCTCTTACATTGACTTTTACGGATTGGATAGTGAATATAACTACGATCCATTCTGGGCAAAAGCTGTTGAATTAGGTGTACCCATTACTACCCATTACGGTAGTCAAGGTTGGACTGGACGCTCTTCCATTAGCAACTACATGAACAACCATATCGGTCACTTCGGCGATGGCTCACAAGCATTTGCCAAGGCGTTGTTCTTTGGTGGTGTTACCAAACGTTTCCCACAGTTGCGCGTAGCTATGCTTGAAGGTGGTGCAGATTGGGGCGCCCACGTCTACATTCATTTAGTGGATCGATTCTCCAAGCGCAATCTTAAAGGACTGCAAAACTATAACCCAGAATTAACAAATTCTGATGAGTTGTTCTTGTTGTTTGAGCGTTTTGGTAGTGAATTCCTAGAAGCATATCCTCAGACTAAAGAGGAATTGACAAAGAGTGTCTTAGGTTCTTCCTTCAACCGTCATAGCCGCTCACCCGTTGGTAGCGAACTAGAAGATTTTGCCGCCGCCGGTATTGAAACCATTGAAGACATCCGCGATCGCTGGGTAAATAGTTTCTTCTTTGGTTCCGAGTCTGACGATCGCACCATCGCAGCCGCATTCAACAACAAAGCTAATCCCTTGGGTGTAAAAATCAACGCCATCTATTCCTCTGATGTTGGTCACTGGGATGTGCCAGATTTGACCGACCCACTAGCGGAAAGCTGGGATTTGGTACAAGAAGGGGTGATTTCTGAAGCGGACTTTAAGGCTTATGTATTCAATAATCCTTACAACTTTTACACCCAATCTAACCCCGACTTCTTCAAGGGTACAGCGATTGAATCCAAAGTCAGTGAAATCGCATCTGCACAAGCAGATAAGAAACTTGTAGTGGCATAAATCACGGAAGAAGTCTGAGGGAACAAGTTCAAAATCTAGAGACTTTTACTAGTTATGGGGATTAGATGATTTCTAGTCCTCAATTCCTAAATCAAACACATACTTGAGGAATTACAATTATGCCTATCGAACACCGCTCTGGTTTATTGCCTTATCTTTTCTCGCCTGTCTCTGATGATGCCAAAAAACCCGCGCCAGCAGTGTCTGGTCGTATACCCAAAACAAAACATTAGAAGCAAGCCAACTAGGTGCTCTTAAGGACATTCCTATCCAAATATTCCAAGGTGGAAAGGACGAAAAACTGCCGATTGAGGATGCACAGCAGATTGTCGATACCTTGCGCGGGCTAGGGGGGACAGTAGATTTTACTGTGCTATCTGAAGGCGATCATTTTATAGCCGATGAAGTGTACAGTGACCCGAAATTGCAACAATGGCTGATTTCACAGAGCCATCGCACTTCTGTAGCTGTCTGAGGATACAAATATAATTCGTAATTCGTAATTGTTACACCACGGGCTTTAGCAGGGTAAGCGCATCTAATTATGTAGCTCTTGATACAGACAAAAAGCTTAAAACTCTATCTAAATATCAATTTTTCATTCAAAATAGGACAAATTGTCGTAAATGATTGAAAAAACATGGATCAAATAGCTTTTTTTGTTTTTTAACCACATAAAGATGAAAATGTCAATCCCACTTCTTAGCTCAGTTTAGTAGTTTGGAACTGATTTGTGCTTTGGGTGAACCCCAAAACTACCATGTCAATAGGGTTTGAGATGCACTTACCCTGCGGGCTTTAGTCGCTTGCTCTGAAAAAAAGGAATTATGTTTTTTATCTCCATCAATAAATTGTAGGACTTACGCAAAATATCTCTCAAACTCTGATTTCTCCGTGCCCTCTGTGCCTCTGCGGTTCGTTATTCCGTAACTCATGCGTAAGTCCTAAATTGATTTGCTCTGTACCATTAATTACGAATTACGAATTAGTCAGGACTTACGCAAAAAATAGCCCAAACCTTGATTTTCCGGTAGGGGCAATTCATGAATTGCCCCTACTGCGTGTACTTTTGCGTAAGTCCTATTAGTAATTATTCGGTCATTTCCCCCTGCCTCTTCGTTACTCATCAAAATTTACCGACATAACCAACATCTTCATGACATTACCAACAACAAAACTCGGTCAAACTGGATTGACCGTTTCCCGTCTCTGTCTCGGTACAATGACTTTTGGATTGCAGACAGATGAAGAAACTTCCAGACAAATCCTTGACACCGCCGCTGATGCTGGAATCAACTTTCTCGATACAGCTAATGTTTATCCTCTTGGGGGTGGGCTTGCTACGGCTGGAAGTACCGAAGAAATTATTGGGCGCTGGCTCAAAGGCAAACGCGAACATTTTATTTTGGCTACCAAGGCTGTAGGTAAAGTTGGCACTGCACCTTGGGATCAGGGTGCTTCGCGCAAACACATTTTGGATGCGATCGATGCTTCTCTTAGACGACTGGGAACTGATTATGTTGACTTGTACCAATTGCATTCGGACGATGCCTCAACCCCTGTTGATGAAACTCTAGAAGCACTGGATACGATAGTTCGTGCTGGCAAGGTACGCTATATCGGGGTTTCTAACTTCTTAGCTTACCGACTCAGCCGCGCTTTGGGTCGCGCCGATGTCCGAAATCTGACTCGCTTTGTTTCAATTCAACCCCGCTATAATTTATTATTCCGCGAAATTGAGCGAGAACTTTTGCCCTTGGCGAAAGAAGAGGGACTAGGTGTAATTCCTTACAATCCCTTAGCAGGTGGTCTATTGACTGGTAAACACAATCTGACTCAAGGCCCTACCGCAGGCACACGTTTCACCTTGGGCACTGCCGCAGAACGTTATCAAGAACGATACTGGCGCGATCGCGAATTCAATACTGTCGAGGAATTACGTACAGTGGCAGAATTCGCTGGATTGTCACTTACTACTTTAGCGGTGGCTTGGGTACTGGCTAATCCCATTATTACCGCCCCCATTATTGGTGCTAGCCGACCAGAACAACTTGCTGACACCCTCAAGGCTGTAGAATTCCAACTCGATGACAATTTGAAACAAAAACTAGACAATATCACCGCCGAATACCGTAGGGGAGATTCTCTGCGTTAAGGATTATCGGCGTAGAAATTTGGTTGCTAGGAAAGGATTTAGTGATTAGAGGACAGAATAGCTAATACCAATTCTCCAAAATGATGCAAAAACCTAGATGAAATGTGACTTCTTAATCTCGTTCGCCTAGCGTGACTTGGGCTGTTATTACAAACTACGAATTGGTATAACGTGATACTAATCTATCAAATTTCATGAATAAAAAGTCCAGACAATCCAAATCCTTTCAACGTGCTGCCAATGCACCTAACTTGCCAGACACGACCTTTAGGTTCATTTGCTATTTCGTTAACCAGTTCCGGTGGTGGTATGTGCTAATGGTGATTCTGGAGGTAATACACGCCACCTGCGGCATTATGTTACCTTACGCCATTGGCGAGATCATTCGGAGCGTGACGCGATCGACGGGCGATAGCAAGTCCATTTTTGATGCTGTGAGGCAACCCCTAATGTTGTTCACAGCCTTGAGTGTGGGTGAAGTGGTATTTGGGCGCTCGGCTGGACTCTTGCAAACTATCCTCCATCCGATCCACCGACAGCACATCGTGCGATCGCTATATGCCTATTTACAGCATCATTCCCATCGCTACCTGAGCAGCAGTTTTTCCGGGGCATTGGCACATCGGATTAGCGAAACTTCTCTAGGTGTTACTCAGACGATGCAAATGATGATTACTGAATTTATGCCAGTAATTGTTGTGTATAGTGTCGCCACCATGTTACTGTATCGCGCCTATCCTCCGCTTGCTGCACTCGTAGGGATATGGGCAGTTCTTTTCATCAGTATTTCGTTCTGGTTGGCAACTCGCTGCCGAATTTATTCCCGGAAAGCCGCAGCCGCCAGAAGTGAGACAACTGGCATAATTGTAGATACGGTAACAAATCTCACTAGTAGCCGACTGTTTGCTCGCCTGGGTTTTGAACGACGCTATTTGAATGAGCAATTAAAGGACGAACTCAAAGAGGTGAGAAAATCCAACTGGTACTCGGAGCGAATCCGTTGGTTTCAGTTTATCTCAGCAGCAGTCCTGAAAATTGGTACTTTGTATTACTCGCTCTCACTTTGGAGTCAAGGGACGATCGCAACTGCGGATTTCGTCGTAGCAACCAGTCTGTCACTGTTAATTATTAGTGAAGCCCGTAATTTAAGTAAACGGTTTCTAGAATTTTTTGAACATATCGGTAATGTTGCCAATGGTGTCTTTACTATCATTCAACCCCACGAGATCATTGATCGGGAGAGTGCGATCGCCCACTCAATCACTCAAGGTAAGATCGAGTTTCGCCAAGTGAATTTTAGCTACTCCCTTGGGAAAAAAGTATTCGACAATCTCTCTATCACCATCCAAGCAGGCCAACGTGTCGGACTGGTTGGCTTTTCTGGCTCTGGGAAATCCAGTTTCGTAAATCTAATTTTGCGTCAATTCGATCCCCAATCGGGACAGATTCTTATTGATGGGGTGGATATTCAAGACATGACGCAAGATGCCTTACACGCCCAGATCAGCTTGATTCCTCAAGATCCGTCTCTGTTCCATCGGACGTTAATAGAAAATATTCGTTATGGACGATTAGATGCCACCGATGAGGAAGTGATCGAGGCAGCACGCAAAGCTTATGCTCATGATTTTATCGCGCAGATTAAAGAAGGTTATGATTCTTTGGTTGGTGAACGCGGTGTCAAACTTTCTGGAGGGCAAAGGCAAAGAATTGCGATCGCCCGGGTAATTCTCAAAGATGCACCAATTCTGATTCTAGATGAAGCTACCTCCAGCCTCGATTCCATCACCGAAAAAGCAATCCAAGACACTCTAGATTTAGCGATGGATGGAAAAACGGTCATAGTGGTGGCTCATCGACTGTCTACTATTGCCCATCTAGACCGCATTTTGGTATTTGATCAAGGGCGTATTATCGAAGATGATACCCACGCCAAACTGCTGGCACGCCGTGGTGCTTACTACAGGTTATGGAAAATGCAGGCAGGTGGATTCTTACCTGTAGAAGCCAATAATCAAAATGCCTCCGAACTACAAACAGGATATAAGAATCTTATTTGATTTTTGAAATTATCTACGTGGGCAGGGAGTAGGGAGTAGGGAGTAGGGAATTAGGAATTAGGCTTTTCGATCTCGAGCTTTTTTAGAAATCAAACATTAGTCCTATAGTTTCGAGTAAGTAGGTAGGCAATACGATTGGGTTAGCGCCAAAAACCTTGAAATGTGTAGGTTGGGTTGAAGAACGAAACCCAACATTTTCAGGGCTTTGTTGGGTTGCGCTTTGCTTAACCCAAGCGTATTGAGTAGGTAGGCGCTAAAAATGCGCTATCTGTCTCCTGTTGAGACGTTTAAGGCCCCCATTGTTGCGTCAGCTTCCCGCAGGGTACGAGAGTTCACTAGCTCCAAATCATCCGGGGCGGTCACTTTTACGGTGAGCGCAGTCGAACTGCGTAGCTGAAATGTTGAATCCCCAGATGATTTGCTCCTCCTAACTCCTGCCTTTTTCAATTAGTTTTGGGTGAAAAAGCTGCATATTGCTCAGGTGTAAGCATCGCTTCTTTGACGTTAATTTCTTTGGGAATCAATTTCAGTTCATAGAATTTATCAGCAACTTGCTGCTGAAGAGTAATTAATTCTGGAGAAATTGGTGTAATGCCAAACTTTCTTCTGTTAGTAGTTTTTTGCATTGTTTCCAAATCAATTCCCAAAATGGGAGAGAGACTTGTAGCTACTTCATCTCGATGTTGATCGGCCCATTGTTCAAAATTTTGAATTTCTTCTAGTAATGTCTTGATAATTTCTGGTTGCTGGCTAGCAAATTTTTGGCTGGCAAGGTAAAAGCCTCCCTGTTTATTAATTCCTGTACCATCAATTAATACACGAGCATCGGCAGATTTCTCGGCTGCTGCGTAAAATGGATCCCAAATTGACCAAGCATCAATACTACCTCTGACAAAAGCAGCACGAGCATCGGCTGGCGCTAAATATATGGGTTGAATATCACTATATTTCAAACCATATTTTTCTAAAATTTGTACCAGCATATAATGGGCGCTAGAACCTTTTTGGAAAGCAATCTTTTTCCCTTTGAGATCGTTGGCTGTTTTGATAGCTGATTTTTTGGAAATAAGAATTGCTGAACTAGCAGGAGTTGGGGCAATTCCTGCAATATATGTGATCGCAGTACCTGCTGCCTGGGCAAAAATTGGTGGCGATTCTCCAGTATGCCCAAAATCAATACTGCCAACATTCATAGCTTCTAAAAGCTGTGGGCCAGCCGGAAATTCAAGCCATTCAACAGATACACCTTGAGCTTGTAATCGCTTTTCTAAAAGCCCTTTATTTTTTAGGAGAATTGCTGATTTTTGATAGCCAAATCTGACTACTGATGCTTTAGTTTGAGTGGAATTATTGGCAGATACAGTTGTAGTATTACTTGAATTATTTGCTGTACAAGCAGCAAATAGTAAGCTGAGGCATAAGCCAGTAATAAAAGCTCCAGTAATTTGTATAGGAGCAGTTGATAATAACCGTGTTTGACTAGCAAATCTGGAAATAACCCATTTTTTGCAATAGATTATTATGCGCTTAAATAAAGACTCAAACATTAATTTTTACCTCTTTTTCGGGAAAATGCTAAGTTTATTGATTGTCAGTATTGTTAGAGCAAGTAATTTATGATGATTTTGCTAAATTTATATTTTTACTTAATTTACACTAAATCGGTCAATTTACAGTACTTAATTTAATCAGATTTAACTTTTATTAAGATAGCCCTTGATTTTTAAGAAAAAGTATGCAAAGCTTTCTTATATAAATACGGTAAATCTACCAATAATAAGTAGTATTTATGTTGGTGCGATCGCTGTTTGCATAGCGTTCCGCAGGAAAGGTAGGTGTGTAAGCCCCTTGGCCCAACTTTGGCGCTCTGTTTGCATACAGTCATCATTACTACTGAAGGCTACTATTTTGAACTAGATGAAATTCAAAAATTAAAACTCTAACTCTCTGCGCCTCTGCGTGAGACAAATGTTAATTCAAATATTAGGAGTAACAATTTATGCCACTGGAATTTATTGGCATGATTGGCACCAGAGAAGCATCAGAATTACATGGTGCAGCTGTATCTTTGACGGGGGGAAGTATAGATACTGCTTATGTTCGCAAGTTTGCCAAAGTCCACGAAGATGGCGGATTTGACCGGGTGCTAGTGGGATACAGTTCTACGGGACCTGATGGTTTTAATGTGGTGAATTATGCTGCTAATGCCACAGAAAAAATCAAGTTTTTATTAGCCCATAGACCAGGTTTTGTTGCTCCTACCTTAGCTGCACGTAAATTAGCAACGTTAGATCATTTTACGGATGGTCGCGTTGCTGTGCATATTATTACTGGTGGTAGTGATGCTGAACAAAAACGAGATGGTGATTGGCTCGATCACGATACCCGCTATCGGCGTACTGATGAATACCTAGATATTGTGCGGCGAGTGTGGACAAGTGAGGAACCCTTTGATTATGAAGGTGAATTTTATCAACTCAAACAAGCATTCTCAGAGGTAAAACCATTACAGAAACCCCATCTTCCTATATATTTCGGTGGTGCTTCAGGTGCAGCCGTGGGTGTCGGGGCAAAACATAGTAATGTGTATGCTTTTTGGGGAGAACCCATCGCCGCGATTAAGCAACGCATCGCTGAAGTCAAAGCTGCTGCACCACTAGGAAAGTCTTTAGGGTTTAGTGTTTCTTTGCGTCCAATTTTAGGAGATACAGAAGAAAAAGCATGGGAAAAAGCGCGATATATTCTCTCGCGCGTGAAAGAAAACCGTGCTAAAGCAGGGATTCAACTTCCATCTGGTACTTCAGCACGACCGGAAGCCGTTGGTTCAAGGCGGTTGCTGGATTTTGCCCAAGACAGTGAAATTTACGATAAGCGTCTGTGGACACCGATTGCAGCTGCTACAGGAGCCTATGGTAATACTACTGCCTTGGTGGGAACTCCAGAACAAGTAGCAGAATCGTTATTTGATTATTACGATGCTGGAGTGACAACACTTTTGATTCGTGGTTTTGACCCCGTGGAAGATGCGATCGCCTACGGTCGAGATGTGATTCCGTTGGTAAAAAAAGAAGTACAGCGAAGAGAACAACAAACAGTCACTGTTGCCTAGATTGAAAGAAGAGAAATCTAAAGAACCTATCCCACTATTCTAAAAATCCCTACTTCTTTTCGTAAAATGTGCTGGAAAACCTTGATTTTTCGTTTTTAGTTCTCAATCAGCCTAAGCTTTTTAGCACAAATCTTATTAGTGGGATAGGTTCAAAATCGTTTACATTAAATTTTTCTTGCCAACTTACTTATTACAGCTTATGCCTAACAACGGTGAACAGATGTTTAATGGACAAGTTGAAAGAGAGTTATTAGATGGAGTGCCTTGGTTATTAGGGCAACAGCCCCAACTACCAGATCATCTTGAATTCTTAGTCGATGAACAACAGCAAACACGAGATATCTGGGAGTTACCAAAAGAAAATAGCCCCAGTTCAGAACCAACAAAAATGCACTTCCATAAATTCAAATCTTCTTAATAATTCATGGGCATCAACACCATAGACCTCTTATGCCAAATTATGCTGCTCATTAATAAATTGACACATCCCCAATTAGTCCTGTCTATTACTACTAAATAAACAACTTGACTTCAAAGAAAATATATTTGTAGCTAGTTTTTAATAATTGGCAACCATATCTCTTCAACATTTATATAATTTAAAGATAAAAAGTGCTGAATTTTATTTCTTCTACTTTCAAATAGTATTGGCATGGGTAAACCAATAGCCAATGCTTTTATGCTGACAGTTGACAGTTAAAACTTTAGTACGCCCGACAAGCGAAAAAACAAAGTAGGGGTACTGGCAAACGCAAATTCTTCGCTTCGTTGCTATCCCGCCTGGGAATCAATTCCGAGGCTAATAGCTTAAGTCCGTTAAAACGGACTAAATTTTAATTAATTTGAGTCAGTTTTAATGGATTGTAATAAATTAATCAGAATTTTTAATATTAAATATTCAGCACGTCTCAGGTGTTTTTCGTAGAGTTTCGGTGATATTGTCATTAAATAAAGCTTATTGCCAATAATGTTAAGGAATATTTCGCCAACAGCATCATTAATGGAACAGAAAACCGGGTTAAGCTTAAAAATATTATTCTCTAAAACCTATATACAGCAAGATTTTTAGATGCTTTTACAGGTTTTTACTTGTATTTCAGTTGAATACCAGACATCATACAAATCCGAATAAAGAGATTGAAATGGGAAACCTAAGCGTATCAGCTCGAAAATCATGTAGTGATGAATCAGATGATCGGCGATCGCCCCATTTTATTTGAACCCAATTCTCAACACAGTGATGACTTTAGTTTGTCACAAATGGTTGATCTGATTGTTGATACATTCGGTATTCACATCAAGCCACACTATCAAGATACATTAAAGAAAAATCTTTTAACTCGCATCCGGGCGCTGGGATTATGCTCACTCAATGATTATTATCAGTTCTTGGTGGCAAAAAATCAATTAGTTCCTGGTGCGAGAGAGTGGCAAGAACTAATCTCTTTACTCACTGTCACTGAAACTTATTTTTTTCGGGATCAGGGGCAGATGTCGCTGCTCAAAAATCAGCTGCTCCCAGAGTTAATCGAGCGCAAAACTGTACTTAGTTTAACTCAGTGCAACGCTGCTAATGGAGAATTTTATCGACCGACATTACGGCTTTGGAGTGCCGGGTGTTCGACTGGTGAAGAAGCTTACTCACTTGCCATTCTGGTGAAGGAACTAATCCCTGACAATCAGACATGGGACATTCTGATTCTAGGCACAGATATTAATCAACCCGCGATCGCACTGGCTCAACAAGGAATTTACAGCGATTGGTCTTTTCGGACAACCACTCAAGAAATCAAAAATCGCTACTTTCGATCCCACAAACAAGGTTGGAAAATCGATCCTGCTATTCAAGCAATGGTCACATTTCAACCTGGAAACCTGATGCAGGATAATTATCCCGCTTACGCATCCAAGATTCACGATTTCGATTTGATTATTTGCCGCAATGTGTTTATTTATTTTGACTTTAATGCGATCGCACAAGTTATAGACAAGTTTTACTCCTCTCTGACTCCGGGAGGTTTTCTGCTCACAGGCCACACAGAATTACACGGACAAACAATTGAACCGTTTCAATTCAAAAATTTTCCACAATCTGCGGTTTATCAAAGACATACCTTGCTCAACGAGCATAAGCATAGCAAAGTCTTGAATACCATAATACCTGCTGCCAAATTTGAGAGCAGGGAAACCGAAAATTCTTTGCCCTCTCTCCCAAGCTTGGGGACAGGCTTCGACGTGAGCGCAAACACTCAAACTCTTTTAGATGCAGCCAAAAAATCACTAATTCAAGAAGCTTATGCCGATGTCATTCAAATAGCGGAACAACTGATTGCTGTTGCTCCCCAAGACTTTCAGGCATATTGTTTGATGGCAGAAGCTTACGCGAATTTTGGCGATTACTCCCAGGCGAATCAGGCATGTCAGCAGGCACTCCAGATCAGCCCATTGGCGATCGAACCCTATCATTTGTTGGCTCAAATTGCCGAAGAGCAAGGAGATCGCGACAGGGCAAAATTATTCTTAAAACGTATTATTTATCTCGCTCCCAGTTCTGTTACTGCTCACCTGGAATTGGGTTCTATATATGAACGAGAGGTAAATGAAAAACAGGCTCAAAAAATCTGGCGATCGCTTCTAGAAATTTTGCAAAATCTACCCCAAGAACAAGCGATCAATTCCCATAACCAGCAAACCACTGCTGAACTAAAAGCACACGTTCTTAAGCACTTAAATTCAACTAGTTATGAGCCATGAATCTTATTTAATCTTTAATCTCAATCACTCACCCTATGGGATTCCGGCTACAGCCGTGCAAGAACTCTTCTTTCTGCCAGAAGTAACTGCGATCGCCCAAACTCGCAGCACAATTTTAGGCGTAATTAACCTGCGAGGGAAGTTTCTACCCGTGATGGATTTATATCACCGTTTAGAACAAGCACGTCCCCCTTTTCAATTGACTGACAGCATGATTGTCCTGGAGTGGCAAACTCAACGAATCGGAATCATCGTCAATCAAGTGGATAGTGTGCAAGCGATCGCACTTGATCGGAGCGCTGCCAATGTTTGCGATCGATCGAAAGAGAGTTTCCAGGATAGATTGGTGACTGGCATTGCCAACGTTGAGGAGGGCATCGTTACATTGCTCAATCCCGAACTGTTGGTGCAACACGCCTTTATAGAGACTGTTTTCAATCTAAATTCTGATTTTAACAACGGCTCAGTCAATGACGCACTAAAATATTCCTCTGATTCAGCCCTAAATCAGGGCTTATACGATCATTTCGATTCGCAGGAGCGACAGATTTTGCAAAAGCGAACTGAAACTCTCCGATGTTCGATTAATGACGAAGATTCGGCGTCGCTCTTGCCCCTAGCGGTTGTGGGGTTGGGGGGTGAATACTTCGGGTTTGGCTTGGAAACGGTGCATGAGTTTACCGAGATTCACAAGATTACCCCGATTCCCTGCTGTCCGCCGCACATTGTTGGCAACATCAACTTGCGGGGCGAAATTGTCACCTTAATTAACATCAATGGTGTAGTTGATCTACCCATGAATGGGGTGCGATTGCATCAGCAAGCCGTTGTCGTGCGTCTGGATCAACGAGTGGCGGGCATTGCCGTGGATGACATTTTTGATGTGACGTATATCCATCCTTCCCAAATGACCACGCCTCCAATTGCCCTGCATTCTGCCAAAGACGACTATCTCCAGGGTGTTGCACCTTATCGCGATCGCATGATGAGCATCATCAATTTGTCTAAATTGCTCACTTCAGAGGTGCTGGTTGTCAATGAAGAAGTCTAACACTTATAAATCTAGGGTTAGGTTTCGTTCCAATAAAGCCAAGCAGATCGTTGATGAAATTCGGAATGTTGTGTAATCTTCCCTTGATTCAAAAATCCGATCGCAAAGATTACAAATGATAGAAAGATTGGGAAATCCTTGAACTCATTCATTAACAAGAGATAACAAGATGCAAAGTAAGCGAAATTGGAAACTGAGATACTGGATTATGGGCAGCTATGGGGTTCCCATTCTGGCATTGGTAATTTCTGCGGGGCTGATATTCATTAATATCAACCTGGTGAGTCAGCGAGCGCAGGATTTAGTTTCTTCCTATAACGTTAATTCAGCGATTAATTCCCTTGCTACAAATGTGCAGAGCGGTTCTAAGTCAGTTCGAGGCTATTTGTTAGAAAAAAATCAGACATCCTTTGACGAATACCAAAAATCTCAAAGAAGCTTCAATCAGCTTTTGTCAAAGCTAATGTCACTTGCCAGAACAGACCAAGAGCGACAGTCATTAACCAGCCTAGAGGGGCTACTAAATAATTTAATGGTTGTCGAGGATGATTTGATTGGCAAAGTGAATCAAAGCAAGGTTCAGGAAGCTATTGAAACCTGGAGTAACGAAAATGCCCGCAGTATGGTTGATAACCTGACAAGTGCGATCAATGAAATTCAGCGCCGAGAAGACCAGAATGTGATTGTGGCTGCCAAGCAACAGCAAGCAGCGCTTGATAAACTCAAGCTAACCATCTTATGCGCGACTGGACTTTCCTTGCTGTTGTCGGTTTTGACTGGCATCTGGATAATTAGCCGCACTGCTCGACAGATAAATGAATCAGCCAGTGCCATCGCCACCTCGACGGCTAAAATTGCCGCCACAATCGAGCAACAAGAGCGCACTGCCAACCAACAGGCAGTCTCGGTCAGCGAAACCACCACTACAATGGACGAACTCAGCGCCTCTGCCCAACAGTCTGCCCAGCAAGCATCCACTGCCTCAACCAGCGCTCAACAGGTCTTAAATTTGGCAGATCAAGGCAATCAATCACTGAACCGCACCCTGGAAGGAATGGCAGCCTTGAGCCACAGAGTCACTGCGGTAGCAGACCAAATGCTGCGCCTGAACGAACAAACTAAGCAAATTGGCAGTATTTCTGGGTTGGTGAGTGACCTAGCAAATCAAACCAATATGCTAGCGCTAAATGCAGCAGTAGAGGCAGTCCGCGCGGGGGAACAGGGCAAGGGCTTTGCAGTCGTTGCCGCCGAAATTCGCAAACTGGCAGACCAGAGCAAGAAATCGGCTGAAAAAATTAATGTGCTGGTCAATGACATTCAATCCGCCATCAACTCAACCGTTGTGATGACAGATGAAAGTACAAAAACTGCTCAACAGGGCGCGGCAATAACTAAGCAGACAGTAGAGGTCTTTACCAGTGTTACCGAGTCCGTCAACCGGATGGTGTTGAATATTCAGCAAATCTCGCTAAACGCTAGCCAGCAATCCACTGCGGTTCAGCAAATTTTACTGGCAATGAATGCACTTAATAGCTCTGCTAGAGAGACAGCCATCGGCATTAGTCAGACTCGCGTTAGCACTCAGCAACTCAATGATGCAGCCTACAAACTACAGAGTGTTGTGTAATCAGAGGCAGGGGGCAGGGGGCAGGGGGCAGGGGGCAGGGGGCAGGGGGCAGGGGGCAGGGGGCAGGGGGCAGGGGGAAATGGGCAGGGGGCAGGGGGTAGGGGGCAGGGGGCAGGGCTAACGCATCTAAAGTATAAGAATCCTTCAATAGCAAGAGTTTTGGCATTTTTTGATTTAGCCTATTTTTTCGTCAAGATCCTTGTCCAGCAGGGGTTTTAGAAATACCGTGCGTTCGCCCTAGGGAAATGGCCTCTTCCTCCTGCTGTGAAGCCTACTGTTACACACAAGTTTTTTAGAGTTACTGCGTAATGGAGAGTAAGTTAATTTTTGCAGGTCGATGCAACAAAGGTGCAGGTCGATGCAACAAAGGTGCAGGTCGATGCAACAAAGATGCAGGTCGATGCAACAAAGGTGCAGGTCGATGTAACAAAGGTGCAGGTCGATGCAACAAAGGTGCAGGTCGATACAACAAAGGTGCAGGTCGATACAACAAAGGTGCAGATTAAGAGACTTGTATGTATACCCGTAGCTTGATGGGGTCAATCTAAAATCCAAAATTGTGTAATAGCAATATCTGGAAATTCTCGAACTTATCCACTTACAGGAGATTGCAAGATGGAAAGCAAACGAAATTGGAGACTAAGATACTGGATTATTGGCGGGTATACAGTTCCCGTGCTGGCATTGTTAGTTTCTGCCGGAATGACGATCGTCAATATCAACCAGCAAGCGATCGCCATTCAGCAAATTGTCTCTGCCATGAATGACCTGAATATTGCTGCGCGTGAAACAGCCAGTGGCATTAGCCAGATCCGCTCTGGTACCAAACAACTAAACGAGTCAGCGCAAACACTCAAGGCAACTATTCAGTCGCTCAACCCCTAACTACTTAAAACTATGATGATCGATGATGAAGAACTGAGAGACGTTTTCAAAGTAGCCAGCGAAGAACATCTGCAAAACCTGGATGATGGATTACTGCATCTGGAAAACCATCCCGACGATCTGGCTGTCCTGGAAGCCTTGATGCGAGAGGCGCATTCCCTCAAAGGCGATGCCAATATGCTAGGAATCAAAGATGTAGGCACTCTGGCACATCAAATTGAGCATGTTTTGACTCAACTCAAGCAACAAGAAAACCCGGCATCCTCGTTGGGCAATGCTACAACAGACTCACCCTATGAACGCCTTGCTCATGCGATCGCCGCTATCCGCAAACTCGTTCATGAAGCTGTCACCGGAGAACCTGCTAGGGTTGATACCTTTTATGCTCTGTCCGAATTGATGGGAGCGCAGCCAGGAAAGGGGGAAGATAATCCAAGTCAGTATCCAGAAGTCAACAGTATTAAAGCTACGAATACAGTAAAAAACCATACTTTAAATAGAAGTCAAGAGCCAAAGGAAAACGGAGCGATTCAAAATCCAAAATCCAAAATCGTTCGACTGAGCGAAGCCGAAGTCCAAAATTCCCACACTCCCACCAATAGCTACCGCATCGAAACAATCCGCGTTGGCACTCGCCACCTAGATACATTGATGACGCAAGCAGGGGAGTTAACTGTAACCAAAATTCGGATTGCTCATCGGCTGGGAGAAATTGAGGCGATCGCCAATCTGTGGGAAGAATGGAATCGAGATTTATTCACTAATCGGTTTGCGTTCAGCCGAGAGCAACAAGGTGATGTCGCCCTGCAAGGTCTAGAAACTTTTCATCATTACTCTGAAAAACGATTAGAACAATTGGGCCATTTGGTGAAAACCTTGCAGAGTTCCCTTTCAGAAGACACAACCCGACTGGAACAACTAAGTAGCGATCTAGAAGAGGGTATTCGTACCCTGCGATTGCTGCCCTTTGCAACGATTTTCAACCTCTTCCCTCGGATGGTGCGCGATCTGGCGCAGCAGCAGGGAAAATTGGTAGAGTTAATCGCAGAAGGCAAAGATACGCTTGCCGACAAACGTCTGTTGGAAGAAATGAAAGATCCGCTAATGCATATACTGCGGAATGCGATCGATCACGGGATTGAGCCACCACAAGAACGGGAACGGCTAGGAAAACCAACAACGGCAACAATTCGGCTCAGAGCTTACCAGACTCCCACTAACATTGTGCTGGAAATCAGTGATGATGGCCGGGGGCTTGACCTGGATAAAATCAAACAAATAGCGGTGAAACGGGGCATTTGCGGCGAGGAAGAATTAGCAGCAATGACTCTCAACCAGATCCAAGCGTTGATCTTCGCACCGGGGTTTTCAACAGCCCCCCTGGTAACAGAAGTATCAGGACGGGGTGTGGGGTTAGATGTGGTGCAAACCAATGTCGAGAAATTGAAAGGTACGATTGAGGTAGAATCGTTTCCCGGATTGGGATGTACGCTGCGCGTCAATCTCAGTATCACCTTAGCAACCGCCCATGTCTTGATTGTGCAAGTGAATCAAATGCCTTACGCCATCCCAGTCGAGTTTGTGCAAATCGCCTGTTTGATCGAGTCAGAAGAGATTTTTCCCTTGGAGGGACGTGACACAATAATTCGGGATAGCCAACCCATTTCGATTGTGCAGTTGGCCGATCTATTAGAACTGCCCCCGATGACATCTGGATTAACTCAAGAAACGGCACTTTCCTGTATTATTCTTCAGGTTGGGCAAGCACAACTGGGTATAGTGGTAGATGCCTTAGTGGATGAGCAAGATGTAGTGATTAAACCCCAAAGTCAGTTACTTAAACGAGTCCGCAATGTTTCTGGAGCAACAATTTTAGGCACTGGAGATGTTTGTATGGTGCTGAATCCCCAGGATTTGCTGAAGTCAGCCCGATCGCGATCGCAATCCATTTCTTCTACCCAAACTCGTCAACTTGCGCCCACGAAACAAACCGTCTTATTAGTCGAAGATTCCATTGCCACACGCACTCAAGAAAAGCGAATTTTAGAAACCGCAGGCTATCAAGTGATTACTGCTGTAGATGGTTTGGATGGATTGAACAAACTGCGATCGCATACCGTTGATGCCGTTGTTAGCGATGTGCAAATGCCAAATCTCGATGGCTTGGGGTTAACTGCCAAAATCCGCCAATATCAAGAATATAGCGAACTTCCAATTATCCTGGTTACTTCCCTTGCCAGCGATGAAGATAAACGTCGGGGTGCGGAAGCCGGAGCCAATGCCTACATTATCAAAGGTAGCTTTAATCAAGAAGCCTTGCTGTCAACCCTCAAACGGTTAGTGTAGAGGTTTTCGGATAAATGAAGAATAATTTTCTCGTAAAATCTCAACTTACTGTCAATTGATGAAAAACTTTGCCCCGATTCGCGTCTTTCTGGTGGAGGATTCGCTCGTCGCCTTAACCATCCTCAAGCGGATTCTGGCAAGTTCCCCGGAAGTGGATGTGGTGGGAACTGCTCCCAATGGTGTAGAAGCATTGGAGCGAATTCCAGCCGCACAGCCCCAGGTAATCTGCACCGATTTACACATGCCCAAAATGGATGGACTGGAACTAACCCACCGGATTATGACAGACTATCCCCGTCCCATTTTGGTGATCAGCGCCTCCGTCAACACCGAAGAAGATTCCCGCAATGTTTTTAAACTGCTGCAAGCGGGTGCTTTGGATGTTTTTCCCAAACCCAGCATTGACTCACTTTCAGACTATGAACACGTCAAGCACGAATTAATCAACCGGATCAAAGTTCTGGCAGGGGTTAGAGTCTTTACTCGCCACACTTCCCGAACTGCGAATTCGCAATGGGCTATGCCCCGCTACGCTAACGCAATTCCCAATTCCCAATTCTCCCTGCCCAAAGTCGTGGCGATCGGAGCCTCCACAGGCGGCCCCCAGGCATTACACACGATTCTAAAACAACTGCCTGCAAACTTTCCCGTACCCATTCTGTGTGTCCAACATATCAGCGAAGGATTTCTGCAAGGACTGGTAGATTGGCTAGCAGCAGAATGTTTCCTGCGCGTGACGATCGCCCAATCGGGAGAATTTCCCAAACCGGGTACTGTCTACTTCGCTCCCGAACGACAACACCTGCAACTCGACACTCAAGGGCGATTAAGCTCCGTCAGCACCCCTGCCGTTTCCGGGCATCGTCCCTCCGTCACAGCTTTGTTTCAAGCCGTTGCCACCTGCTACCCGCGATCGGCGGTTGGTATTTTGCTGACTGGCATGGGACGGGATGGTGCAGATGGATTACAAGCGATCGCCCAAGCCGGAGGCACTACCATTGCCCAGAATGAACAAACCTGCGTTGTCTTCGGGATGCCCAAAGAAGCGATCGCTCTGGGAGCCGCCCAACATATTTTGGCGATTGGCGAAATTGCTCCCATGCTATTGAATCGAATCTGCTATATCAACTCTAAACATTCTTAGACATCTTTCGTCCATTTGACGTTTTATCTCTGCGTAATATCTGTAATCAGGAGCCAATAAATTTTCGTACAGCTTCACGCAATTGTTCAGCATCAAAAGGTTTGATTAGATATTCTGTTGCACCCGCCAGATGACCCTTCACCCGGTCGAAGGGGGAGTCTTGAGAAGTCACCATAATCACAGGCAAATGCTGAAACTGCGGCAGGCTTCGCACAGTGCGGCAAAACTCCAACCCGTTTACATCCGGCATCTGCACATCCAATAGCAAGACTGAAATCCGTTGATGATAAATGATCGACAGAGCATCAATCGCGTTAGCGGCTGTTATTACTTGATAGCCCGGTTCTAACGCTCGTTTAATCATTTGATGAATCACAGGGCTATCATCAAGCGCGAGAACAATCTGTGAGCTTGTCGTACCATTTGACATACTTTACAGTCGATGAGTCAATCATCGTTGGCGTTTACCCTAGCATTCCCAAAGAAAGACTTGAATAATTGATATTTTGATAATTTTTTACACGTTTCAAGTACTTTTAACCAGAGGCTCAACCGGAATTTGAATCCAGAACTCGCTCCCTTTCCCAAGTTCTGAGGAGCATTTTAAAATGCCGCCATGTTTTTCAACCACAATTTGGTAGCTGATGGACAGTCCCAGTCCGGTTCCTTTGCCGATGGGTTTGGTGGTGAAGAATGGATTGAACAGTTTTTGCTGCGTTGTTTCTGTCATGCCAGAACCGTTATCTCGAATCCGAATCACTACACTATCTGCGTGGGAGGGTTGGGATGGATCAGAACTACCCGATTTTTCTCTACTAATGAGTTCTGTTTCAATGGTAATGATCGGATTAGGCGTTTCATCTAAGGCATCGATCGCGTTACCCAAAAGATTCATAAATACTTGATTCAATTGTCCCGCATAACAATCAACAGGCGGTAAATTTTCGTATGCTTTAATCACTTGAATCTCAAAATTGGCACTGGTTAATTTCAAGCGATTCTTCAAAATTAACAACGTGTTGTCAATCCCTTCATGGATATTTACAGGTTTCATCTCGGCTTCATCCAGGCGCGAGAAGTTCCGCAGAGACAGGACAATTTGCCGAATTCGTTCTCCACCCATTTGCATCGACGACAATAGACTGGGCAAATCTTGTGTTAAGAAATCAAAGTCGATGTCCTCTATCTTTTCCTGAATAGCATCAGTTCCATTGGGATAGGTTGCCTGATAAAGATGCAATAGTTCCAGCAAATCCCGAACATAGTTGGTTGCATAAGCAATATTACCGTTAATAAAGTTGACTGGGTTGTTGATTTCATGGGCAACTCCGGCCACCAATTGTCCCAGGCTCGACATCTTCTCTTGCTGTATTAGTTGCATTTGGGTTTGCTGCAACTGGCTCAGTGCGTTCCCCAGATAGGTGGCTTGAGTTTGAGCGGCAAAGGCGGTTGCTCGTGTTTGGGCAAGTAGTTCTGCCTGATCGAGACCGATCGCTACTTGATCGGTGACAGCTTTGAGTAACCGGACTTCGCTATCAGTCCATTGGCGCGAACCGCGACAGTGATGGCAAACAAAAGCACCCAACTGACCAGAATGGGTTCTGAGTGGCAGCAAAAGCACCGAGGTTACTGCCAGTTGACGCAGCAGGGCCCGATCCTCCGAGGTTAGTGCTTCTGAGGTAGTAGAAACATCCTCAATTCGTAGCATATCTAGATTTAAGATAGTTTCTGCTAGAACGGAGCCATGCCCAAGAGAAAGTTCCCCTAGCGCCATCTGGATCTCTGGGTTAGTCGCTTCGTGAGTCACCATAAAGTTGAACTGATTTTTGTTGGGCAGACACCACACAAAGTCACAGCGATCGGCTTGTAACAGAGTATGAATCTCATTCACCGCCGTTTGTAAAATCGTGTCCAGATCCAAAGAATTACGAATTTGATTTGCCAGATTAAACAGAATTGAATCTTGTTGACCAACCAATTCCTGAGTAATCAATTGCTTTTTTAGTTGTTTGATTTCCGGGATCATTTGACGCAGCTTTGTGGTGTTGCGCTTTAGCTCCAATTGCGCTACCACTTGATGGCTGAGTGTCTGCAATCCTTTCTGTTGTTTCTGGCTCAGATCGCGTGCTTCAATGTCCATGACGCAGAGTGTACCCAAGACACAACCACCAGTTGTTACCAGGGGGACTCCGGCATAAAATCGGATATTGGGAGCATTTATAACGAAGGGATTGGTGGCAAAGCGGGGATCAGCCAAGGTATCTGGAATCACAAATACATCTGACTGACGAATGGTGTAGTTACAAAATGTGAGGTCTCGTCGAATCTCTGTTAATGTGATTCCCACCTTAGACTTAACCAACTGGCGATCGGCTCCGATAAAACTCACCAGTGCCATTGGAGTTTGGCACAAATCAGCTGCCAGTGCTGTCAAGTCATCTAATGTCCGATCGGGCACAGTATCCAAACCCTGAAACTGATACACTGCTTTGAGCCGTGTCAACTCGTTGGTGCAGGGCATCGTTGTGCAGGAGAGCATGGAATCAAGTAATAATTCAGGGATTTTCATAGTTTTATTTTAATTGAGGTGCGATCGCTAATGTCACAGTCAAACAGGTACATTTGCAATCACTACTCTAAGTTTGTCTGAAGCTTTAGATTTCATAAGTTCTTATTTTGTAGCAATATTTTTTAAATCAAATTATGAATGCGAGTTCAAGTATAACGCCGTTCACTTCAATGCTGTTAATGGCAAACTGATTGTAAAACTTATCCAGACCTGACTGACTGCTTGTGACTTCAATTGTGCCTTAGAGATATTGCACTAGCTTGTTCACCAAAGCTAACCCTAATTCTGTAGCACTATTTTGTCCAATTTCGCTTTAAGGAATCTGGTAAAACAAGCCGAAAAGGCTAGTTTTTTTATCAAGAAAGGCAGAGGGCAGAGGGCAGTATTCCTTCTGCCTCCTGCCCTCTGCCTCGGTCGTAGGGATGTAAGGGTCTAAGACCCCCACTGAATAACTAATGTCGAAATTGAATGACTTAGAAGGTCGATAGCTAGCACCAAACCCAATCAAGGTGCGATCTCCACCGGGTAATCGGCAGTCCCTAAATTTGTAGAAATCCCTTAAATAGGCAATGCATAAGGATTTAAATTAGTGACAAATAATTTTAGGACTTACGCATACTCTACGAATCCTTGGCGTTCTTCTCTAACGAGACGCTGCGCGTTGGCGGAAGCCTCTCGTAGAGATGGCGTCTTCTCTGCGAGACGCGAAGCGCGATGGCGGTTCGATAAATTAAGCTTTTTGGCAATTTTTGCGTAAGTCCTAAATTTATTATTATGGTCAAATAATTCGTCGCTCTACAACCACACTAAATCTGCATATGTTAGTAGTATTCGTAGTGGCGGTTCTGAATCCTCACTCAAAGAATACAGAATTCTGAATTATACATTCTTTTTCAATGCATTATCTTTAGTTTAAGATTAAAGATAATCACAAATTGACAAAAAGAATATCGTTTTAAACTTTGACGCATGAAGCTTTAGTGATGAATTTACCTACGACATTATCAAGCTTGATAACCTCAGTTGAATTCTTTTGTGTAGTATCAAAGTTACAATTAATGGTGCTGTAGTCCAGTATAGCAGTGCCAGGGCTTGAGTTATAAATGCCGCCACCATGTCCAGACTCGTAACTACCAGAACTGAGTTCGATCCCAAAAGCTTTATTGTGTTTGATAGTGCTATTTCCCACTGTTAGGGTGGCAGTATTATAGATGCCAGCGCCAAAGTGTGCTTGATTGCCGCTAATGGTACTATAGTCCACGGCAACAATTCCTAACGGCTCGTTGTAGATGCCGCCACCGTAATCCCTGGCATAGTTATTACTAATGATACTGTTACTTACCGATAGGCCACCCTGATTATAGATCCCACCTCCAATAGTAGCCTTATTGTGTTTTATAGTGCTATTTTCTACCGTAATGCTGCCATATACTAGTACATCTGGGCTATGGTAACCGGGGATGATAAAGCCCGGGTTATAGATGGCGCCACCGTATTCTGCATAGTTTTTACTAATGGTGCTGTTATTCACCGTTATAGTGCCTTCATTGTAGATACCGCCGCCTAAGTAACCGTGGTTCTCACTGATGAGACTGTTATTCACGGTTATAGTGCCGTCGATTGTAGTGCTGCCGATGATTGTACTACCGCTAACATAGATACCACCACCGGAGCCGGTTGTACCTGTCGAATTGTCACTAATGAGGCTGTTATTGACGGTTATAGTGCCATCACCCTGGTTAAGACTGATACCGTCATAGATACCACCGCCGTATTCCGCAGTGTTGCGACTAATGGTACTATCATTTACTGAGAGAGTAACACTGCTGTAGATGCCGCCACCGTTGCTGGCGTTATTGCTACTGATGAGACTGTTACTAACGGTTATAGCGCCTTCATAGATACCATAGATACCACCGCCGTATTCCGCAGTGTTGCCAATGATGCTACTCTTATCCACTGATAAGATCCCAGAACTGAAGATGCCGCCGCCGCCGTAGTAGCTAGACCTGAAGCTGACACTGTTGTCACTGATGAGGCTCTTACTCACCGTTATAGTGCCAAACTCGTAACCAAAGATGCCGCCGCCTCCGTATTCCGCAGTGTTGGCATGAATGGTGCTATTACTCACGTTAACGATGCCTATATTGCGGTTGCCGTTCTCCTTAAAAACATAGTTGTAGATGCCTCCGCCTTCTCTGTATGCAGTGTTGTCACTAATGGTGCTTTTATCGACTGATAGAATCCCAGAGCTGAAGATGCCGCCGCCGTTGTTTGTCGCCGAATTGCCAGTGATTGTGCTGTTGCTCACGGATAGGGTGCCCTGATTGAAGATAGCACCGCCATCTTCCGCAGTATTGCCAGTGATAGTAGTGTTGCTCAAGTTAAGGACGCCTTGATTGGAGATGGCACCTCCTCCTCCAGCGTTTTTGTAGCTATTGGTAATAGTTAACCCGTTGATTGCAACAGTTACACCATTGCCAATGTCAAAAACACGGTCAGCACTATTATCACTAATACTTAGTAAGCCTGGATTTGTGCCTTGAATGGTAAGGTCATCTGTGATACTCAGACTACTACCAGTCAAACTGATGGTATGAGCGAGTCCATCATTAAACATTCCACCAAAATTGATGATGTCTTTTCCTGTCAAGGCATTGGCATTTAAAATTGCCTGCCGCAGAGAACCTGCATCACTGTTCTTGGTGTTAGTCACGGTAAATATAGACATTGAGGTTATTTCAATCCTTTGTTAGTATAAAATTTTACATTTAGCATTCATTTTCATACCTGACTTTCCCCGTATTTGGAAAATCTCTCTCCTCCTATAAGCTACGGTGTACACACAAGTCTAGAAATCCCACTTGAAAATTGCTTTCGTTGCCCTAGTCCTAAAATTAGGGGGAGAAATGGAGTTTCAAGTCACCCAAAATTTGAGTATTTATGGGGCTAAAAGAGTTGAAACCTTTGCGGCACTTAGTGTGTACATGGTAGCCTCCTATGACTGACAGAGATTTTAAATTTTCCCCCTCTCCTATCGAGAAAGAGTTTAGGTTCTTCGTCGGCTTTTCCAAATAAGGTGCAAAGTCAGGTAGTCGCCTGTGCCTGAGCGACTAAAGTCACTGCCGTTGGCGTTACCACCGATTGGCAACTCAGGTCTTTTGCTTTCAAGTGCTAGCACAGAAAACATCTGAGTATATGGCTAAAACCTAGATTTTCCTTGGAGTTGTTTTAAGTCAGAAGTGGAAAATTATACCCTTCGAGAATATTAAAACATCTTTTAAGAGTGTTAATAACCAAAAATAATCTATTATTCGACACTTGGAAATAAGCAACATGCAGATAACCTGATAAAAATTAAATACCGAAAATTACTTATATGTCTATAATTTAAGAAATATCTTCGCATAATCTTTATGTTATCGACTTATAGAATAGAAGTAGATATGTGTAAATAATTAAAGGTTTGTAGTGATGATTTTAGTTCTCAAATAAGGGCTAAATCCCTTGCTCTAAAACATTTTAAGATGTTTTGTATTACTTAATATAGTTTGATTTATTCTCGCTTACTTACTAAATGTATTATAAGCACTAAGCTTAATCTGTTCTTTATATTTTGCTCTCGTCATTTGCGTAATAACCCAAGTTGCTAGTTACTCTTATGAGCGATCGCATTACTCTCGTTAAGCAATAAAATGCCCTCCAAGAAGAAAATTAGGAGGGCTATATGCTATCACAGACGACCTGTTGAAGGCGATTGGACATAATGAAGATTGTCGTCGAGCCATGAACTACGCAGATAATGAAGGGATTGCTGCTCACTTAGAAACTTTGTTAAGTCTTGCTATCTTTAATCAACAAAAATATTAATCAACTGAGTAAATCTAAGCAACCAAATTGTCCCCTCATTTTCGGGTTACGGAGAAAACATTGGCTGTAGCGCAGCGAACTTTTATAAATATTGCGTGTCGTCTACGAAAACCTTATGAGATGAAACTGAAAACTCAACAGACAGTACCCTGTCAAATTATCAGACAGGATTTTTTCTAAACTTTTGTAAACAATTGGTTAGTTTTGCATAAAACTTGTGTGCCCAATGTAAGTTATACAGGTACTTGCTTGACAAGCATTAATTGAGGTTTACTTGATCTAACATTGCGTAACCATTGTGGAATGTTTCGGTGTTATTTGATAACAAAACTCATGGGAATTATACCAATAATAGGCTTAGTAGCCTTTATTACTGGCTTATCAATTTACTTTCTACTGACCTCAAGAGGTCGAATTTTGCTCAAATCTTTGATGATAAAAATAAACTGCCAATGGTGGAGACTTAGCTTTGGCAAGCTTAACCAACTAGGAACAAGATTTTCCAAGACTATAGCAATTGCTGTGATTATTATGGTAGCAGTAATCGCTGGAAATAGTGTATCCGCGCAGGTTACGGGGTCGCCTCCAGTTTCGCTCAAGAGCGTATCGGTTCCAGAACCTGACAATCTTGGAGAATTTGTAAAAAATAAAGCAGATGCAATCAAGTTAGGAAAGACTCTTTTTTGGGATATACAAGTTGGGAGCGACGGAGTAACCTCCTGTGCTACTTGCCACTTCCATGCTGGAGCCGACAATAGATCCATAAATCAGATTGCTCCTGGGCTTTTGCGAATTAACGCTGACCGTACAGAGAATCCAGATATAATTTTTAATATAGGCGGCGCGCCAAACTACCAGCTAAGAAAAGAAGATTTTCCCTTTCACAAGCTGTCAAATCCAAATGATTCTACGACTGTGGTATCTGACATTAACGATGTTAGCTCCTCTCAAGGAGTCGCAAATACAAAATTTGTTGGTGTTATACCTGGTAGCTCAAGAGACCTAGAAACAAGTGAGCCAGATCCAGTCTTTAAAGTGGGAGGTATCAATGTGCGCCGCGTCCAGCCGCGTAATACGCCAACCGTAATTAATGCAGCATTCAACTTCCGCAACTTCTGGGATGGAAGGGCACAAGATATCTTTAATGGGGTGAATCCCTTAGACATCTCCAAAATAGTAACGTTCTGTGGTAAAAGAACATCAGAGAGCTTTTTTGACATAGAAATATGAGCAACATACTGAAACACATTGAA
>NZ_JBALBZ010000162.1:0-6053 GCF_036919495.1 Nostoc sp.
AGTAATAGTGTTTTTGACTTCAATAGTGCTTACCTCACAGCTGCTTGGAATAATGGTCTTTCGGTTACTGTAAAAGGTTTAAAGAGCGGCGCAACACTGTATTCAAAAACTGTGGTTGTAGATACGACACAGCCAACTTTAGTTAATTTTGATTATTTTGGTGTTGATGAATTAAAGTTTACGTCCTTTGGTGGAGTTGAGCCAGATTATCTTATAAACACGGGTGGTAGGGGGACACAGTTTGCGCTAGATAATTTTACCTTTAATGAAAAAGCTACATCTGTTCCCGAACCTACATTGCTACCAGCGCTACTGTCAATAGTTACTTTAAGCGCTGGTTCAGTATTAAGACGTAAACAGCTAAAGCAAAGCTAACTCAAACCTTGCACTTTGCCTGAAGGACTAGAAGTTGCAGCTACACAAACAAAGTTTACCTCCGTGGGCTAAAAGCTTTACAACCTGTAGAGGTAGCCTTTGTTCGTATAGCCCTTCTAGGATGTGTTTTTTACTGAAGGTATTGATTAATACGAATTTAATGTTTTTTGCAGTTGGGGTTGCAGTGGCTGATTGCTTTGCAAAACTATACCAGGGTGTTCCCAATTGATTACCTCTTGTTCTGCTGGTGAGGAAGTATTTGGCCACAAAACCCAGCGACTGCCTTGAGGAAGAGTCGCAAGGCTTAGGGGGTTTTGAGTTAGCCAAATCAAAGGGTAGCTTTTAGTAACTACTGAACTGGCATCTTCTAATGCTCTAGTTGCTGCTAAGGTTTCTAGAACATAGGCATCGCCTTTAATTAAATCTGTTGATGCTGTCCATAGTTGTACCTGTAATTGCTGCTGCTGTGCATAAAAATACAATGATGCTGCGGCAATTACTGCTTGTTCAAAGTTTTCTTCTTCCCAATTGCTAGCACTATCGAGGGCAATAACTATTTCTTGTCCACCTGTGACCATTTCTAACTCCCGCACCCTTAATTCTCCATAACGGGCACTAGTTCGCCAGTGAATCAGACGGGTGGGATCTCCGATGCGGTAAGGGCGGAGCGATCGCACCAGCCCTGTTGTCGCTGTCTGCAACGGTCTACCACGAGGATCGCCCCTTTTGCTCTCTTCTTGCCCCATTTCGTCTACTAGGGGGCAGGTAGCCAAGGGTAATACTGTGGGATAGACGATCGCTGTGGCAGCACAATCACGCTGACGGCGACACCAGAACAATCCCAAAGGCGCACCAGAACCAAGTTCAACTGTGTGCCAGCGATAAACGCCCCGGCGCTGGGTAGGGTGGTAATATACCCAACGGTAACTACCTTGGCGAGGAATTGTTTCAATGGCCTTTTGTACTGGTTTCCCTAAGACGAAGGGTAGTATATCCTCAACTTGCAATAAGCTTACAGCCTGCTGTGTCTGATTGCGGATTTCTAATTCTATAGTGAGATCGTCGCCTGCTGACACAGGTTGAATGGGACGGCGGGTGATGGATAGATTTGTGAGCGATCGCGGCGGTAAGATGGCTGCTACACCCAAAAGGGCAAAACTAATGCCGCTAATGGCGTATAGCCAACCAGCCATAGTATTGATACCTGCGCCAAAAAAACAAATTGCGGTTAATGCTAACACCCAACCGCCATAAGCAGGGGTACTGGCACGGGTTTCTAACCAATTAGTGATGGGTTTGATGATTTTCATGTTTCTTTTTTAACCCAACACCGCCCTAAATTCACAGTATCTCAGGGGTTCGCCTGATGTCTTTATTGAAACCGCTCTAAAATTTGGTTTACGAATGTCTTTCCATTAATTAGGTCTTTTTTGTTCAGTTAGGGTTTATTCAGGAAACACAGTAAGTCATATTCACACAAGATGCAGATTCTTTTATGATTGCGAGTTGCTGTCAAATTTTACGCTGTAACCAAGCAAAGATTTCATTAACAGAAGGCGTTAAATTCAAATCTTCTAACACTGGTAATATATCTTGTCCTGCTACCAAATCTGGTAAAGAATTAGGCTGATAAACTAAAATACAGCGTTCACTTGAATCAATCAACCATCCTAGCTGACTACCATTTCTCAAACAGTGTAAAATATTGCCAGTTACTTTCGTTTTACTTTGAGCAGGGGAAAGAATTTCGATGACCCAAGGGGGTGCAAAATCAATCCCGATGCTAATAATTTCACCGTTTTCATCCAGTGGTATTTGATTGGTAGAGATAACAACCACATCAGTAACTACTGAACGAATACCGCAGGTACAGCGTAATTCAGGAAAGGCTTCGTAGTTACTACCCAAGGCATCAATCACTGCAACTAAACGTTTTTGCAATAAGCTGTGTTTAGCCCCTCCCATAGGTTTCTGAATTGCCTCTTTGTTAATATATTCCCAAGCTGGTGACTCTTCAATATATGGAAGTTTTAAGAACTCTTCTAGAGTCGTGCTTTCTGGAACTGTAATTTTTCCTTGCGTCAACCCAATATTTTTCATAATTTGGTTACAAGCGGAATCGGGTCAGTTGTTGGAACAAGTACCATACAATTTATCTGTATTTTGGTCGTTTGCATCTATAAATTTATAATTGTATATGATGAAATTATGTTACACTCTTGTACAATTATTAGATGAAAATTATTTACTTTAAATATATCAGTCTTATCTGATTTATGTGAAATTAAAGCAGTACCGAGAGGCTAGGCCTACACAGTGTAAATCTATGCTGCTAATTGGCGATCGCTTTTTGTAAGAATGCCTGCTGGCAGGGTTCAGGCAGGCCGCTTAAGTAGGTTTATCTGGCTGCATCTGTAACTTTGTTAGAGCCAGAACTGCTAATGTATTATTGAACTATGGAATAAATGTAGAAGATTCATTGATTCAGGTAGAGTAGAAAAAACATGGTGGCAATAGTTGATATTGGAACCCTAATTGTGAGGACACCTCAAATTGCTGGAGGTCGCCCTTGCATTGCTGGTACGCGGATGACGGTTCAAAACATTGTAATGGATTCTCAAGCAGGCTTATCTCCTCAAGATATTGTTACAGAATATCCACATGTATCTCTAGCGCAAGTTTATGCGGCGCTTGCCTATTACTATGCTAATCAGGAAGCAATGGATAGAGAAATTGCTTTATATCAAGCAGAATGTAATGCGCTGGAAACGAAGTGGATGTCAGGTAATTGTGCATGAGTCAAATTTGCTTCTATTTAGATGAAGATGCTGGCAAGAAATCTTTAGCTAATGGCTTACGCAATGCAGGGATTGATGTAATAACAACGGCTGAGGCAGATAGATTAGGATCGTTTGATGATAGCCAATTAATTTGGGCAACGGAACAGAGACGAGTTATTTATAGTTTCAATGTTGGTGATTTTTGTCGATTGCATAAAGCTTATCTCGAACAGCAACAAAAGCATTCAGGTATTGTACTTGCTGCCAAGCAGAGCTATTCAATTGGAGAACAGTTGCGAGGATTGTTGAAGTTAGTAGAAAGTGTAGAAGCCGAGGATATGGCAAATCAATTAGTGTTTCTGAGAAAAAATATATATTGATAATTTTTAACCTGCGATCGCTTTGTGTGAAAATATGCAAAAGAACGATGTCTACGACGGGCTACGCCTAAGCAACGCACTGTAAATCTATGCTGCAAATTAGCTATCACACTCTAAAGGTTTTTGTTGGTTAGCTATCGCTTCTCACTGATAACCTCATTAACGGAGTCTTCACTAATAGTCGCAGCAGACTGTAATTTTGAACAGTAGTATCAATTGTTTGTTCTTGTGTATATTCATCTTTGTTATTTTCTTCTTCCAATGCCTGAAAAGGAGGTAAGAGAGGTTGCTGTTCACGAACAGAGGTAGGTTTCGTAACTTTAAGAGGAGTTAAGGGAACATAACCACCCAAAACAGATGCAACCTTATCAATTGCAGTATCAGTGAAAGATAGATTCAGCTTCCTTGAGTAATTGTTGTCTGATTGTTCCTCTTCTAGAGAAAAATTATTCATAGGAGTAGGGCTAGGCTGAGGAGCGTCATTGAAAGTGCCGCACTTAAGGCATTTGCTTTTATCTCTAAGTAAATAAGTATTACACTTTAGACAATTTACTTGCCGTTCACAGCTAATGCAAAAGTTATATGCCTCATCAATTGGTTCATCACAATATGGGCAGTTTGCCACAGTTTGCTCTTCCTAATCTTTCTCTAAATACTTGAATTGCTAGTATAGCGGAGAGATACTTTTCTTACAACGATCAGAGATGCTCACCCCAAATAACAAAACAAAAAAGCCCGCGTGAGCGAGCTTTTTAAATCAATTAAAGTCGAGTTATGTCTTTACTTACCGTTTCGCCAACTTCTTCGACATCTTCCTTAGACGAATCGATTGGGGTGTAACTTCCACCAATTCATCGGGGCCAATGTATTCCAAAGCACGCTCTAGGCTCATGTCTATCGGCGCTTGCAATTGAACCAATTCATCGCCACCAGCAGCCCGGTGGTTGGTTAACTGCTTGGTCTTACAGATATTCAATTCCAAATCTTGAGAACGATTGTGTTCTCCCACAATCATACCTCTGTAAACCTTTGTGCCGGGAGTAATAAAGAATGCTCCTCTATCTTCGGCATTTCTCATAGCGTAGAAGGTAGAAACGCCTTCTTCAAAGGAGATTAAAACGCCTTTGTTACGAGCTTCAATATCACCGCTGATTTGACGGTAGTCTAAGAAACTGTGGTTCATGATGCCTTCGCCACGAGTCATCCGCATGAATTCACCCCGGAAACCAATCAATCCACGGGCGGGAATGACAAACTCTAACTGGGTGCGATCGCCACTACCTGGCTGCATATCTTGCATTTCGCCTTTGCGTTGTCCCAGGCGTTCAATACAGCTACCCACACCATCAGCAGGAACGTCTAACACCAAGAGTTCAAAAGGTTCGCAAGGTTGGCCGTTAATTTCGCGGTAAATTACCTGTGGCTGAGATACCTGAAACTCGAAGCCTTCCCGACGCATGGTTTCAATTAAGATACCCAGGTGGAGTTCACCACGACCGGAAACGAGGAATTTATCTGGAGAATCGGTTTCTTCGACACGTAAAGCAACGTTGGTTTCGAGTTCGCGGAATAGGCGATCGCGTATTTGACGGGAAGTCACCAACTTACCTTCTTGACCAGCAAAGGGCGAATCATTCACCCAGAAGGCCATTTGCAAGGTTGGTTCATCCACTTTAATTAGTGGTAAAGCTTGCGGTTCATTGGGGTCAGTAATCGTTTCCCCAATATAAGCATCAGCGAAACCAGCCACCGCCACAATATAACCTGCGGTTGCTTCTTCCATCTCTACGCGCTTTAGTCCATCAAAGCCCATCAATTTGGTAATTTTACCCTTGACAATAGTGCCATTTTCTGTTACCAAGGCAGCTTGTTGTCCTGAGCGGATAGTACCGTTGTGAATTCTGCCAATCACAATCCGTCCCAGATATTCAGAATAATCTAGGGTTGTAACTTGCAATTGCAGAGGCTTATTGCTGTCGCCTACTGGTGGTGGAACGTGTTGCAGAATCGCGTTAAACAGTGGTTGCATATCTACCGATTCTGCTTCCAAGCTTTCTTTGGCGAAACCTGCCATACCGGAGGCAAACAGATAGGTAAAATCACACTGGTCTTCATCTGCTCCTAATTCTAAGAACAGATCCAATACTTTATCAACAGCAACGTGGGGGTCAGTTTGTCCACGGTCGATTTTGTTGATGATAACGATGGGACGTAGCCCTTTTTCCAAAGCTTTTTTGAGAACAAAGCGTGTTTGGGGCATAGGGCCTTCATTGGCATCGACAATCAGCAAACATCCGTCAACCATGCCGAGTACGCGTTCAACTTCGCCACCAAAGTCAGCGTGTCCAGGAGTATCAACAATATTGATTAGTGTTTCTTTGTAGCGAACTGCCGTATTTTTGGACAGGATAGTAATACCCCGTTCCCGTTCTAGGGCGTTGGAGTCCATAACGCAATCCGGAACGTCTTCGCCTTCGCGGAAAATGCCGGATTGTTTGAGGAGTGCGTCAACCAGGGT
>NZ_JBALBZ010000163.1:0-20203 GCF_036919495.1 Nostoc sp.
TTTTATCGTATTGACTAGCTAGTTTTTGATGCAAGCAGAGTGCATCTTATAAGCTAGCCACAGCAAAGCTTTGATAGTTTTCGGAGATGTCTATTTGCATCTTTAACAATGTCTGCACTATCACCATTGTTAGTTTGCTATAGAACCCTCTAGCTTGTTCTTGAGGATTGAACTACCACCTAAAGCAGCCAATGTGATGAATATTCCTACTACTGAATCTGGTTCTGGAACGGAAACTGGTGTACCATTAAGGCTTGCAGAAAAAGCTACTTTATTTGCTCCACTGTCGATAATAAAGGTAGCTGCCGTATTTATAGGTAAAACCCCTCCAGTAAACAAAGTCTCTGTACCATTATTAAGTAGGGTGACATTGCTGAAAAGTTCAGATGATGTCTGTTCAAAAATTGCATCCTGGTTATCTAGCAGTTTCAGGCGAAAACCTGTAATTGTAAAATCTGTGTTATTTAGTAATGTTATAATTGGTGTATTAACATTATTAGCAAAAAAAACTTCTTCTGGGTTACAAGCAAATTCAGGACATATTTCAGCAATTCTAATGCTAGTATCTTCAAGATTAGCCTGATTTAATGATAGTTTAACTAAAGTAGTTGCTGCTGCTATTTGAGGGTTTAAAATAGCTAGAGAAGTCAATCCAGCTACAGCTAAAAGTGAATTTTTGAGAAATTTTCGAGGCTTCATAATATTTGTTCCTGAATCTTAGAAATTCGAGCAGTTATGTTAGCTAGATGATATTTTATATCAGTTTGAGGTAGCCTCTGCAAAAAGAAATCTGATGATTATTTTCTAGAGACTACCTAGCCTCTTAAGCAATTGGCATTAGGGTTCGAGCGCGTAAAAAACTCGGTCTTGTTTTGAGTTAGTTATCTTTGGGGACTAATAACCATAGAAACTGCCTCAAGCATCTCACAAATAGCTGCGATCGCAGCTTGTGCATCTTGCTTATGAGTCAACAAAGATAGATGATTGGCCCCTGTAGCAATGCGATGCTTATTTTGAGATGAAAGATTTGCCAAATCAGCTTGCAATTCACTCCAACCTGCCCACACAGGGTCAGAACCACTATCAGCCGTTAAGATTGTCAGAGGCAAATCACCCAAATGTCTAGTATTTCGCACCTGTGAAGTCATTAAATCCCAAGCTAAGAGTTCATCACGGCTAGTTTTTAAATGTTGCGTTGACGAACAGCAAGCAATAGCCTCTGCTTGTTGCTGAGAAGGTAGTCCATCCACCAGAGGCTGCATTAAACCTGTAAGGCGCAGAATTCCCAGTTTTGCAAGAATGGGTAAAAATTGCAACTGATTAAATAACTTTTTCATCTCCTGAGCAATGGCCGGACTACGCATTCTCTGGTCTGGGTGTGATGAATCTATAAGAATCATGCCGACAACTTCATCGGGGTAAAGATCGGTAAATACCCGTATCAATTGACCCCCCATTGAATGCCCAACTAATATATAGGGAGGTTCAATTCCTACTTTCTTCAAAGCTGTTTGGAGTGTAACAGCTACTTGTTGTGCATTCAGTGATTGTTTATTCGGTTCACTCCAACCGAGTCCAGGGCGGTCATAAGCAACTACTCGCGTCAACTTTGCAATTTCTGGTTGTACCCAAGCCCATATTGCTGACATTGAAAGTAGCCCAGCTTCTAAAATTACAGTGGGTTTGCCTTTGGCTTCTCCCAAACTGTGAAGATGAAGTAGATTTCCTTCTATATCAATAAGTTGACCAGGTGGAGGATAGTTTTGAGTTGTCCAACGGCGAATCATTTTTTATCCTCACAGAATCATAGATGAATAAATCATTTCTCATATTCCCCGAACTAGTTTTTCAAACGCGCAGGCCAAAGACCGAAAGCGATTAGTTGAGATGGGATATCACGCAAAACTGGTATCTGGGCAATCAAATTAGCAAGTGGCGATGGTTCACTGACGCGTGCGGCGGCAACAAGCTGATTTTGGACTAAAACTTGATATCCTTGTATCAACCGTGTTGGTAAATCACGCAAGTGCTGTACTTTTGCCAAGTGTTGCAGTTTTAACTTTCCAGTTTTGAGCGGCGTACTCAACACATTAGCTGCGGCAATAGCATCTTGAATCGCATAACTTATGCCAACTCCACCGAATGGCGACATCACATGAGCCGCATCACCAATCAAAAGCAAACCAGGTTGATACCATTGGGGGAGGCGACTGGCTTCAACGGACAATAAAGTACACTGAGTCCAATCCTTTAGTAAGGATACGCGATCGCTCAATTCTGGTGCTAGTTTGGTAATGGCCTTTTGCAGGCTTTCTATTCCGTCGTTACGCAGTTGAGGATAGCTTCCTTTGGGAATAATGTAGCTAATTTGCCAATAATCACAACGGTCAGCCATTCCCAAAATAGAACCATCACCAATGCGGAGAACGACACCATCAGGTTCATCTGGATTGCGGGGGAGACGAAACCAAAGTATATCCGAGGATGGTGAAGTTTTAACTGGCTTAAACCCTGCTAGGCTACGAGTCCGGGAAGATCGCCCATCTGCACCTATAGTTAGTGAAGCTCGTACTTCTTGCCAGCCATTAGGGCCATGATAGCCAACACCGCAGATTTGCCCATCCTCTTCAATTAGCTTTTGCACTTTCGCCCCCATAACTAAATTAAAGTTTGGGTAGCATTTTGCTTCATTAGTAATGAATTCAATAAAGTGTTGATTGGGAATGAGTGTAATATATGGATATCGAGACTTCAAGCGACTAAAGTCGGCAACTGCACTAGATTTGGTATTGCCTTGAACCGAAATGGAGCCAAGTTTGGTGTGCTTTAACTCAAGTAAGCGATCGGCTAAACCAAGTTCGTCCATGAGTTCCATGACTACTGCATGAAGCGAATCACCGCGAAAGTCGCGATCGAAGTCTTTTTGTGCTTCTAGTAGTGTCACTGAGACACCCTGCCGAGCTAGAAGCAGTGCTAGAACTGCTCCGGCAGGCCCACTACCAACAATGCAGCAATCGGTATATTGAGTTAATTTTTCATCACTATTCATAGCAAAAATAATCAAGTATTGATTTCTAATAAAGAGGAATGATTTCGAGTAGTATTCTTTCTGATGTTGTTGTAGCTAGTAATTTCAAAAATTTTAAAATTACCATTAACTTCTGCAATTATTTGCTCATTTTGCACAAATAAGACACGGCTATCTAGGTGAAATAATTTGTTGTTAACATAAACTTTGTCACTAATTCTTGCCATGACAAACAACGGTATACTAGTTTCTGCAAAATGATGGAATTGGGCTTGCAGATTATTAAGAATAAAGGATGTACCTAATGGAAGATCGTAATAAAGGTGGGATAATGCTGTACCAAACTGACGAGCAGCCTCAAGAATATACAAGCCTGGGATATGATCCTTGGGGTGTTCGTAGAAAAAAGAATGGGAAAGGTTTTGCAAAACTTCACCTATAATCAAGTCCTCGTGAAGTTTTTCTAAATGAGAAATCAGTACGTTTTCTTCTTTATCCTTGTGAACCAAATTTCTATCAATCCAGGTGGATCTACCATATTGAAACTGATTCTGCCATCTTCTGAATTGGGTATAAGCATCGGAGAAGTTGGACTGAGATGACTTTTGAGGGATTGAATTAGAATAATTTACATTCTTTATTAATTCCTTCTTTTTTTCTAGCTTTAACTTTAGAAGTGCAAGTTGTGTTGGTGTAAGATTAGTCAAACGTGAGTCAATAGTGTTATCGCTCATTTAACCTCCTTAGTCATTAATGAAAGTTTTGTGAATGTTCTTGTATTAGTTATCAGCTTTGATTTCAGCTTTTATGCAGAAAGCTAATCAATTTAGAGAAAAAATTATCTGTTTAGTCTCAGCTTTGCCATGCAAAATAACTACGTCTTATTATTCACAAATATGTCAGCAAGTCGGCTTGAAGAAGGCAGGAGGCAGGAGGCAGAAGGGAATGCTGCTTCCTGTCCTCTGGGTGTGACCGTTCACACAGCGTCTTGTAGAGAAGGGAACAAGGGTCTGAATCCCCGCCTAATTGTTCCTTCCACCTTCTGCCCTCTGCCTTTCTTGATAAATAATTTTCATTGGCATAAAGCTTAAGGCATAAGAGTTTTAGCCTAGTTCATTTTTATTTACATACTTTGATGTGATTGTGCCGACTTACTTAACGCTTTAGTTTCTACACCTTTTGTATTTCTACCGCAAATATATTTTGCGCTTCTGCCTCTGATAGCCCCTCTACCTCGTTTAACATTTGTACTAATGTTTCTTCATCGATATAGTTTAGAATCGAACAAAGGTTTAAGGAATCTGGACTAAGCTGCTCTAATAAAGAATCTGGAGTAAGCTGCTCTAATAAAAAAGCTGCAAATTGCCCAATGCTAAGTTCTTCGTAGAATTTTACTGTGGGTATAGTAATATGCAAATCTGCTTCAATTTGCTTTTTCAATTCAATCATGATCAAAGAATCAAGAAATGAAGTGAGCAGATGTTGTGGTTTTAGTTTAGATACGGGAAGTTGTAAAGCTTTTGCCAGTATTTCTAGCATGTAAGTTTCTAAAATCAATTGGCGCTCCTTATCTTCAGCAACAAGGAGTTTTTGTGTAGAAAACCTACTGTTGGCTGCGGCTTGACCGATTTGGAATTCACTCCTAGTAGCCTGTATAGCTGATATCGGTTGTTGTTGTGGCAGTATTTGGGAAGCTCTTTGAGAATCAAATTGGTTCAGCGTCACAGTTTCTTTCCAGTACCGTTGCCGCTCAAAGGGATAAGTAGGCAATGCCAGTCGATGGCGTTGATAGTCCTGCTCAAATCCACACCAGTTTACCTCTACACCTTGCTCATACAAAGTCCCCATAGTTTGGATGATTTGTTGCCAATCTTCTTGTTCCTTTTTGAGAGAAGCAAGCCAAACCCCTGGCTGTGTTGGTAAACACCTACGACCCATACTGCTCAAAACAGCATTTGGGCCAATCTCCACAAATAATTGATAACCTTGTTCATGGAGTGTTTGCACACTCTCAGAAAACCTCACAGCTTCCCGCAGATGGTGTCGCCAATAACTAGCTGAAGCAATTTCTTGTCCTACTACTTGCTTACCAGTCACATTGGAAATTAACGGTAACTGAGGAGTTGAGTATTTTATCTCTTGGGCAATTTGCTCAAATTTGTCGAGAATCGGCTCCATTAAAGGAGAGTGAAAGGCGTGTGAAACTTCTAGCAGACGATACTCAATTTCTTTATCTGCTAAATGTTTAACTATAGTTTGTACTGCGTCTTGTTGACCGGAAATTACGATACTCTTAGTCCCATTAATGGCAGCAATCGAAACAGATTCAATGTAGGGTGCGATCACTGCTCTTACTTGAGCTTCACTAGCAAAAACTGCTACCATCTGCCCATTGCTGGGTAGAGATTGCATCAGTGATGCTCTTTGGGCAATCAATTTAATTCCATCTTCCAGGCTAAAGACACCAGCAATACAAGCTGCAACATACTCACCTACACTGTGACCCATAACAGCGGTTGGTTCAATACCCCACGATTGCCATAATTTAGCGAGTGCATATTCTAATGCAAATAGGGCTGGCTGAGTATAGGCAGTTTCGTTGAGTGGCGATGATGTTCCAGGTTCGGGGTAGAGTATTGATAAGAGCGATTGATTTAGATAAGGATGCAGCAGTTCATTGCAACGATCTAAGGTTTGGCGAAATGTCGGTTGGGTTTCATAAAGATGTCGTCCCATGCCTATATATTGGGAACCTTGTCCTGTGAAGAGAAAAGCTACTTTCGGTTTACTATTGTTAGGTGAAATTTCACTCTCTTCTGTTGATGCCTTCCTAGTAGCGATCGCAGCTAGTTCTTCTCGTGCCTGTGCTGATGATTTCACAACCAGGGCGAGGCGGCGATCAAAATGCGATCGCCCCGTGTTAACGCTAAAGCAGACATCTGCCAAAGATACCGAAGGATGAGTCTCTAGGTAACGTTCAAAGCGCCCCGCCAATGCTGCTAAGGCCGTCTCACTCTTAGCTGAAAGCGTTAATAAATGGATGGGGCGCTCAACTTCTGGAGGTTGGGATGGCTGTACTGGTGCTTCTTCTAGCACCAGGTGGGAATTAGTCCCACTAAACCCGAAGGAACTGATTCCTGCCAAGCGTTTTTGGTATGGGCTTTGTGGTTCGCTATCTACTGTTTGCCAAGGTGTTAACTCTGTGGGAATCACCAGGGGAAGCTGCTCATTGGCAATGTGGGGATTAAGCTTTTTGAGGTGTAAATGGGGCGGGATGGCTTTGTGTTGCATTGCCAATACCATTTTAATTAAGCTAGCTATTCCTGCTGCGGCTTCTAAGTGACCAATGTTGGTTTTGACTGAACCAACCATCAAGGGGTGTTCTGAATGCCCCTGACCTAAGACAGTAGCTAAAGCCTTCAGTTCAATTGGATCTCCCAAAGGCGTGCCTGTACCGTGAGTTTCAACATAACTAATTTCCTCTGGTTCTACCTTGGCATTGGCTAAAGCGGTACGGATAACCGACTGTTGTGCCAATCCACTGGGAACAGTCAGCCCACTACTGCGCCCATCTTGGTTAACAGCTGAACCCCGAATCATTGCCAGTATATTATCACCATCAGCGATCGCATCAGAGAGCCGCTTGAGAACGACTATCCCACACCCTTCTGCTCGTCCATAACCATCAGCAGCATCATCAAAGGTCTTACAGCGTCCATTAGCAGCCAAGGCGCGTAATTTGGCAATTGCGATCGCTACTTGGGGAGATAAGATCGCATTTACACCACCAGCTAAAGCCATGCTACATTCCCCTGCACGCAGGCTTTGACAAGCTTGATGTACTGCCACCAATGACGATGAACAAGCTGTATCAATCGCCATGCTGGGGCCTACTAATCCGAGATTATATGATAGACGACCAGCTGCAACATTTAAGGAGTTTCCTGTAGCCGTGTAAATATCAATTTCTGACGTTTGTGCCAACATCGATCGTTGGGCATAATCAGAAGTGGTGATTCCAACAAATACCCCGGTTTTGCTACCGATGAGTTTGTTTGATGCTTGCCCAGCCTGCTCCAAAGCTTCCCAGCTTACCTCCAGCAATAATCGTTGTTGGGGGTCCATGTTCACCACTTCTCGGGGGGCAAGTCGAAAGAATTCAGCATCAAATAAGTCTAAACCAATATCTAAAAATCCACCTTCACGGGTGTGTGTTTTCCCAGGAGTATCAGGATTGGGATCGTAATACTCATCGACATTCCAACGGTCATTGGGCACTTCTCGAATGGCATCAACTCCTTGCTCAAGGATTTGCCAAAATGACTCTGGATTGTTGGCTCCACCAGGAAAACGGCAACCCATACCAATAATAGCGATCGGTTCAGTTTGCTGACGCTGGAGAACATCGAGTCTAGAGCGAGTTTCTTTTAGGGCGTAAACTGCACGTTGTAGGGGAGATAATTGGTCAAGTTTGTCTGTCATATTGCTCATTTTCAAATTCCTCTCTCTAAGGCTGCTAATTCTTTATCGATTAGTGCTGCTAATTCATTGGATGAGAGATGTTCTATCTCAGCTAAGAAATTGGTCTGCTCTTGGGTGGTTTCATTAAACTCAGTCTCGGAGTCAGAAGACGCTTCCACAGGAACTAATATGTTTAACAAATACTCAGCTAAAGCTTGAATCGTCGGATATTCATAAGTCAAAGTTGAGGCCAGAGTAATTTCTAAGCTAGTTTGGAGACGATTTTTCAATTCCATAGTCATCAAGGAGTCCATACCCATCTCAAAAAAGCCAACTTCTATCTCTGGTAATGAGTCTGTTCTCATCACCGTGGCTACAGTATTTTGTAGATAAATAACTAGTAGAGTCTGGCGTTGTTTGGGTAAAGCAGCTTGTAACTCCTCTAAAAGTTGATACTGTACTTGAGTGGCAGGTGACTGAGCCAAAGGCTGGGAATGCACTTCTTGAACTAATTGGGAGAATAACAAGGGTTGATGATTGGCAGGGAATTGACTCAAGAATTTCGACCAATCTACCTGGAGTACCCCAATTTGGGGAGATGATTGGTTGAGCAATTGTTCCAATACTTGCAATCCTTGTTCTGGCTTAACTACACTTACTCCAGTTGCTGTCCATCGCTGTTCACCATGATTGCCTAAATCAGCAGCCATACCAGCTTCATCCCACGGACACCAGTTAATGCTCATAGCTGGCAGATTTTGCTGCCGTCGATGGTGAGCTAGGGCATCAAGAAAAGCGTTAGCGGCTGAGTAATTTCCTTGACCAGGAGAACCAAGGACTGAGGCAATAGAGGAGAATAAGACAAAGAAGTCTAAAGGTAAATCCTGAGTTTGGAAATGCAGATTCCATGCCCCTTGGACTTTCGGAGCCATAACTTTAGCAAAGGATTGCCAATTTTGCCGCAGTAATACTTTGTCATCAAGAATACCAGCTAAATGTAGAATGCCTCGTAAGGGGGGTAAAGATTTCGCAATGTCAACCAGAACTCTTTGGAATTCGCTTTCTTGAGAGATATCGGCTTGAGCTACAATAATCTCCGCTCCTGCCGCTTGCAACATACCGATTTGTTCGCTAGCCTGACTAGAAGGATGACTGCGCCCTACTAAGACTAAGTGCCTTGCTCCTTGATTTACCATCCACTTGGCTACTTGCAATCCCAAAGCACCAAGACCACCAGTGAGTAAATAGGTACTGTCAGACTGTAATTTGAAAGTTTTTTCCCAGGTATGGTCTTTTTTGCTTGGCACGAAGCGACGCACATAACGTTGCCCTTGGCGCAAGGCTACCTCAACCTCTGCATCTGGTTGCAAAATTTCTTCTAGACAACTATTAGCGGCAATTTCAGCATTGCTGGGTGTGACATCAATCATTCCACCCCAGAGTTCGGGGTGTTCCATCGCCACTACTCGACCCAATCCTAAAACTGGTGTTTGAGCTACCGCTAGAGAGTTGGTTGACAATTCTACGGGTTGAGCATTTTGGGTAACTAACCACAGACGGGGCAATTGGGAAATTTTAGTTGCACTCAGAGCCTGGACTAGGTGTAGCACGCTACCACATATTTGGTGCTGATCTATCTGCAAAGAATCTTTGGTGGTTTCATCGATTGCCGTACTATCAAGACTCCAACAATGGATGATGCCACGCCATGTTGCACCCTCGGTTGTCAGCACCTCACCCAACAACCTCTGAAAATCTTCAGGTGATTCTGGGTTGATTTGCAAATTTCCGACTTCAGAAGTATTGTAAGCTTCACCAGCAAAGACTGTAATACAAGTTTCACCACGGGCTTCTAAGAGCGCGGCTAAGGCAGAGGCAAGATTTTGCTGACGATCGCCTAAAATTAACCAATGACCTGCGGATGATGTTGCACCGCTGCTTACCCGCGCTTTGGGTTGCCACTCAACTTGATAGAACCAATCATTAAATTTGTCAATGACGGTCAGATTTTCTGGTGACGATGCTGCTGAGTCTAGCCAGTAGCGGCGACGTTGAAAGGCATAATTTGGCAGTTGCAGCCATTGACGTGAGTAATCTTGGTCAAAACCAGACCAATTAATTTCTACTCCCCGCAGATATAATTCTCCCAGACTCTTGAGCAGGTTTTGCCAATCGTCATTGCCTGGACGCAGGCTAGGCAACCAAACTCCGAATTCTGCTGGTAGACATTGGCGACCCATGCCTAATAAAGTTGGTTTGGGGCCGATTTCTACAAAAATCTCATAACCTTGGCGATGCAGTGTCTCCATCCCTGTAGCAAATCTCACAGACTGCCTGATATGACGACACCAATATTCTGGTGTGGCAATGTCATCTGTGGCGATCGCTCCAGTGACATTAGAGATGATATTGAGACTAGGTAATGAGTAAGTAATTTCTTTGGCGACCTGTTCAAAGGCTGCTAACATTGGCTCCATTAAAGGAGAATGGAAGGCATGAGAGACATTTAATTTCTTCGTTTTAATTCCAGCTTTTTGCAGTGCAGTGATCGCTTCGTTGACCGCTTGACGATTACCAGAAATTACAATATTCTCTGCCCCATTAACTGCTGCAATTGCCACTTGTTGGGCATAAGGTTCAATGGTGGCTGTTACTTGTTCTTCAGAAGCAAACACTGCTACCATCTCACCATCTTGGGGCAATGCTTGCATCAAACGCGATCGGCAAGTAATTAGCTTGAGTGCGTCTTCTAAACTGAATACTCCTGCTACACAGGCGGCAGCATATTCACCTACACTATGACCCATCACGGCTTTCGGTACAATTCCCCAAGACTGCCATAACTGGGCGAGGGCATATTCGAGAGCAAATAAGGCAGGTTGAGTGTAAGCAGTCTCATCCAACAACAAACTCTTTCCTGATGACGGATATAAGACTTCGAGCAATGGTTTTTCTAAGTAGGAACGGAGAATTTCATCGCAGCGATCAAGTGAGGCGCGGAACGTCGGCTGAGTTTGGTAGAGTTGTCGTCCCATCTCTAAATATTGCGATCCTTGTCCTGTAAATAAAAACGCAATTTTAGGACGTTTTCTTCTTTCTACTTGTTTGCTACCAGTAGCGACAGCACTTAGCTGTTGATGTAACTGCTCAGTAGATTCAGCCACTGCATAAAAGCGGTGGTCAAAATGCGATCGCCCTTTATTTGCTGTGTAACAAATATTAGCAATAGATGCTTGCGGATGAGATTGCAGATATGTTTGATAACTTTCTGCTAGTTCCCGCAACGCTGGCTGATTTTTGGCTGAGAGGGTGAAGATATGCTGAGGGCGATCGATTTCTGGCTCTACTAGTTTGGTGAGTGGTGCTTCTGCCAAAATTAAGTGGGCATTACTGCCTCCAAATCCAAAGGAACTGACACCAGCAAACCTCTGCTCCTGTCCTAAAATCCATTGCTGGCGCTCAGTTGGAATTAATAATGGCGTTCCTTCGAGAGCAATTAACTGATTTAACTGTTTGAGGTGCAGGTGGGGAGCAATTTCTTGATGCTGTAAGGAAAGTACAACCTTTATCAGACCGGCAATCCCAGCCGCAGGTTCCAAATGACCGATATTGGTTTTTACTGAGCCAATCCAACAGGGTTGTTCTGGCGATCGCTCTTGCATCAACACTTGTTTGAGAGAATTTAGTTCGATCGGGTCTCCTAAAGAAGTTCCTGTCCCATGTGCTTCTACATAGCTAATTTGCGCTGGCTTGAGTTTTGCATCTTTTAGGGCTTGGTGAACTACTGCCTGCTGAGACAGCCCATTTGGGGCGGTGAGTCCATTGCTACGACCATCTTGGTTAACTGCTGAACCTCTGATGACGGCGAGAATCCGGTCTCCATCGCGCTGGGCATCAGAAAGCCGCTTGAGAACTACTACACCACAACCTTCTCCCCTAACATAACCATTAGCCTGGTTATCAAAGGTTTTACACCGACCATCTGCTGCTAACATTCCGGTTTTTGAGAAGATAATGGTCATTTCTGGGCTGAGGATCAGATTCACCCCACCCGCTAAAGCTAAATGAGATTCGCCTTGGCGTAAGCTTTGACAAGCTTGATGAATTGCTACCAAGGATGAAGAACAAGCGGTATCTACTGCCAAACTGGGGCCGCGTAAATCTAGGAGATAGGAAAGACGGTTCGCTGCAATACTAAAAGCATTACCAGTGCCGGCATAAACATCAGTAGCAACCCCATAATTAATTTGTAACCGGGAATAATCAAAGTTGCTGATGCCAATGAATACCCCAGTCTGACTACCTGATAACTGCTCCCGTGTCTTGCCAGCATTTTCTAGGGCTTGCCAACTCACCTCCAAAAGTAACCGTTGTTGGGGATCCATGAGTTCGGCTTCTCTAGGAGCAATACCGAAAAATTCGGCATCAAACTGATCTACTTGTTCGAGGAAACCACCCCATTTGATATGATTTTTATCAAGATGTGTGGGCAACTGCTGGGAGACAAGATTGATGTCCCAGCGCGAAGGCGGTACTTCTGTAATTGCATCAACACCATCGTGTAACAACTGCCAAAAGGCATCTGGGTTTTGGGCTTGGGGAAAACGGCAACCCATACCGATAATAGCGATCGCTTCTTGGCCATTTAAAGACTGGGAAGCATTTTGTTGTTGATTTCCCTGATTTAATTGTCCTAAATAACGGGTTAGACTTTCAATGGTGGGGTAATCATACAACAACGTCGGAGAAATCTCACGTCCTAGCCATTCCTGTAATTCACCAGAAATACTCACAGCCGCCAATGAACTCAGACCATAGGTAACTAAAGGTTGCTGAATGTCTATCTCTTCAGCACTAGCTAGCTGCTCAGAAATCTTGGCAATTAACCAGTCCTCGATCGCATCTTGGCTATAAGTTTTTGTTTTCTTTTCAGTTCTAGCTGGTGAATTTCGACGTGTTTTAGTGGCGTTTTCTGGACTATCACTTCTCCATTCGCCAACTGTGTCTAAGTTACCAGTCAAAAATGCCGCTCTACAAGCACTACGCTGAACTTTACCACTAGAAGTTTTCGGCAGGCTCATCGTCCTAAGTAGCACAACCGCATAAACTTCTAGTTCGTGATTTTCTGCCACTGCTCGCCGAATCGCCCCAGTGACTTCAGCGACATTGAGTTTTCTCAGGTGACTCCGCTCTACTTCTTGAACAACCACTAGTTGTTCAAGTCCGGCAATCTCGACTGCAAAGGCGGCTCCAGCGTTGGCAGCTAGGGCTGGATGACTGCGTTCTGTGGTCAGTTCAATATCCTGGGGATAATGGTTGCGTCCCCGAATGATCACTACATCTTTGAGGCGGCCAGTGACAAACAGTTCGCCGTTTTGCAGAAATCCCAAATCTCCCGTCCGCAGAAATAGCCCTGAGCCTTCGCTAACACCAGTATCTGATAGATAAGCATGAAAAGTTTGCTCTGTCTGTTCTGGTCGGTTCCAGTAGCCTTGAGCGACACTCGACCCCGATACCCAAATTTCTCCCACCTCGTCAGGCGCACATTGCTTGAGGGTTTCTGGATTAGCAATGACAATTTTCTGGTCTAAGTAGGTCTGACCACAACCAATAATGGCTCGGTTGTCTTCCTGTTGCGGATTGCTATCTATGATGCGGTTTTGTTCCAAAGCTTTGCCTTGGAAGTTTTGAATTACTGGTGGCTCTTTTGCTACTCCCCCAGAGACAAATAAAGTTGCCTCAGCCATGCCGTAGCAGGGATAAAATGCTTCGCGGCGGAAACCAGAGGGAGCAAAAGTAGCAGCAAATCGCTCTAGTGTTTCAGCCCGCACTGTTTCTGCACCGTTGAAAGCTACTTCCCAACTGCTGAGATCCAGGTCTTCGAGTTGTTCTGGTGTGACCTTTTTAGTACACATATCATAGGCAAAATTTGGGCCGCCGCTAGTAGTGGCTTTATAGCGGGAAATTGCCTGTAACCAACGGATAGGCTTTTGGAGAAATGCCACAGGGGGCATGAAAATGCAGGGTATGCCTAAATATAGGGGTTGTAGTACATTACCAATTAATCCCATGTCATGGAATAAGGGCAACCAACCAACGAAGATAGTTTTTTGTGTATGTCCAAATCCCACCTCGACCATTTGCTCATTATGCAGTAAGTTTCCATGACTTACCATCACTCCTTTTGGTGTGCCGGTAGAACCGGAAGTATATTGGAGAAAGGCGATTGATGAACTGCTCAAAGCTGGTTCTTGCCATAATTGTGCGCGATCTACACTAATTTGATCGGTAGCCAAACAGTTCAGGTCAGCTAGTTCTGGGTCTTGGGCAAATTGAGTTTGAATATTATTTAGTAAGGCATTAGTCGTGAGAGTTACTTTAGCCTGAGCATCTGTGACAATTGCTTGTAATCGAGATAACCTCTGATTTTGTCTGGGGGGATAGGCAGGAACAGCTACTACTCCGGCATACAAACAACCAAAAAATGCTGCGATGAATTCTAAACCTGATGGATATAACATTAAAGCGCGATCGCCAGGAGCAACTAAGCTTTGTAGAGTAACCGCGATCGCTTGAGCCTGTTGATCTAACTCCCGATAGCTGAGGCTACCTGTTTCGATTTCCCCATTCTCTAAAAAGATGTAAGCAGTTTTATCAGGCTGATTTTGCGCTTTTTGACGCAGACATTCTACTAAATGCAGAGGTTGTGCGGATAAATTCAAAGCAATATTCTCAGTGTTCATATTATTTAGCTTTACCACTCACGATTTTTCACAAATACAGTACGATTCAGAAATTAGAAGTTTATACAGCAGTTTTCTTTTGGATGAAGTACAAAGAGCTACGGGTTTGGTGGCAGGAGGTAGAAAGTAGAAACTCTATCTAATGTGTGATCTCTGCATTTATACTCACTTACTTGTAAAGAAAGTGCTGTGTCTGCCTTTGAATATTTACAGTTAGGATTAGAGTTTTTATGCAACTTTATTTTATTATTTTTGTAAGGAATTACACTTAGCGACTTCCAATCAAAAAATATCTAATTCTAGGGGTGCAAGGACTTATACACCTAGAATTGGTTGAAGAATAATTCATAAGTCAACGTGACTCACTCCAGAACGGAATAAAGCTTTATCAATAATTTCTGGAACCGATCTGACTGCAAATTTATAAATTTCTTGACCATTCATTGTGATGGGCATAAAACTTCCTTGACCAATGCTCACATCATCGGTCAGTGGACGTAATTGTGTGTGAAATGGAATATTTAATTGATTGTAACTACTGCCATCACTTCGCATTTCAAAACCTAGAAGCCGGTCTTCATCATGAGCTTGAATAACTACAGCGCCAGCAGCATCTCCGAATAACACACAAGTACGCCGATCTGACCAATCTATCCAATGGGATAAAACATCTGCACCAATCAACAAAATATTGCGGTAGGCACCAGTACGGATAAACTGAGCAGCCGTAATTAAGCCAAATACAAAACCCGAGCAAGCTGCATTTAAGTCAAAAGCCACTGCCCATTTTGCGCCTAGTTCATATTGAATTCGCGTAGCATTACCAAATCGGTCATCAGCTGTAGAAGTGGCTAATATAATTAAGTTGATATCGGTAGCTGCCAAACCAGCAGATAAGAGTGCCTGTTTTCCAGCTTGTACTGCCAGTGACGTTAAATTCTCTTTTGCAGATAAGACTCTACGGGAGTGGATGCCAGTACGACTTTTTATCCACTCGTCAGAGGTTTCTACCACCTGAGCCAGGTCATCATTAGTAAGGGTAATATCTGGAACAGCTGAACCAGTACCAGTCAGGGCAATACCTGTAAAAGTTTCTGCCATCATGATAAATTTATCGCTACGTCCTTATATGTGTGATGTAGTTCTTAATTACTGGACAATTTAGGAATCAATTCCCTTTAAGCTATGATTTACTTTGTTTTTGGATGGCGATAATGTTATTGTTTGACCCAAGTTTGGTTGACACACAGTTTGTTGATTAATGTTAATTGTCTTGACAGTTAAAATAAACTGAGATTCTTGTTTTACTATTGTAGGAACAGAAAAATCTAACCTATTGATTTTCCAAATATTAGTAATTTTTGCATTTGGTAAATTCAAAATTTCATTTCCCAGCTTGCTCAAGCTAGGAGATGAGTGAATAGTTTGATAGATGTTATCTAACTCAACAGCAGTCTCTTGAAATTTCAATATTTCAGTTTCTAGACTGATGGCTAAAGTATTTACTTTATCAGCTTGTACTGACAAATTTTCTAGACTACTACTTAACTGATACTGTAAAAACTCCTGTTTTTTTCGTCTAAGCTCTAACAAAGCCTGTTCAACTTTTGTAACTTCATCCTGTAGTTGATTTAAGGCAGGTACAATGTTTTGAGGAATGGATGTATTTGTTTGGGTTGACATAGATTTTGATGTGTTGAAGGTTTGAGCAAACTAAAATTGATTGATTAATTCTGGAATTTCTTAAAAGCCAAAGTCACGTTGTGACCACCAAACCCAAAAGAGTTAGAAAGGGCAACCTCTACTGTCTGATGGCGATTTATATGGGGAACATAGTCCAAGTCACAGTCTGGATCTGGTTCGTCTAGATTGATAGTTGGTGGAATTTGATCTGACAATACTGCCATCACTGTTGCGATCGCTTCTATACCTCCTGAGGCACCTAATAAATGTCCAGTCATAGATTTGGTGGAACTAATAGGTGTATTGAAAGCATTCTCTCCAAGAGCCTTTTTAATAGCTGATGTTTCAGTTACATCGTTGGCAGAAGTGCTTGTACCATGAGCATTGATATAGCTGACTTGATTGGGAAACAAACCTGCATCTTTTAATGCAAGTTCTATGGCTCTGGCTGCTCCCTCACCACTAGGAGAAGGAGCAGTCATATGGTAGGCATCACAAGTCGCTCCATAACCAACAATTTCTGCGTAAATGTTAGCCCCACGGCTTTTGGCAGACTCTAACTCCTCTAGTAAGAGCATCCCAGCACCTTCCCCCATTACAAACCCATCGCGCTCTTGATCGAACGGACGAGAAGCACGAGTAGGCTCTTGATTACGAGTTGATAAAGCCTTTGCTGCTGCAAAACCAGCTATACATAAAGGTGTAATCGCTGCTTCGGTACCACCACAGAGCATGGCTTGGGCATAGCCATGTTGAATTAAACGAAAGGCCTCTCCAATAGCATTGGAACCAGCAGCACAAGCAGTAACTGTACAAGAGTTATAACCTTTGGCACCTACGTGGATTGCCGTTAACCCAGCAGCCATATTTGCAATCATCATCGGAACATAGAAAGGACTACAACGGCTAGGGCCCCGAGTTAACAAGACCTCCTGTTGGTCTTCTATAACTTTGATACCACCAATTCCGCTGCCAATTAACACTCCTATTTGCGTGGCATTTTGATCATTAATTTTAAAATCAGCATTGGCAAGTGCTTGCTTGCTAGCAGCAACTGCAAAATGGGCAAAGCGATCCATACGTTTTGCTTCCTTACGATCTATATAATTATAGGGATCAAATTCCAGAACCTCTCCTGCAATTTGACAAGTATGATCGGAAGCATCAAACCTAGTAATAGGTCTAATACCACTACGTCCCTCAAGAAGAGCTTTCCAATACGTGGTTACATCATTTCCTAAAGGAGTAATAGCTCCTAAACCTGTAACTACTACGCGCTTTCGTTTCAAAATATCCATAAGTAAAACTGAAATAAAAACTTCTTAAGTTTGACAAATTTACTTAGTTAATTTAGAATATTACAACGATTTTTTTTTGCAATCTTGCAAGCCTAATTTACATTTTTTTTGAATAATTACATATTTTTTATAAGTTCTATTTCTGAAATTTACAAAAAGAATACTTAAAACAATTTTGAATATTTTTTCCTGGTCTTGCTTTAAATAAATTCTTAACTTCTACTTACTCTTCAACTCAAACACCAAAAATTATGCAAATATCTTCAAAATTGATCTGAGAAATTTGTAAGAACCTATCCCACTAATAAAATTCTGGGCGTTGCTGAAACTGTAATGAACTAAGCAGGTAGAGGAACTGTCTGAAATTTCAAGTAGTAACGGGTTGCTGGTACGTGATTGGATTGAGGCTCACAAGGATGAGGTGATTAGCCATAATGCTAAGTTCGGTATGGAGAACAAGAAAGACCCCAGTAACCCTGCTAGTTATGCCAACAAAGGGAAAGACACAGATAAAATTCTCTTGCTGATCAATGAAGAGTTCCTTAGTGGTGAAGGCTTTAAGTCAGGGAGAAATTAAAGTTATTTTTTCCTTTACAAACTCAGTCATAATCACCACTAAGTCTATGTAATTAGTGAATTTTAAATAACGAAATTGTATACCAAACTACATTTTCTCCAGACTATGCCACAACTTAGCTTGGACTATCCCTAGACTATGCCACAACTTAGTGCAGGGAATCAGTTTTTTCAAAAAAGCAAGTTCCCTAGACTATGCCTGGACTATCCTTAGACTATGCCACAACTTAGCGCAAAGAATTGCTATTTTTTGCCCTCAACAATTCTTCGCTTAGAGAATAACATAACCGTAACTCACTATGGTTTCATGCCCTGCGGGTGGCTGCGCCATCTCTCGCTGCGCTCGTGACATGAAACCGCCGTTCGCTTGGAGGGTTTTTGAGTACTACAATGCACTGCATTTGTAGCATAAAGCTTTGATGTCGCCACTAACTATTCTCAGGATTGAGAAACTAAAAACATTCGGCAACGTTGCCGCAAGTGATGACCATGTTACCAGGAATAGAGAAACACCCAACGCAGATCCAACTAATATTATGTCCCCTTGATTGGGGGAGAAGACTCACGCGACTGTTAGCAGCGATCGCTTCGGGAATTAAGCATAGTGCGAAGAAGGTGGTTCGGCTAGCAAGAACCGCAGGCATTGCGGACATTCATTGTCTAAGGCATTCTTCTAACTACTGCCGGGAGTAAAATCAAGAGCGGTGGCTTTAAGGTCTGAAGGGTGAGGCAAGCGATCGCGCCGTTGTCATGCCAAGAATTGAGATCCTAGCCACAGGTGAGAGGATAGCCAAGCTTGCGGCTTATTTTGTAGCCGGGGACTTAGGCCCGCCGAAGTTTGTTAAATCTACAAAATCCACAAAAAAAATTTACCCCTATTTTTGACCCTTTTTTTGTCTATCTAATTGATAATTACTCTCAATATGAACCGCTCAAACCGTGATTATTGACACATTTATCAAGAAATATTACAGTTTTGGCACTAGTAGATTGATTTGACTAAATTCGTGCGTCTGAGAGAATATCTCGACAAAACATCCATTTTCCCCACCTTCACCAACTACATTCAACATCTCCCAATATCTAGACAACATCTCCCAAATCTCCAATTTTTTCTGACCTTTTTACACCTTTTATATCATCCAGTCACAAAATTCTCATTAGCTCAAAAATTCCCAATAAATCCGAACAGTTCCCAATACTTATAAGAAGTCTCCCATTATTTCCCAATAATTGGTCAATTACCCTGAAATTCGCTTAAAAGCTTTTAAGCTCTGTAATCCATCTTTTTCTGACGCACAGTACGCCTTATTTGGCGGAAAGTTTGTTGAGGTAAAAATCAAGAATCAGCCAAAAATGAGTCCGATAAAACTACAAAAGTGACTGAGGTTTTACAACGCTTGTGTCCAATTAAAGCAGAGGCAGGGGAGGAAAGAGTTGATAGACAATTAGTTCTTTTCCCCCTGCTTCTCTTCTACCTCTGCTGCCCTCAACGCAAAAGTTCCTTAACCGAAGGTATTGGGAGTGTCGAGAGGCGTAAGCGGACTGTGACTACCAATCTCAATTGGGAGGCAAGGTAACACAGAGAGAGCGATCGCGTCACCCGATCACAAAAGCTAACTGATCACGCCACTGTTAGGAGAGATCACCTCCGGTGGGCGGTTACGCCATCGCGTTTACAAACAGAGTTAGAATCTCCCGTAAGTCATGCACAAAAAACATTTGTCTGTTATTCTCATTTAAGTAGGGGAAATGTATATTTGAAAACACTCCCTTGGGGATGGCAGTAATGACAGCAGTATGACGGCGATAGTGCCGTCAAAAACGAAATTTTTCTGAGATTTTGTAAATCTTCTAATGGTAAAATTGACGGCAGTATGACGGCCTTGTTGACGGCCTACACGGCAAGGGTAAAAGCTCAAATCAGCTGCCTGAAAATAGGTGTACTTACTAGCCTTATTTAGGCTATTGTTGATTTGAGAAAATTGGCTGTTTTCGACTTAAGTAAAAATACTCAGTGAGTCCGAAAAAGAATTTGAGCAAGGACGTGAAGTATTTTTGAAAAAGCAAGATAAATTAATTCACGCATTCCAAACTCACGTATTCCAAATTGGAGAAATGCGATCGCCCGCAGTCATGTCAAGAATTGAGATTGGAGGTTTGGCGTTTTGGTAGTTATGGTCTGGTAGTCATGATGATTAATGTCTATTTATATAGAGGGCGTGACTACGGTATCAGAACTTGATACAAAATACGGCTATTCTCAGTGGTGACTACCAAAAACCGTATAAAAACCAGCATTGCCAAGCTAGTACAGAAATCTGACTTTTCACGGGATGTGGAAAAGAAAGAGTGGTTCGCGATAGACTATCGCGAACCACTTGCTATTCTTTATTATATTTGGAGGTTTCTTC
>NZ_JBALBZ010000164.1:0-49758 GCF_036919495.1 Nostoc sp.
CCTCCATCCGTCCGCGCTGTTGTTTGCGGAATTTAGTTCTTCTAGGGCTTAACATGGTTTGTCACTTGTCATTTGTCATTTATCATTTGTCATTTATCATTTGTCATTTACTAATGACTAATGACTAATGACTAATGACGATTTATCCTTCATTTGAGCGGTCTTCAAATTGCTGGCGACGACGTTGTTGTTGACGACGACGGGGTTCACGATCGCGTTCGCGGGGATCGCGTTCGCGATCGCGGCTTGCTGGTGGTAGCGGATCTGGTTCCTGTCCAGGAATAATTTCTCCCTTAAACACCCATACTTTGATGCCCAGAATGCCGTAAACAGTCTTTGCCGTGCAATAAGAGTAGTCGATGTCAGCCCGTAACGTATGTAAAGGTACTCTACCTTCACGAGTCCACTCTGTCCGGGCAATTTCTGCACCGTTGAGTCGGCCGCTAACTTGGATTTTAATACCTTGGACACCAGCCCGTTGAGCACGCTGAATCGATTGCCGCACTACCCGCCGAAAGGAAACCCGGCGTTCTAATTGTTGAGCAATGTATTCGGCAATTAGGTAGGCATCAGCATCAACTCGTTGAACTTCAACTACGTTAATGCGAATTTGGCGATTACTACCTAACAATCCTTGGAGTCCGGTGCGTAAGGATTCAATACCTTGCCCACCACGACCCACTACTACACCTGGTCTAGCAGTGCGTACTTCTAAATCGATTTGGTCGGCTTTGCGCTCAATCCGCACCTCGGAAATCCCGGCGTTGTTTTGAGCCTGCCTACCCAGCTTTTGTTCTATATATTGACGAAGTTTGTAGTCTTCTTGCAAAAGTTCTGGATAACGATCAGGAACAGCAAACCAACGGGATTGATGCTCATGTGTAATACCCAGGCGAAAACCAACTGGATGAATCTTCTGTCCCACGAATGCTTCCTCTAAGATTTCTTACTTTACGTAATTTATTCGTGTAAGCGTGCTTATTTTTCTGGTGCGGCTCCAACAGCCACAGTAATATGACACGTTGGTTTGCGAATTTGGTAAGCTCGACCTTGCGCTCTTGGTTGGAACCGCTTTAGCGATGGCCCTTGATCGGCATAAGCCTGAGTAATCACTAGTTGAGTCCGATCTAACCCAGCGTTGTGTTCGGCATTTGCAGCAGCGCTTCTAAGAACCTTCAATATGGGTTCAGTGGCGCGATAGGGCATGAATTCTAGGATGATTAATGCTTCACGGTACGATCGCCCACGAATTTGATCGAGTACGCGACGCACTTTATAGGCCGAGATGCGGATAAAACGAGCGATCGCTTTTACTTCAGTAGTATTAGTAGCCATAATTTTCTCCAATTTTCTCCTTCGTCCTTTATCTTTTGTCCTTATATCATTTGTCGAAAGTTAATAACTAATGACCAATGACTAATGACAAATGACCAATGACTAATAACTACCTACCTGCTTTTTTGTCGCTTTTTCCATGACCTCTGTAGGTGCGTGTCGGGGCAAATTCACCCAACTTGTGACCTACCATCTGTTCATTTACAAAAACTGGAACGTGTTGGCGTCCGTTATGAACAGCTATAGTATGACCTACCATTAGAGGCAAAATTGTCGAAGCTCTTGACCAAGTTTTAATAACTTCTTTTCTGTTGTTGTCGTTGAGCTTTTCAATTTTCTTTAGAAGATGATCCGCAACGAAAGGACCTTTTTTTAGAGAACGACCCATAGTTCAATTTTGGATTTAGGATTTAGGAATTATGAGTGAGGAGTGAGGAATTAGGAGTTAGATTTTACTCTCAACTTATAACTCTTAACTCCTAACTCTTTAAGACTCACGACCACCGCGACCGCGTTTGGAAGACTTACGGCGACGACGGATAATCAATTTGCTGCTAAGTTTCTTGCGATTGCGTGTCTTCGCGCCCAATGTGGGTTTACCCCAAGGTGTAACAGGCCCTGATCTACCGATAGGTGCCCTACCCTCACCACCACCATGTGGGTGATCCACTGGGTTCATGACGCTACCTCTAACCTTAGGACGGCGGCCTTTCCAACGATTTCGTCCTGCTTTACCTGCACTCAGGTTTCTTGCATCGGTGTTGCCTACTTGCCCAATGGTGGCGTAGCATTCGCGCCGAATCAAGCGGACTTCTCCTGAAGGCAACTTGAGAGTTACATAATTACCTTCTTTTGCCACAACTTGAGCGCTAGCACCAGCAGCACGCACAATTTGACCACCTTTACCAGGAGTCAATTCTACGTTGTGAACACCAGTACCCAAGGGAATCCTTGAGAGAGGTAAAGCATTCCCATCTTCAAAGGGAGCTTCAGGCCCAGAAATAATTATTGTTCCAACTTTCAATCCATTGGGATGGAGAATATACCGTTTTTCGCCATCTTGGTAATACAAAAGGGCAATTCGGGCATTGCGGTTAGGATCGTATTCAACTGCTGCGACTTTGGCAGGAATATTATGTTTATCCCTTTTAAAATCGATGATCCGGTAAAGTTGTTTGTGTCCGCCACCCCGGCGACGACTAGTAATCCGCCCAGTATTATTCCGACCTTTGGCGCGATGCTTCGAGGTAGTTAGGGATTTTTCTGGCTCGGTTTTTGTGATTTCCGCAAAGTCAGAAACTGTAACTTGGCGGGTGCTGGGGGTATAAGGGCGATAAGAACGAGTACCCATATTTTTAAGTGCTGAGTGCTGATAGCGTTAGCGGGGCGTTTAGCCCGTGCTGAGTGCTGAGTTTTGAGTTCAGTAACTCTTAACTCCTAACTCACAACTTTTTTAGACTTCTGGGAATAGAACTTGTCTAATCTTGTCTTCATCCCCAGGTGCGACGGTAACAATGGCTCGCTTATATTGGGGCTTATAACCAATAAATTTACCAACGCGCCGCTTTTTACGCGGTGGTAAGATGGTGTTGACTTTTACAACCTTGACCTGAAACAAGTCTTCGATCGCAGCCTTGATTTCTGGCTTAGATGCTTTTGGAATTACTTCAAAGGTGTACTTATTTTGCTCCATTAGGATGGTCGCTTTTTCGGTGACGATTGGGCGACGCACTAAGTCGGCAAGATCGCGGGGGTCAAAGCTAGGCACTGTAGACCTCCTGAATTTTTTCTAGGGCTGATGCCGTAACTACAATCTTGTCAGCGTGCAGTAAATCAAAAACATTTAGCTGGTCGGCTGCAATTAGTTTTAAATTTTCAATGTTGCGGGCTGACAAATAAACGTTATCTGTATCCGCAATTTCAGACAAAATTAACAGTGACTTGCTTTCTGGTACTACTCCCCAACGGGCAAGCGCTGCCACTAATTCTTTAGTCTTCGGGCGAGATAGCTCGGTGCTAAATTCTTCTACTACGATCAAATCCTCAATGCGGCTGACAAATGCTGTCCGCAGTGCTAAACGTCGCTCTTTGCGGTTCAGCTTGAGGTTGAAGTCTCTGGGCTTTGGCCCAAAGATTACACCACCACCACGCCACAATGGTGAACGAATAGACCCTGCACGAGCGCGACCAGTACCTTTTTGTCGCCAAGGTTTACGGCCACCGCCTCTGACTTCTGAACGAGTTTTTGTACTGGCATTTCCTTGGCGAGCATTAGTCAATTGCCGTACTAAGGCGCGATGCACAATATGAGACGCTGTTTCTTCCTTGGCAACGCGCAACTCGAAGGTCGTCTCGCCGACCTGTTCTCCTTGCCAATTTTTAACTACGCTTTCAACCATCTTTGTTATTTGTCCTTTGTCATTTGCCATCTGTCATTTGTCTTTATGCCATTTGTCTTTAGCCAATGACTAATGACTAATGACGTTTGACTAATGACTTTTGACTATCCCACTGTTTTTGCAGGCACAATACTTACTAAAGCGCCCGGTTTACCAGGAATTGCTCCCTTAATAAGCAATAAGTTGCGTTCTGTATCAACTCGCACTATCGTCAGTTTACGAATTGTGATCCGTTTGCCACCTAAACGCCCTGCCATCCGCTTACCTGGATAGACACGACCTGGTGTTGTACCAGCACCAATAGAACCCGGCGCTCTGTGGTTTTTGGAACCGTGGGACATGGGCCCCCGACCAAAGTTGTTGCGCTTCTGGTTACCCGCAAAACCGCGACCGATGCTTGTGCCGACTACATCGACAATCTGACCTGCACTAAAAATATCTGCTTTAATCTCTTGACCTAAAGCATAATCACCAGAACTTTCTGTGTGATATTCATTTAGGTGACGCAATGCTGGGGCAGATGATTTAGCCAAATGACCCAGTAGTGGTCTGTTCAGTGCCTTTGGTTTAACTTCGCCATAACCAACTTGAATGGCAAAGTAACCGTCGGTTTGTTTCGTTTTAACTTGTGTAACGGTGCATGGACCTGCTTGAATGACAGTCACAGGAATGGCTACTCCTGCTTCGTCAAATATTTGGGTCATGCCCAGCTTGGTGCCGAGAATACCTACAGACACAGTAACTGGTTCTCCTTTCTACTTGCTGACCTTGGAATTGGACTCTAGAGGACACGCTTTGTACGCATCAGTTTAGGCTGGTTTAGCCTGCGAAATTTGGAATGGTTTAAATAAACCGCTCCAAATGCTTTCGGACACAACAAACCGTGTCCGTACTGCTTGGTGAATCTGTTTAGCTTCACTCACTAGATCACCAGAACAGCCACAAGTACCTTCCCATTGGGAAGGAGTAACTTCTGGAATCAATGCAAGGCGCTACAGCTTTCTTTAAGCTGTGTGCAGCAATGCTTTCTTCCAAGCAATTGCTCTGGCACTTTCTGGAGGCAGCGCTGTCGGCGGGTTTCCCGATTTTTAGACGCCCATAAGAATAAGACGGCTTCCCGGAGATTGGCTACTGCCGTGTTGCAGTTGGACTTAAGCGGTTTTTACCACCCAGTATCCGTTAACTGAGACTGACGTAATGCCATGAAACCAACATTGCTGCTCAGTTTTCACTTCCTTAAACACCTTAAACTATTGTTTAAGATTTTGCCTGCTTTTTCAGAGGCACAGGAGTAAATCGTACTCTGGAGCTTTGGATTGGCTTTAATTCTTCGTCCATAAGCTCCAATGTTGACCTGAAAGCTTTCTTAGTTTACCAGTCTATGATCAATCTGAGTTAGATTATCCAATTTGGATTGAGTCATCAGCTTTTGATGCTAACACTATCTCAAAATGACAGTAATAAGGGAGTCTAATTTGCGTCTTTGGTCACAATCTAATAATATAAATTATTTATTTATGTTTGTCTAGTAATTTATAGAGTTATTTTTGGGAAGTGGGGAAGAAGCAGCAAAGCAGGGGCAGGGTGCAAGGGAGAGAATAAAAAATTACCTGTTTGCGCTCTGCATCTTCTTGATGCCCAAAAAAATGCTTTTAATCTATCGGTTCAGGGTAAATAATAGAGATATCTAAGTGGGATAAGACGAAAATCTATGGCACTAATTACCACTGGCAACGGTTTAATGCGCGATCTGGAAAAATTTGGCGCTCTTGGCGTGTATGTACCTCTGGAAGGAGGTTATGAAGGTCGATATCAGCGCCGACTACGCGCAGCTGGCTATACCACCCTCCACATTACCGCTAAGGGACTGGGTGACGTAGCTGCGTATCTCACAAGAATTCATGGAGTCAGACCTCCTCATCTTGGTAAAAAAAGTACTGGTAGTGGTGCGGCAGTAGGTCATGTGTACTACTTACCACCAATTATCAATTCTCATCTAGAACAGCTACCACCAAAATCTAAGGGGCTAGTCTTGTGGATTATTGAAGGGCATATCCTTTCCAATGAGGAACTTGAGTATTTAACGAATTTGCCTCAATTAGAACCACGAGTAAGGGTAGTAATTGAGAGAGGTGGCGATCGCGCCTTCCGTTGGACTTCTCTAGAAAAAACTCTGTTGGCTAGTTAGTCCTTTGTCATTTGTCATTAGTCATTTGCTCATGACTAATGACTCAATTCAATCAGTATTTCAATAATGCTGACTCGAAAACCACAAGATGCAAAAGTTAAAGCACAGATTGTCATAAAGGCTTTAACTAATTACGAATTATTTTAATCTTGTTGGTGAGCGAATCTATAACCACCCCACAAAGAAAGAGCGATCGCTATTACTAGCAAAATCGGTATACTGTACCAAGGAAACTGAGACAAGGGTAAATGAGCAGCTGCACGTAGTCCGATGCTGGCATAGGTGAGTGGTAACAGGTAAACTACGACTTTAAGGGCTACTGGTAATGTACTAGGGTCAAAGAAGGTCGCTCCTAAGAATGACATGGGGATAATTATAAAGTTGTTGTAGAGTCCAACTGATTCGAGCGATCGCACACTCAAACCCACAATTACCCCTAACCCAGCAAATACCGAACAATTCAGCACTACCAATAATAGAAATAGTGGATTGAGAAAATTCCAGTTTCCAGTCAACAGCACCGCTACTAAAATCACCGAAGCCGATGTCATCAACCCTCGTACTACTCCCGCCAGCATTTTTCCGATGTACAAGGCTAAGGGATGTATAGGAGTTAACAACAATTCCTCGAAGGTTTTGGTAAATAGTCTGTCCCCACAAATCGAAAATGTCGTTCCAGCAAAGCTAACCGTCATTGACGATAGCGCCACCATCCCCGGTAATATGAATTCCAGATAGTTGTTATAGTTACCACTAATTCCTGAGCCTGGTTTGATGGAACTACCCAAACCCAAGCCAAAAGCTAAAATATATATCAGTGGGGATATTAAGCCTGATGCAGCAACTTGTACAATTCTGACACGTAAATCTAACCAATCTCCCCAAAAAATAGTCAGACTATCAGCTAGAAGGATTTGAAGTTGCGAAGTTTTGAACTTCTTGCTTGAGAATAACGCTCTTTGAGATGCCACTTGCTTCAATTAGTTATTAAAACTTTATTAAATTTTAATTTACATCGTTTAACATATCAATTACTAGGGGTAACAAAAATATCTCATACGAATACGAAAAATTCGTCTGGGAAAGTTATCAGTACAGGTTTACTTCACTCAGACTTTTCGCAAAATTACAAACACAAAGCTAGCTAATTCAAGCATTCTCACTGCATAATTTGTGCAAATTGAATCAAGACTATCTGATAGATATTAAAAATATGCTATGATTGGTTAATAAAATATAGAAATTAAAAATTTAGTTGCTCTATGATTTGCATGTGAAGCAGCACAAAGGTAATAAAAATTCCTTAATCAGCAAATAAATAAAAAGATTCACCAATTCTTCAAGATGGAAACAATAGCCAACAAGGTTGAGATTCTATCCAGATATCTAGATAAGTTCCTATTTTTATCATTTAAGAAGAATACTGTCCAAGACCTCGCAGACAATTACAGTTAAGAATAGGCATACTGAAAGAGGGAGAAAACTTTAGACCACTCCCTGCCAAATCGGCGTGAAGGTGATTAAGCAACAATGAGACGTAAACCTACTGGTAAATCGGCTACTACTTCTAAACCCTCTATTTTCCAATCCCCAATTTTTAACCTCTTCACCATCGCAATTATGGGAGGGGTGTTGATTTTAGGAATTGGGATTGGCATTGCTTTTAGTTCTACAACCACGTTAGCCCCATCAAATGTGGCTTCTCGTGAATTCATTGATTTGAAAGCACCTAACCCTGAGATTTGTGTGCAGTACGGAGCCAGCGCGATGGTGATGGACGCCAGACTGTTCGTCACTCTCAACCCCTTCAATGTCTATGTTGCCCAGCCGAGTATGCGTCCTGGATGCGTAATCCGACAAAATAACTGGGCGCTTTTAGAGCAACGTAAGCTAGTGACATCTGAGCAGGTAAATGAGTGCAAAAATCGCCTGAACACCTTTGGCTTTACAGGTAATTTGGACAGTGATAAACCTGATATTAGATGTATATATCAGAATGAAGCTGCTCAAAACTTCTTTACGGCTCAACCCGGAGCAGTTGGAACACCTCAAGAAACGGACAGATTTTAGATTTGGGCATTGGGGTTAGTTAGGGAAGACGTGACAGGTGACAGGGAATAATCTGTACCCTATTCCCCTGTTCAATCCCCAGTCTCTAGCGATCGCATCTGCCTTGATCAGATCATTCGTACTCATCACGTATAATGGTCAAACCTAAAGCTTTGTAGGCACTCAGCATATTATTAGATACTGTAGGTGCAGTTACTAGGTAAGTTAGGGCACGAATAGACTCCACTAGATAAGGAGCAGCTGTGTCTAATTTTTCTGCTGTCACTAATCCTACTACCTCTGCCGATCCAGCAATCATGGCTCGTTTGACGTGGGCTTCGTCTAGGTTAGGTACACTAATCCCAACTTCTGGATGCAAACTGCAAACTCCCAACATGCACAAATCTGCACGAATCATCCGTAATGTCTCAATCGTGACAGTACCCACGTTCACCAAGGCTTTTTTGTAAAGTTGTCCACCTAACATCACAACCTCTATATGGGGATGTTCTGCTAAAGCAACGGCGATTGGCGGACTATTTGTGATCACTGTTGCGTGCAAATCTAGGGGCAAATGACGGCTTACTTGGAGAGTTGTTGTACCTCCGTCTAAAATCACCACCTGTCCTGTACAAACTAATTTTGCTGCTGTCCGAGCGATCGCTTCCTTTTCTTTTGGCGCTTGCTTTTGGCGGTCGGCATAACTAGCGGTGGCTGGGGATTTAAGGAGCGCTCCCCCATGAACGCGTTGCAATAGTCCAGTTTCTGCCAGTTCTCGCAAATCCCGGCGAATCGTATCCTCAGAAACTTTGAGAACAGCACTAAGTTCTGTCGAAAGTACCTTTTTATCACGACGCAGTATTTCTAAGATGAATTGTCGTCGTTCAGCAGTTAGCATAATTAATTTTCCTGAAATTGCGTTTTTGGACTTGAAATTGCATGTTTGTGAGTTTATACTTATTGATATGCAAGTCTTTGTACGGTAATCCGTAACTTCAATTGAATTCAAGTACATTCATGCACAATTGAATGTATTAATTTTGGCATTTGATGAAATCACACAGTTCCACAATGGTTCTGAGTGGTTGGCTTGAGCTTGGATAATTGTTGCCCAATGGGGGTTTTAACAATTTTTTTGTAGTGCGATCGCACGTCTTGTCTGTTCAAATTGTTTTTTATTCAATCAATAAACCATGACTATTACCATGACTATTATTAATACCCAATTTCCAATCGATCTCGGTGCTTACAAACCTTTAGCGCTCAATCCAGCAAATTCGAGCCTCACAGATGAACAGCGAAAAACTCTAAAAGCGAATATTCAACTCTGCCGAGATGCGATCGTCTTTTTTACAGCGACTGGCGCTGCTAGCGGAGTCGGCGGTCATACTGGCGGCCCATACGATACAGTGCCAGAGGTAATGATTCTCGATGCCTTTTTTCGGGGAGCATCGGAGCAATTTGTACCGATTTTCTTTGATGAGGCAGGACATCGAGTCGCCACCCAATATCTGATGGCAACATTACATGGTGATTTACCTGCCGAGCAACTTTTACGTTATCGGCAAGCACATTCCAATTTACCGGGACACCCCGAACTAAAACTAACTCCTGGTGTGAAATTTAGTTCTGGGCGCTTGGGCCATATTTGGCCTTACATCAATGGTGTGGCAATGGCGAATCCAGGCAAGGCTGTTTTCTGTCTCGGTTCTGATGGTTCGCAGCAAGAAGGCAATGATGCCGAAGCTGCTCGCTTGGCTGTTGCTCAACATCTCAACGTTAAGCTGCTTATTGATGACAATGATGTAACGATCGCTGGACATCCTTCTAAATATTTACCTGGTTTCAGTGTTGCCAAAACTTTAGAAGGCCACGGTTTAAAAGTACTTCAAGGAGACGGGGAAGACTTAGACGATTTATACCGTCGCATTTGCGAAGCTGTGAATACTCCCGGAGCGATCGCTCTGATTAATAAACGCCCAATGTGTCCTGGTATTGAAGGCTTAGAAGGTTCCATTCATGGTCATGATGTAATTTCTGTAGATTTAGCAGTTAAGTATCTAGAATCTCGCGGACAAACTGCGGCTATCGAATACCTTAAAAATATTGAGAAACCTAAACAAACATATACGTTTCTGGGTTCCAGTGACAAATGGGGCGCTAACCGTAGTGTATTTGGTGAAGCCGTGGTGGGTGTCCTCAGTCGCATGAGTGAGACGGAGCGTAAAGAAAAAGTCATGGTCATTGATAGCGATCTAGAAGGCTCCTGCGGTTTGAAGAAAATTCATGAAACATACCCAGAAATATTTATTTCCTCCGGGATTATGGAACGCAGCAACTTCTCTGCTGCGGCTGGATTCGGGATGGACAAGGGCAAGCAAGGTATTTTTGCGACCTTCAGCGCCTTCTTAGAAATGTGTATCTCAGAAATCACAATGGCACGGCTGAACTATTCCAATGTTCTATGTCATTTTTCCCACGCGGGTATAGATGACATGGCAGATAACAGCTGCCACTTTGGTTTGAACAATATGTTTGCCGACAATGGCTTGGATGATGGCTACCCAACACAGTTGTACTTCCCGGCAGATAATAATCAAATGACAGCTTGTGTAGAAGCTGTGTTCTTTGAGCCTGGACTGCGGTTTATTTTCTCCACCCGTTCCAAAGTGCCCAACATTAGGGACAGCAACGGCAATGACTTCTTTGGCAATGGCTACAAATTTGTTCCTGGTAAAGATGAGGTTATACGAGAGGGAACGCAAGGTTACATTATCAGTTTTGGTGATGCTCTCTACCGTACCGTTGATGCTGTAGAGCGTCTTAAGCAAGAAGGGTTAGACGTTGGTTTGATTAACAAAACAACTTTAAACACCATTGATGAAGAAATGATTACCAAAGTTGGTAATGCTCCTTTTGTCCTTGTAGTAGAACCTTTCAACCGTCGCACTGGCTTAGGCAGCCGTTTTGGTTCCTGGTTGCTAGAGCGGGGGTTGACTCCCAAATATGCCCATCTTGGAACTTATAAAGAAGGTTGCGGCGGTTTGTGGGAACAGTACCCATATCAAGGTATCGATCCAGTCGGCATCATCAACAAGGTGAAAGAGTTAGTTGGAGGAAGGTAATCTATAGGACTTACGTAAAAATCGCCCAAAAGCTTAATTTATCGAACCGCCTTCTCTGCGAGAGGCGAACGCCAACGCGTAGCGTCTCGTAGAGAAGAATTCGTAGAGTGTGCGTAAGTCCTAATATACATGGCGCATAAAAGATGGGGCATTGGTTGGATTTCCAATGCCCAATTCCCAATTTTTATTTAGTTTTGGGTAAAGGTTGACCAAACTCAATGATTTGGGGATTGGGAGCATTGGGGATTGTTGGAACTGGAAATTCTGATATTCCCAAAGGAGGAATGTTATTTAAATTATTGGGTTGATTTGGAAAAGAAGGAGGGGGAAGAATCGAAGCAGGTTGTTGAGAGGATGTATTTGGATTTAAAGGAGGTACGGTGACGAAAGGCTGTCCTGAGTTAGTAGTAATTGTTGAGGGCAGTTGATTGGGTGGAGAGGGAACTGTCAGTAAGGGCAATTGTGGATTAGTAGTTATGGGTGGGTTACTAGGCGGCTTTTGGAGTGTTTGAGGTTGTTTCTTGGCTGAAGGCGCGGACTTTCCTGGTTTTACGGCAGTAGTTTTACCAGAAATAACCGGACGTAATACCCAGCGAGTGGGGTTTTTTCGAGAAACAGGTTGCAGTTGTATCTGTTTAGGATTTAAAACAGTCCCTGGTGCTAAATCTAGGACAATGCGTGTATCGTTTGCATTCAGTTGAGAAACGCGAATGCTTTTGATTGCTCCAGAATAATTTTGTTGTGTGGTAACTTTGCCCAACTTTGTATTCGGTAAATCTACAACAAGCCGAGACGGTTGGGCTAGGTAGAAATAACGGGGGGTTGTGCCTGCTGAAAGGGTGATTTCGAGTTGCTGTGTCTTGGAGGAAAAACGCCAATTTTCTAGCTTTGCCACTGGTGTCGCAGCAGTAGTGCAAGTTTCAAGCGCGATCGCTGCACAAAAGCCTAATAGACTGATGCTAAATAGCTGCTTGCGCCATTGGCAAAACTGCCTAGTCTTTAGTCCCTGATCCATTCTTTTTATCTGCTCCATAAAACCCATGCAATGCGCTCACATTGCTGTTTACTTCGCGCTTCCAATCCCGTAGACGCGATGAATCGCGTTTTTACCCACTCCCAATTCAATTAGCTTTTTGGGGCACAGCAGTAAATTTCAGAGGTTGGGGAATACCATTTACGGTTAATTGACCTGTCATATTACTTTTATCCACAAGTTGCATTTGAATTGTGACTGAGTTCAGAGGATCATTTTGGGGGCGAGGAATATTACAAAGGATTGATTTACCAACTTTTCCAGATAAATTTAACTGTTGATTTCGGAAGATGCCTGCCAGAGAGTGCTTTTCGTCAGTATCGGGGTTAGCGTTTGCCGGTAATACAGAGGCATTTAAGTAAATACCCGACTGCTGGATGTTTAACGTCAGGGTATCCGATTTTTCACAGTTAGGCAAATTCTCTGACAGGGTTAGACGATATCGACCGCTAATTGCAGGAGGAGCTTTAAGATTTGTTTCCCCGTAAGCACTGACAGTTTTAAACAACAGTAGCACTGAAATTATTGCTACTCCGTAAAAAGTTAAAGATTTGAAGTTGAAATGATTCATGAATTTCAACTCCTCAATGTTGGCTCTTGACTACTAACTTCAGGAAGCATAGAGGCAAGGTGAGCGGTGACTTGGCTGTAACGGCGGGTAATCAGCAGCGAGGAACGACATTGGATAGCTAGTTGATCTGTATATCTTCCCAAGGTTTGGCGCTCGATACCCCAAGCGCGGCTGGTACCAGCAATAGTTAGGTCAACACCTTCTGAGGCTTGAATGACGGCTTGGATTGGTTCTGGGGCTTCGAGAATTTTGATTTCAATGCGATCGCGTACACTGGGAGGCAATTGTTCCATCATCGTGTGCAGTTCATAACTCGATTCTTCCTTGGCATGATTTGCAACTATCTGTAATATCTGCAACATACAAGTCTCACGATTGATTAACAGTCTCAAAGCTAGTATTAGTGCTAAATCATCATGGATATTGGCTGAATAAGGTACCAATAAACTTTCTAATTGCTTTTTGCCTTTATCTACAAACACTGCTACATCCACCGGGGCAGTGGTAAGCATTTGTCCGACTCGTCCACCTAAACGATTACTACTAAAAGCTGGGCGATGCCAGCCCACGAGAATTAAATCAGCTTGTTCTGATGTGGCAATCTGTGCTGTTTCGCGGGCAACATTGCTGGATATGCGAACGATAGGATGCACACAAGAACGAGTTTCTGGGGGTTCGAGAGTATTGATCAATTCTTGTAGCTGCTGGCGGCGCTGGGCGATTAATCGGTCTGCTTCAACTGGGGTACTTTCAAAGGCATAATCTTCTTCAAATTCAATCAGGCTCAGAGGGTTAACAATGGCAGGATATCGATAATTGAGAGCAATACCTACGGCAGGCTGTGCCAAGGCTACTGCCAACTGTACTAAACCTTTTTGGGTACTTGGATTAGCCACTGGTACCAAAATTCGGAAAGGATGAGGGTAAGTTTCACTTCCAGCAGAGGTGTCTATACCTGTTTGTGCTTCCAACCCCGGTTCCATGACATCTAACCTGATCAGCTTTTTCGGATATGTCCATTCCAGCAGTGGCGAGGTCATGAATGTAGTTACCAATGCCATAATTACCAGCATGGTAAATATTAAGGGGGAAATTACCTTTAACTCTAGACCGATGTTTAGTACTATCAGTTCGGTTAAACCGCGAGTATTCATTAACCAACCAAGTGCTGAGGCTTCCCGTTTACTAATGCCACTCACACGGGCCGCTACATAAGTACCAACATATTTGCCTACGATCGCCACTCCTAAAACCAACGCACACAAAAGCCACAATTCTGGACGGTTGAGTAAACCAATCTGTGTCTTTAAGCCACTGTAGGCAAAAAATATAGGCAGCAAGAATATCAAAACAAAATCTTCGGTTTTTACTGCCAATTCCCGCACTAAATCTTCATTTTTGGGCATGGCTGCTCCCAGTAAAAATGCCCCAAAAATTAAATGAATACCAATTAGTTCGGTGATTAATGCCGACGCAACCACTGCCATATAAATCCCAGCTAGCAGCACTTGGCTGAGTCGTCCCGCACGAAGGTAGTGTTTAGCAAGGCGTTGGAGGAACCAACGTCCAGCTGTCAACATCAAACCGATGTAAACTATGCTGGCAATAATTGTGGGTATGGCACCTGCAAAGTCACCAGTTCGCGCAACTGCGATCGCAACAGCTAATAGACACCAAGCTGTTACATCATCCACTGCTGCACAAGTTAACGCCAACGTTCCTAAACGCGTTCCTTGTAAATTGTTTTCAGTAATGATTCGCGCCAACACTGGAAAGGCCGTAATCGACATCGCCGCCCCCAAAAATAAGGCGAAGGCAGTGAAGGATACACTTGCATCGGAAACTAGGGGATAAAGTAGCACCGCTAGCAATGTTCCTAAAGAAAACGGCACTAAAATGCTGACATGAGAAGTTAAAACAGCTACTTCTAATTGCCCACTGAGGTATTTTGGATTTAGTTCTAGCCCAATCAGAAACATGAAAAATATTAGTCCCACTTGAGACAAAACATTTAGAAAAGGAATAGTTTCTGGTGGAAACAAGGAAACTGCTACATCGGGAGCAACTAAACCAAATAAAGATGGGCCAAGCATAATTCCGGCGACAATCTCACCAATTACCAGAGGTTGCTTAATGGAACGGAATCCTAGCCCTACGAGCCGTGAAAGCCCAATAATAATCAGCACTTCAACCAGAACGAGAATAACTATATGCATGGTTTCCTCAAAATTAACTATCTGGTTTCCCTAAGATAATTCTTTAAAAGACTGGGAAATGTCAAGCTTGTTAGATACAGCGAAGGTTAATTTCTGCTTTGTTGTAATGTCAATTATTGTTACAATGCAGTTATAGCCGTGAAACATTAATTTTGATAATTTTAGGAGCCACATTTCTAAGAATATCCGAATTAACGATAACAAGAAAATTAGTTAATAGGCAGTCAGTTTGTAGTGGTGCTAAAACGCTACTACAAACTCCTTAGCGAGTATGACCAGAGTCAAAGCACAGAATTTTTCTCAATTACTAGATAATTAATCTAATATTTAAATTGCTTAAGCAGAATATTTTTCATAGCTTGTACCTTGCAACAGAAAGGCAATCAGTGGTGATGCCATGAGTGTAGTAATGACTGCCATAATAACCATGATAGTGAATAAAGTTGGGGTAATTATACCTTGCTCCAGACCAATATTAAGAATGATTAACTCCATCAAACCACGAGCATTCATCAGAGCGCCGATAGTTGCAGATTCACGCCAATTTTCTCCCGCCAATTTTGCAGCCAACATACAAGCAACACCTTTGCCAAGAATTGCGATCGTAATAATTAATAACGTAATTCCCCATAAAGTCGGTGTGTTTACCAATCCAATTTGAGTATTCAGTCCAGAGAAGACAAAAAATATCGGTAGCAAAAAAGAAGTAGTTAAAAACTCCGTATATTGGCGAATTTGTTGGGCGAATTCTCCCCGTGGTGTCACTGCTCCCAGCACAAAAGCACCAAATATTGCATAGATACCTGTGACATCGGTAAACCATGCACAAAACATCAAAATTATCAACATTAAAGTCAGAGTTTGTTTGTTCACACCTGCATCGCGTTTTGTCATGCGTGTGAAGGCTCTTAGTAGAGGTTGACCAAGAAAAATTGCAAATAGCACGTAGCAAATGCCGCCACCAATTGCTAATATGGCGATGCTGAGAGAATTTTTTACGCTAGCAAGCACGATCGCTAGCAAACACCAAGCAACTGCATCATCTACAGATGCTGCACCTAAAGCCAAAGTACCGAAGCGGGTTTGTGCAAGACCGCGTTCGTAAAGAATGCGAGCTAACATCGGAAAAGCCGTAATTGTCATCGACGCACCTAGATATAAAGCAGCTGACCAAGGCGTTACTTTTGGTTGAAAGAAATCGCCATTGTGATAAAACCAAAAAGATGCGATCGCTCCTAAAATAAAGGGAGTGATAATCCCGGCAGCAGATAGCAAACTTGCACTTTTAATATGATGTTTTAATAATTTGGTGTTGAACTCTAAACCAATTAAAAACATATAAATTATCAACCCAATCTGGCTAATAGCATATAAAATAGACATTGATGGGTTGGGTATCTTGAGTCCTACAGCAGTTATAATGGGAAGCTTAGGAAACAGCCATTGCTGAAAATCTGGTGCAATCAATCCTAAAAGAGATGGCCCTAACATTACGCCTGCAATCATTTCGCAAACAACATCGCTTTGACCAAGATAGCGGCGTCCTAAAATCGTGACGACGCGACATGTGACTAGAATAACTGTGAGTTGTAAAAATAGCTGAATAACCAGATCAAAATTTGACATTACACTTCCTTAATTTGCGTCTCTGCATTGAATAATCTCCCCAAACTGTAAAGCTTATCCTATGTTTCTCATAGATAACTACATCAGCACAAGCACCAATTTTGGAAACATAAGATAGCTGTTTTCATTTGATGAGATAGGGCAGTTGCTAGAACTACCATATTGTTCATAAAAATGCATACAACTGTACGTCAATACAACATATTGCATCTAAGCTGAAACCGCCATCTGTGAGTTAATTTTTATAAACCGATGTATTAGCCTAACAAGCCGATGCATTGGCGTAACACCTCAAGAGGCTTGTGTCTAGACCATAAACCAATACGCTTATTTGAATTTTTCCCCCTTCTCGCTAGGGGGTTAGGGCTATTTGCGGACACGATATTACAACCATTCCCCACCCCGGAAACGCCAACGGGGAAAGATAATTCGCATCAGGCTTTGTGAACTAATAAAAACTGCTAGCCACACGACGGCATAGTGCAAGAAAAAAACTGCTAACGGGAGTTCTTGTTTAGGTAAAGGTATTGGTAAGAAGCCAAACAGTTTTACTCCACAGAACACAAATATTAATTCCCATATACCAGCTAAGAGTTGATAAACTGCGGGCCAATCCCTATCCCATCGGAATTTTTGGAGATAATTATAAAGCACATCCCAACCTAAGCCAAAGACGGCGATATAACCAAGTATCCAAAAATAAACCGAGTTAGCATTAGAACCAATCCAACCCATTACAAAAGGCAAAGACACAAGTACACCCACCGTTGCAAGTAATAATAATCGAGTTTGCCAACGACCAAATAAAGTTGGTGTCATAGGAATACTGAGTAAAAAATAGGGAAAAGATGGATTTAAAAATTCAGCACTCTTGTAGTGCTTTTTGCAACGGCGGGAGATACGAGAATATTCGGTTAGCCCTAAAGCATCAAGATATTTATCTAATTACGATGGTTTAAGGCGGTAATCAAATTTAGAATGGTAAGTTGCTATGGCATCCCAATCGATCACATCTTCTAGCAAAGCTTGATAACCTAGTGTATTGGGATGAAGACCATCTTCACTCAAGCGTTTAAGCCGCCAATTTTCACCACGTTTCATCCATTGCTCAAAAATATCTAAATAGGGAATCTGCCGTTTGCTACAAGCAATTCGAGTTGCTTCTTTGTAACGGTACTGGTCGGCATGATTATAGTAAAAACAATCTAAAAATGGCATCTTGGCTTCATCTACTGGCACCATGCCCACAAATAACACAGGACATAGTTGCTGTGCTAAATCTAGCAGAGAAGCAATTTCCTTTTCAAACAATGTAAAATCTGTGTAACTTCGGCCATCGGGACGCGCCAACCGCGCTGAGTCATTTACGCCTACTGATAAAATAATCAAGTCGGGGACACGATTTCGCAGTTCACCTCGGTGGCGAAATTCAACTTCTAGCCTTTGGGCTACTTGTTGCGTGCGATCGCCTCTTACCCCTAAATTATAAAGAACATGACCCGCACTATCCGGCAACATCCACCATCGCCGTAGTTGCTCTATCCAGCCTCCCTTTTCCGGGTCGCCGAATCCATAAATTAAGCTGTCCCCCAGTGCGACAATCTTCATGGGCTGAAAGTCATTTGGTGGTACAGACACCTGCATTGAGGAAGAAGCTAGAAATGTGTGCATTTAAGAACTATATTTTATATCTTTACAAGATTCTATACATTTCTATACCATAGATGGCTATATTTAAAGATCCAAGCAGCTATGGTTCTAGTTCTTGATATGGTTGCAAGGTTAATATTGCCGCAGTTGAGCCTCCGAGAGTCAACTGTCGAGTAGAGAACTTGAAACGCCTAAGCGATATCTTACACCTACGCACTTTGCCAACTGAGTCTGAGAATCGAACCGTAGAGACGCTGAGGAGCCGAGAGCGTTGCTAACGCACAAAATTTCTACCCGGAATCTTTCCAGTCCAATCAACTCTCGCCTAGTTTAGAAGCATATTATCAGCAGCATTTACACAAAATGTTTTCACCCGAAAAAGGGACGGAACATAGCACAGATGTGTTAAATGTCTTAATACAGCAGCAAAAAGCAATATCAGTGGATGCTTTGGCGCAGACTGCCGCAGCGATCGCACAAATCATTAATACTGATGAGTATGAAGTTGAAGAAGTGCTAGAAAATTGGCTAGAGTTCTTACAGAAAAAACCAATTGCCTCAGAAACCCATTACAATCTCTATCATTCCAACTTTCGAGACTGGTTAGGTAAACAGCAAATAAAACCTTCTGAAAAATTTCATAACCCTTTCAGTTAATAGAGAAGGTTAGGGTCTGAAGAATGGAGCTAAGCGGATTCGAACCGCTGACCCCCTCAATGCCATTGAGGTGCGCTACCAACTGCGCTATAACCCCTTAAAATCCATTATACATAATGGCTTAATTATTGCTACTTTGTCAAGCTTGTTGTGAAAAATAAATTTTTAATTTTAATATCTCCTCAACCACTGGGCAATCACAAGGACACTTGCAATAAATAGGTCATACAGTGCCCCATCAAAAAGTAAACTACTAACATGGCAGCAGCAGCCAAAGCAACTAATGTACCAGCCAACATGAGAGAAAATTCTTTACTCTCGTAGGCTCTTTCCATCAAGTGCAACGACCATGCCACCAGGGCGACATCAAAAAGTAAAATAGGAAGCAACATATTTTTTAATATTTGTTAATACTTGTAAAATAATATTAACACCCTTTCAGGGAAGTGTGTCTAACCTTAGATAGATGTCATTAAACAGGAAATGATGGATCAAGAGGATGTTCTTACTGGCACGTTGCGATCGCGCAAGTAATTTTTGATTTCTGCTACGCTTAATTGTCCGTAATGTAACAATGATGCGAGTAATGCTGCTTCAGCTTTGCCTTCAGTTAGGGCTGTGTAGATATGTTCACAATTACCTGCACCACCTGAAGCAATAACTGGAATTTCTACAGCATTGGCAATTGCCCGTGTGATCTCAATATCATACCCAGCTTGGGTTCCATCAGCATCCATACTTGTTACTAGCAGTTCACCGGCCCCCCGTTTTTCAACTTCTTGTGCCCACATTAGAGCATCTAAGCCTGTATTTTCCCTGCCACCCCGCACATACACATCCCAACCTGGGTTCTCCGGGTTATTTCTGCGTCTGGCATCAATTGCAACAACTATACACTGATTACCAAAGCGATCGCTTGCTCGATTAATCAAGTCTGGATCGCGCACCGCCGCAGAATTAATACTAACCTTATCTGCGCCCGCTCGTAACAAAGCTTTAACATTTTCTAAGGATTGAATGCCACCACCCACAGTCAATGGAATAAAGACCTGTTCCGCAGTTCGGTAGACCACATCTAAAATAGTAGCTCGGTCTTCATGAGTAGCTGTAATATCCAGAAATACTAACTCATCAGCACCGGCTTCGTTGTAAACCTTGGCCAGCTCTACCGGATCGCCTGCATCTTGGAGATTTACAAAGTTAACTCCTTTTACAACCCGTCCCGCCTTCACATCTAAGCACGGTAAGATTCTTTTAGATAACATAATAACTTTTGTACTTCTGGGTAATTGACCGGAATTTAAATTTTAAATTGGCGCGGGTATTCTCAAACTAAAATTTTCACACCCCCAACTCCCTAGTCTCTAGTTCCCTTAAAAGTAGATAGCTGAATTATGGCGATAATCTCCTCGAAAAAACAGCCTCCAGAACCCAACGGAGAACCAAAGCAGCGTCTGGAATCGGCGAAAGCACCATCCACAGAAAATATTTTGAAGCCTGAAGCCGCTATTGATGAACAAGAACAGCAGGAAGAAGGTATTCGACCCCACCGATTTGCTGATTACATTGGGCAAAAAGATTTAAAGGATGTGCTAGATATTGCCATCAAAGCAGCCAAGTCTCGTGGTGAGGTGCTGGATCATTTGCTGCTGTATGGCCCGCCGGGATTGGGCAAAACCACAATGGCAATGATTTTAGCATCGGAGATGGGGGTAAATTACAAAATTACCAGTGCGCCAGCCCTAGAACGTCCACGGGATATTGTCGGGCTACTGGTGAATATGAAACCAGGTGATATTTTATTTGTGGATGAAATTCATCGCCTCTCGCGGATGACGGAGGAAATTCTCTATCCTGCGATGGAAGATTATCGCTTAGATATTACCATTGGAAAGGGTTCTAGCGCTCGGATTAGAAGTTTGCCGCTATCAAAGTTTACCCTAGTTGGTGCTACAACCCGTGTGGGTGCTTTAACTTCACCACTGCGCGATCGCTTCGGTTTGATTCAAAAACTCCGATTTTACGAAGTTGACGAACTGACTCAAATTGTACTGCGAACCGCTCTATTACTCAAAACCCCTATTACAGAAGATGGTGCAACAGAAATTGCCCGTCGTTCACGCGGAACACCACGGATTGCTAATAGGCTACTAAAGAGTGTACGTGATTATGCGGAGGTAAAAATCTCTGGAGAGATTAATGAAAGCATTGCATCTGAAGCATTGCAACTATTCCAAGTAGATCCTTGCGGTTTAGATTGGACAGACCGCCAGATGCTGAGTGTAATAATTGAACAATTTAACGGCGGGCCAGTGGGGTTAGAAACAATGGCAGCAGCGACGGGTGAAGATACTCAAACAATTGAAGAGGTGTACGAACCTTACCTGATGCAGATTGGCTATTTAACTCGAACTCATCGCGGCAGGATGGCGACTAAGGCAGCATATAAGCATTTGGGATTCACGCCGCCTAATGAACAGTTGTCATTATTGTAATTATTGGGCATGGGGCATTGGGCATGGGGCATGGGGCATGGGGCATTGATACTCGTAAATGAGTCTTTGAACTCCTTTAATGAGTCTTTGAACTCCTTTAATGAGCCTTTGAACTCCATTCCTCTGCTCAATGACAAATGGCAAATGACAAATGACAAATAACAAATTAGGTAAACCTAGATGATTAAGTTGATTAGTATTTTTCTCAGTCTATTAATTGTGTTTGGCTGGGGTACTCCAGTCATGGCACAATCTCAGCAGCCCATTACTCAAGAACAGTTAAGACAAGGCGATGAGTGGGCAACTCAAGCCTTTGCAGCGACGAATCAAGGTGATTTTGCAACGGCTGAAACTTATTGGACAAAGATTATTGAGCAATTTCCGACAAATGCCGGGGCGTGGAGTAACCGGGGAAATTCGCGGGTGAGTCAGAATAAATTACAAGAGGCGATCGCAGATTATAACAAAGCGATAGAACTAGCACCAAATGTCACCGATCCATATTTGAATCGGGGGGCGGCGTTAGAAGGGATGGGAAAATGGGATGATGCGATCGCAGATTATAATCATGTCTTAGAACTCGATCCTAATGATGCGATGGCGTATAACAATCGCGGAAATGCCAAAACAGGGTTAGGAAAATGGGAAGATGCGATCGTAGACTACAAAAAATCTAATGAGATAGCCCCAAATTTTGCCTTCGCCCGTGCTAACTATGCTCTCGCTCTTTATGAAACTGGTAAAAAAGAGCAAGCAATCCGTGAGATGCGAAATATCGCCCGTAAATACTCGAAGTTTGCTGATGTGCGTGCCGCCCTCACTGCTGCATATTGGGTAAATGGAGAACAAGGCGAAGCCGAAAGCAACTGGGTTGCAGCCTATGGACTTGATAGCCGCTATAAAGATATCGACTGGGTAAAAAATATCCGTCGTTGGCCGCCCAGTATGGTAGTGGCTTTAGATAAGTTCTTAAAAATCAAATAGAGGCATTAATCATGACTCATTTCGGTATCATCTGTCCTGGTGCAGCAACTGGCCCCCTCAATACAATGCTTCCTTTAGGGCAGGAACTTCAACGGCGTGGGCATCACGTCACCTTCTTTGGCTCACTCGATACTCAATCTAAGGTACTAGCAGCAGGAATAGAATTCCAAGCAATTGGTGAAAAAGATTTTGTCCCTGGCTCAACAGCAGAAACTTTTGCCAAGTTAGGTCAACTCCAGGGATTGGCTGCGTTTCGATACACTATTGACCTGCTGAAGCTTGTTTCATCTGTGACACTCCAAGAGGCTCCAGCAGCAATTAAAGCAGCAGGTGTAGAAGCTTTGCTAGTAAACCAAAGTTCGGTAGAGGGAGGGACAATTGCCGAGTTTCTCAAAATTCCTTTCATTACTGTGTGCAGCGCTGTGGTGCTGAATCGAGAACCTAGCATTCCTCCTTTTTTCACAACTTGGAAGTATAGCCCAGCTGCGTGGGCACGCTTACGCAACCAAATAGGCTACACGTTACTTAATAGCGTCGTCAAACCCATTGAAGATTTGATTAATGAATATCGTCGAGAGTGGAAATTACCCCTGTACTCAAGTCTTAAAGATAGTGACTCTCCACTGGCTCAAATAAGTAATGCACCTGCTGAATTTGAATTTCCCAGAGAAGAATTAGCTCCTTGGTTCCATTTCACTGGAAGCTACCATACTTCAGCTAGTCGAGCAACTGTTTCTTTCCCTTATGAAAAATTGACAGGGAAACCGTTAATTTACGCTTCGATGGGAACATTGCAAAATCGTTTGATTTGGGTTTTTCAGACTATTGCTTCAGCTTGTGAAGATTTGGATGCTCAGTTAGTGATTTCTCTGGGAGGTTCTGCTAAACCAGAATCACTGCCAGACTTAGCAGGAAATCCTTTAGTAGTTGAGTATGCGCCTCAATTAGAAGTGCTGGAAAAAGCCACCCTCATGATTACTCATGCGGGAATGAATACAACAATGGAATGTGTGAAAAAAGGAGTGCCAATGGTGGCGATTCCAGTTGCCAATGACCAGCCAGGAGTAGCAGCGCGTATCGCTTGGACAGGGGCGGGTGAGCTTATCACTCTCAAAAAACTGAATGTTCCCAGATTGAAAAATGCGATTAGGCGCGTGTTGACAGAAGAATCTTATAAACAGAATGCGCTCAGATTACAAGCAGCTACTCTTCGTGCTGGGGGGGTAAGTCGAGCGGCTGATATTATTGAGCAGGCTATTTCTACAGGTAAGCCTGTCTTGGCTTAAACACAATAATCAGAATGAAATTGATGATGAACTCGGACTCGTTTTATCCGTCTCAATTTTCTGACTTTTGACTTTTGACTTCCCCGTTCGCGTAGCGTCCCCAAGGGTTGGGGCTGACCGGATTATTTGAACATCCTTATATTCTCAGCAAGTTGAAGTAACTCAGCAAAAATTTCTTTTCTTTGCCTATATAACTGTTTTCTGGTATACATCATTGTAGATATACAGAAACAGTAGTTATGACTCATTATGGGCTGATCTGTCCAGCAACAACTGGTCATCTCAACACTATGCTCCCCTTGGGTAAAGAACTCCAAAAGCGAGGTCATCGCGTCACCTTATTCGGTATACTTGATGCTAAATCCAAGACACTCGCGGCAGAGTTAGAATTTCAAGCCGTTGGTGAATCTGAATTTCCTACTGGAGCGATCGCTGAATCGATAACTCAGTTAGGTAAACTGAGTGGACTCGCCGCACTGCAATATACCGTCAACTTCCTCAAAGATCAGGCGGCTGTTATGCTCAGAGATGCACCATCAGCAGTCAAGGAAGCATGTGTGGAGGCACTTTTAGTAGATCAAGTTTCACCAGAGGGAGGTTCTGTTGCAGAATTTCTAGGCATTCCTTTTATTACAGTTTGCAGTGCTGTGGTACTGAATCGAGAACCGAGCGTTCCACCTTATTTTAAAACCTGGGGCTACAATCCAGACTGGTGGGCGCGATTACGTAACCGAGCCGGCTATACATTGCTGAGTCGCACCGTAAAACCCATTACAGGGGTAATCAATCAGTATCGCCAAGAGTGGAAATTGCCCCCACAGTTTAGCTCTAACGATCGCTATTCCCAACTAGCTCAGATTAGTCAACAGCCTTCACAATTGGAATTCCCAAGGGAAAATTTGCCCCAGTGTTTCCATTTCACAGGCCCTTATCATAGTCCAATTGGTCGGGAACTTCCTAATTTTCCTTATGAAAAATTGACCGGACAACCATTGATTTACGCCTCAATGGGGACTTTACAAAATCGCCTATTGGGAATTTTCAAATCTATTGCCGAAGCTTGTAATGATTTGGATGCCCAACTAGTGATTTCGTTAGGTAGTTCTGCAACTCCAGAGTCTCTGGGAAGCTTGCCGGGGAATCCGCTGGTAGTTGGTTATGCACCCCAATTGGAATTGCTGCAAAAAGCGTCTCTCACCATTACCCACGCAGGTATGAATACTACTTTAGAGTCCCTAAATAATGGGGTACCAATGGTAGCAATACCAATTGCTAATGACCAGCCAGGCGTAGCAGCACGTTTGGCTTGGGCTGGTGCTGGTGAAGTGGTGCCGCTTGCTCGCTTGACTGTTCCCAAGTTGCGAAATGCTGTACAAAAGGTATTTACGAAAGATTCTTATAAACAGAATGCTTTGAGACTACAAGAGGCGATTCAACGAGGCGGGGGTGTGAGTCGAGCCATTGATATTGTCGAACAGGCTGTGTCTACAGGGAAGCCTGTTCTCAGACAAAAACAGCAATAACGATATTTTCAAGCCTCGAAGACAACTCTAGTATCAATGATCAGTTCTTTTAAACAGGTTGCATAGTAAAAACGCGCAAATGACTCATTTTGGTATTCCCTCTCCTTCAGAAACAGGTCACATCACTCCCATGATTGCATTGGGATGTGAACTTCAAAAGCGTGGTCATAAAGTCACCTTTTTCCAGGTTCCTGATTCCCAGCAAAAGGTACTCTCAGCCGGACTAAACTGCCATTTAATTGGGGAGTCTGAATTTCCCATAGGTTCAATGTCCCAAAGATATGCTGAGTTAGGGAAATTAAGTGGGCTTAGTGCGATGCGCTACTCAATCCAATTTGTGCAACAGGTAGCTGCTATGAACCTTCGTGAATTGCCTCACATCATCAAAGTAGCTGGTGTAGATGCGCTTTTGGTGGATCAGGTAGCGCGAGGGTGTGAATCTGTTGCAGAATACCTGAGTATTCCGTTTATTAGTGTGTGTAATGCCCTGCTGTTTAATAGAGAAACTAACATTCCCCCTCTCTTTACAAACTGGAGTTATAAACCCTCATGGTTGGGATACTTGCGGAACCAAATGGGCTACTCTCTAATTTCGTACCTCTCACAACCTTTTAAAAATTTAGTGAATGAATATCGTCAGCAGTGGAAGTTGCCACTCTACTCTAGCCCCAACGATTACTATTCCAAACTAGCTCAACTCAGTCAACAGCCTGCTGAGTTTGAATTCCCAAGGCAACATTTGCCGCAGTGCTTTCATTTCACAGGTCCCTTTATTAATTCAGCCAGTCGAGAATCTGTATATTTCCCATTTGAAAAGTTGACTGGACAACCCCTAATTTACGCTTCGATGGGAACCTTACAAAATCGCCAGGTGGAGATTTTTCAGTGTATAGCAGAAGCTTGTGTGGGGTTAGATACTCAACTTGTGATTTCTTTGGGAGGCGCTCTCAGCCCAGAATTGCTACCAAGCCTTCCTGGAGAACCTTTGGTGGTCAAATACGCACCGCAACTGGAATTACTGAAAAAAGCCAGTCTCACAATCACTCATGCGGGACTAAATACTACTTTGGAATCACTGCTTAATGGTGTGCCTATGGTTGCCATTCCTATTACCAACGATCAACCAGGAGTCGCAGCGCGTTTGGCTTGGACGGGGGCTGGTGAAGTTGTACCTCTAGCAAAGTTGAACGTTTCCAACCTCAGAAACGCCATTAAGCGGGTATTGAAGGAAGATTCTTATAAACAGAATGCAGTTAAGTTACAAGCAGTCATAGACAGAGCAGGTGGAGTGAGTCGAGCGGTTGATATTATCGAACAGGTAGTGTCTAGCGGTAAACCTGTTTTATCTAATCGAGCCTAAGAGGCTATTTGCGATCGCTCCCACCCTCTCTCATATTATTTCAAACTTTCTAAACAAAACTAGTCTCTCGAACTACCTGATTTTGCTGGCGTCTCCCCTTCACCACTATCTGCACACCACCTGCTGGGCTAAATAGCAAACCCTTACGTACTGGCTGCACTGGTTTGCTATCAGCCAGTTCCATCTCCCAGTGAGACAGCACTGTTGCCAACACCAGTTTCATCTCAAACAAGGCAAATGCCATTCCAATACAGCGACGGTTTCCGCCACCAAAGGGTAAATACTCATAAGGAGAAAATTGCCGTTCCAGAAAACGCTCTGGCTTAAATTGCTTCGACTCAGGATATAAATCTTCTCGATGATGGGTCAAATAAATAGAGGGAATTAGTATAGTCCCAGGCTCAAAGTTGTATCCCCCAATTTGTAGCGGTGATTTAACCAATCGATTTAGTGCCGACGTTGCCACTGGGTAAAGGCGTAGCGTTTCAGAACAGACAGCATTCAAATAAGGCAATCGGAAAATAGCGTTTGCATCTGGTTTTTCACCTAACTTATCTAATTCTTGCAGCAGTTTTTCCCGCACCTGCGGCTGATGATGAATCCAGTACAGCGCCCATGATAACGAAGTTGCAGTAGTTTCGTGACCCGCCACTAATAGAGTCATCAGTTCATCACGTAATTCCAAGTCTGTCATCGGCTCTCCCGCTTCATCACGAGCAGCCATCATCAAAGATAAAATATCAGTACCAGATAGATCGGGTTGTGCTTTGCGTTCTTGAATTTGGGCGTAGATGAGTTGATCGATTTGCTGCCGTAAACGCAAGTATTTCCCCCAGGGACTCCACGCTCCTAAATCCTGTCGCAGTGATGGGAAAATAAGCAGAACTGTTCTTAGTAAAGGGACTTTGGGATTTAGGATTTCAATTAGGAGTTTGCTGAGTTTCTTGTAACGTGGCCCATCTTCTAGACCAAATACAGCCTTCAAAATCACTTGGAAAGAGATTTCTTGCATACACGGCAGAACTGTAAAAGTTTCTCCAACCTGCCACTGATTAGTTACTTGCTCTGTGATTTCACGGATTAACTCACCATAAGCCAACATTCGTTCGCCGTGCAAGGGGGGTGTCAACAGCTTTCGTTGTCGCTGATGAGGCTTTCCATCTAGCGACAGTAATGATTGCTGTCCTAATAAAGGCGCTTTAATCCCTGCTGATGCACCAGAGTCTAACTGTTTTGGGTCTGTAGTAAAAATCTGCTGAATTGCCTGGGGATTGCTAATGAAGACTTGAGGAGCAAAATTTGATCCAAGTTGGAGGGTGAAGATATCACCATAACGTTTAGTACACGCTTCTATATATTCCAAGGGATTAGTAAGCCACTGATACATCTGTATCCAAGGGTGAGTTTGGGGCCCGTTAGGCAGTTTAAGTGCAGACATTTTTATTAATCTCCCAGTGATTAAAGCAAGATTCTTATCAGCCAGTTATTCATGCACCCCTAGCTTGATTAATCTTAGACCACAGATTGGGCAGATGAACTCACCAATTCTTGAATCTGGCTTGGAGTCAATTCTTGCACATTACGCAAAACTACATCTGCTCCTGCTGCTAGCAATGTCTCGCTATATGCATCACTACACGCTGCTGTTTCCTGGACATGGGGCGGTAAAACCCCTACACCAATCCAAGTGTGAGCAGAATCTAGACTCCGTGCTTTCTCGACGGTATACATATCTGCTACCGTATCTCCCACATAGACTACAGCTAATTTTTGCTCAATTCCATTATCTAACTCACGAACTGTAGCGAAAAGTCCAGTGGGGTCAGGTTTTCCTGGCGCATCTTCCATCGCAATTAACACCGGAGATTTCAAACCCAGCCGTTTTTCTAATACATAGTTGGCGGAAGCACGAGTTGCACCGCTAAAAAATCCCCAGGCAATCCCGGCTTGGGTAAGTTGTTCTAAATAGCTAGGTTGTAATAATAAAGGTTCATTACAGATATACCCAGTAAAATTATTTGGATCTGAGCCTCGGTAGCGGGATTGAAAAAATGCAACGATCGCACTGTAATCTAGTTGCAGTTGTTCGCGGGTCTGTCCTTGGGTTTCAAAGTAGCGGTAAATTAATTCCTGCGATGCTTCCCAATCGTTATTCCACACACCTTCAGACTTCAGCTGGTCAATATCCAGTGGGGTTGGCCGATATGCTGTGTTTGTAAAATATTCTACGGTATCTGCGATCGCCCGGCGATAGGAACCACTAACATCGCGCACAACGCCATCAATATCGAAAACAACGATCGCTTTTGCAGAAGTTGGTTGAGTCATGGGGTAGGAAGCAAAAGAGTTTTACATCATCATAATGCGCTCATGGATTAGCTAAAAAATCAAGGTCAAGTTCTGCCGTGGTTTGAATCCACAGGTAAAAATCTTGCTCATCTGAACCAGATGTTGTTTGAGGTTGAGGCAGTTGGGCAGTCATAAGCATTTTTAGTTAGCGCCGACTAAACCTTATGGTAGACCATTCTCAATCACTGTTTGGTCATTTGATATGGTATTGCGTTAAAATAAGCGATCGCTATCCTAGTTCAGTAATGCCCGGAAATTCCCGGAGGTGTGATTGACCAAGTTTATTTTGAAAATTCTGTGGTTAGACGAAAACGTTGCTCTAGCAGTCGATCAAATTGTCGGCAAAGGCACCAGTCCCTTGACTAAGTACTTTTTTTGGCCCAGAAATGATGCCTGGGAAGAGTTAAAAAAGGAATTAGAGTCCAAACATTGGATTACTGATGTGGATCGTGTCGAGTTGCTTAATAAAGCAACGGAAGTGATTAACTACTGGCAAGAGGAAGGCAGAAACCGTCCAATGGCAGAAGCTCAATTGAAATTTCCTGAAGTTGCCTTCACAGGTAGCGCTTGATATTACAAAATTAGCTATTGTCCTGTTCTACAAGCTGCCACAGTTTGATAGTCTTGTCCCGGCTGCCACTTGCAATTAATTGTGTAACTTTGCTCACAGCAACAGCAGATACTGAGTCTATATGACCAGAGAGAGTAACAATCTCTTCTGCTGTGCTTACCCTCCAAAGTTTAACTGTTTTGTCGCAACTTGCACTTAGGAGTGTTTCGCCATCGGCAGTAAAAGCCACAGCCACCACAGACCAAGAATGGCCTACAAGTGTGCAAATTAGCTGACCAGTGTTTACCTCCCACAATTTAATAGTGTTATCATCACTACCCGTCGCCAAAATTCGACCATCAGGACTAAAAGCGACTGTCAAAACCGCCCATGCATGACCCGAAAGGGTGCCTAACAAGCTATAGCATGGGCGGTTTTCAACAGGAGGCCAGGGGGCAGGGGGCAGGGGGAAAAGGGAAATGTTCTCCGCCCCTTGTGAATAGTCTTTTAACTCAGCACTATTCATATCCCCCTGCTCCCTGCTCCCTGCTCCCCTGCCTCCTGTTGGTATCTGCCACAGGCGAATTGTTCTGTCATAACTAGCGCTGGCTAAAAGCTGTCCTTGGGGGCTAAATGCCACTGAATTTATCTTTAATTGGTGTCCAGCTATAGTGCAAATTTCTCTGCCAGTATTGACATCCCAGAGTTTGATTGTCTTATCCCAGCTACCACTAGCGAGAATCTGCCCATCTGGACTGAAAGCAACTGATTTTACAGCGTGTGCGTGTCCCAAGAGGGTGCAGATTTCCTCTAATGTCTCAACCTGCCACAATTTGATAGTTTTATCATCGCTAGCAGTTGCCAGAATTTTTCCATTTGGACTGAAGCTAACTGATTTTACAGCTTGAGAATGTCCTGATAAGCTAGCTAGGACTTTTTTAGTATTTAAATCCCACAATTTGATGTTTTTGTCATCACTAGCACCAGCTAAAGTGTAACCATCAGGACTAATGGCAAGGGCATTCACACCACTTAATGTCCCAGAATGCCCAGTTAAGGTATGCAAGCATCGCCAAGGAGGATTTAGTAATTTCAAATTTTGAGTTTTATATTCGATACCCATTGCTTGCATAACTTCATCAGCCGATTGAAAGCGGCGGTTAACAGCGTTTTGCAGCAGCTTGTCGAGAATTTGCACCAAGCATAGACTCTTTGAGTCTTGTCGCCAGACATCGCTAACTTTGGTAGTAAGATATTGTTGCCAAACCCAGCAATCATTAGCAATATCAAATAAATCAAAGGGAGAAATCTGAGTAAGTAAGTAAATACAAGTTACACCCAAGCTATATAAGTCACTAGCAAAAACCGCTTTTCCTCTCGCTTGCTCTGGTGCAGCGTATTCTGGACTACCGATACTGGTTTCAGATGTTAGCCGATCAATTTCTGTGACGATTTTCGCAGTGGTAAAATCGACTATGACGAAATTTCCCTTCTTGGTAATTGGGGATCTACGGATGATATTTTGGGGTTTAATATCGCGGTGGATGATGTGGCGATCGCTAATAAACTGAAAAACTGGCAACACATCTTCTAAAAGTTGCCAAATCTGAGTTTCATTAAAAGCGCCTTCTTCCTCAACCGCTTGAGCTAAATTAGTGCCTGCAATAAACTCCTGCACTAAATAGAAATGCCCATCTTGCTGAAAATAATTTAGTAATGCGGGAATTTGCGGATGCTTCCCTAATTTTTCTAGTTGTTGCGCCTTTTGCCCAAAAGTAATAGAAGTCTCGTATTCTTGCGATAATTCTTGAACGACGCAAGGAATTGGAGGAAACTCACCCTCATCTACAGCGAGGAAGGTTTTAGAGAATCCCCCTTTACCAATCTGCTTGATTAAACGATAACGTTCTTGTAAAAGCAAAATTTATCTACCTACAAGGTGGGCAAAATGCCCACAATAAGATACTGTCGTCTATTTTTTGTAAGGGCAGAACAATGTTATGCCCCTACCTCATATTCCTGATGTTACTTATCTACAGGAAAATTCACAACTATCGGTGGGAGACCATTGTCTGTGGTTGGTTGTCCTTTGCTAACTACTGGTTGTGGATGCAAAGATGTTGGGGTCAATTCACCCTTACCAGTTTGATTCCATAAAATCATAGATAGTAGCCCATCTACTAAACCGTTATTGCTGCCGTTACTGCCAACTAAGACATCTGGAATCAAACGGACATTGCGATCGCCTATAATCTGCATTAGTTGCATTGCTGTATAACCTTGTGGCCCCAAGGCTTCCACACCAGTGCGGTAGGTTTCAGCTTTGGCATTACCTGTGGCTCGAATACCTTCAGCCTCAGCAATTGCCCGGAGTTTTGTCCCCTCGGCTTCACCGTTCGCCTGCTTAATTTGGGCTTGGGCTTTTAGGTCAGCAATATGTACACTCTGCTCTGATTTTACCATTTCTTGCTGGATATCAGCGAGTGCCGTTTCCCGGACAAGCTGCTGCCGTTGGGTTTGCGCCATCTGCTGGACTTCATAAGTTTTGCGTTCTTCTTCGGCAATTTTTCGGTCTGTCTGTGTCTGCATTAACGACGCTGGTGGCAAAATATCACCAATGAGGGTGTCGATCGCTTGCACGTCATAAGCCCGCAATGCTGTTTTAATATACTCAGCAGCCTCAGATTGTCGCTCGCTCCGAGCGGTGAGAAAGTCTAATACAGTATAATCTTGGGCTGAGTTGCGGAAATAATTACCGATAGTTGGTTCTAATACATGGTCTACTAGATTTTGCATTGCACCAACGCGAGAAATTACCTTCGGAGCATCTAAAGCACCCACATGGATAATTTGCGCTACTTCCAAATCAAAGGCAAACCCATCACGCGATCGCACTGTTAAAGAAGCCAGTTTAGCATCATAGCTGTGGCGTTCAGTCCGACCTGACCAGTTTAAAACAATGTTGGTCGTTGGTACTAGTTCAATCTTCATAATCCGGGAATTAATCGGGTGCTTACCAGGATATAGCGGTTCGACCCACACGCCCTTATGTCCCTGATTCACCAAGTTCCCGTGGGTGAAAGCTGCACCACTGACATCTTGATGTGCTTTACCCACGAAAGAAATTACCACACCCACATATCCAATGGGAATTTCAGTCATCGGCACTTGTTCAACTTGGACAAACCAAGGATTCAAGTTCCAAGAACCAGAAAGCAAGGTTTGTTCTTGTAAGCCTCGCCGCCCCCCGCCATTAATAAATTTCTGACCATTTTGGAAGTTGTTGTGTCCCTCAATTATGGGGCCTGCAAGTTCACCAGCGGAAATTGGGACACCATCTAAGGTAGTAACAATACCAACTTTGTCAGATGCCAGACTGTAAACCCGCAACTGTTCTGGAGTCATACCATGAACGCTAGCATTCGATGCCATGATGACTTTAAACAGGGCAGTGTTAATCCTGTATGTACCAGCTGTGAGAAAACCCATTTGCCGCCCTTTTTCCCCGCCTTGGGTGAGGAATTTTCGAGCATCTTGGAAGTTGTCGCAACCGACAATTTTACCCAAAATCCGCTCTGGTGGGTTGGATGCGCCATCTGCCGCCACAATCAAAGCGATTTCCCCTTGGGGAACCACAATTACCGATTCTTTCTTTACAGAATACTGCCAAGGCCAATAGCCCCAGTGCCAACCAGGAGCTAAAGTATCTGCCTGCAAGCCAGCTTCGCCGTTGAGCGCAATCAAACTGCCGGCAGGGAGTCCGCGCCCGGAAAGGGTAAATTTCCTAACTACAATGCCTACTTCACGTTCGCCAATTACTACAAGTCCGCCAAAGAATAGGGGGACGAATATAACTAAACCGCCAACAAGTAGAATTGGAACCAGTACAACAGGATCAATTCCAGCAGTTTGATATTGAGTCTTGCTAATTTGTAACTGGGCAATATTTGGTTTGGTCTGATTTAGCTGGACTGATGCAGTAGTTGTTTTTACAGGAGCCGCATTGGCAGAGTGGATACTTCCAGCGTTGGTCAGAGACGTTGGCGCAGCGATCGCTAACGTTGCTACGATAGATGCTGCGAGACGAACTACCTTATTTTGTTTACGAGTACCAAGTAAAGATGAAAAGCTTTTCATAATCTGTGCCCATCTGGGCAACTAATTAGCTAAGTTAACACTTCACTAAGGCTTGGCTCGATTTCTTAAACTTGACGTAATTTTTTTAAAATTTAATAATCAAGGAGCCAGAATTCAGAATACTCCATCCATTTACGGAGAAAATTTAGTATATTATACAGACTTAATACTGAATTCTGACTCCTGACTCCTAAGTTCTTTTTAATAAATAATTTGTAGGTTGGACATTACCCAACCTACAAAGTTGAAATAGAAAGTAAAATTAGACCAAACCGCCAGCCGCTTGAAACCGAGCGCGAGCGCGTTTGAAGGCTTGAGTTGCCTGAATTTGGGCTTGGCGATCGTCTGCTGACACTTGACTTAGACGAGCTTCTGCTTGGTTGTAAGCAGTACGGGCTTCATCAAGGTTAATTTTGTCGCCACGTTCAGCGCCGTTAACCAGAATTGTTACTTCATTTTCTTCGACTTCGGCAAAGCCACCCAAAAGGGCGATCGCTTCCCAATTCTGATTTTTAGCGGCGCGAACTCGCATTACACCAGTATCTAAAGCAGTCAAAAGTGGTGCGTGTCCAGTGAGGATACCTAGTTGACCAGTGGTGCTAGGCAAAACTATTTCTTCAGCTGGGGCATCCCATACTGTTTTATCTGGGGAAATTACACGAACGGTTAATGTCATTTGTCTTTTGTCCTTTGTCCTTCGTCACTTGTCACTTGTCTTTTACCATTAGCCATTAGCCATTAGCACTTGAACTAATGACTAATGACCAATGACTAATGACCAATGACTAAGACTAACCTTTGATTTTTTCAGCTTTAGCGATCGCTTCGTTAATATCGCCAACTAAGTAGAAAGCCTGTTCTGGCAGAGCATCCAACTCACCAGACAGAATTTTTTGGAAGCCTTTGATGGTGTCTTCCAACTTCACATACTTACCAGGAGAACCGGTAAATACTTCTGCTACAAAGAACGGCTGAGACAAGAAGCGCTCAACTTTCCGCGCCCGCGCCACGATTAGACGGTCTTCTTCAGACAATTCATCTAGACCGAGAATGGCGATAATGTCTTGGAGTTCTTTATAACGTTGCAGAGTTGATTGCACTGCCCGCGCAGTATTGTAGTGTTCTTCACCTACAATATTTGGCTGGAGCATGGTGGAAGTGGAACCAAGGGGGTCAACTGCGGGGTAAATTCCCTTAGATGCCAAACCGCGAGACAGCACTGTTGTACCGTCCAAGTGGGCGAAGGTGGTTGCAGGTGCGGGGTCGGTGAGGTCATCCGCAGGGACGTACACCGCCTGAATGGAGGTAATGGAACCCTCTGTTGTCGAAGTAATCCGCTCTTGCAGTTCACCTACGTCGGTTCCCAATGTGGGCTGATATCCTACCGCAGAAGGCATCCGACCTAGTAGCGCTGATACTTCCGAACCTGCTTGCACAAATCGGAAGATGTTGTCAATAAACAGCAGCACATCCTGCTTGTTCACATCCCGGAAGTACTCTGCTACTGTTAATCCCGAAAGACCAACCCGCATTCTGGCTCCGGGTGGTTCGTTCATTTGACCGTAGACTAGAGCAATTTTTGATTCGTTGAGGTTCTCGTTATTGATAACCCCAGACTCAATCATTTCGTTGTAGAGGTCATTGCCTTCACGGGTGCGCTCACCCACGCCAGCAAATACGGATACTCCACCATGCTGGGTAGCGATGTTGTTGATCAATTCCATCATGATCACGGTCTTACCAACACCAGCACCGCCGAACAGACCAATCTTACCGCCGCGTCGATAGGGAGTCAGAAGGTCAACAACTTTAATCCCAGTCTCAAACACCGAAGGTTTGGTTTCTAGGTCGGTGAATTTGGGAGCAGAGCGGTGGATGGGTAAGCTTGCCTCAGCATTTACAGGCCCCCTGTTATCCACAGGTTCGCCAAGGACGTTGAAAATCCGGCCCAAAGTGGCTTTACCAACTGGTACGGTAATGGGAGCGCCTGTATCGGTGACTTCAAAACCGCGCACTAAGCCTTCGGTGGAACTCATCGCAACAGTCCGCACTTGGTTGTCGCCCAGCAGTTGCTGTACTTCAACGGTGATGTTGATTTCCTGTCCACTTTCGTTGGTGCCAACGATTTTCAAAGCGTTGTAGATTTGTGGCAATTTCCCGCCGGGAAATTTAACGTCTACAACTGGGCCAATGATTTGAGTAATGTAGCCAATGTTTGTTTTTTCTGCGGTTGTGACCATGCTGCGCCTAATGATTGAAGCTATATTTCAGATACGGTCGGAGAAGACATAAGATTAAGCAATGTCACCTTTCACTGTAGCACCGGACGGGGACATAACTCCCTTAGTAATTCCTTAAAAAGCAGCTTGGCTGTTTTAGCCGTAACCCTCATTCTGAAAAGCTTGTCTAGACAAAGGGATGCTTTTTCTTTATCCAGTTAACACCCTAGTTTTTCACCAAGCTCATTTTAAGTCGCGTTCGCCCTTGGCGTTGGCGGAGCCATCGCTTTGGTTGAAGCCGCTTAAATAGCGGTACAAGCGTTAGTAGGTGTCAACACAAAAAAATGCTGTGTCTGGCGATCGCAGATATAAGCACTAGTAAAAATAACTAAAGTTTTGAAAGTAGCTTTTATCTTCTAGTTATTTAAGGAGGTTCTTATCTGTGTTTTCCTCACTTGCGTATTTACTTAGATTAGTGGCAATTTTTTTTATTGGCTAGAAATTTTGCGTGTATTCACATAAACATTACATTCCAAATTAGAATAAATAACACTTAAAATTTAGATAGAATGCGACTTATATACGCAGTATCAATTAAATAATTGACTAAAGTTTTGCAAACTTAAATTGTTGCTTTAAGATAAGTTTATCAACGTAATTATGCTTAAATTATTTAGTAGTAATAATTACACATAAAAATTTACTAGTAACACAACGTCAGTTTAAAAACTTAGGGTAGCGATGCCTGTGGCGAGCTTCTCTACGAGACGCTCCGCGAACGCTAACGCTTATTCGTTGATATTGAGCTAAAAATTGTATTGCCAGTGTATTTGCTGGCTCAATACACATTGGGGAAGCTTACATAAAAAATCTGCTCTCTCTAGCGATCGCAGAAAGAGCAGCTTTATACCATTTATTCAAATAGTTACTACATATCCTCTCAACGCCATTTCGGAATCTAATCAATCAGTAATATGAGTCAATTAATGCTGCTTAATAGCTTTATATTATACGTTTCTACATTTTTTATAATATAGCTTGACAAAATACTATAAACATGCATATTTGTCAACAAATAGGAGCTACATTAACCTATTCTCATTCCTTGGATAGATTAATGCCATGAAACTTATGCACAAACTAGATTTCCAAATCTTCTGAATATCCCTAATATAAAAATAGGTACAAAAAACTATTTTTCAGTTTAGCCAAGCCGCTCTCGCTTCATCCTCACACTTCCACCAAGCAACAGCTTATGAATTTCTCGTCAGCACGACAATATTTTTATCAGGAGATTCAACAGTCTGACGAACACATTGACCTAGCAAAGGCAGCTTTATATATTGCACAAGAAGAATATCCCAAGCTAGACCCAGAGGAGTATCTCAACGCCCTTGATACAATGGCATGGGAGCTTCAAGAACGCCTGCCTGATTCACGATATCCTTTGCGGATGGTTCAAAGTATTAACCAATATCTTTACGAAGATTTAAAATTTTCTGGTAACCAAATTGACTATTACGACCCGCGTAACAGCTTTTTTAATGATGTAATTGACCGTCGGCTAGGGATTCCTATTAGCTTGGCGTTAGTTTATCTGGAGGTTGCTCGACGGATCGATTTCCCGATGGTGGGTGTGGGGATGCCAGGACATTTCCTAATCCGCCCAGATATTGAAGATATAGAGATTTTTGTCGATGCCTTCAATGGCGGTGAAATAATATTTGCCCAAGATTGCGAAGAACGACTGTCTCAACTTTATCAGCAACCTGTGACGCTACAACCAGAATTTTTAGCTGTAGTCAGTAATCGGCAATTTTTGGCACGGATGCTGACAAATTTTAAATTTATTTACCTCAAACAGCAAGAGTTAGAAAAAACGCTGGCAGCAGTTGAACGAATTTTGTTGCTGTTTCCTGGTTTAACTTTAGAGTTACGCGATCGCGGTCTGATCTATTATCAACTCGGTTACTACCCCCAAGCCGTAGACGACTTACAAAATTATTTAGCAAAAGTTCCCGATGCTGAGGATGCATCTGTGATTCGGCGGCTACTTAGCGAATTGGGGAAAGATGGGTAGGGGGTGGAGATGAGGGAGAATGACCAATGACAAATGACCAATGACTAATTTTGTTGTTCTGCTACTCGTTTGAGGCGGCGTAGTTGGGCTTGCATATCTTCTTTTGTCCAAGATGCGGCAAAGGTGTTGAAACCCCAACTAACTAAGGGGTTAGGGATATCGTACTCAAAGCGGTTGAGTAGGAGTGTTCCCTTTTCTGTTGGCTGACATTCCCAGCGATCGCGTCCTTGAAAAAATCCCTGAAATTCCCAAACTAGCAAACCCGGTTGTCGTTCTACAACTATGCTATTCAATGTGGGTTTCAGTAGAGGAATTTGAATGATAAAACGACTTTTACTGCCAACATCAGTACTCCAAGTTTCACCCACAGGTTCGCAACGGAGAACGGGGTTGAGCCAGCGATGCATGAGAGCTAAATCGCTAATACAGCGCTCCACCACCGTAGCTGTAGCATTAATTTGAATCGATTGTGACAAAACTTGAGACATTAAAAATCTCTGATGCTGTTGCTGCAATTAGAGTAACGCAAAATTCTGGGGAATGGGGAATAGGGAGTAGAGAGTGGGGGATGAGGGGACAAGAGGTGAGAACTTGCAACAAGTCTTTCCCTTCCCGTTGTATCCAAGTCCTCTTCCCCATACCCAATGCCCAATGCCCACTGTCATTCAATCAAATTAGTCTTGATATCAATATATATATAGGACTATGATTTGATTTCTGAAAAAATCTAAGTAGCAAGTAGGGTGTGTTATGGCGTAGCCTAACGCACCTAACCTTTGGGCGGTGCGTTAGCCTTTGGCGTAACGCACCCTACGTATATTTCAATAATCAAATATGAGTCCTATATATATGTTTTTACTGGTAAATTGATAGGAAAAACACTGACTCAGTGTTTGCGGCGAATACTTAAGCTTAATTCCCGAAAACCATGAACACAACTTGGCAAGGAATAACCCAGGTGATAGGAGTTGCTTTGTCTACGAAGGTGCAGCAATTTTTGGCACAATCGCCCAACATGTACCTGACACCACCAGCAGTGAATCAAGGAATCGCTGATGTACAAGGTATTATTCAACAGTTAATTCTGTTTACACCCCGTCTGCTGGGGGCAGTGGCAATTTTGTTAGTAGGTTTGCTAATTGCCTTCGGCGTAGCCGCGCTGACGCGAGGAATTCTCAATCGCACAAATATAGATAACCGCATTGCCGCAGGGGTAACAGGTCGTCAAGATGTTCCCCAAGTAGAAAAATTAATCTCCAGCTTAGTATTTTGGAGCATTATTCTACTGACGGCAGTAGCTGTTTTACAGGCATTAGATTTAGAGGTAGCGTCTCGACCTCTCAATAATTTTCTCAATCAACTTATTGGCTTTTTGCCAAAGTTGGTTGGTGCGGGAATCCTTTTGGTAACCGCCTGGTTTTTGGCGACCATTGTGAAGATTATTACTGTGCGCTCATTACAGGCATTTAATCTGGATGAGCGTTTGAATCCAGAACCACAAGACAGCGCACCCAGCCTCAATCAGTTGTCTCTGAGTGAGACGATTGGTAATGCTCTGTATTGGTTTATATTTTTACTGTTTCTCGCCCCAATTTTAGATACTCTCGAACTCAGGCAGGCTCTACAACCAGTACAAGCTCTCATTACAGAAGTTCTGCTAATTCTGCCGAACATTTTAGCGGCGGTGCTAATTGCTGTAGTTGGCTGGTTCATAGCTAATGTGGTGCGGCGGATTGTAACAAACTTGCTAGCGACAACTGGCATTGACCATTTAGGTAGTCGGTTGGGATTATCTGCGGCTGCGGGGGTGCAACCTCTATCGAATATTATCGGCACAATTGTCTATGTTCTGATTTTGATTCCTGTGGCGATCGCAGCCCTCAATGCTCTAGAAATTAATGCGATCTCTATGCCTGCGATCGCTATGCTACAACAGGTTCTTAACGCCCTCCCTGCCATCTTTACAGCCGTGGCAATTTTGATTGTTGCCTATTTCGTGGGGCGGTTTATCGCGGATTTGGTTACAAGTATCCTCACCAATTTAGGATTTAATAACATTTTCACTATTTTGGGTCTGACAACACCCAGCAGACGAATCGTAGTTTCAACAGAATCAACAACCCCCCCGATTCCAACCCGCACGCCATCGGAAATTGCAGGCATTGTTGCCTTAGTGGGTATTATGCTGTTTGCAACGGTGGCGGCAGTGAATATCTTGAATATTCCAGCCTTGACAGCATTAGTGTCTGGAATTGTAATCATATTCGGGCGTATTCTAGCAGGATTGGTGATATTTGCCATTGGTCTATTCCTGGCAAATCTCGCTTTTAATATCATTACCAGTTCTGGCGACCGCCAAGCCCAAATTTTGGGACAAGTAGCACGGATTGCCATCATTACCTTAGTTTCTGCAATGGCACTGCAACAGATTGGAGTTGCTAGTGATATTGTGAATTTAGCCTTTGGACTTTTACTTGGTGCGATCGCAGTTGCTATTGCCCTAGCCTTTGGTCTTGGGGGGCGCGATATTGCCCGCGAGCAAGTTCAAGAATGGCTAAATTCTTTCAAAGGTAGAAACTAATTCCTCTGTGACATCTCCCACCACTAAATCGTCCCTCCCGATTTTGGTGGGGGCTTCCAAGATAATCTGGCTACTGCTGTGCGTAGGCTCTTTGCTTTAAAGAGGGAATGCTAAGAACCAGGAAACTCTAACTCACCGCTTCCGCGTCCTAACTGTGCCGTCTGGGGTGGTAGATGTCGCTCCAACCAATCTTCCAAATCAGCCATTACCTCTCGATAATTAAGGTCACTCTGAATTTCATGATAGGCTCCCGGATACTCGATTCTCAGCTTATCTGTGCAGTTTACGCGTTGATAAAAGATATCACTTCCCGCAGGTAAAGCAACTCGGTCTGCACCACCGTGGAGAATCAACAATGGTAATTGCCAATCAGCTGTATGAGCATAAATCCAATCAAGTGTTGCAAAAAATTCTGTAGCCAGACGGGCAGTAGCAAGGGTATGCCGCAGTGTATCCTGAGCGAATGCGGCTAAAACTTGCTGATCTCGTGAACCAGCACTGATGTCAATGCCTGTATTCAGGGTAAAACGCGGCCACACCCGCGAGAGCATTTTTCCTAAAAGCACCCGAATAGGTGAAGCCCCAACTTTCCCCAAGCTTGGCGCTAAAGCGATCGCACCTTGCAAAACTGATGCTTGTTGAGGATGGCGCAGAATATAATCTAAGACAATCACCCCGCCTAAACTATGACCCAAAAGAAAAATTGGGCATTCAGGATTCTGAGTCTGAATTAACTGTAAAAAGGCTCCTAAATCTTCGCAAAACTCACTCCAAGCGTTGATATAGCCTCGCTGACCCGATGAGCGTCCATGACCACGTAAATCGAAGGCGTAGACAGCATATTGTTTGGGTATCAAATGCTGAACTATATTATTGTAGCGATCGCTGTGCCCTCCAAGTCCATGCACAATCGCTAATATTGCCCGTACTTTACCTTCTGGATGCCAGCTTTGGTAATATAGGTCAAGTCCTCCAACACCTTGAAATCTGCCTTCTCTACGAGACACGACGCGATCGCTATGGTCAATCATAGGGTTAGTTTTTTACATATTTTCCCAGCAAGCTACTAACATGTCAACTAATTATTAATAACCAACAGGAGCTAAATTGCTACGTTATTTCCTCAATCACATATTGTGATGATGGTTTATTGCTCTAAAAAGTTTGTAACTTTGAAATTTGATGTTCCCTCCCAACAGTGATTTAAAAATGCGTTTACCTGAGCATCTGCTGAGTCAGCCGATTCTCTAGAAGCGTTGAATTGCACTGCTGTCACAATATATTCAAAAATAATTACAAATTGCTTTTGGGGTGAAATTCTTTCGACTACAATTGTTTCACCTATTTTAGGAACTTGAGGCACATTCACTACAAATGTCTCAATTTTTGGTTTATCTAGTGGGTTTTTGAAATTGAAATATTTACAGTAAACAATAATTTTCACTTAGACAACCACCAATAACATTATAGATAATTCAAATTATCCTTTAATTGAAAAATTGTAAACATTATAATAGTTTTTTAAAAAATATCTACCGATTTATACAAACAATCCCAAATCAAGCTACAAGATGTTAACCTGTAAACCCAGATTAAATCTAAAGAATCTTAACTACGAATTAGGTTAGCGTAGCGGTAGCGACGTAGGAGCGTCATTACAAATTACGAATTATTTCCCCTGCCATAGTTGCCGTAACGACTGAAAAATCCTTACAAATCTCTCTTCTAGCCAGAGCATAACATAATCAACCCATTCCAGAAGTTGCTCTAAAGGGTGCTTCTCGTAACCTATTGAAGTTGCTTTAGTTTCTATCCAGTCTGGCTGCGCCTCAACTTGAGTGCTTTGGTGAAATTGCTGGTGTAAAATTTCCCCTTTCCGACTCTCACTTTTACTTTGGGAAATGCTAGTTCGAGTTTGTTTTGCAGAAGCAACTCTAGATGTTTTTTGACTTCTTCGCGCCAAACCAGATCCAACTTTAGGTTGTTTTATAGTTAAATTATTTTGTGGAAAATGTCCTGCTGATAAACTTGAGGCTAAAGCAGGATTTGTCTTCCCAGAAAGTGTAATTGGCTTTTGAGTAATGGTTTCCGTGTCGCCAAATAAATCATTCCATGTTAGCCAAGGATCATCTGTTAAATCCTGGTTTTCCAACTGAGAGCTTTTGGACAAAAACTTTCTAAAGCGTGATGATGATAGTTTACCTTGCGATGGCTTATCACTAGTTGTTGATTCAAGTATTTTTCTATTCCCAACACCAAAAAAGTAATTAAGCGCTGCTTCAATCAAAGCCTGAAGATTCCGTGTATGAGTTTCTAAACCGTCACCATTGCTTGTAATTTCTCCTCTAGCAGCTAATTGCTCTTTCCCATAAAGAAATATATTTAACTGAGTTTGGGCAACTTGGACAATTTCTTGGCTACGTTCTTGCACAGGTACTAAAGCATTTAATTCCAATTTAGCAAAGGCTATATCTAGAAATGCTAATAATTTATCTGTATTAAGTAAATTTTTTGGTATACCCTCGGCTAAAAGTGAATTTTTAGCTGTATTTTCATCAGTTAGTTTTGCTAATAAATGGTTGATTTGTGGTAATAGCTCCGTTTCTTTTTTAGCTATAATCAATCGCCAAAACTTCCAATAATTAGCAACTTCGTTAATAATTCGGTCTTCTAGTATTGCTTGCTGCTGGGGTGTCAAAATATCTAGAATTTCATTGTCGGCAGTAACAAGTACTAAACTACGATCCATTAAATTTGTGGCAATTCCCCGTACTACTGGAAGATGCTGATTGAGAGCATTTTCTAGCTGTAAAGGGTTGAGACTTCCGCTCTGATTCTCAGTAATACTTGATAATTGAGTAAAATTAGCATTATTTGTAGACTTATTATCAGCGAATTTCAGCCGTAAAACTCCCAATAAAGCCAAGGGTTTGAAAGATTCAACTGTTTTTGCAGGAGTAGAAGTGGCTTCATTAGATGACAGATAATTGACTGCCTCTAGTACATGTTGAATCGGACTATCAACATTTGGAATTTCGGGCTGGAAATCGGTATCATTTGGTTGTAACTTTAGTCTAGTTTGTGGTTCTTTGGTCTGTAGCGTTTTTCCAGATGATTCAGATGACTGAAACAGTAGATACACTGGGTAAAGTAGTACCTCCACACCCCACTTAGTAGCAACTTGCATATGCCGGAAGGTGTGTTCCCACTGTTGTGTCACCCGCCGAGATTGCTGGTGGACAAAGTTAAATAGTCTGCTTTGATAACGCCCAGAGGAACCAGAAGACATAGTAGTAATTTTTTAGTTCAAGTCTTGTATAAGTTGTGAGACTCGCGCCAAACAATAAAAACGACCAACACCTCATCTTAGCGAATATATGACCCCGACTGTCTCTCAATCCCAGACCAAAATAATCTCACAAGCAATTGAGCAACTGCGCTCTTTTTGTCAAGTTAATCTCCAGTCTACTTGGGTATACCAGGAATCTGACCTGATTATTACTGATGTTGTAGCTGCTGATTTGTCTCATTGGCAACCTGTCCAGTTGAATGCTAAAGAACATATCGCTTGGACAGGCGGGAAAAAAGTGTTATGGCTAGTGCAAAGAGTGGTGGTTCCCCAAGATTTACAGGGCTATTCCTTAGCTGGGTTATCTTTGCGGCTGGCGCTGGTTTGGTGGGCAGATTCTGCTGAGATTTATGTAAATGGGGAGTTAGTGCTGGAGGGTGATTTATTTGATTGTTCGCCTAGAGTGCTTCTGGGTCAAGGGGTGACGCCAGGGGAAGAGTTTATTGTGGCTTTGCGGTTAGTGAGTCCAGGGCATTGTGATGGTGCTTTAGTGCGATCGCTCCTAGTTTATCAGTCTACTGTTGATAATAATCCCGATCCGGGTTTTGTGGCTGATGAGTTAGCTGTAGTGCAACTTTATTTGGAAAAGTTTGCGCCACAGAAGTTGGATGTTTTGGCAGCGATGGTGGGGGAGGTTACGAACCGCCAAGACGCCAAGAACGCGAAGGAAGAAAAAGGAGAGTTCGTAAAGTCGTTTTTATCTCTACGCCAAAACCTAATTCAATCCGATATCTTAGCCCCCCTTTTAAAGGGGAGCCACTGCGGTCTTGGGGTCTCCCCAAGTGGAGCAAGTGGCGTGGGTTGGGGGGATCAAAAATCTAAAATTTTCTTATTGGGTCATGCTCACTTAGATTTAGCATGGCTATGGCCTGTGAGTGAAACTTGGAATGCGGCGCAAAACACTTTTGAGTCGGTTTTGAAGTTACAAGCAGATTTTCCTGAGTTAATTTTCTGTCATTCGACTCCCGCACTTTATGCTTGGATTGAAGAACATCGCCCGGATTTATTCAGGGCAATTCAAGCACAGGTAGTTGCTGGACGTTGGGAAGTTGTCGGCGGAATGTGGGTGGAACCAGAACTCAACTTGATTTCTGGTGAATCAATAGTCCGTCAGCTATTGTATGGTCAGCGCTACATTCAGGAAAAATTTGGTAAGCTTTCAACTGTGGTGTGGGTTCCAGATTCTTTTGGTTTTTGTGCCACTTTACCGCAGTTTTTCGCTAATGCCGGAATTGAGTATTTTGTCACGCAGAAGTTGCGGTGGAATGATACTACTAAATTTGATTATGGGGCTTTTTGGTGGCGATCGCCTGACGGCAGTGAAGTCTTTAGTTTGATGTCTGCACCCATCGGTGAAAGCATTGACCCAGTTAAAATGGCATCCTACGCTCTTGAATGGCAATCCCAAACTGGTTTACCAGAATCCCTCTGGCTTCCCGGTGTCGGCGACCACGGCGGTGGCCCCACCCGTGATATGTTAGAAACCGCCCAACGCTGGCAAAAGTCGCCTTTTTTCCCAGATATCGAATTTACAACGGCTGAAAAATATTTAAAGCAAATTGTAGAGACGCGATTCATCGCGTCTGTTAATAATTATGATTCTTCCCCTGCCTCCCCTCCCTTCCCCACCTGGAATGACGAACTATACTTAGAATTCCACCGAGGTTGCTACACTACACACGCAGATCAAAAACGCTGGAATCGTCGTTGTGAAAATTTATTGTATGAAGCTGAATTATTTGCTACTTTGGCAACCGTAAGCTGTGGTGTGACATATCCTAAAGCAGAAATCGAAGCAGCTTGGAAGCAGGTGCTATTTCAACAGTTTCACGATATTTTACCTGGTTCTTCAATTACCCAAGTTTACACAGATGCGTTGCCCCAATGGCAGCAAGTGGAACAAATGGGAACGAAGATATTACAGGAATCACTTTTAGCGATCGCATCTCACATTACCTTATCAGAACCACCAAAACCCAATAGTTTGCCTATTTTCGTTTTCAATTCTCTCAATTGGCAACGCTCTGAGGTAGTCTCTGTAGCCTTACCCACGCCAGAGGAATGGCACATTTACGATGCTTCTGGAAAGCAGCTTGTCTCCCAATTATCTAAACTATCAACCCTACTATTTCTTGCCACCGAAATTCCACCCGTTGGCTACCGCATATTTTGGCTTTCCCCCTCATCTCCCTCATCTCCCCCATCCCCCTCATCTCCCCCGCTCCTCCCAGACTGGATTTTAGAAAATGAATTCCTACGAGTTGTCATAGATCCTGATACTGGAGATTTATCAAGTGTTTTTGATAAAACATATCAACGAGAGGTTTTGAGTGGGGCGGGGAATCAACTACAAGCTTTTAAAGACAGTGGTCAATATTGGGATGCTTGGAATATAGACCCCAATTATGCTCAACATCCTTTACCCTCAACAAATCTTCTATCTATTCAGTGGTTAGAACAAGGCCCAGTGCAAAGTCGTGTACGCGTGGTGCGTCAGTTGGGTGAATCAGAATTTTACCAAGACTATATTTTGCCAGCTAGTTCACCTCTGCTGAAAATAGCTACTACTGTCAACTGGCAAGAAAATCATGTATTAGTAAAAGCTGCTTTTCCTTTGAATATTGAAGCAGACTTTGCTACATACGAAATTCCCTGTGGCGCGATTCGCCGTCCAACTAAACCGCAAACCCCCGCAGAACAAGCAAAATGGGAAGTTCCCGCTTTGCGTTGGGCTGATTTGACAGAAGAAACACAGGAGGGTATTCACGGAGTTAGTTTGCTGAATGATTGTAAATACGGTTACGACAGCAAACCAAATCAACTGCGCTTGACACTGCTACGCAGCCCTAATTGGCCAGACTCAGAGGCTGACAGAGGTTTTCACGAGTTCACATATACCTTGTATCCTCATGCTGGTAGCTGGGAATCAGCCCATACAGTCCGGCGTGGCTATGAATTGAATATACCGTTGCAAGTGATATTGAATCCCGTTAATCAAAACCCACATAAAAATTCTCCCCTGTCTGCCGATAAAGAGTGGTTGGGGGTGAGTTTCCTAGATTTATCAGCTGAAAATTTAATCTTGATGGCCTTTAAGCCATCAGAAGAGAACCCACAGCAGTTAATTCTGCGGTGTTATGAATGTCACGGAGAAATAGCTGAGTTATCTTGGCAAAGTGATTTAGGGTTAAATCTAGGAGATACAGTAGATTTATTAGAGCGTTCCTCTACTACTGAATTCTCATCTGAGCAACAAATCTTGACGATACAACCTTGGAAAATCGCCAGTTTCAAGGTGATACCAGCGATTAATCCCAAGCTGGAGTAATTAACTAGTGCTATGTCATTAGTCAGTTGTGGTTTTCCACAGACCATTGACTAATGACTAATGACTCATTTAATCTTCGTGATCGTCAAACGGATCGTTCAATTGCTTGCTAGGTGGGCCAAAGGAGGTGTAAATCGAAATTCCGGTGATGGCAACTACCACGGCAGCCACAGAAATGCTAAGAACTATTGCGGGTTCCATAATTGAGGAATAGATGATGAGTGCTATTCTTATAGAATATTACAGAAGATTAAAAAAAGCTTTGGCAAGTAGTATTAGGTGAATTATGGCACAAAGGACTAGGTTGGGAGATATCCTGAAACCACTGAACTCTGAGTATGGAAAAGTGGCTCCAGGTTGGGGTACTACCCCTGTGATGGCTGTTTTTATCTTGCTATTTTTCGTGTTTCTGCTAATTATTCTGCAACTTTACAATAGAACACTGTTGGTTGAGGATGTAGTAGTGGATTGGCGGAGTTTAGGGCGCTAAAGGATACACAGCTATCAAGTTTGGATAACAAGTTATGTTACACCCGGTTCTTCCGGGTTTTTTTGTCAATGCTCAGTGCATACTAACCATTGAGTAGACTAAATAATATCTGAGTTTCTGTAGTAGTTCATATAGTTTACAGGAGACAAAAATGAATATATTTGGTATCGGTCTGCCGGAAATGGCTGTAATTATGGTAGTAGCATTGTTAATCTTTGGCCCCAAGAAGCTACCAGAGATTGGTCGCAGTGTGGGCAAAACAATTCGTAGTTTCCAAGAGGCTTCTAAAGATTTTCAAAACGAGTTTCAAAAAGAAGCAGAACAGTTAGAAGAAGCTGTCAAGACTACTGCGGAATTGGAACCTAAGCAAATCTACCCTGCTAAATCTGAGCAGGATACTGCCAGTTCTTCCCAACCTAGTTAGGAGAGTGCTAGATATCAATTGACTGTAGGCAAAATGACAGAAGCTGTGACGACGCAATCAGCTTTGGTGATTCCCCAGCTAATTGTCGGGTTGGGGAATCCAGAAAGCAAGTACGACCAAACACGCCATAACATCGGCTTTGCTGCTGTAGAAACTCTCTCCCGTTCTTGGCGCATTCCCTTAGCAGAAAACCGCAAGTTTCAGGGTGAGTATGGCGAGGGTATGGCCCCAAGTGGAGGTAAGATTCGCTTGCTAAAGCCGTTAACTTATATGAATCGCTCAGGACAAGCAATACAAGCGGTAACGAGTTGGTATAAATTGCCGCCTGAGTCAGTGCTGGTCATTTATGACGATATGGATTTGCCCTTGGGAAAAACTCGTCTGCGGTTATCTGGTTCGGCTGGGGGACATAACGGTATGAAAAGTGCGATCGCACATCTTAGTACCCAAAACTTTCCCCGTTTGCGAATCGGTATTGGTAAACCCAAAGGTGCAGCTAACAACGATGATTCTGATGCTGTTTCTCATGTGCTGGGGCGATTTTCCGCAGCAGAAAATCAGCAGATGTCTCTTGTACTTCAGTTCGTGGTTGAGTGTATTGAACTAAGCCTCAAGCAGGGAGTAGAAAAGGCGATGAATGTTTGTAATAGCCGTACCATTAATAATTCTGAGTCTTAGGATTGGATGAATACTGGCTTGTAAGTTTGACAAAGGCGCTTATTTTGGTTGATGGGCAGCGATTTTAGCTTGTTCCATCCAACTGAAATAAACCCCTTAACGCCTTCTGTACATAGAATAAGTCACTCATCTACACCCTAATTTGGGGTGCGGCATAGTTTGCTTAAATTTTGTAAGAATAATGGCACTGAATTTAGTAAAATATGATTTATATATACAGATATTGAAAGTTTATTCTGCTTTCATTAAATAATTTATATCAGGCTCTTAATGTGGCGAAAGCAACAAATAAATTTTATATACTAGTTGATTTTGACAATTACTCTACCACTGAATAAAATTAGTACTATGTCAATCCCTAATAAACCCATCCAAAATTACTAGCTTCTCTACGAAAAAGCACTAATGTAAACACATTTGGCATAATCGCTAATACCTAAACACTAGCTGGTAATCTGCTGGAAAAAGGTTCTATTAGTCGCTAAAAAACATGATGTTTTGATCAAAAAACTATAATTTTATAAAAAGTAAAATTAAACATATAAGTCTGATTAACAACCGACCTATAATATTTTTATATTTTTAATGGCTAAAGCCAATTTTAATCAGATTATACTAAAGTTTTAAAAATTATCATAAATTTTACTATAATTTAGTTAATCTATGTGAATATACTTAATTAAAGTCCAAGCTGTCTGAAGATGTCAATATAAATAATGTTGATTAGATAAAGTAGTCCTTGCCAGCATTTTATCAAGGTGCTTTAATAGCGATGTCTGACGACAAGAAGCAGAGCTTCTACGCATTCCGCAAAACAGCCCACTTACAGAATATGTACAAGACACGCAGCAATTCGACATCAGACATCGCTGCTGGTGTTCATAAAATTACAGACTCAAAACATTAAACTCAAAGATATGACAAGCTATTAGCATATCTTTGACACTAAATTCTCCCAAAAGCTAAATAGGAGTATATATGGAGCCAATCATTTTTATAGTTTTAGTGCTTATAGGTTATGCCTTAGGTTCTGCAAAACTGATTAATCAAGGTAATGAAGCCCTAGTCGAACGCCT
>NZ_JBALBZ010000165.1:0-34090 GCF_036919495.1 Nostoc sp.
TAAACGAGCGCCCATATATTAAGTCACCTCGGTAGATGCATTCTCCGTATTTACTTATCTTTACATAGGTTGGTTTTTTCATGCCTACCTACTTATTTGATGAAGACAAGATATTCTTGTCTTTTTATTATAGAAAACTACCAGTTAAACGCGAGTCCGTTTTTCTATGGCTGACACTTATTGCTTTATTAAAGACTTGATTAATGATTTAGAAAGAGGAAGAATCAAGATTCCATCTTTTCAAAGAGGTTTTGTTTGGGAACCAAATCGCGTTGCCTATTTTATAGACAGTATTTATAAGGGTTTCCCTTTTGGCTCTGTATTACTTTGGAGAACTAAAAATCCTCTACGAACTGAAAGAAATCTTGGGCCTTACAGGCTTCCTGAGAATGATCCAGAGTACCCTATAGATTACGTTCTTGACGGGCAGCAAAGAATCACCTCTATTTTTGGGATATTTCAAAATTCTCTTATTGCTGAAGAGGACGAAGGAACTGATTGGACAAATCTGTTCTTTGAACTTAATAGTAAAGAATCAGTTCCATTTAAGCACCTAAATGATTTAACCAATTATGACAACCAAAAGTTTTTTCCGCTAAAATATGTCTTTAATTCTCCTAAATATAGACAACTTACTAGAAACTTAGACGAAAGTTTAGCACAGCAAATAGACAACTTAGTTGAAAAATTTACAAAAGCTCGAATACCGGTGGAACGTTTTGAAAGCGAGGAAAGAAAATACGTTGCAACTGTTTTTGAGAGGATAAATCGACAAGGTGTTGAGTTAGATACTTTTCAGCTTTTATCTGTATGGAACTGGAGTGAAGATTTTGATCTTCAAGAAAAGTTTAAGGAACTTACTGAAGAGTTACAACCATTTGGCTTTAAAGAAATCGGTTCAGATTTACTTCTAAAGTGTTCTTCTGCGGTAGTAATGAATCGTGCTGACCCAGAGAATTTTATGGAGCTTCCCGGTAGTGCAGTAAGAGAAAAATTTTATGAAATCAGGACAGGTATATTTAGAGCTATAGACTTTCTAAAAACTGATTTAAATGTTTTCTCTCTCAAGCTCCTACCAATGGAGAATATCTTAACTGTTCTTACGGCATTTTTCGCTTCTTCACAAAAACAACCTCCCCCTATTCCTCAAGATCAATATGAAGTTATAAGAAGGTGGTTTTGGCGTGCATGTTTTTCTCAGAGATATGCAAGAGGAGGAGCTAAAAGTACTGATCAAGATTTGCTAGAAGTTGAGAAAATTAAGGCTGGTAAAGCTCATAATCTCGGTGATTTTGACGTATCGTTAGACGCTGATTTTTTCACAAAAAACGTCTTCAGAATGTCTTCAGTGGCAACTAATACTTTCATTCTCCTTCTAGCACAGGCTAAACCATTAAACTTTATTCAGGCTACAAATATATCTTTACAGGATGTTTTGTCTCAAGGCAATCGAAAAGAGTTTCATCATATCTTTCCTAAAGCCCATCTACAAAGGTCAGAAAATCAATATAAGGATGAACAAATCAATTGTCTAGCCAACTTCTCAGTGCTTTCCAGAACAGATAACAACAAAATTAAAGACCAATCACCTAGTAAGTATCGTTCTGAAATGCCTACTGATGATCAGATTCTTGACCAAATATTGGCAACGCATTTTTGCCCAATTAATGTGTTTACAGACGATTATGAAAGCTTTTTAACTTCAAGGGCTGAATTGCTTCTAAAAAAAGCAAAAGAACTGTCACAGGTTATTTAGTATGCTAGACCGTTCCAGTGAAGTTAAGTAGACGGCAGGAGCATTTGACATGGAATTTGAATGGAACCCAGACAAAGCGGCGTTAAACCTTGAGAAACATGGTATTTCCTTTCCTGAAGCCGCAACCGTGTTTAACGACCCGCTATCTGTAACCTTTCTCGATCCTGACCACTCTATTGGAGAAATTCGTTACATTATCATTGGTATATCTAGGTTTGGACAACTCTTAGTCGTTGCACACACCGATCGAGGAGAAAAACTACGAATTATCAGCGCTCGAAAAGCCACCCGTCAGGAGAAAAGGTTTTATGAAGAAAGAAATTGAGAATGAAATGGAAGACGAATTACGTTCTGAGTACGATTTTGTTCAAATGGAGGGAGGCATCAGAGGCAAGTATATTGAGCGGTATCGTCAGGGAACAAATTTAGTACTTTTAGATCCCGATGTTGCCCAAGCTTTTCCTAATGATAAAACGGTGAATGACGCATTGAGGTTGTTAATTCAGGTTGCTCAACGCCAGCAGCCTGACACTGGGGTGCAGCAGACAGAATAAAAATAATCAATATAATTCGTAATTAGTAAATGCAAGTATGACGCGATCGCAGGCCTATCCGCAAATTGCACAGCTATTTACTTGAGTTTACACAGAAACTTACTTGTGTTGCTCAAACCTCATAATCCCCCGCATATTTTTAAAGTCTTATCTAAAAATTCATATATTTCAGCACAATATAGTCAATTCTTTTTTTGGCGATATTTTCCGAAAAAACCCGTTCAAAGCGGATAATTGACGATTAAGGCAGTCAAACCTGTTTTACATAAGTGTAAAGCAAAGGAAAATTGCTGTAACAAACTATACTAAATTGTGGATAAAAAACCGTTAACTTAATAAAAGCTATAAATGTAATTCAGGCTACATAAAAATGCGCCTAGAGCAGTTGCAAGCCTTTCTAGCGATCGCACAAACCGGCAGCTTTCAACAAGCAGCGCGAACATCTGGTGTTACCCAATCTACGATTAGTCGCCAAATCCAGGCTTTGGAAGCAGATTTGGGTATAGAACTGTTTCACAGAACTAATCATGCAAAATTAACGCTAGGAGGTGAATGTTTACTACCCCGTGCCCGCAAAATTTGCCAAGAATGGCAGACAGCTACAGAAGAATTAGCCGATTTAATCGCCGGAAAGCAGCCAGAACTTTGCATTGCCGCGATTCACTCAATATGCGGTTCTTACTTACCCCCAGTGTTACAAAAATTTTGCCATGATTATCCAGATGTGCAATTGCGGGTGACTTCATTGGGAAGCGATCGCGCCCTGAAAGTTCTCAAAGATGGATTGGTGGATTTAGCAATTGTAATGAATAATCGCTTCTTAACCACTGGTAGAGAAATGGTGGTAGAAGTACTTTATGATGAACCGATAGAAGTTCTAACCGCAGCCAATCATCCCCTAGCCCAATATGAATGTATCCCTTGGTCGGAGCTAATTCGTTATCCCCAAGTGGTTTTTAAAGATGGTTATGGGATGCAACGCTTAATACAAGATAGATTTGAGCGAATGGAAGCTACACTCCAAGCGACTTTAGAGGTAAATACCCTAGATGCCTTCCGGGGAGTGGTACGCCAAGGAGAATTGATCGCTTTGCTACCTCAATCAGCATTAGTCGAAGCTCGTCTTGACCATACCCTAGCGATTCGTTCCTTAGCCAGCAATAATACTAGTGGTTTAGCAGATGGTTCCAGTTTGACTCGTCGGGTAGTTATGGTCACAACTCAAGATCGGCTGCAAATTCCCCCCATCAAACACTTTTGGCAACTCGTGCGCGAAAATATCCCATTACAAATTCAGGACTTACGCAACTGGCACAACAAGATTTACGCAACTGGCACAAGTGAGGGCGCGATGCAGCCGCGCAAAGTGCCTAACAACTAAACAACGAACATTAGTAGTTGTGGTCATTACTGCTGCTAGTACAGGGATATCGTGCTTTTGTTTAAACCAATACTACGATAATACGATAGATATATAGTACAATATTTGCATTTATTTGTACTATGAACCTTCTGCTCTGCTCATAAAGGAGGCAGGTCTGTTGAACAGAAAACGGAATCTATCATTTATTCAAAAAGTCAAGCAAAAACTTATTTCACCAACTGCTTGGTTAGGGCTAGTTGTGTTTAGCATCTTGCTGGTTACTGGCACAACGATCGCCAGCAGTTTAGCCCACAATCCTGCTCCCTTCGCAGGTAATGCAAGTACGCAAGCTTACGCTGGATTTAAAGGCAAAATCGGCAGAACTTTGGCAGAATCAACACCCTCGTGGACTCCACAGCCCCCATCAGTTTTAGCCGACAAATCTCTCGCTTCATCCCGCACCACCACAGCACCAAAACAGGCCCCCAACATTGTTGTTTTCCTAATTGACGATCTGGGGTTTTCGGATTTAGGCCCCTACGGTTCAGAAATCAGTACACCAAATATTGATAAATTGGCAGGTAACGGACTACGATTTAGCAACTTCACAACGCATCAGCTTTGTTCTCCCACACGAGCATCTTTATTGACGGGATTAAATGCCCACTCTGCGGGTGTCGGTTGGGTTGCCGAGGGAAACCCTGGTTTTCCCGGTTATGCGGGTGAAATTCAGAGCAATGTCGTGACTCTGGCAGAAATTTTCCGTAATAGCGGTTATTCTACCCTACTGACCGGTAAGTGGCATTTGACTCAAACTTACGATCGCACCGCCACAGCTTCATTAAATTCCTGGCCGTTACAACGGGGGTTTGAACATTTCTTTGGTTTCTTAGATGGATTGGAACATCCCCAGAAACCCCATATTCTCTATCAAGACAATACACCTATTTCAGTTGATCAGTATCCTGAGAATTTCCTCACCACTGATTACTGGACAGAAAAAGCGATCGCATTGCTCAAAGAAGCAAAAACGAAGTCTCCAAACAAGCCATTTTTCTTGTATTTTGCCAACAATGCTGTTCATTCACCGTTTAATATTCATCCAGCAGACCTTGCTAAATACAAAGGCAAGTATGATGCTGGCTGGGACGTGCTACGCCAGGAACGGTACCAGAAGCAACTCGCATCAAAGCTAATTCCTGCCAACACTCAACTACCACCTCAAAATCCAGGGGTTAAAGCTTGGGATACACTATCGGCTGAGGATAAAAAGCTATTTGCTCGTTATCAGGAAGCCTATGCAGCCTTTGTTGATAACTTGGATCAAAACTTTGGCAAACTCTATCAATATCTAGAGTCCACCGGGCAACTCAAGAACACAATTATCATTGTTGCTTCAGATAATGGGGGTTCTGGAGAAGGCGGGGCAAATGGCACAACGAATGTAGCCCGACATTACTCCGGTTTACCAGACGATAAAGCCCTGGATATGAGTCGGTTCAAGTTGATAGGTAGTCCTCAGACTGCGCCTCACTATCCTATTGGCTGGGCAACCGTTTCTAATACACCCCTGAAGCGGTACAAGTTCTTTACCCTTGGGGGCGGTAGACGGAATCCATTGATTGTTTCCTATCCAGCAAAAATCAAAGATTTAGGTGCTACCAGGACACAATTTACGCACATCACAGACATTACACCTACCCTTCTAGAATTGACAGGCATCAAACATCCTGACTGGTTTAATGGCAAACCCACGAAACCTCTAGAAGGTATCAGCTTTGCCTATCTCTTGAATGATGCCAACAAGCCCTCTCAAAGAACTGAACAATACTATGAAAATGCAGGCAATAGAGGGTATTACAAAGATGGTTGGTATGCTGTCACCGAACATGAGACGGGGAAACCATTTAGTGACTCCGAGTGGCAGTTGTACAACCTCAACAAAGATTACTCCGAAAGCAACAATGTGGCGAACCAGTATCCACAGAAAGTCAAAGAACTGGCAGCAGCCTTTGATGCTGCGGCATTCAAGTATCAAGTTTATCCCCTGTTAGAATCCCCGGAACATGGAGGAGTGCCGCCTTATATCAAGGAGAAAGTAAAACCGAAGACATTCCATACAGGTGACTTGGTACTGGAACCGGACATTTTGCCCTTGGTCAGCGATCGCGATTATACCATCCAAGTGAAGGCTCAGTATAAAGCAGGCGATCGCGGCGTGATTCTTGCCCACGGTGGACAGGAAGTTGGTTATATCTTCTATATTGAGGATGGCAAGCTGTTCTACGAACACAATAACTATGGTCAGCCGATTAAATTTCCCGCAGTCCCGCTACAGCCAGGTCAACTTAACATCGATTTGAATTACGATGCACTGGGCAAGCGCCAGGGTTCTGGAACACTCTTTGTCAACGGGCAGCAAGTCGCGGCAGGTAAGTTGGGGCTAACGTTTAGTGGCTTTCCCTATGAAGGATTGGACATCGGTAAAGATGCCCGTAGTCCCGTGTCATGGGATCTCTACAAAAAATATGGGGTCTTTAAATACACTGGTGCGATCGAACAAGTTAAATACGTGCCGGGTTCACCCGCACCTGATGCCACAGAGTAGTAAAGAGTAGGGAAGAGGTATTTTTATACTTCGTTATGAATTTCATTCATGGCGTCTCTAGTATAAATATCTTTTTCGGGTCTTTGCGCCTACCCTGCTGGTAGGCGTAAAAAAATGACGATATCTTTAGACATCTGATGAAATTAATTATGCGTTGCCCGAAATCCTTGGTAGTGGTCTGTCAAATTCATTTTGACGGTTAGAGAGACGCGATAAATCGCCGTCTCTACAACGAATCTATCCATCAATTATTTATTGACAGACTAGTAGGCACAATTCATGAATTGTGCCTACATCATTTTGGGAGATGTCTAATGTATAACTTTGGGTATTTCCTGACTCCTTGGAACGGCTAAGGAGGCTACTTTACCTTGAATTCAAAAGAACTGAACCGTTGACCTTTTACCTTAAAGTTTGGCTGTATCTGCTGATGTTCTTCCGGTGCGGTGGAGGTATTGCAGCAGCGATTGGGCATTGGGTATTAGGGGTTGGGAGGTCTATTGTCATTTTCGGTTATTTACAATGGACAAATGACAAATGACAAATGACAAATGAGCAATATATTTAGGGAATTCCTGCAAAAAGTAGGTAGCGGAAATCACACAAGCGAGAATTTAACTCGCACCCAAGCAGCTACCGCCACTAAAATGATGCTGCTGGGTGAAGCTACACCAGCCCAAATCGGAGCGTTTTTGATTGCTCATCGAATCAAGCGTCCTACAGGGGAAGAGTTAGCCGGAATGTTGGATGCTTATGATGAACTGGGGCCAAAACTGCAACCATTCGACTCTCGGCGACCAGCGATCGCTCTTGGTATCCCTTATGATGGCAGAACACGCACAGCACCAATTAGTCTGGTAACAGCTTTACTACTCGCCGCAGTTGGACAACCAGTGATAATGCACGGTGGCGATCGCCTCCCAACTAAGTACGGCTTACCTCTAATAGATATTTGGCAGGGTTTAGGAGTCGATTGGACTAGCCTACCACTAGCAAAAACCCAGCAAGTGTTTGAGCAAACGGGAATCGGCTTTATTTATCTACCTCAGCATTTTCCCTTAACTAACAGTATTTGGGAATACCGCGACCAACTTGGCAAACGTCCGCCATTGGCGACAATGGAGCTAATCTGGTGTCCTTATGCCGGGGATGCTCATGTAATTGCTGGGTTTGTGCATCCGCCGACAGAAGGGATGTTTCAGACAGCTTTGGGACTGCGAGGAGTAACAAAATTTACATTCGTAAAAGGATTGGAAGGTAGTTGCGATTTACCGCGCGATCGGACTGCGATTATCAGCTTATCTTCATCCGTAGCATCCCAAGAGGTAGAAAGATTGCACCTCGTACCGCGTGATTATGGCTTTACTACCAAGAACGTACCCCTTGGAACTACTGAAGAACTGGTGGCGGATATGCAGAAGGTTTTGGCAGGTGAACCAGGCGAACTAATGCAAACAGCCTTGTGGAATGGCGGATTTTACCTATGGCGGAGTGGTATTTGTCCAAATATACCAGATGGTTTAGCTAAGGCAGAAGAATTATTAACCAATGGTGCAGTAGCAGCTAAACTCCAAGAACTCAGCCAGATCGTAAATTCACTCTCAGCAGCATTTGTGCCAGTGTAATTAATTACGAATTACGTTAGCGTAGCAGTAGCGAGTTCGCGCAGCGTCTCGTAGAGAGCGTCATTACGAATTATTCCCTTAGCTACTTCTCCAAAATAGATTTTTGTTGCAACCAATCTTGACCTACTTGAATACTGATATCTGATCCAAGGTTGCCAGTGCTTTCCACACGCACTTCGCCAAACCCCAAAGTTTCACGAATTGATTCGGCACTGTCACCATCTCCTTGCTGGGCGACAATATGAGTCACCTCTAGAGGTTCACCCCATGCCTTGGCTACATAGATATTGCGATATCCAGATTTTTCCAAGGCTCTAATCAATGGTCGCAGGTTAGAGCGATCGCCACCTGTACTATCTTGAATTGCTACACGTAAAGAGTGTGGCTCAGTCGCAGTCGTCTGCTGTTCCTGTTCTGACTCCAAACCAAAGTGTTGAGCCATCAGTTTGGCAATACCATTTTTGTTAGGCAACCAATAGCTAGCATCAAACTCGCCTTTCTCGCTAAAGCGACCTGGCAGCATTAACATTTGCATATTAGAGCGATTTGTTCGCACCCCAAAACCCATTAGCGCCACTAATTCTTCAACCGTCAAGTTGGTATCAATGTGGTCTTTAACTACATCAAGAACTTTAGGTAATTGAGTTACAGTACCTGGGTTGAGTGTTTGATCCATCAAGGCACGAATGACCATTTGCTGCCGTTGAATCCGACCAATATCTCCGAGTTCGTCATGGCGAAAACGCAGCAATTGTAGTGCCTGATCGCCATTGAGATGCTGCTTACCTGCCTTCAAATTGATGTATAAATGTTGAGAATCATCTTGATACTTCATATCTTTGGGGACATAAACACTCACGCCACCCAAAGCATCGATTAGCTTGGCAACTCCCAAAACGTTAATTCGGATATAGCGATCAATTCCGGCGCCACCTAAGAGATTACTGACAGTTCTGGCAGTTAAAGCTGGCCCACCGTCAACATTGGCGGCATTAATTTTTTTCACCCCATGCCCCTCTATTTCTGTGCGGGTATCTCTGGGAATGGAGAGCATAATTATTTTTTTCGTCTCTGGATCAAATTTGAGCAAGAGCATCACATCCGAGAGACCTTCAAAGGAGTTTAGCTGGGGCTGGTATTTGAGGTTTTTGGTTTCTGGGGGAGGGTTTTGGATATCCGGGGGAAGTACGCTCATCCCCAAAACTAAAAGATTTACTGGGCGGGTTAATTCGGAAAATCGTAGCACACCTCCAGAAATGCGATCGCTATCAAAGACCGCCTCATCCTGTGGACTTAGCTGGGCTTGTTGCAAAGGCGTACTGGTTAAAGACACCGCCAAAAGCGCCCCTGCTGTTGCTGACACCATTGCAATCCCACTCATACCTACCCAAAACCATAGCCAACGCCCGGATTTCGAGTTATGGGAGAGGGGAATTTTTTTACTGGACTTTGAGGCTTTTCCCGACTGGTTTTCTTCCGCCGAACTTCTTTGAATGGTCACAGACTTCCTCACACTTACTCAATAATCAAATTCGGTAAATTTGCAAACTAAAAACATCCAAACAAATCAACCCATAATAACTAACTCTTAATTATCAGTGCTAATTTTTTTAATGTAGTGTCAACCACAACACTTATAGCAGCATTTTTCCTTCTTTTGGGCCAACTTAGAGATGTTTTACTGAAGTATGGCAATAATAAACTGGATTTGACTAGATATATAGATAAATCAACAGTAATTTTTTAGGAAATAGGTAAAACTACTGAAAAATTATCACCTTAAAAAATTAAGATAAGTACTTTCCTAGTACTCGTTCAGCTAAGGTAGTAAACCCTGGTAAACGCCCAGATTTACCCTGTATTAGGCGCAAAATCAACCAAACACTTACTAAAAAGTAACCCGATGTGAGAAAGCTATTCAGGATAAAAAGACGTAGCGGAAAAAAATCTGAAGTTGCTGCTCCGGTAGCTAATAATAGATATCCCAACAGCCAAGTAAGCGCCAAAGTAATAGACAGACGACTAATAGCAAGTTGTTCCCGACTCCCTTGGCCCCGATAGAGAGTCCACAAGGACGGAAAAAAGCCGATGATTGGAATCAAATGTAAAAGCAACTGTGTTTTGGGGATTGGGTATTGAAAAGAGGCAGAGGGGCAGGGGGCAGGGTGCAGGGGGGAAAATTCTTCTCCCTTGCTCCCAGCTAAGAGCTTTCTTGCTTCTTCCTCAGTCCCCACTCCCCACTCCCCATTCTCTTTCGGTTCAAAATTTTCCATTTGGGTTAGTCTAACTCCTAAACTAGAAGGATGAATAAGACTCATATAGTTAGAGATAATAATCTGTAAAGAAAGATTTTATTTAGTTCTATCCAGCAATCAGCTTAAAATGCAGACACGCAAGCTACTCGACTGGTGGCAAACATTTACACCAATAGCGCGAATCGGGGCGATCGCGTTATTCCTGCCGCTACTAGTTCTTAATGGTTGGGCACTTTCGGTATTTTTTAATTATTTCCATTCTCTCATAGTCATTTTAGTTGGAGCCTCAGTGCTAGCATTTCTGCTCAACTACCCCGTGAGCTGGATGGAGCATCATGGTGCTAGGCGAGAGCAAGTCGCTATTTTAGTATTTCTCTTGGCTTTATCGATTTTATTAGCCTTGGGTGTGACACTTTTTCCGTTGGCTCTTACCCAAGCTCAACAACTGGTGGCTCGTTTACCAGAGTTGATCGACTCTGGACGCTCTCAGTTAATGATATTAAACGAAAAAGCTGAGACTTATGGTTTACCGATTAACCTTGATGCTCTAGTAGTACAAATCAACGATCGCGTTAAAGGACAATTGCAAGCGATCGCTGGACAAGTTCTAAATCTGGCAGTTGTTACAGTCACTAGCCTGCTAGATATCCTCTTGACGATGGTTTTGACTTTCTACCTTTTACAACATGGGGGTGAACTCTGGGAAAGTTTAGTAGAATGGTTACCCTTTAAATTTCGCGATCCTTTTTCCAAAACAGTCCGCCTGAGCTTCCAAAATTTCTTCATCACCCAGTTAATTTTATCTACCTGTATGGCATCAGCCCTGATTCCTACCTTTTTGTGGCTGAAAGTGCCATTTGGTTTACTATTTGGTCTAACTATTGGTTTGATGGCTCTCGTCCCCTTTGGCGGTTCTGTAGGTATCGCTCTGACTACACTATTGGTAGCACTGCAAGATTTTTCAATGGGTGTGAGAGTCTTGATAGCAGCAGTAATTGTACAGCAAATTCTCGAAAACTTAATTGCCCCCCGAATTTTAGGCAGCTTTACTGGTTTAAATCCAGTTTGGATTTTAATTTCAGTCTTGACAGGGGCAAGAATTGGCGGACTCTTGGGTGTAATTGTGGCAGTACCTACTGCTGTTGTGATTAAGACTGCTTTAAGCGCTCTACGTCCTGGAGCACTAACTAGTGAAGCGGAAGACAGCGCTACTGGGGAGATAACTGTACCTATTGCAGCAAACCAATCCTCGAAAGCTGACGCTAACAACACATTAAGTATTTCTGAAGCGACATTACCTTAAGGAGGCATAAGTCAGAAGGGATTTAAGACTTCATTTTTTGAATAGTTGACACCAGAATTCCTTGAAACCTATCAAAGATAAGGAGGCAGGAGAAAACCTCTGCCATGTTCGCGCACAGCGTCTCGTAGAGAAGGGAAGAGTTTTGAGCAATGACGTATCTTTTCTGGTGCTGTGAATCTCGAAAAGAATGTTTCTAACTTTTTACCTACAATTCGGCTTGGTTTGTACCTTTCTTCATGCTTCCTCATTGTGGATCAATAATGGAACCCGTAAACAAAACCCTTCCCGTCTGATTATCCCTAATGGCACAGAAGAAAGGACGATCAACAATCATTCGAAATGGTTCTGGTTCTACTCTCAAAGCTGTTGCGACTATTCCCACTGAAGTAGCCGCAGCCGCTTCGGTGCCTTCTTCGTTCACTTCAACAAAAGTTTTATGCTTAACTTCACTAATGGCAAAATTTTTACCCATGCCGGAAAAATTGGCTTTACTGCTGAAAGCCTCCTCCATACCTAAAGCTTTTAAAGCATCATTGAGAGTAACATCATACTCACTTTTAAAGCGAGGTAAACGAATAAACCCTTTTTGTTTGTTGAACTGAGTCATCCATTTATCCCAGTTCTCAACATTCAAGTTTTGATAAAAGGCTTTCAGGTTAGAGTTTTGTTTCGGCAGGAAAATATAAAAGCTGAATTTACCATCTTTGCCGTAAGGTAAACTTACCGCTTGAAACTGTTTGCTTTCATAATATCTATAGTCACCATCTTGTGACATCATCGGCTGTTGTTTTGGCTTGCCAGATGTGGTATAAAAAGGGTATTGAGCAGTTTGACTTTTATCAAATTCTTGGCTCCATTTTCCTTTAAAATAGATGGCATTAATTAAAAACAACACCTGACTTGGCTCAATTTTTTCAATTATCTTATCGATTTTGCCATTAGTGTTATCTTTTACCCAGTTATTGATAATACTAGGCGTTGCAGGATCTTGAAAATTTACATTGCTGACCTTAGCTTTATAGAAATACTGTATTCTTTGGAGAAAGTCTGGCTGAAAGCTAAAATTTTGATTTGCCCAAAGTGAGTTAGCAATATTCAGTTGTACTTTCTGATCAGAATTGTCTAAAAGCTGCTTTAATGCCGCCGCGTAAGAAGAGTTGATTTCTGCTAGATTCAGCCCTTGTAATTCCAGGGTTTTTGCGATCGCTAGTTGAGTCGTGCCGCTAGCGCCGTTGTAGGTCATAGCTAAAGCGATCGCAACACTCGAAGGTGAGATAAAAACATTCTTCTGATCCCGATCCTTTTTCAGAACTTCTGAAAACAGTTTGAAGCCAAACTTATTGCTAGACTCAACAAGTTTGGTATCAGTCTTGAGTGTTTTTTTTTGCAATGGAGTTTCTGGTTGAGGTAAACCAGATTGGGCAAGGACACTTTTATTACTATCGACTTGAGAATACCCTAATACACTGCATAGAACAACACTTGCGGCTGCCATAGCATAGCGTCTGCCCAGGCTAACACCGTAACGTCTTTGCATGAATTTTTCTCTCATACTACTATATTTCTGCGGATTCATTTTACCACCTCACTTGCGAAAGATTCCCGAACTGTGATCATGGGTGACGCAGACACTGTGTCAATGATTAACTATTGCATTTGCTCCAATAGAAAAATGGCACTGTTACAGTTTCTGTAACAGCAAGTTATCAGCTCAGAGGAATTAAACACAACTTATTAGAGTTGCTAAATCCTAATTGAGGCGGCGATGCAGACAAATTATAAAAATCTCGATTCTTAGGAATTTTCCTATTATATCTATAAAAGTATTGTAGACTACTTAATCACAAAATAACCAGCGCTCTTGGTTTTTAGAGATAAAATCACGCTTTTTAGTACACGAAATACCAAACTTTTGTAGGGACACACAGATGTGCTAGCCTATTTCAACAGTTATCAGTTATCAGTTATCATTGAACTTTGGACAAAAAGAAGTATTCGCGTAAATTAATCGCTAACAAAAAATCTAGGCATCGTGTTGTCAAGAAACAGTCAAAATCAACACCTGATAAACAAAAAGCGGCGTAAATTTTCTTAGACTTTGGGCGTTTCACTCAATTTAAAAAATAACTGGGGTAATTTATGATGCGTAGTTTTTTGTTAGCGAGTAACACTCGCTAACAATTTTCTTTTTGTCCAAAGTCCAATTGTCAGTTGCATGATCTATTTATCTGATTCGTCAGAGTCCCCCACTTCTAAGAAGTGGTAGGTAACAGGGCGGGGTCAAATCACCGAGAGAGTTATTGTGATAACTGTTCACTGTTCCAGGGCTATTTCGTTTTAGACAAAAACCGCCCAGTACTAAAGTTCTGAGGCGGGCTAGATGAGAATGAAATAGCCCTGTCACTGTTCACTGATTTAATTGATAGGTACACTCCACCAAGCTAAACCATAGGGTTGAGTCACTTCATTTAATTTTTGACGAAACTGGACGCGGATTTTGTAATTGCCAGCAGCAGCAACGGGGCAGAAAATATGTTCTACACTATCGATTTGGCTGATTGAGGAGCAAACAGCACCAGCATCTGAATTTTGAGCATTAGCTTTTACTAAGTATAAATCGAGATTATTCAAACCGCGATCGCGGAAATTTTCGCCTACATCATATTGCTGGTTTTTATTTTTATCGATGAGTTCTACTAATCGATCCCAACTTAAAGTAACAGCAACAAAACTTCCCTGCTTTAACGGTTTTGCTAATATATAGTCAACAGAAGTTCCAGCATTGACTGTGCGATAATCCCAACCAATGGCAGGTACAGTTGTTGATGGCTGCCATTGACCACTACTAAATTGCTGATAAGCGCGAAATACATTTAAATGACCCGCTCCCATTTGGGCATCCAAGGGAATTTTTGGATCTTTATAAGCATCAGAATCTAGCCAGTTTTTATTTTGTTTATCAATTAGCGTCCGGCTCATTCCCAACAGCAAGCCATCACCGCTATCTTGGATTTTGTCTGCTGAATTCAGCAATACAGCTTTCATTACTTGATGATGGCGAGCATCAATGCTCCAATGTGGTTGTTTTGTGCGTATCTGTCGGTCAGCAAATTCTTGCAACAGAGCAACACTAGCCGTAACTTGAGGCGCTGCAAAACTAGTACCTGTAACCTTGTTCGCTTTGCCATCTGGATTGAGCAAAGGAATATTATTCCCAGGAGCAACTAAACCGATAGCACCACGGTCATCAAGATTAAATTCCTTTCCAGCTAGCCTTCCGCTCACTCCTTGGTTAGCACCCGCCAAATTAGCCACATCTACTTTGTTAAAAACTCCCCCGCGGCGAGATGAAAAAGCCACATTTATTCCGTTAAAATTATCTGTAGGAATAGGAATACCGCCCTTACCTTGATTGCCTGCGATCGCATACAAAACATCATGAACGCGACTAGACCAGTCAACACATAAAGTTAGTAAAGCATTGCCGTCTAAAGTAGCTTCTGGTCTAGGATCGCGGCTCAAAGGTTCACCAAAGCTAAAGTTAATGGCACGGACATCGCCACCATTTTGTAGGGCTACGTACTGGGCTGATAAGCACTCTTCTGGCTGACCCATCGTTTTAGTGGAACCCACCGCAGACGAATACAGTCGCGCTCCCGGAGCAACTCCCGGCAAAGCTTTATCTTGACTCACCATCATCCCAGCGACATTGTAAGCGTGGGGGTCAACACCACTATTTGATTTAGCTGGTCCATTGCGTAAGAACACTCCCGCTAAAGAAATGGCGCGATTTTTAGACACCGCCTTATCCCACCCAAACATTCCAGGCCGGCCAATTTCCACCTGACCAATAGCAATCTTGCGACCAATTAAATTATAAGGAGCTTGGTGTAGCCTCAGAGCATCAATACCATTAGTTCCTAGAGCAGATTCTAAAGCCGAAGCAATTACCGGCGCACTCAGACAAGAAGCACTTAATCCCCAAATTATCCAGGTTAGTTTTTTAGTCATTTGTTATTAGTCATTTGTCATTTGTTATTAGTCAAGAGTTAGGAGTAAGGAGTTAGGAGTTATTATTCTTCCTCATCTCCCTCATCTTCCCCACTCCCAAAAAAGCCGGGATCAAAGTTATGAGTCTTGCTCAATGTTTTGTTACAATGCTTACAGACGAGGACGCTTAAAAACCCACTAGCCATGACCCAAAACCTATCTCAAAAACCCATTGTCATTTCTCCATCTATCCTATCAGCCGATTTTAGTCGTCTGGGTGATGAAATTCGCGCCGTAGATGCGGCTGGAGCGGATTGGATTCATGTTGATGTCATGGACGGTCGTTTTGTACCTAATATTACAATAGGCCCTCTGATTGTGGAGGCGATTCGTCCGGTTACGACCAAGCCACTAGATGTCCACTTGATGATTGTGGAGCCAGAAAAATATGTAGAAGGATTTGCTAAAGCAGGTGCTGATATTATCTCTGTACACTGCGAGCATAATGCTTCCCCACACCTGCACCGCACCTTGGGGCAAATTAAAGAGCTTGGTAAGAAAGCTGGAGTTGTACTTAATCCTGGTAGCCCTCTAGAGCTAATTGAATACGTTCTAGATTTGTGCGATTTAGTACTAATTATGAGCGTCAACCCTGGTTTTGGTGGTCAAAGCTTTATCCCTGGTGTATTACCAAAAATCCGCAAACTGCGTCAAATGTGTGACGAACGCGGTCTTGACCCTTGGATTGAAGTAGATGGAGGACTCAAGGCAAATAATACCTGGCAAGTTTTAGAAGCGGGAGCTAATGCAATTGTCGCTGGTTCAGCTGTATTTAACGCTAACGATTATGCTGAGGCTATTACATCAATTCGCAACAGCAAGCGTCCTACCCCAGAATTAGCCAAGGTTTAATTTATTTTTGGATTAACCATTCTCTACAAAAAATAGGGTGGGCAAATTGCTCACCCTATTTTTATTGAGACATAAAAAACTGGAAGCTATTCAAGTTTTGAACTTCCAGTAGTTATTATATAAATTGAAAATTTAGAAAGCAGAGATAATCCAGGTTGGGAGGACTAGGATTACAATAGTCGAAAGAGAAGCGTATAGACCTACTAGTTTTACCAGCCACGACAACGATTTTACTGTAACTTTTCTGTTTCCGTTCCTGTTATTGGTGTTAAGCGTTTGCTTTATTTAACTAAAGCAACACCAACCACAGGATAGAAAGTTTTATTAGCATTACTCCCATCGTCTGCAGTCGATGAAAGCTGTGTAAAATTTGGATTGGGGGAATCCACCTCCCCAAATTATCTTTGCTGAGACTTCCTCAGAAAAAGAACCACCAGTAGCAACGGTTGTATCGTTGGTCTTGGTATAGGAGTTATTTACTCCATGAAATGCTGACTACTTTTGTAATAAGTTTGATTGATTTCATAGTCAGAACTAATCATTGATTTTATTTATTAAAATTAACCTGTTTGCCGCCAATCACCTCTGTTTTGTTTTAAGTTGTACTTGTTATTAGTTTACCAATATCCTCAGTATATATTTGCCATTTTGGCACATTTCTGCAAAAAAATATTAAATTAATCACTGCTATAGAAAACCTACCATGCTAAAAATTTTAAATTAGCATAGTAGGCTCTCAGACACTCAATCAACTCTAAGGCAGAATCTGTGGATTCCAAATTGTTTTTAATTCACTCCACAGCGTTTCAAGGAAATATCTTGGCTGCCTTCTGGTTTTTGCTTTCCAACTACCTCAAGATAAGCAGGTCTTGAATCTTTCAGCATTTTTAGATTTTCACTTTGCTGTTGTTTCGTTCTATTGGTTTGAGAATTCTCTTTTAGCAAGCGATTGTAGGTACGGTACGGAATGTAATGGAGAGGATTATACCCAGCAAACCGTAGCATTAAAACACATGCCCAGGAGTACTTTCCAGCAATAATTGCTTCAACTACTTTGTCAAATTGTTGAGCCTTGACTGTTGTATCTAAGTTACTACTAATACCACCAATGTCTTGATTCATCATAGTGTTTAGTTATCTTGAATGAAGTAAACTAGTTAAATTTCTGCGATTGTTAGTGTTTCAATTGAGGGTTACAAACTGCACTAACCTTTTTGTAGCTGTTGAATCGCTTTCAGGTAATTATCAGCAATTTGGCGGTGTTGGATGTTGACGAAGGATAAAAATATATCAATCAACAGACGCCTACATAATTTTCCTAAACTCTGATTGGCTCTCGTAGCTTTGAATGGTAAAGATACAGGCTGAAACTTCTCTGCTGTCTAAGCTTTACCTTGGCACTATTGAGCAGAGTTTTAATAATTTTGGCTGATAACTCCCTTAGTAAACTAGTTTTGGTAAGAGCTAGCTCGTAGTAAGGATACAAATTATATAGATTCATTCCTGAACTGTCCCCTTGGCTTGAGGTTTCGACTGCATTTGACCTGATGATTTTTTTCATTAACTAACGTTTGATTAAAAATTTGATTGTTTTTAATCAAGTTTGTTGGCTGCTCATTCCTAACTATCCAGATTCCCTCCGATGAATTGAGGAAACTGTGCTTATAGCTTGTTAGTCAGTGAAAGGTAAAAATTTATCTTTTGTCTTCTCATCTGACTGGTAGGACAAAAGTCTCGGCGTAACTCTTAGTAGATGTAGTTTTGTTCCCTGAAACTTTCTCAACTCCTAGTTCAATAAACTTTCTCTGTTAAAACGCCTGTATTTCTTACTACTGCTTAATTAAGCATTTTCCGGCAAGTTTCCATATTTTTTTGAGTAGTGGGGAATATTTATTTATCTTTGAGCTTTAACAATGCCATTCGTATTTATACTATTTTTTGTCGTTAATGTCATCTACTAATTTAGTAGATTTTAAGCTAAATTTACTGAATGTATTTAGATACGTACTTGCGTCTTGTGCAACTTTTAATTTTGTCCTCCTTTGCTAATTCATGAGGGGTGTGACCCCCCATACAATCTCGATTTAAAGCATTTATTATTGTCGAGTCACTAGAAAATACTACCATTAACTATCATGTAAAACAACTTCTAAAAATAGTAAAATTTAAATAATAAAAAACCTTCCTAACCATAGCATTGAACATATTTTTTAATAAGTTCAATTAGATAATTATATTTATTATCAAAGAAAGCCAGAGGGCAGAAGGAATTTATCCTGATGTTTACTGATTTATAACAAATACAGCTTTAGTCTATTTAAATAAAATTACTATAAATTGAGCATGAATTATTTAATTATTATCAGTCAATAATGATAAATAGGTATTTTTAATTGTTATTAATTGAATAAAATAAAAACTTATAGAAAGATGCTTTTACTAAAAAATATCTAGCAAATTAAGTAGGTGTAATATTAAAAATATTAGTGATAAATATAAATTTAGCTAACACATAATATTATTAAGTTTATTCAGCAGTAACTTTTATAGTATGTAAATTATTTTTGAGAATAAATAGTCTTGTAAAGTGTGTTAACGGAGCATAACGTACCATTATAAGATTTTGGTATGTTACGCGATCGCTAACACACCCTATGTGGATTTCAAAAATAAAATCGGAGTTCTATATGCGTCTTAATTTTTAAAAGTTTTATAAAATTGAGATTACGGATGCTGTAGCAGCTGGGCTAAATGCTAGTAAAAACTACCAATTTTTATAAGTTTGCGATCAGTGCCTTGCTCAAGAAGAATACCTCGGTCTAAAACAAAGATATAGTCGGCATAAAGTAATCTTGAATTCTCAATGCTTCACCTCTTACCATTACTGAAATTTTCCTTCGCTTCCGGAAATACTTGGAAAATACAATTATAAATCTAGACTCTGCTTTCTTAAATAAAGACTAATACGCTTGAGTTAAGGTTAAAACTTTTTGTCAAAGCCAATTTTTTTTACTAACCGCAGAGGCGCAGAGTACACAGAGAGAATGAGAAAATGCTTAACCCAAGCGTATTGCGATAAAAACTTGTTCTAGATTGGCTTTCACCTTAAGTTGACACGCATGATAGCTGTGTGTCTCTACGTTTCTTGCTTCAATTAATAACTAAGTAAATACCCCAAATTGCCATTGCCCGTAAGTAAGTGCTAGCGCGGAAAGTACCAGCTGCGGTGATAGCTTCAGGGGTGCGAAATTGCAGACCATTGTCATAAATTTGCTGCACCACAGCTTGCGTCAATCTAAACCCTTCATCTTTCATTCCCATCTGTACAAGAAAAGCCGCCAGCCCAAAGTTTATCCCTGTCCAGACTTCTAGGGGATGAGTAGCTTTGGGGTTTTCTGGTGAACCATCAGGACGAACACCATTAGCAGCACCAAACTCACCATTGCAGAATTTCAAAAAGCACGCATCATAAACAGTTTTTAGGGCAGAAAGAGCGCGATCGCTCGGTACAATATCTGGTAAGTCCAGCAGACGAGCATAAAATTGTCCGCACAATTGATCTGCCATTACCACATCAGAACCACTTTTACTATCAAGTTTGTAATATTGGCCATTCCAGAGTTTTTCTTGGTAAATAGGAAGAGATTGTTGTAACCAAGTTTCATAAGTGGATTTTTGAACCGCCAAGCCGCCAAGGTCACCAAGTTTGTGAGTTAATAAGATATCGCTAATTGCGATCGCAGCCTCTAGCGCCACTAACCATAACCCACCACAATAAGCGCTGACACCCTGCAACCGCCAATCATCAAAGGTTTGGTCAGGCGCACCAGAATTTTCGGGAATCCCATCGCCATCAATGTCAAAAGTTTTTAGATAGTCAAGGGTTTGAACGATCGCATCCCAGCAATCTGCTAAAAATTCTACATCGTCAGCACCCGTGAGCAAAAAATCACGGTATACTTGCAAAACAAAATCACTACCCAAATCTTTCCACAAATTGCAGTCTTGATAGCTGGTGTAGTTGGTTTTCTCCCAAACGTGTTCATTGGGTGCGCCTAAATCGTGGGGTGTTGCACCTGCAACTTTGCGAACTGCGATCGGGCTTTCTGCCTTAATTGTCATGTAATAGCCAATTATCCGGGGTGTATCATCACCTTGAGGAATCGCCCGCGCAAATGCCCTCATTACCGACTTTTCTAGTTCTGGAAATAGCATCAGTAGGGCAAAAGAGCCGTATAATCGCACATCTAGACTTTCATACCAACGGTAATCTAAGCATTCCAGCACCGCAAACTGACCGATGGGGTCAAGTTCTGATGCTGCACTCCAGAGAGTACCGCCGCTAGTGAGGTCATAAAGCTCATTAAATAGAGCCATTTTAAACCAGTTGGGTAAATCTTCGCGGTCAAGAATCGGTTTTTGCCAAGCTTGAACTTGCGATCGCCAAGTTTGGTATTCTTGTAACGCAGTGGATGCGATCGCCCAGGCGTTGTTTCCACTTTTACCAAAAAAGTCTGTATATCTGCGGTAATAATTAACCCCGGCGGCAAATTCTGTGAGCGGTAAATCCCAAGCTAGGACAAAGGGGATTTCGAGAGTTTCGCCTGGTTGGAGGGTGAAACGGAGTGCCATCGCAGCCCCTAACTGTATATTCTCTGTTGCTGTTGTATCTAGATAATTAGGCAAAGAACCATCTTTAGCAAAGCTTTGCCACACCTCATTACCCGTTCCTTCCGGATTCCATCGGGTGTGGTGAAATACTTCCACTTGGGGATGCTTCAGCGTCGCAATACACCAAGTTCCGTCACCTTCTTGCAAAGCATCACTACCAACCCGACCTAAAACACAGCCAAACTGTTGTGTATTTTCAACTATTTGATTATAATTTCCTTGACTTTCGCCCCAGCGTGGTTGGTATTCATAAACCGGACTACCATCATCGCGCACCCGCACTTCGGGAGATTTTAGAGCGTTTGTAAACCAGCCCACCATATTTTGCCAAGTGAGCATAATGCTGAGAGTAATGGTTGCATCTGTAGGGTTGTGGGCATTCCAGAGGAATATTGCCACAGGATAGCTAGTTTCTTGGTAATTACCTGCCCAGACTGGGGAAAATTGTTCACAAGTCAACTGTGCTTGAAATACATTTTCATACACAAACCAGCTACGTGGGTATAGCGCATGATAATTACCTGTCCCCTCTGTGGCGGAAGTTGTCGGATACCATTGCCAAGCTTTGAGAGTACCATCATCGGGCGCTTGTGTAGATAAAGCGTAGGCTTGGGAAGATGTGCTATTGGACTCAAACACACTAAATTGACAAGCGGGAACGTTTTTGAAGGTATGTTCACCGCCATCGATGTGCCACAGATTAAAATCTCCCCGTGAAGAACGACCGATGCAACCCGCACCAAAGCCCCCCAAAGGCATACCATGCCAAGGGCCATCATCAATATTACTTGCATAGCGGACGGTATAAGGTTTGTCCCAGCCTAAGCCTATGGGACGGCTCCAAGTGCAAGAGGGAATTTTCACAGAGAGTTGATTTGTCATCGCTTAATGTTACATTGTGCAGTTACGTCAATGAAGACTAGCGCGATGTGTGATTTTTCTCAAGGGGCACAACGATGCAAGCGCACGGCATTGCATTGGTATCAACTTAAGAAGATAAAGCCCAAATTTGTTGGGTGTAAGCGTCAATCTCAAGGGTGGCGTTTTACGTTTAATTTTGGCGAAGGCTTAAAAAACAAGATGCTCTAAAGAAACAGGCACACGGAGGTAAGCAAGTAAACTGTATATTATGAATATTCCACCTTCACTTAACACAATTATTCGGCAACAGCCTTACCCGCTTTTATTCGCAATTATCAGTGGTTCTCACTTATATGGTTTCCCATCACCTGATTCTGATTATGACTTGCGTGGTGTGCATATTTTACCAGTTAGAGAACTGGTGGGATTAGAGACTGGGAATGAAACTATTGAATTTTCAGAAGTTCGGGAATCTTTAGAAATTGATTTAGTAACTCATGATGTCAAAAAATTCTTTTTGATGCTACTTAAAAAGAACGGTTACGTATTATAACAACTGTATTCACCTTTAATATTAACCACTTCATCCGAACATGAAGAATTAAAATTTATTGCTAAAAATTGCTTTACCCGCCACCATAATTATCACTATTTTGGTTTTGCTGCAACACAATGGAAACTTTTTAATAAAAAACAGACCTATAGAATCAAGCCATTACTTTATGTTTATCGGGTTCTATTAACGGGAATTTATATGATGCAAACAGGGATATTTGAAGCTAATTTAATTAAGCTGAATGAGGTGTTTAATTTACCATATATTCCTGATTTAATTGCCCAAAAGTTAGCAGGTACAGAAAAGTCTGTTTTATCAGATATTAATGTAGCTTTTCATCAAATAGAATATGAACGTCTGCGTAATAAGTTGCAGGAGGTATATGAATGCAGCCCATTACCTGAAGTACCTTCAGCGAATGCGGCTTTGCATAATTTTTTGGTACGCCTGAGAATGAGGAGCTATGAATTATAAGTGAACAACTCATAATTCATAACTTTGCTCAAAAAAATCTGCGTCATTAGACCTAGCCGTAAGTTAATTATTAGTCATTAGTCATGGGCCATTAGTTAATAACAAATGACTAATGACAATTAAACATCAAAATGATATGATACGGCCCCTTCTTCGTTCACCTTAAAGTTTGCATTGAAGTCTTTAGCTTTTTCATCTAAATATTGCCTAGCATGGGCTGCGGGTAGTTGTGACTGCATTGCAAAGCCTAAAACAGTTATGCGCCCATGATTTTTTTGTAGCATCTCATAAAAAATTGATTGCAAGCGATCGCTAACTTGTTGATTAAGCGCCTTTTTCTCCTGTCGGCTTTGGCGGTATAATCCCAATGCTAACCATGTGCCCAGTGTTAGGCTAGGAATGCCAAAAATTAGACGTTCTACAGTAATATCATCAATTACAGGGGTATTTGTTTCTGAGAACTCAATCGAACCATCCCAAGCTAAGGGTTGCGTGATTGATTTTTCCATAGTCGTTTTATTAAATACCTCTGCTGCTGATAGAGTTACAAACATGAATCCCATTGTCAGTAACCAAGCTGCGGCCAATTTTTCAGCAGTTTTCATAGTTCCACTTTAGATTTACGCTTTGCTAGCGATTTTAACCTTACTTTCGCAAAGGTTCCAATATATCAATCTATTCCTGACGATAAGTTTGTCAGCGCTTCTTCTATCTTCTTCAGTCTTTTCTCGATACCATCTAAGGGCTTAAGGTTCTCCCATCTGTTTATTTGTCACGAAGGAAAGCGATCGGATTAAATGTAAACAACAGCAGTATAAATTTTGCCTTTATTATTTAAGTAAGGGTATGCGATCGCCAGGGCAAACGCATCTAAATTACTCTTGATCACAACGAAGGTTAAGAACCAACGAAAAAATCAGGATTTCGCGTTTAATTATTTTTTAAGCCCCAAAGCGATCGCCTAATCTTTTCGCAATAAGCAAGAGTTAATGACATTACTTTTAACTCTATTGATAATAGACCTTACTTATTGACATGATGCGGCCGCCCTGATGCGATCGCTATAATAATTAATTGTTCATGCTCCCAATTAGAGCAATCATCGAGATCAAAAGCAAAATTTAGCGCCAATTATAATACTTACCAGTGTTAAAGCTTGAGATTTTCAAATCGCAGCAGTGATATAATATTTATCTTGCTGCGATTCTAAACTTAGTTGCGTGTAGCTTCAAGTAAGCGAGAAAAATAGAAGCGAGTCTTCGTCATCGCCTTTCGTTGCAATGAAAAGCCATTACTTTCCAAGATTTTCACCACATCAGCCTCACGATGCAAATATGCACGAGTTGCTTTACTTGGCCCGGGAAAGAAACTGCCAATTTTCTTGAGTATACTTAGGGCGCAGGTCTTCGGTGCAAAACTGAGAATTATCCGTGACTGTGCCAAAGAACAGAGGTGAGAAATCATCTCATCCGCTTTTTCTTGGGGGTAGTGGATGAGAACATCCAAGCAAATAACGGTATCGTAACTACCACTCAACGATTCCAAATCCTGCACAGCAAAAGTGGGATTTTCGGCATTTCCCAAAGTTAGCTTGGCTCTATCCTTGCCTTCTTCCACCATTTTTTCAGAAATATCGGTGGCATAGACTTTAGCACCATCTACCGCTAGGGGGATGCTAAGACTACCGACACCACACCCAGCATCACAGATTGATAGCTCTGGTAAATTCTTATCAGCCTTCAGCCAACCGAGAACTGTATCCACGGTTTGCTGGTGTCCATTACGGATGTCTAGTTGGACTTTGTTGACTTCGCCATCGCCATAGATTCGCTTCCAACGGTCAAACCCTGTGGAATTGAAATACTCACGAACAATCGTTTTATCGTCGGCTGCGTTCATAAACTTTGATTTTTAGGGGTTCCCAATGCTTAAAATTATCATTGATAGGAACCCATAAGAACGGTCTTCCAGATTTTTATAGATATAAAGTAAAAATACTTGCGATCGCTTTTGCGTCAGTGATGGGAATCGACAAGAGCGATCGCGTGGTTTTATAACTATTCTCCAAATTGCTCTTGAGATAATAATAGCTCAAAGGATTGGTAAGCCTCATGGTTGCGAAAATGTCGAGCAAGCATATAAATCAACAAGATCCTCAGATGAATCAAAGTTATCATCCAAAACTGAATTCACTTTTGCTACTGCTAAAAGATAATTATCTTTTGCATCCCGACAAAGATCAACTTCGGATATTATATTTATAAATAAACCAATAGTCCGCAAAATTTGAATTAATTCATTGACTTTGTTAGGCGGAAAATATTTTGTAACTTAATACGTTTAGTAACCAACATAGTTTCTTCTAATATCTCTTCAGAAACTACCACTTGAATTGTTTCTTCAATTAAAATGTTTTGTGGTTGTTTTAATTCTTACCAATTAGAAAGCTAATCCAAAGATTAGTCTCAATGATTATCTTGATTGTTTTGTTTTTTGGCATAAATTTGAGAATGGACGATTTCTACTTCCTCTGTAATTTCCTCTGGAGATAATTCATCGGTTTGAAATATTTCTAGTAACTGTGTTAACTTTTTATTCAAAGTTTATTTTTCTAGCTCTTTGCTAAGTAACAATTTTTCGGAATCAGACAGTTGTTTCACTAGGGTAAGAATTTGCTCAAATGTTAAGGGGAGTTGATCGGTATTTTGTAACATGGTGTCAAATATTCTTCTCTCTTAAATTTATGTTCATTACTATCTGAAATTCACCTTCAATACACTGAATCGCTAAATATTTCAAAAATGTGGTTTTACCTGCACCTGGTTTACCCAAAATCATTAGCTTGGAATATTTCTCAACCGCTTCCAGTCCTGGCAATCGTTCTTCAGTAATTCTGTTGAGTCCAAAGAGGTCAAAATCCTGGCTTTTACACTGTTGTAATAATTCATCAATGCCTAACCGCCGCTGTCCAGTGATTTTATCCAAAATATTAACGCTGGTATAGATGTCATTTAACCCAATGGGTTGACTCATATCCAGCACCCGCATTGTGCCGCAACGTTTTTGAATGAGGGGTTTTATCTTTTCGCGTACCTCTTGCACGATCGCATCAATATCAATGCTGTTATCTTGACGGTTCTCTCACACTTGCAGTTATTGACGAGAAGAGTCGCCCTCCATTTCTAGATTTAACCAAATTTGCTCTCGGTACATATATTGACCTGTTGATACCTCGGTCAAGGTCAAGTGATGGCGATGTCTAAGACGGGCTACGCCTACGCAATTAGCCAATGGCAAATTCTCTCTTGGCGACTCTAGCAATCCTAAATAATTCCTAAGAGACAAAATCCCCGACTTCTTTGAAAAGTCAGGGATCTGTAACTTTCAATTCTCACAAATCAAATAAGAATGTTTTCTTCTCAGACAACAGAAAGAAAAAACTAAAAGCCTCCAGATGAGTTTCATTTTTCTCCGAAGACAGCAAAACTTCTTCATGCAACAAGAAAAATTGACTTAACCTATTGTTAAATTTTGTAAAATTGATGTCTTCAAGACTAGAAACCTGATATCTAGATAGCTAAACTAACAAACAGTGCATCTGTACTGTTAATTATTAAAAGTAGATGTGGCGCTATAGCCTGAATGATCCCAGTACAACTTATCCTCAAAAACTTTCTTAGTTACCGTGATGCAACTTTAGATTTTCGTGGTTTGCATACGGCTTGTATTTCGGGTTCCAATGGTGCGGGTAAATCTTCACTTTTGGAAGCAATCACTTGGGCAATTTGGGGTGAAAGCCGCGCCACTGCTGAAGATGATGTGATCTATTCTGGGGCGAAAGAAGTTCGAGTTGATTTTACTTTCCAAAGCAACCAGCAAAAATATCGGGTGATTCGTACCCGAATTCGGGGAGGTACTAGCGTTCTTGAATTTCAAATAGAAATACCATCTGGGTTTCGCTCACTCACTGGCAAAGGGGTAAGAGCAACACAGGATTTGATTTTAGAACACATCAAGCTCGATTACGATACATTTATTAATTCTGCTTACTTACGGCAAGGCCGTGCAGATGAGTTCATGCTCAAACGCCCCACGGAACGCAAAGAAATTTTAGCGGAGTTGTTGAAACTCAATCAGTATGATGATTTGGAAGAACGGGCAAAGGAATCTTCTCGTCAGTTTAAAGCAAGGGCAGTAGAGTTAGAGCGTTCTTTGGAGTCGATTAAAATTCAGTTGCAACAACGCGAGACAACCGAAGCGCAAAGAGTTGAGTTAGAAGCCGAACTCAACCAACTACAACAGGTACAAGCTTTTGATAATATTCAATTACAAAGTTTGCAAGTTGTCCAGCACCAGCGCCAAAATTGGGAACAACAACTCAGTTTTGTAAAGCAACAATACCAAAATCTTAGCCAAGATTGCGATCGCCTCCAACAAGAACAATCAGCTATTGGCTCTCAGCTATCAGATTTAGAAAAAATGTTACACCAAGAAGCTGAAATTAAAGCTGGATACGCCCAATATCAAAGTCTCCAATCTCAAGAAGAAGCTTTTGCTGCGAAATTTGAAGAATATACCCGCGCTGGGCAGACTCGCCAACAAAAGCAACAACAGCTTACCAAACAAATTCACGAAATCGAACGGCAACTACAACAAGCCCAAGCCCAAATCGAAGCTTTGCAGCAACAAGAGCAAGATATTCAGCAAACTCTGACTAAATCAGGTGAAGTCGAAGCTGCTTTATCACAACTAACCGCAGCCCGTCACCATGTTGCTCGTTTAGATCAATTGCAAATGCAAGTTACTCCCTTGTTGCAACAACGAGCAACTTTACAAAGCCAACTCGATCGCACTCATGCTGGTTTAGTAGCGCGACTCGAACAACTCCAAAGTACTGAGAACCAATTGCAACGCCAGCACCGTCGCCAACCGCAACTGCAACAAGCGGTGATGGATGTAGCAATCCAAATTGAGGAACTGGAGAAAAAGCGGGTTTATCTACAACGAGTCCAAGAAAAAGGGCAAGAAAGGCGGCACTTTATCGAACGTCTGCAAGCCCATCAACGCGACTATGAAAAACTGCTGGGAGAATTAGAGCAAAAATTGCAAATGCTCCAAAATCCTGAAGCACTTTGTCCATTATGCGAACGTCCACTGGATGAACATCACTGGAGTCGGGTGGTGGAAAAAACCCAGGCTGAGTTAGAGGATACCCAAGGGCAGTTTTGGGTAGTGCGAGAACAAATGGCGGTGTCAGACAGAGAAATTCAGGTACTTAGGCAGGAATATCGGGAAATATCCCAACAATTGGCGGGCTACGATGGTTTACGCGAACAACGGGGACAGTTAGCAGCCCAGTTAGAAGCTACAACTGATGTTCAACAACAGTTACAGCAAATTGCTGCCGAAAAACAACATTTAGAGCGATCGCTCCAAGCTGGTGATTACGCTCCCGATAAACAAACCGAACTCCGGCAGCTAGACCAATATCTGCAACAAGTTAATTATAATGAACAAGACCATTCCCTTGCCCGAAGCGAAGTTGAGCGTTGGCGATGGGCAGAAATTAAACAAGGGCAGATTAAGGATGCTACTAAGCGACAAGCGCAACTATTAGCCCGAAAACCAGAATTACAATCCCAAATTGCTCAATTACAATCCAAAATCCAGCAGGATCAGATTGATTCTGAATGTGCTAAACAAATTGCGGCTCTTGAGCGTCACATTACCGAAATTGGTTACAGTTCCGAGCAGCACAACAATCTGCGTATGGCTGTCCGCCAAGCTCAATCTTGGCATTTGCGGTATCAACAACTGCTGTCAGCCCAGCAGCAGTATCCGCAACTCCAGACGAGATTGCAAGAGTTAGAGGATTCCAGAAGCGCCAGAGTAACGGAACGGCAAAAACTTGGCGGGCAAATCGAAAGCATTATCCAGCAATTACAAGCAACAGCTAACCCATCTGCCCAAATTCAAGCTTTAGAGCAGCAGTTAGCAATCCGCAGACGGCAACTCGATGAGCAAATTGCCAAATTAGGGCGTTTAGAGCAGTTGGCGCATCAATTAGAAACGCTGCGAATTCAGTATGAACAACAGCAGCAGCAATTACAATCTTGCAAGCAGGAATGTCGTGTTTATCAGGAATTAGCGCAAGCTTTTGGTAAAAATGGTATCCAAGCACTGATGATTGAGAATGTGTTACCGCAACTGGAAGCTGAGACAAATCAACTACTTTCACGGCTGAGTGGAAATCAGTTTCATGTACAGTTTATTACTCAAAAAGCTGGACGCAGTGCTAAATCAACTAAGAAAAATGCCAAGCTGATAGACACCTTAGATATTTTAATCGCCGATTCTAGAGGAACACGAGCTTATGAAACTTACTCTGGTGGAGAAGCCTTTAGAATTAATTTTGCCATCCGTTTAGCGCTGGCGAAATTATTAGCGCAACGGGCGGGGGCGGCGTTGCAATTGTTGATTATAGATGAAGGTTTTGGTACACAGGACGCTGAAGGATGCGATCGCTTGATTGCAGCGATTAATGCGATCGCTTCCGATTTCGCCTGCATCCTCACTGTCACTCACATGCCCCACCTCAAAGAAGCTTTCCAAGCCAGGATTGAAGTGAATAAAACTCAAGAAGGTTCCCAATTGAGTTTGTCAATTTAATTACGAATTACGAATTATGTAGCTTGCTTCTCGCCTTTGACGAGTATTACGAATTATTTAATTGTATTTTACCCGTGCATCAAGACCTAATGAGCGAAGCTTTTTCGTTAGTGTTTCTGCTTGGGCGCGATCGCTAAATGCCCCAGCATTCACATAATCCCCTAGATGGGATTGTTCCGTGACAGCATCGGGTATATATTGTTGCACTTTACTCAGAGTATCATTATTGGAAATTGGCACTATTACTCTGTAAGGATTATTAGCAACTAATGTGTTGCCATTACTCACAGGTACAACGTAGGCATTGGTAGGAGGTAATGCATAGCGATTAGTCTGAGGTGCTACATAGTCATTAGTATCACCATATACATAACCGTTATTGTAAGTATAATTGATATTATCTCCTTGATCGTCTACAGTCAGATAACTTCTGCTTGTTTGTTGAGCAGCATATCCAGGTGTTGAGGCTCTACGCACTGACTCCAAGACTTGGGCATTGGCGATGCCATTAACAGGTAGGCGATAATCTCGCTGAAATCGGGTGACAGCATCTCTAGTCATTGGACCAATATTCCCAGTGGCAGCAATATTAAAATAACCTAGCTGCCGCAAACGCACTTGTAATTCTTTCACTTGTTGAGTAGAGAGCTTTGATCTGCCTGGAGCCGCAGAGGAACCCAGTAATGCGTTCCAAGTTTGTTGATTCACAATCCCGTTAGCAGATATGCCATAATTTCGCTGGAATCGGGCAACAGCATCTCTAGTCATTGGGCCAAAATTCCCAGTAGCAGCAGTATTAAAATAGCCTAACTGCCGCAAACGCTGTTGTAACCTTGTGACGGCTGCACCAGTTTTGCCTTGGGAGAGAACAGGATATTGACCACCACTGATATTCCTGCTAAAAGTTCTACTTTGACATGCTCGTTGCAAGGCTATTTGAGTACTAGCACCCACAACACCATCAGCAGCGATTCTATTGGCCTGCTGAAATTTGATCACAGCATTCTGAGTCAAGCTAGCAAACTTGCCACTCACCGGGCCGTTAAAGTAGCCTAACTTTTTTAAACACCTCTGGCTACTAGAAACTTCAGCGCCATTACTTCCTATTTTCTGGAGTGCTAAAGCTTGTCCAGCGATACTCACAAGCCCCGTAATCAGTGCCACGGATAAAAGACGCATCGCCGCACCACTAGATAACTTTTCCAAATTCTTGAATTTGAAATTAGCTACGCTAGGGACAACCTTGACGCTTTCGGATGCCTCGTAGACTGAGGCAAGCTTGGTTAAATAGCTATCTACCCCTGTTTCCACTTGTTTTTTTCAAGTTATGACTACACCTAATTATACGGCTTGCTCTGTGTTGTGTTGGTTTTGTGTATGGTTCTTTACAAGTAATTAACCAGAAGAGACAGGGGGGAGGGCATCTGCTCTTGCAAGTGTTTCAGAGCAATTAAATTTATGGAAAAGTTGTAAATTATTGTTATCGCTCTGGTTGTTGTGTATCTTCTGGTTTCTCATCAACTTTTTGAGTGTTACCTGCTTTTACCCAACCTTCTTGTTGGCTACCTTCCAAACGAATCTTTTGCCAGGATTTATCTTGGTTTTCTTCCAAGATAATAATTTTTTGATTAAAAGCAACCCCACCAATCTTTTCAGCTTCTTGATTTGGTTGCGATCGCAAACTCAAGCCTTCAGACCAACTAACACGCCCTCGGTAAGCTCCCGATGGCAATGGTTTTGGTGATGGGGTAGCCTTTGGTGATTCTGTGGGAGTGGAGTTTGGGCTTGGAGACGATTCAGCCTTTGTCCCAGGTTTAGGAGTGGGTTTAGCTCCTCCAGGCTCAGTTGCTTTGGGAGCTTGGGCTTTCACCGAGGGACTATCATTAGAAAAAACGGGTTTGGCAGGGGGTATGCCGGTGCGATTCATGAAATAGAGTCCAATTGCAACGCCACCACCTATTAGCACAGCGATCGCTAAGAAAAACCCAAGTATAAACTTTATGAAGCCAGACAACATATTTAAAACCTGATCACCAGTGGTCAATAGTCAATAGTAATTCATGATTAACTGTTGATTATTGACTAGCAATTATTAACTAACCAATTATTGTAGCTACTGCTGAATGCGTTCACGTAGTGCGCCGGAGGCGTTCGCTTAAAGGATTGTGTTTGGATGCTAAACGCGCTCTCCCAGCAGCAGCCCATTCTTGGAGTTGCTGAATTTGCTCTACAGCTGTTCGCGCTAAGGGGATGATCTGACTGGCTGCTTCTAAAATGTCATCAGTAGCAAAGTCGCGGTTTTGGCTAAATCCAATGTGCATCGCTTCAATTAAAGTTTGCTCAATTTCTGCCCCAGAAAAATCGGGCGTTTCATAAGCTAACCTTTCGATGTCATAACTTTTTAAGTTATGGGGGCGCAATCGGGATAAATGAACGTCATAAATTGCTTTTCTCTCTTCTTGGGTGGGTAATCCCACAAAGAAAATTTCATCAAATCGCCCTTTACGGAGCATTTCCGGGGGTAAAGCTTGGATGTCATTAGCAGTGGCGACGACAAAAACGGGTGAGGTTTTTTCAGCTAGCCAGTTAATAAAAGTACCAAACACACGGCTGGCTGTTCCGGCATCACCTTTGCTACCAAGTCCGGCAAAGGCTTTATCTATTTCATCAATCCACAAAATACAGGGAGCAAGGGCTTCAGCTACTTGGATCATTTGCCGAGTCCGAGATTCTGATTCACCCACCAAACCACCAAATAACCTTCCCACATCCAAACGTAACAAGGGTAAATGCCAGTGATGAGCGATCGCTTTTGCCGTTAACGATTTACCAGTTCCCTGAATTCCCACTAACATTAAACCACGGGGGTGCGGTAATCCGTATTGTCGCGCCTTATCGGTAAATGAACCTCCCCGACGAATCAGCCAGTCTTTCAAGTTATCTAGTCCGCCAATATCAGAAATTTGCTCAGTGGCGGGGTAAAAGTCCAAGATTTGGGTTTGGCGGATAGTTTGGCGCTTTTCTTCCAAAACGAGATCCACGTCTTCTGGTTGCAATTCACCGTGGGTAGCGATCGCTTTTGCCAAAACCCGGCGAATCCGTTCCATCGAAAGCCCTTGACAAGAGCGTACCAAGTCATCTAAAACTTTGCCCGAAAGGGAGTTACCAGTACTTTGTAGTAAGCGTTCCACCTCAGTTTTAATTTCTGGGGCGGCGGGTAAGGGAAACTCGACGACTGTCAACACTTCGGTTAAATCGTCAGGGATGGCGATGCGTGGCGACAGTAAAACAATATTTTTTGGTTGCGATTTGAGAAGTCGGGACAGATTGCGGAGTTTACGAGCGATCGCTACATCATCTAAAAAGCGATGATAATCTCGGAGAATCAATACCGCAGGTGCGGAAGCTGGTAATTTTTCGATAAATTCTAAAGCTTGCAACGGGTTACGTCGCCCAAACCCCACATCATTGGGGTTTCCCTGGTAGCCATCGACAAAATCCCAAGTATATACTGGGCGATTACCCTGGTTGGTTGCTTCTTCCCGGATAGCTGCTTCTACCCGTTCTTCCTCGTATGTCGGAATATAAATTAAGGGGTAGCGGGCGCGTAGCAGCAGTTTAAACTCTTCACGGAAGTTCATATTTGGCTATCGTTATTAGTTCTTCTCTCATTGTTCAGGTTTGTATTGTGTCTCACAACTAAAAACGAATATATCTCTCCTTACCTGACTCTACCAGGCAATGAAACTTGGAGAAGCTCTTTATATAAAAGTTGAAGCTGTATCTACAGGTGGAAACTAGGAATAAGTGAATTTACTTGCCATCCGTAAGTGTATTAATTAGCTTACTATATACGTAATTTTTTTAATATTCGGGAAAGTTATCTGCTCAATCTGGATTAGAGCTTAAATAAAGTTATGTTTTTATCAAGCAAATAAAATGTCAGAAAACAACTCACAGCCCAAAAATCCTGGAGGAATGTCCCTCAACATTGGCGGCGGACAATTTTCAGGTGTTCAAGTTGGACAAGCTGCTGGCGACATGACCCAAAATCAGCAAAATACTCAGGGTGAGGCTGAGAAAGAATTGACCTTACCTGAAGTTGCGGAATTAATGGCAGAAATTGAATCCATATTTCGTAATTCCGATTTACCAGAAGACCAAAAGAAACAAGCACTTAAACATCTGGATTATGCAACTGACGCAGTTAAAGAAAAAGAACCAGACAAAGACACTGCGGCAACAAGTTTGATAAAAGCTAGTAAAGTCCTCAAAGAAGCGAACGAAACCTTTAATGCAGGTCAAGGAATTTGGCAAAAATTAGAGCCAATTGCCAAACAATTAGCTCCTTGGTTAGGAGTTGCAGCTAAAAGTATTTTGTTTTTTACATAAAAAAAGGTGGTTCTTCCGCTAGTTTTATGGAGAATCAATACTAAAATGCCAGTTTAATAAACTGCGTAATCTAAAATTGCTAAAGTTACGAAAGCCATATC